>JBFXDK010000047.1:0-38816 GCA_050181195.1 Acetobacteraceae bacterium | reverse complement strand
CCGACGCGGCGCGGGAATGGGCATATGATCGACAGTCCCATATCGGCCGGCTGGACAAGGCTCTGACGGAGGCCACGACAAATAAATGGACAATCGTGGACATGAAACGCGATTGGGGGCGCGTCTTCGCCTTCGAATGACATGACCGGCCCTGCCGGCACCGACACGTCCGCCCCGGTCGCACTCCGCGCCGGGGCTTACAGTTCCAGCAGCATCCGCACCTTCGCATTCCACGTCAGGCGCAGGCTGCCGGGCACGTCTCGGTCACGCAGCATCGCGATCACCTGCGACGTGAAATCAGGCCGGTGATGTGTGCCCATCGTCGCTAGCGCGTTCACCAGCCAGTCCTTCACCGCCAGAAAACTGATGTCATGTCCCTGCGCGAAGTAGCGACGGGCCAATGCCCTGGCATGGGGCGTCGGCGGCACATCGCCGTGGAAGAATGAGTAGTCCGTCAGCCGCTGCGGCAGGATCTTGGTGCGGAACGTCGCTTCCACCCGCGCATGGTCGATCGGCCGTTCCGTGACTTCCACCGCCAAGATTGGCTGCCCCGACGAGCGGACAGTGATATCGCCGCCCACGTCGGACGCGCGGTCGGCGACGTTGATGCCCTGCCATTCGATCTGCCAGTCCAGGTTGAAGGCATGCTTCAGCGTCTGGAACATTGCCACGGACAGGATCACCGGCCAGCGTCCGCCACTCTGGGTCTGCAGCAACTGGCCGATCAGCGTTTCGTACTGCTCAATGCTCAGGCGCTGCACATGCAGCAGGGCGACATTCGACTCATCGCGCAGCTTCACGAACCCGGTCAGCAGGTGGCGCAGATATCGCTTCGCCGTTTCCCGGTCCGCCTCGGCCAGTGCCTCGATAAAGGCCAGCAGCGCATCGAACCCCGCCTTGTCGCGCAGCCCGGTGCGGATGTCCGGCGTGAACCGCACGTTACGGCGGAATACCGACAGGAACGGCCCGCGGGAGGCCGGGATCTCCGCTGCCTGCAGGAACGGATTGACCACGCCCTCATCCAGGCTGCGCCCGCTATAGGCGTAGTAGCCCTGGCTGGCATAGGGCAGCCGCACGTCGATGCTGGGATCCATCGCGCGTGCCACGCAGCAGCCGATCAGCACCTCGCGATAAGCCTGGGTCGCGGAGCGCATCAACTGCTCGTTCGCCGCCGCCAGTGCGTCCGGAATCGGCTGCCAGCACCCGGCGGCAAAATCCTCCTCGGCTTGGCGCAGCGTCGCGCTCAGCAGCGCGCGGGCGGCGTCATGGTCGATCGGGCGTGCCATGCGGCCGGCCCATCAGTAGTTCATCCACACGCATTCCCGCCGCAACTGCTTGATGGAGTGGCAGTGCTTCTCATCGGCATCGAAGCGGCGCCAGCCCTTGTACAGCCGGTCCATCAAATCGCAGCGATAGCCGGATACAGCGGCCTGGCCGCGGATCCGATGCAGCGCAGCTGCAAGGTCGGTGTGCTGCTCCTCATCCATCTCGAACCCGTAGGCCTTGCTGTCGCCGCGGGTTTCATGCAGGTACGGCGGGTCGCAGTAGAACAGCGTGTCCGGGCCGTCATACAGCCGGATCACGTCCAGTGCCGGCCGGTTCTCGATCTGCACGCGCAGCAGCCGCTCGCCGATCTCGCTCAGTGCCTCGACGCCGCCGAACCAGCGGGAAATCACGCCCGACATGCCGGCTCGGCTGGTGTTCTTGCAGTTTGCCCATCGGCCGAGCGTGGCGGTCTGGGCAAGTCCGGTGCGGGCCTGGCGGGCGCGGACGTAGAAGCGGCGCGCCCGCTCCAGGCGGGAGATGCCGCGGCCGGTGTCGCTGACGGCGAGGTAGAATTCCTCGCGGGAGAAGGGTGTCAGCGCGATCAGTCGTGAAAGGCCTTCCGGGTCGTCGCGCAGCACGCGAAAGAAGTTCACCACCTCGCCATCGATGTCGTTGTAGGTTTCCACGGGCGAGGGGGCGCGGTTCAGCAGCACGGCGCCCGATCCGGCATAAGGTTCGCAGTAGTGGTGCGCCGGGGGCAGCAGCGGCAGCAGCCAGTCCAGGTGGCTGAACTTGCCGCCATACCAGCCGAACACGATGCGCTTGCGAGATCCGCGGCGGGAGCGGATCACGGGACGCGTTTCGGCTTCCGTCCTGTCGAGGTAGATGGGAGAAAGCCCACGCTTGGCCATCGCCGCCGCAACTCCGAATCCAGCGCGTGACTCTGGCGCAGGCGAAAGGAAAGTGCCAGCGGGAAGAGCGGGGCTTCGCCCCGGACCCCGACCAGAAGGCTCTGCCTCCTGGACCTCCGGAAAGGGCCGTCGCCCTTGGCGGGGATCCGAGGGCAGCGCCCCTGGCGGAGCGCGAGGCAGCGCCTCGCTTGACATCCCACCAGCCCTGATCCCCTCTGCCGCCATGCCGATCAACCCCGCCGACGGTCCCATCCTGGGGACGCTCTACGGCAGCGACGCGATGCGCGCCGTGTTCGCCGAACAGGCCTATTTCCAGCGCATGCTCGATGTCGAAGCCGCGCTGGCTCGTGTCCAGGCGCGCCTGGGCATCATCCCGGCTGACGCCGCCGATGCCATCGTCGCGGCCGCGCGCTGGGAGAACCTGCGCGTCGAGGAACTCGCCGCCAGTGCCCGCAATGTCGGCTATCCCGTTGTGGGCTTGGTGTCCGAACTGTCGCGCGCGGCCGGGGAGGCGGGCGGGTGGACCCATTGGGGCGCCACGACGCAGGACATCATGGACACGGCTACCGTCCTGCAGGTGCGCGAGGGCTTGGACCTGATCGAAGCCGAATTGCGTGCCGTGGCATCGGCCCTGGTCCGGCAGGCCGAACGGCACCGCGACACGGTCATGGCGGGGCGGACGCACCTACAGCAGGCGCTGCCCACGACCTTCGGGCTGAAATGCGCCATTTGGGCGCAGCCGTTCCTGGATCATCTCGCGCGCTTGGCGCAGCTCCGCCAGCGGGTCGAGCAGGTGGAATTCGCGGGTGCCGCCGGCACACTCGCCTCGCTGGGCGATCAAGGCATCGCGGTTATGGAAGGGCTGGCGACGGAGCTGGGCCTGCACGCGCCGGCCACGCCCTGGCATGTGCGGCGGGACGCGCTGGCGGAAACCGTGAGCTTCCTGGGCCTGGTCTGCGGCAGCCTGGCGAAGATCGCGACCGATCTCATCCTGCTGGCGCAAACCGAGCTTGGCGAGGTCGCGGAACCCTATGTCGCCGGGCGCGGCGCATCCTCGACCATGCCGCAGAAGCGCAATCCGATCGCCTCGGAATACATCCTCGCCGCCGCGCGCAACGTGCAGGCACTGGTGCCGGTGATGCAGGGCGCGATGGCGCAGGACCATGAGCGCGCGACGGGTCCCTGGCAGGCCGAGGCCTTGGCCCTGCCGCAGGCCTTCGTCCTGACGCATGGCGCGCTGCGGCACGCCCGGGCCATCGCCGAAGGGCTGGTTGTGGATGCGGCGCGTATGCGTGATAATCTGGACGTCACGCACGGGCTGATCGTGTCCGAGGCCGTCATGATGGGCCTCGCCGCCGTCCTTGGCCGCGGCGAGGCGCACCATGTCGTCAAGCATGCCTGCGACGTCGCGCTGAGCGAACGAATCCCGCTTGTTGATGCGCTGCTGCGCGATCCCGCCGTCGCCTCTCGGCTTGATCGCTCGGCTATCGAGCAACTGATCGACCCCGGCCGCTATCTTGGCGCGACCGGGGCATTCATCGACCGGTTCCTGTCTGCGGCGCGGTCGGCCGGGATCAGGTGAAGTTGCTGCGGCTCAGATTGGTGATGTTGTCGAACGTGATGTGTGTCCCGTCCGACAGGGATATGGACACCGAGCTGCCGTCTGTGGTCTGCGATCCCAGAGCGTGGTACACCTCGTGCCTGCCGTAGTCCACGAGCTGGATACGGATGTCGGCCGCGTTGTAGATATTCTCCACCAGCACGTCGCCGCCGGCGTGACGGTTGACCACCGTGAACAGGTCGCGTTCACCGTCGGTCGCGAACACCGTGTCATTGCCGCCGCCGAGCACGAACTGGTCCTTGCCGTGGCCGCCGACCATAAGGTCGTCGCCCTCGCCGGAAACGAAGGTGTTGTCGCCCCAGCCGAATGCGCCATCCAGCGTGGTATTGCCGCTGCCGGCGATCAGCATCTGGTCGGACCCGCCATAGGCGAACAACTGATCGCCCGCGCCGCCGCCGAACAGCGTTGCCGCGCCATCGCCGGCGAACAGCAGGTTGTTGCCGTCGCTGCCGCCGTGGATCACCTGCTTGCCAGACCGGTCAATGGCACCGAAATACGTGTCGCTGCCGCTGCCGCCGTAGATGGTCGCGCCGCCACGCCCACCCACGAACATCAGGTCGGCATCGCCGCCATAGACGACGGTCGCCTTGGCCTGGCTGGCATCGATCGTCGCGGCGCCGCCGCTGGCTTGCACCGTATCGTCGCCGCTGGATTCCACGACATTCTGGCCTGATCCCAGGCGGATGGCATTCCGCCCGCCGCCCGCCATGACGGTGTTGCTGCCGCCGCTCAGGGCCGCGATGACGTCATCACCGTGGCCGGTGTTCAGCAGCCAGTTGCCGCCATTCGTCTCCAGCCGGTTGTGGTCGCCGCCGGCGACGATCGTGCCAGACCCCTTGCTGTCGATGAAGGTCAGGTCCGACTGATCGCCGGACAGTACGATCTGTTGCTGCGCCCCGGAGCCGAAGACCACCGCGGTCTTCGCCGTTTCCACCAGGACGCGATAGTTGCTGGGCAGCGAAAGAAAGCCGCTGCGGGTCTGCACGAATTCGCCGTATTTGCCGCCCGGCACGGTGGGCGGCGGTCCGTTCTGGTCGCTGGCGGGGATCAGCATGCCGCCGTGGATCGCGTTGTCTATCTGGCCGGCGAGATCGCGCGCGAGGACGCGGTTGTCCTCATCCGAATAGCTGAGGCGAATGACCTGTCCGTTCGCGCCGCGGACGGTGACGCCATCGCCACTGCCTCCGCCGCCATGCCCACCCCCGTGGCCGCCGCCATGACCACCGTGTCCCCCGTGCCCACCATGCCCGCCGTGCCCACCGTGGCTGCCATGCCCGCCGTGGCCGTCGTGACCCCCGCCCCAATCGTCCATGATCCCGCTCCGCTTCGATGCTACCGCCGGCTGCCAGGCAACCCGGATGGGGGAGACAGTTTCATTTCATTCAGCTTACCTCCATAAACCTATAGTTGTAGAAACCATCGACGCGCCGTAAAAATCTCTAAGACCGTATCAAAATCGACTCGATACTGTCGACAAAATGATCCGTATCGGTCGCTGCAACTGCATCAACATATCCTGATTCCGGAATATAATTGGTTTGATATCATCATTTTTTTCGGGATATCGCGCTGGTTTGATGCAAATCAGCGACAATACAGCTGCCGCCCAATCTGGCGGCCAATGCGCCTTCTGCATTACATTGTATTTCGGATGTGACGATGCGTCATCCAATAAATCGATTTCATCGGATCGTTACAATTATGCTAAGAATGCGTTACCGTGCTGTTGTATCAGACGGCCAGTCGCTGTTCGTCATGAAAGATCGCAATTGGAATCATTTGGATGACTCTTCGTCACGCGGGCGCTGATCGGTGTGTCTGCGGCAGCATTGCGAAATGTGACTCGATACGAAACGATGGCTGCATTGCGGCCAGCGTCGCACGATCAGATCCGGCTTCGCGTCCACTGTAACGGCACGCCGTCAAGGCAGTTCGTCGGATGGCAGATGCGTTAGCCGCCGGCAAGGACGCGCCAGGCTGCCCGACCCGGAGATGGCCGGGTTTCCGGCGTGACCGCGGTTTGGAAGAGGGACGACACGCCGACATCGGCCTTGCCTCGGGAAAAGGCGCCATGTTCCACCGCGGCGGCCGAACCGAGCGGCGGACGCACTGGCGTGGAATACCGCGTTGCCGTGTGGCCGACCTTTCCCTAGGTTGCCGCGGCGAGCGGGCCGCAAGTGATATGGCCAACCGCCCGTCCGCCGACCGGCCCGGCACAGACCGGCGTCCGGAACTGGAAGAACGACCAACAGGGCGGGCCGGATGACGGCGCGCCGACGGGAGCTGCAAACGATGTCAAGAGCCGACCGCGTGACACGTCGCGGAGCGTTGAAACTGGGGGCTACCGCCGCGGCCCTGCCACTGGTGCACATCCGCTCGGGACGTGCCGCGGGCCGCCTGACCGTCGGTTTTTGGGATCACTGGGTCCCGGCCGGCAATGACGTGCTGCGCAAGCAGTGCGTGGAGTGGGCCGCCAAGAACCAGGTCGACATCATCGTCGACTTCATCACCTCGGTCGGCAACAAGCTCGTGTTGACGCAGGCCGCGGAAGCGCAGGCCGGCGCCGGCCACGATGTCCTTCATTTCACCCAGTGGGAAATCCATAATCACGCCGAGAAGCTGGAGGCGCTGGACGATGTCGTCGGCCGCCTCACCGACAAATTCGGCAAGATCAGCAAGCTTGCTACCTACCTCGGCCAGGTCGGGGGCAAGTGGCACGGCGTGCCGTCAAGCTGGGGGGCCCAGGCGAAGGGACCTTGCGCCCGAATCAGTGTGATGAAGGAACTCGCGGGCATCGACGTCACTGAGATGTACCCCGCCAAGCTCGGCTACACGCCGGCGATGGATGCCTGGACCTGGGACGCGCATCTGAAGGCGGCCGAGGCCTGCCACAAGGGCGGCATGACCTTCGCCATTGGCCTTGGTGCCACCGCCGACTCGAACGACACCTGCGGCGCCCTGTTCTCGGCGTTCGGCGCGCCGGTGGTCGATGCCAAGGGCGAGATGCGCGTCGACTCGGATGCGGTGAAGCAGGCGCTGGAGCACGCGCAGAAGCTGGTGAAGGTCCTGCCGCCCGACGCCGTTAGCTATGACGACGCGTCCAACAATCGTGCCCTGATCGCGGGCAGGTCCGCGCTGATCTGGAACCCGCCATCCGCCTGGGCCGTGGCGAAGCGGGACGCGCCCGCGATCGCCGCCGATTGCTGGACCTTCTCGGCGCCAAAGGGGCCGGCCGGGCGGTTCGTGCCCTATTCGCAATCCTTCTGGGGAATCTGGAAATTTGCAAAGAACAAATCCGCCGGCAAGGAGCTGATCGAACATCTGCTGCAGCGCGAACAGGTCGAACCGCGTGTCGATGCCGTCGTCGGCTATGACATCCCGCCCTTTGCCAGCATGCTGGACTTTAACACCTGGAACGAGGTGGAACCGCCCAAGGGCACGGTGTTCAACTATCCGGTGCGCCCGACCCATAACGCCGAGGAGCATGTCGCCGGCATGCCGGCCCCGCCCGAGATCGCGGTCCGGATGTATCAGCGGCAGTTCCACGCCGCGATGCTCTCCCGTCTGCAGAGCGGTCAGTCGATCAACCAGGTCGTAAGCTGGGCCCAAGGCGAGATCGAAGGCTATATGCGCTGAGGACCGGCGCCGGGTTCCGTGCGAGGGCGTGGTCTAGCCTGCCGTTGCACGGAACCGCGGCACTCGCTAGCCTAAGCACGCGGTAGCGCTATCAGCCTCCGCACATGACAGGACGTGATCCGTGCAAACGCGGATGGACGGACATAATGCGAACGGCCAATGCAGCCGCCGCGACAGGGATGGTCAGAATGTTCGCGTACCGGGGATATTTCCCGCCGCGACGGGAGGGCTGGCGGATGTGCGAGAGGTCGCGCAAACAGGCTGTTTTCGGGGCAATGCAGGTCCGGATTCAGCGATGGCACGGAAACGATGCGGCTGGGCATGATGCACCCGGGCGTTTCCGCTCGGCCATTCGCCATGCATCTCCCTCACAACGTGCTGATTTTCAATCGTACACTGACTCAGACCAGAACCGATCAAGGCGCATCAGCTGAGCGTCGGCGGAAGGGAGGTTCATAATGGCAGACGGCACTAGCGTCCCGGTGGGCGCAATGGCTCCCACCCGAAGCGCTGCCCGACCGCGTGGCGCGGTGCGCAAGTTCCTGGAGCGACGATCAACGATTGCCTTCATGCTGTGCCTGCCGTTGATACTGCTGGTGGCCGGCCTCGTGATCTACCCGGCGTTCTATGCGATCTATCTCAGCATGCTGAACAAGAAGATGACCGCCTTCGTGGGGCTGGGCAACTTCGCGTTCCTGCTGAAGCGTCACACGTTCCAGCTGGTAATCTTTCAGAGCTGCCTGTTCGCGATCACCTCGGTGTTCCTGAAGGCACTCCTGGGCTTCATCCTGGCGCACCTGATGCACAACATCCCCGGTAAGAACCAGCGTATCTGGCGCGGCCTTCTGCTGGTGCCCTGGGTCATCCCGCTGGCGCTGTCGACCCTGACCTGGTGGTGGATGTTCGACCCGTCCTATTCGGCATTCAACTGGATCCTGAACCAGTTCGGCGCCGAGAGCGTGCCCTGGCTGGGCGTGGGCTGGATCGCGCGGTTCTGCACCATCGCGGTCGAGACCTGGTACGGCACGCCGTTCTTTATGATCATGTATCTGGCCGCGCTGAAGTCGGTGCCCGACCAGCTCTACGAGGCAGCGGCGATCGACGGGGCGAATGCGCGTCAGAAGCTGTTCTTCGTGACGCTGCCGATGATGCGCAACATCATCGCGATCACCGTGATGTTCAGCCTGATCGTAACCTTCGCCAACTTCGACATCGTGCGCATCCTGACCGCGGGCGGCCCGCAGGACATGACCCATGTCTTCGCCACCTACGCCTTCCAGGTCGGCATCCAGTCCGGCGACATCCCGCTGGGCGCGAGCGTCAGCCTGTTCATGTTCCCGCTGCTTGCCTTCGCGGCCTTCTTCGTCCTGAGCGGCGTCACTCGGCGGGCCAAGGAGATCGGAGCATGAGCGCGACCACGATGGACCATGCCGCTGCCCGGCAGCGGCACAAGAACAGCCTGCACCGCCAGCGCCTTTGGGCGCTGTGGGGCAGCTACATCGCCCTCGGGGTGTTCGTGGTGATCTTCCTGGTGCCGCCATTCTACACGCTGGTCACCAGCCTGAAGTCCTCGGCCGAGATTTCGGCCCAGACCGGCAGCCCGTGGATCGTGCGGGAACCGACGCTCGAGAATTTCTGGTACCTGATCACCTACCCGAACTTCCAGCAATACTACCTAAACTCGGCCATGGTCGCGGTGCTGACCGTCACGGTCAGCATGGTGATCGCCATCCTGGCCGCGTTCAGCCTGTCCCGCATGGGTTTCTGGGGCAGCCAGAGCCTGTCGACCGGCGTGTTCCTGACCTACCTGATCCCGCCGTCGCTGCTGTTCATTCCCTTGTTTCAGATCGTTGGCGCGATGGGCCTGATCAACAACGTCTGGTGCCTGGTGCTGCTGTACCCGACACTGGCGGTGCCCTTCTGCACCTGGATCATGATCGGCTACTTCAGTTCGATCCCCAAGGAACTGGATGAGGCGGCCCTGATCGACGGAGCGGGCTACCTGCAGATCCTGTTCCGCATCTTCATCCCGGTCGCGATGCCCGGGATCATCGCGGCGACGATCTTTGCTTTTACGGTTTCCTGGGGCGCATTCCTCTACCCGCTCGCCTATCTCTACACGTCGAACGAAATGGTGCTGACCGTCGGCATCATCTCCGACCTCATCAGGGGTGACGTCTTCCAGTGGGGCAAGATCATGGCGGCCTGTCTGCTGGCCTCGTTGCCGCCGATCATCATCTATGCCTTCCTTATGGATTACTACGTGGCCGGCCTGACCGCCGGTGCGACAAAGGGCTGATGGATAGGGCCGGCCCGGCATGACCGCGGGCCGGTCCCGCCCGAGCCGGGCGCTCTCAGAAACCCAATCGAACCGCGAAACGAGGGAACAATACGTCCATGTCTGAAGTGTCCATCCGCAAAGTCGTCAAGGAATACGATGGCGGCGTGCAGGCCGTGAAAGGCATCGATCTGGAGATCGCCGATCAGGAATTCGTCGTGCTGGTCGGTCCCTCGGGCTGCGGCAAGTCGACCACCCTACGGATGATCGCCGGACTCGAGGAGATCACCGGCGGGGAGATCTGGATCGGCGGTGATGTCGTCAACGATGTCCCGCCGCGCGACCGTGACATCGCGATGGTGTTCCAGAACTATGCGCTCTATCCGCACATGAGCGTGTTCGACAACATGGCCTTCGGCCTGAAGCTGCGGAAATTTGCCAAGGACGAGATCCGCCGCCGGGTCGATGAGGCGGCACGCATCCTCGACATCGCCCCGCTGCTGGATCGCAAGCCGCGCGCGCTCTCGGGCGGTCAGCGTCAGCGCGTCGCTATGGGGCGAGCGATCGTGCGCAACCCGAAGGTGTTCCTGTTCGACGAGCCGCTGTCGAACCTGGACGCCAAGCTGCGCGTGCAGATGCGCACCGAGATCAAGAAGGTGCACCAGACCGTCCGCACCACCACCGTCTACGTGACGCACGACCAGGTGGAAGCGATGACACTGGCCGACCGCGTCGTGGTGATGAACCAGGGTGAGATCGAGCAGGTGGGATCGCCGCAGGAACTCTACCATGACCCGAAGACGCGGTTCGTGGCCGGGTTCATTGGCTCGCCGGCGATGAATTTCCTGCCGTGCCGCCTGCAGGACGGCCAGGGCGGAATGTCCATCCGCATTAACGATAGGATTTCCCTGCCCGTGCCGCCGTCGCGCGTCGATCGCTACGGCGCCTACAAGGGCAAGGACATGCTGTTCGGCCTGCGCCCGGAACACCTGTTCGAGTATCACGAGCAGGGGCGGCCGAACTGGATCCGCGTCGATCTGCCGGTGGACGTGGTCGAGCCGATGGGCATGGAGACCATGGTCCACTTCTTCGTGGACGGAACCCCTGTCTGCGCCCGAATTGACCCGGCCGCGCAGGCCACCCCGGGCCAGATGCTGCCGCTGACCGCCGACCTCAACCAGATGCACCTGATCGAGCCGTCAACCGGCAAGGTGGTCTGACCGTCGCAAGACCGAGGCCCTGCGAGCAGCCGCTTGCAGGGCACCGTACCTCTGCGTCTTCCCGCGCCCCCCGGCGCGGCAAGCCGTGAGTCCGGGCCGCGCCCTGATCACGAAATTCCCGCCAGATGTGGCGTAGTTCTCTTCCGCCGTCCCCCGATCGGCGGCAGACTGTTCCGGGTGAAACGGTTCCGCTTCTCGGAACCGGCACCCTGATCGGGAGAACGGCCATGCCTTACGACGCGGAACTGCTGCGTGCGGTTGCGCCACGTTTCTCTGGCGAGAACGGGGCTAGGCAGAAGACCATCATCGACGCGGTCGGCGCGGCGCTGGACGCGACGCTGCGGACCTACGCCATCAAGACCGACCTGCGTGTCGCGCATTTCGCCGCCCAGATCTGCCATGAGGCGGCAGGGCTGCGCACGACCGAGGAATTCGCGTCCGGTGCGGCCTATGAGGGGCGACAGGACCTCGGCAACACGCAGCCCGGAGACGGCCCGCGCTACAAGGGCAGGGGACTGATCCAACTCACCGGGCGGGCGAATTACCGCCGCTATGGCGCAATACTCGAGTTGGACCTGGAGAATGACCCGGAAGGCGCCGGCGAGCCGGTGACATCCCTTCGCATCGCCTGCGAGTACTGGAAATCGAAACACCTGAACTTCCATGCCGACCGGGACGACGTGCGCACGATCACGCAGTTGATCAATGGCGGCCAGAATGGTTTCGACGACCGGAAATCCTTCCTTGCCAAGGCGAAGTCCGTGCTGAACGTCGTCCCCGGTGCATTGCCGCCCCGTCCGGTCCTTCGCCGCGGCGACAAGAACGACGACGTTACCGCGCTGCAGACCCGGCTGCGCCTTGCCGGTGAACCGGTGGGTACGGACGGAGACTTCGGCGGACGCACCGAAGCCGCGCTGCAGCGCTTCCAGCAGAACAAGGGATTGGCCGCGACCGGGGTTGCAGACGCGGCAACCTGGGCAGCGCTGGAGGCGTTTGTCTGAGCACGCGCAACGGCACCATGCGGCCTACGGGGCACGCGGCCGCGGGAACGGTCGCGTGTGCCCTGAGAATGGCACACCGAACACGGGGGCGGACGGGACGTGATCGATCGGGCAGCCTTCCTTGTCAGAGCAAGCGGCGTTTGGATGCTGGCCGTCCTGCTGTGGGTCACGGCGGTGCTGCCGGTGCTTGCGGCTTGTCCGCCGCCCACGCCGGTGCGCATTCCGCAGGGTGCGACGGCGACGACGCTCAGCGGCGGCGTCGTGAGGGGCGAGCGCGCGTGCTACACGCTGACGGCGCGGCAGGGGCAGCTGCTCAGCATCACGCAGGCGGACACGCCGGATACCAACATCGTCTTCCAGGTCTACCGGCCGCCCTGGCGGCTTGCGGGTTCGCGGACCGATCTTCTGGTCAGGGGCACTGCCTTGCCGGGAACGGAAGAGGGGAATGACGCACGCCATTTCACGGGTCTGCTGCCGGTGACGGGCGATTATCTGCTGGTGATCGGCACCAGCAGAGGGAGCGGCGAATATCGTCTTTACCTGGACATTCGCTGAGCCGCCTGCTGCAACACCGGTTGCCTACGCCCCCTCCCGGCCCTACCCTGGCACGATATCGCTACCGACCCCATCCGCTCGGCAGCGTGGCGTGACAACCCCAGGAGAGGGAACGAACAGATGAAAGTCGGCCAGGCCATCGCCGAAATCATGAAGCGCGAGGGGATCGAGATCCTCTGCGGCTATCCCGTGAACCATCTGCTGGAATTCGCCGCCGCGGCCGATATCCGCCCGATCATCGTCCGTCAGGAGCGGATCGGCCTGCACATGGCCGATGCGATCTCGCGCGTCACCTCGGGCCGCAAGATCGGCGCCTTCTGCATGCAGCATGGCCCGGGCGCCGAGAACGCCTATGGCGGTGTCGCGCAGGCCTATTCGGAATCCGTCCCGCTGCTGGTGCTGCCGCAGGGCTACGCGCGGCGCATTGCGCATATCGACCCGAACTTCAACTCCTCCCGCCGGATGGCGGATGTCGCGAAGATCGCTGAACCGATTATCGTGCCGAATGAGCTGTGCAACATCATGCGGCGCGCGTTCAGCAACCTGCGCAACGGACGCGGCGGGCCGGCGATCGTCGAAATCCCGACTGACATCTGGAACGAGGAAATCGGCGACATCGACTACACGCCGGTCGGCGTGCACAAGTACGGCCCCGATCCGGTGGATGTGCGCAAGGCGGCGGCGGCAATCCTGTCGGCCGAGTGCCCGGTGATCTATGCCGGCACCGGCGTGCAATGGGCCGAGGCCTGGGCCGAACTGAAGGAATTCGCGGAACTGCTGGGCGCGCCGGTGACCACCAGCCTGGGCGGCAAGTCCTCCTTCCCCGAAACCCATCCGCTGTCGCTGAACTCGGGCGGCAACGCCCTGCCGGGCCAGGTGCATCACTTCATCAGCAAGTCCGACCTGATCATCGGCATCGGCTGCTCGTTCACCGAGACGAACTTCGGCATCAAGTTCGCCAAGGGCAAGAAGTTCATCCATTCCACGCTCGACCCGAACCACCTGAACAAGGACGTGGTCAGCGCCGTGGGCCTGGTGGGCGACGCGAAGCTGACGCTGCAGGCACTGATCGGGGAGCTGCGCCAGACCATCAAGGCCAACCGCGACGCCTCGGCCGTGACGGCGGAGATCCGGAAGGTCCGCGAGGAGTGGAAGGAAAAGTGGCTGCCGCTGTTGAACAGCAACGACGCGCCGCTGAACCCGTATCGCGTGATCCGCGACCTCCATGCGACAGTCAAGGACGTGGTGGGCCTGGACAATTGCATCATCACCCACGATGCCGGCAGCCCGCGCGACCAGATCTCGCCGTTCTGGGAATCGACGGCGCCGATGTCCTATATCGGCTGGGGCAAGACCACGCAGTTGGGCATGGGCCTGGGCCTCGCGATGGGGGCCAAGCTCGCGAAGCCGGACAAGCTCTGCATGAACCTGTGGGGTGATGCCGCGATCGGCTTCACCGGCATGGACTTTGAGACGGCGGTGCGCGAGCGCATCCCCATCCTTTCGATTCTGCTGAACAACTTCTCGATGGCGATCGAGCTGAAAGTGATGCCGATTTCGACTGAGAAGTATCGCTCGACCGACATTTCGGGCAATTATGCCGACATGGCGAAGGCGTTTGGCGGTTATGGTGAGCGGGTGACGCAGCCGGATCAGATCAAGGCGGCGATCAAGCGCGGCATCGAGCAGACCCAGGCGGGCCAGCCGGCGCTGCTGGAGTTCATCACTTCGAAAGAGACCCGCGTCTCCAAGTTCTGATCACCTGGATCGTACCGGAAGCCCTGTCAGGGCTTCCGTTGCGCAATTCAAAATCCATATGGTTCGGAGAAGCCGGGAGGAGCCGGCACACGCCGGTCAAGGCTTGAAGGAGCGTCCATAGAAGCATGGCGAACGTGTCCATACGCGGCGTGCGCAAGCGGTTCGGATCGACCGAAGTGCTGCACGGGGTCAGCGTCGAGATCGCCGATGGCGAGTTCGTCATCCTGGTCGGCCCCTCCGGTTGCGGGAAATCCACCCTATTGCGCATGATCGCGGGGCTGGAGAACATTAGCGGTGGCGATATTGCCATCGGCGACCGTGTCGTAAACAATGTTGCCCCAAAAGAACGCGACATAGCCATGGTCTTCCAGAACTACGCGCTGTATCCGCACATGACGGTGCGCGACAACATGGCGTTCGCCTTGTCGCTGGCGAAGGCGCCGAAGTCCGTGATTGATGAGAAGGTCAATCGGGCGGCGGATATCCTTGGACTGAAACCGTATCTCGCCCGCTATCCTCGCCAGCTGTCCGGCGGCCAGCGCCAGCGCGTCGCCATGGGGCGCGCCATCGTGCGGGACCCGCAGGTGTTCCTGTTCGATGAACCATTGTCGAACCTGGATGCCAAGCTGCGCGTCGCCATGCGCGCCGAAATCAAGGAACTTCACCAGCGGCTGCAGACGACGACGGTCTATGTCACGCACGACCAGATCGAGGCGATGACGATGGCTGACAAGATTGTCGTCATGAACGGTGGAAACGTGGAGCAGATCGGCGAGCCGCTGGAGCTGTATGATAGGCCGAACAACCTGTTCGTCGCCGGCTTCATCGGCTCGCCCGCCATGAATTTCCTGCGCGGTCGTATCGCCGACGGCGTGTTCCGCTCCGATGCGGGAACCGCGTTGCCCTTGCCAAGCGGACCCAACGGGCATGATGGACGGCCGGTCGTCTATGGCGTGCGACCTGAGCATTTCCAGTTGCGCGGCGATGGTCTGCCCGCGACGGTGCATGTGATCGAGCCGACCGGATCGGAAACGCAGGTCATGGCGGAGTTCGCCGGCGGCAACATCATCGCCGCTTTTCGTGAACGTGTGTCGGCGCGGCCCGGTGAGACGATCCATATCGCCCCGGACCCCAGCGTCGTGCATGTGTTCGACGCGGAGACGGGCCGCCGCTTTGCTGCATGATCCGGTTCGGCACGCAAGCACATAAGACTAACTTTACGAGGCGGGGACGGCGGGAGACGATTGTCATGGTCGTCATGACCGTCCAACAACGGTTCACCGGTTGGCCGACAAGGGAGAAGAAACTCTATGTCCATCACGCGACGTAACTCACTCGCGCTCGGCGCCGCGGCGCTGGGAGCCATTCCCATTATCGGCAGTCGTGGTGCCCGCGCGGCCGTCGCAGACGAGGTGCCGACCGCGGATGTCAAGGCGCCTTCCTTCAAGCCGGAGTCGGGTGCGACCCTGCGCGTTCTGCGGCCGGCCAAGTTCATCGACCCCGATGAAGTCTATTGGCGCCAGAATACGAAGAAGTTCAGCGAGGCGACCGGCGTCGATGTGCGCGTCGATTTCGTCAGCTGGGAAGATATGCGCCCGCAGACCGCAGTGGTCGCCAATACAGGTGCCGGTCCCGACATCGTTATCGGGTTCAGCTCCGATCCGCAGATCTATGCCACAAAGATCCATGACCTGACCGAACTTGCCGATTACCTCGGCGCGAAATATGGCGGCTGGTATCAGCTTGCGGAAACCTATGGCCGCAAATGGGGCACCAAGAACTGGATCTCGATCCCGATCGGCGGCGGCACCGGGCCGACGGTCTATCGCAAGTCGTGGGTCAAGGAAGCCGGATACGACAGCGTTCCGGACGACCTGGAAGGGTTCCTGACCCTTTGCCAGAAACTTCAGAAGGCCGGTCACCCCTGTGGCTTCTCATTGGGGCATGCACTGGGCGATGCAAATGCATTCGCATCCTGGCTGCTGTGGACCCATAACGCCTATCTTGTCGATGAGAGCGGCAAGATCGCGCTCGACTCCAAGGAGACCATCGACGCGCTGAAATATGCGGCCGAACTCCAGAAGACCATGATCCCGGGCACCTTGTCCTGGAACGATGTTGGCAATAACAAGGCTTTTGCGGCAGGGGAAATCGGCCTGACCTTCAACGGCGTGTCACTCTATTATGTCCTGAAGAACTCGCCGGATCAGAAGCTGCAGGACATCGCCAAGGACACGTTCCACCAGACGCAGCCGAAGGGAAAAGCAAGCCGGACACCGACCCTGGCTACCCCGATGAATGCGATGGTGTTCAAGCACACCAAGTATCCGAATGCGGCGAGAGACTATCTCCGCTTCATGATGGAAGCGCCGCAATATGGCGAATGGCTGTCGAACTGCATCGGCTACTGGTCGCAGCCGCTCAAGGCCTATGCCAAAATGAAGTTCTGGACAGCGGATCCGAAGCTGGAGCCGTTCGCCAGCGCGATGGATACGCCGTACTATGACGGCTACAAGGGACCAGTGACCCCGGCCTCCAGCGCCGTCACGGCGAACTATGTGATCGTCGACATGTTCGCCTCCGTCGTCACCGGCAACGCCACTCCCGAACGAGCGGCCAAGGCAGCCGCCCGGCAAGCCGAACGCTACTACAGCAAGTCGTAGCGGCCCGGTGTTTGGGGACGGTTCATGAACCGTCCCCCGCCACCCTGACCGCCGCACCGCGCCCTTCTTCAGAAAGGGTTGGGGTAGTTCCCTCGTAGGACAGGACGACATGGGCGCCACGGTAGAGACCAGTATGCGGTTCGTGCCACGCCGGCAGGAAGGTTGGTTGGCCCGGCTATTCGACTCGAAACCATTCCTTGTGGTGCTGTGCCTTCTGCCCACCGTCGGGTTGCTGGTCGTGTTTCTGACGTACCCGCTGGGACTTGGCGTGTGGTTGGCCATGACCGACACGACCATCGGCCAGAGGGGCGTGTTCGTCGGCCTGGAGAATTTCCAGTGGCTGATGGATGACCCGGTCTTCTGGAACGCGGTTTGGTTCACGATTTTCTACACGGCGATCGCTACGGCCGGGAAATTCGGGCTGGGCCTCTGGCTGGCACTTCTGCTCAACCACCATATTCCGTTCAAGGCGTTCATCCGCGCGATCGTTCTGTTGCCGTGGATCGTGCCGACTGTACTGTCCTCGATTGCCTGGTGGTGGATCTATGATCCGCAGTTCTCCATCGTTTCGTTTGTCGTCGTGGACGTCCTGCACCTGCGAGACCACTACATCGACTTCCTGGGTACGCCCTGGGCCGCCCGGTGGTCGCTGATCGTCGCCAATATCTGGCGTGGCATTCCGTTCGTGGCGATCACGCTGCTCGCCGGTCTGCAGACGATCTCACCGTCGCTATATGAGGCCGCGTTGCTGGACGGCGCTACCGGCTGGCAGAAATTCCGCCGGATTACGGTGCCGCTGCTGATGCCGATCCTGGCTGTGGCACTGACGCTTTCGATCCTGTTCACCTTCTCGGACTTCCAGCTGGTCTATGCCATCACTCGCGGCGGCCCGTTCAACTCCACGCATCTGATGGCCACGCTGGCGTTCCAGCGCGCTATCCCTGGATCCCAGCTTGGCGAGGGTGCGGCGATCGCCGTGTCCATGATCCCGTTCCTGCTGATCGCGACGCTGGTGTGTTTCTTTGGCGTGGGACGGCGGAAGTGGCAGCAGGGAGGCGGCAATGACTGACGCGATCGTTCGCGCCGAAGAGGAACTGCAATCCGTCGCCTCCGGACGGACCACCGAGGCACCGGAGCTCATGTCGTGGGATTCCGCGGCACGACGGACCATCACGATCTATATTCCGTTGGCGCTCTTCCTGATTATCCTGCTGTTCCCATTCTACTGGATGGCGATCACGTCGGTAAAACCCGACTACGAAATGTACGACTACAAGCAATACAATCCGTTCTGGGTAGACTCGCCGACGCTGGAGAATATCAAGGTCTTGCTGTTCCAGACCGATTACCCTCGGTGGCTGATGACCACCATGGGGATTTCCGTCGCCTCCACCTTTCTGTCGATCTTTTCCAGCGTGCTGGCGGCCTATGCGATCGAGCGTCTGCGCTTCAAGGGCGCGCAGCATTTGGGGCTGGCGATCTACCTGGCCTATCTTGTGCCGCCCACCATCCTGTTTATTCCTCTTGCGACGATGGTCTTCCAGTTCGGTCTGTTCGATAGCCCGCTGGCCCTGATCCTGACCTACCCCACCTTCCTGGTGCCGTTCTGCACCTGGCTGCTGATCGGCTACTTCAAGTCGATCCCCTATGAGCTGGAGGAATGCGCGCTGATCGACGGGGCGTCCCGCGTGCAGATCCTGTGGCGGATCACCCTGCCGCTGGCGGTGCCGGGGCTGATCTCGGCCGGGATCTTCGCGTTTACCTTGTCGTGGAATGAGTTCATCTATGCCCTGGCCTTTATCCAATCGACCGAAAAGAAGACGGTGCCCGTCGCCATCCTGACCGAACTAGTCACGGGCGATGTCTATCAATGGGGATCACTGATGGCCGGTTCGCTGCTGGGATCGATCCCCGTCGCACTGATCTACTCCTTCTTCGTCGAGTATTATGTCTCGTCGATGACCGGCGCGGTGAAGGAGTAGCGCGATGCCCGCCCGCACCGGCGCAGTGTTCCTGGCCGGGCTGCGGGACGGACGCGAACTGTGGCTGGGCAATGAGCGGGTTGACGACGCCGCCGCGCATCCCGCCTTGGCGGGTGCGGCGCGGGCGATTGCCGATGTATTCGACCGCGATCACGCCTACTCCGACGATTGCCTGATCGCCGATCCGCAAACCGGTGAGCCGATCGCCGTCAGCCACATGATTCCGCGCAGTCGGGCCGATCTGGAACAGCGCCACCGGGCGCTCGAGCGGACCGCCGAGTTCTCGGTCGGGCTGATGGGTCGCACGCCGGACTACATGAACGTGACCTTCGCCGGGTTCGCTGGTGACTGGAAGGCCTGGGGCGAGCACGGCAACGACCGCGGCGCCGAGGCGCTGGTGCGCTACCAGCGGCATATGGCGCGCGCCGATCTGTCGCTCACTCATGCCATTGTCCATCACACCGTCGACCGCACTCGCGGCTCGGTGCCGGTGGGGATCGATCCGGTGCAGCTGCACAAGGTGGCGGAAACCGAGCACGGCATCATCGTCCGCGGGTCGCGTGTGCTGGCGACGCTGGCGCCGTTCGCCGACGACATGGCGGTCTATCCCGCCGCGCCTATCCCCGATGCCGATCCGCGTCATGCGCTGTGCTTCAGCATCCCAATGGCGACACCCGGGCTGAAGCTGATCTGCCGCGACAGCGTCTCCCGGCCGCCGAACCGGTTCGACTATCCGCTGTCGGCGCGGTTCGACGAGCAGGACGCCTTCGTGATCTTCGACGACGTGGAGGTGCCCCGCGACCGCCTGTTCATCGACGGCAACCTGGACGTCTATAACTCGGTCGTGCGCACCACGTGGTGGCCGAACATCATGCAGCAGACCATGATCCGGGCGCAGGTGAAACTGGAATTTGCCTGGGGCCTCGCCACGCTGATGACCGAGGCGATCGGCGATGCGCGCCCGCCGACGCACCAGGCGCTGGGAGAGATCTGGACTTTTGCGCAGCTGTCTCGGGCCGCGATCCGTGCCGCCGAGGCGGATGCGCGCGACCCCGGCAACGGCATGTGGTATTGTGACACCGCTCCTTTGCTGGCGCTGCGCACGTCTCTTCCGCGCTGGTTCCCGCGCGTGAATGAGATTATCCGCGAACTGGGAGCACACAACCTGCTGACCACGCCCACTGCGGCGCAGTTCGCCGCTCCAGCCCTTCGTCCGTTGATCGAGCGCTATCTCGTGGGCGCGGATGGGGTGGACGCGGAGCGGCGGACGCGGATTTTCCGCCTGGCCTGGGATTTCGCCGGTTCGGCGCTGGCGAGCCGGAACGAGCAATATGAGCGCTTCTATCTGGGGTCGGCCGCGTGCAACCTGACACAGGCGCACCAGCGCGCCGATCGCTCGCGGGCGACGGGACTGGTCGATACGTTCCTGTTGGAGGACGAATAAGGCTGCGCTGGCCGCGAATCGCATTCAGCCGCGGCTTTCATTCCGGCGCGACAGTCGACACGGGGTATGGCGGAAAGATGCGCCCGGTCTGCGGTGTCGCCTGATCCGAACCTCATCAAGCCGATGTGCATTGGTCGTGATGGTAACGCACGATACCTCTGACACCGTCCATTCAGGAACATGGCCGCACGCATGGCGTCAGTTGCAGATCGGGAATCGCTTTTGGCCGTGGAACCGGCGGTCGCGGGGCCTGCACCGCACCCGGAACCGGATGTCGCGACCTCGTCGGCGCCGCGGATCAAAATGATCATACTGTGGTTTGGCCCCTGGCCGCCCTGGATGCGGCTGTTCCTGGAATCCTGCCGTTGGAACCCGACTGTCGACTGGCTTTTGGTTGGCGATTCGCCGCCACCGGCGGATGTCCCGCCAAATGTCCGAATCGTCACCATGACCTTCGCCGCATACCGCGCGCTGGCGGCGGAACGGCTTGGCATCACGCCGGAATGGACGGATGTGTATAAGCTGTGCGACCTGAAACCGACCCTTGGCGAAGTCCACCGGGATGAAGTCGCAGGTTACGACTATTGGGGGTTTGGCGACCTCGATGTGATCTACGGCGACATCCGCCGCTTCTACACGCCGGAGCTGCTAGTCCACGATGTGATTTCACCGCATGACCATATCGTTGCGGGACATTTCTCCCTGTTGCGAACTTCCGAGGCGATGCTGACGGCGTTCAAGCGAATTCCACGCTGGAAGGTGCATCTTTCGACAGATCGCCATCGCAGCTTCGACGAGCAGATCTTCTCGCGCCTGTTCCTGCCGGTCCGGGGGCGGAACATCTGGCGGAGGCTCGTCACGCCTTTCCTGGGGGGCGGCTACTTTCAGGAGCGGCATTCCACCAACATCCCGCCGCTGAGATGGGTGGATGGCGGCCCGGACTTCCCGCGCCGCTGGTTCTGGGAGCGCGGACACCTGACGACCGACACGACCGGCGACCGCGAGTTCCTGTATTTGCATTTCTCGCCTTGGCAGTCGAACCGCTGGACCACCGAGGCGGTTGCACCATGGAAAAATCTGCCCCGCCTCGTGAACCTACCCGAAGGGCGGCCGACCGGGTTTACGATCAGCCGGGACGGGTTCACGCCGTTGCAGCGGACCGAGATCGGCTGACGTCAGTCAGCCGTCCGCCGGAGAATGCCCGGACGGCGCGTATTCGGCCTGACTGTGCAGGCTGAATACGCGCTGTTACCCTGCTTGGTCGCATGATTGACGCCAGGCCGGCGATCCGCCCAGGACGATCATGCTAGGTTCATGGGACCCGGTCGGTCACGGGAATGACCGTGACCCAATCCGCCGCCATACCTCTCCGCGGTGTCTCGCGCAGACCGTCATGCACGGATCTCAGCCTGCAAGCGGTGACGTCGTGACGGCGGTTGCTGCATGCGGCGTGGCAACGGAGAGCCGCGAGACTGGGCCGCTATCGTTCCTCCTATCCCCCGCCGCACACCCGCGATCACGCCGCTCGGCGCAGTTGCTGCCCGACGACCGAACGACACTCGGGGAAGGTCAGCAGAATCATCGTGGCATAGGAGAGAATTCCCACGGCAACCGTCATGGCCAATGCCGTGACAGTCAGCGGCCGCGGCATCATCCAGACGCCCATGCTCATCACGCTGGTTGCCAGCACGATCCGCAGCACCGTCCAGACCGATGGCAGGGGAAGGCCGATCCGGAAGATGGAATAGGCGAACGAGGCGATAGCGGACAGGATCGTGCCGACGAGCACGCCAAGTGCCGCGCCGACCAACCCACCCCACCAAAGGCCGATCACGCAGCATAGGGTGTTTGCCACCGCCTCGAACATCGAGGCGTACAGCGTCACATGTGTTGCTTCCACCAGGATCATCGTCTGGTCGCTGGTATGGATGCGCAGCGACCGTATCGCGGCAACGACGATGGCGATGGGCAGCATCACGATCGTCGTGGCACGGAACGGCTCTGCGATCAGCATCGTCACCAGGGGCGTGGACAGCAGCGCGACCCCGGCCGTCGCCGGCGCCAGCAGCGTCAGTAGGAAGACGCCGTTCAGGGAAACCTGCGACAGCGCGGCATGGCGGTCGCCGCCTTCGATGTTGCTCACTGCCAGCGGGTAGGCGGCGGCGGCGAACAGCATCGCCAGCACGGTGGCGATGCGCTGGCCAAGCGCCCATCCGACTGAAAGTAGGCCGAGGGCGGCCGCTCCCTGAGAGAATTGCACGACGATGCGGATGACATTGCCAGCGGCCCAGCCCAGGACGCCGCTTGGGATCAGCGGGCCGCCGTAACGCATGGCGTCCCGGTAGATTTCGGGATCGAAGCGCCCGGTCCGGAGGCGCAGGCCGCCCTTCCAGAACAGCAGGATCAGTCCGAGCACGAAACCCAACGCCTGGCCCGCCAGCGCCACCTCGGGCAGCGGTCCCAGCACGATCAGCGCAAGGATGGACATGGCCGAACCGACGATCGCTCCGGTGAGTTGCGCCGCGGTGAAAACCGCGATGCGCTGGTCAGCGCGGATCCAGTCCGCATAGTGGGAGAAGATCGTGCGGACGACCAGGAACAGCGCGGCCGAGAGGAACAACGCCAGGCTGAGGCTGGCCCCGGCCATCCACAGCACCGGCAAGGCCAGCAGCACCAGCACGGCGGCGGCGCACGCGATCACCAGGCTGTCCATCAGCCGGAAGCGCTGCTCCGCCTCGTCCCGGAACTTCAGCCGGAACCGCAGGACGAATAGCGACCACCATGTGACCGCCAGCATCGCGGCAAATTCCTGTGCCGACACGACGAACACCGCGATACCAAACCCCGCCGGCTGCAAGAGGTGCGTCCAGACGATCATCGTGACGAATTGCAGCAGCGGCGGAAGGAACTGGGCCGGCAGGTAAAGTATGGTTTGGCTTAGCAGCTTGCGCGCGTGGTCGGTCATGCCTCGGGTGGGGCTCCGGTTACAGGTCGGCACAACCCGCCGGCGGCGGATTGCCCGAAGTGCTTAGTGGCCCGCGGCTCGTTTTACCTCTCAAACTTTGTTGACTGGCCGCGATCAGACCAGGCGCGGCCTGTCTCCCTCGACGATGATGCGCCACAACACACGGCTCTGGCTGCGGTCGTAGTCGCCATGCGCCCGGTGCAGCGTCGCGCGGTCGTCGATCACAAGCACGTCGGCTTTGCGCCAAGCGTGGTGATAGACGATCTCCGGCCGGATAATCCGGCCCAGCAGGTCCTCGAGGTAGGATCGGCTGGCCGCCTGCGTCATGCCCTCGATCTCGCGCATTTTCGTGATGTGGAAATAGAGCGCGCGGGAGCCGTGCACGGGGTGGGTCCGGACCATCGGATGCACGATGGGCTTGCCGTATTTCTCCTGGTCCTCGGTCCGCGTGTCCTCGTGCCCGTCCAGAATGTTGACGGTGCGAAGGGTGGAGAGGCGCGCCTGCTCCTCTCCATCCAGCGCCTGATACGCCGCACGCATGTTCGCGACACTGGTGCCGCCGCCGGCCGAGGGAATCTCCACGCCATATAGGATGGTGGCCGCCGGCGGACGCTCGCGGTTCGTGTGGTCGGTGTGCCAGCGTTCCGCCGGCTGCTGCCCGTTGCGATGCCAGATCAGGCCGATATCGGGGTGATCCGGCATGTTGTGCTGGGAATAGTGCTGGCGCATCGGCGGGCCGAAGATCGCGGCGGCGGCAAGATACTGGTCGGGCGTCAGCGTCTGGTCGTGAAACACCAGCGCCAGGTGTTCCGCCAGCGCCTGGTTCAGCGCGTCCCGCGTCGGGCCATCGATGGATCGGCTGAGATCGACACCGGCGACCGCGGCGCCCAGGGACGGATGCAGCGGCGTGATCGACAGGCTGGTCATGGCATCCTCCTTCGGTCAGCGGCCGGGCGGGCGTGTCGGCGGCGCCCCGCCCGGGCCGCCTATGCCGCCCATGCCCGGCATTTCCATCTTCTGGAACCCGGCGGGCGGCGCGAACCGGTCCGCCGGCAGCGGGTCCAAGGAGATATTCGTGGCTTCCATCCCGTCCCCATCCTGGTCGACGCCGCGCAGCATCAGGCCGTCGGCGGTGATGCAGGTCGTCCCATTGCCGTTCGCGGAGGTGTACGCCCAGACCGTGCAGGCCTGGCCCGCGACAGTGTCAGTCCCCTTGCGGGTGAATTTCGCGTCCTCTTCGGGCAGGGAGCCAGGGTCGGGGATCTGCGGACCGGCCAGGACGATGTAGGCACGCCGCGCCGGGATGACCATGGTGGCGCGCTGGTTCTTGCGGTCGACGATGGCATAGCCGCCGTCCATGGCCGGCATATCCATGCGAGTCAGGCCGCCGGCGGCGGCGTGGCTGATCTGCATGGTGCGGCCGGGATCCGAGCCGAGCGTTTTGTAGGTAATCGAGGCGTCGCGCGTCGGCTGCAGCAGGGGCTTGTCCTGCGCCAGTGCGGCCGTCGCGAGGGCGGCGACACAAGCCGCCACGGCCAGGGCGGTGAGGCGGCTCATCGGGCCAGCCCCGGCGTGCCGGCGGGCACGGCGTAGAAGTTCATCGTGAGCGAGACGGCGGTGTAGTAGCCCATCAGCACGACCATGTCGGTGATGCTCTCATGACCCAGCGTCGCGACGGCACGATCGTACAGACCCTGGGAGATCAGCCGGTTGTTGGTGAGCGAGAGTGCGATCTCGTAGACCGCCTGCTCGCGCGCGTCCTCAAATGCCGTGGGGCGGCCGGCCATCATCGCCTCGACCTTGTCGGCCGGCAGGCCGACTTCCTTGCCGCGCTTTTCGTGCGCCGAAGCGGGGTAGGCGGATGCCCACCGGCTGGTGATGATGACGACGGCGATCTCCCTCTCCCGCTCCGACAGCGACGATGAGCCGGGCGTGAAGTGCTGGCCCATGGGCGCGGCGGCATGCACCAGCTTCGGGTTGTGCACCCAGACCTTGTACGGCCCGGGCAACCTGCCGCGCGGCCCCTCCACCAGGAACCGATAGGCCTCGCGCTGGCCCTCGGTCATGCGATCAACAGGAAGTTCGGCGTAGCGTCCAAATGTCGGCTTCTCGGTCATGGTGTTTCCTCCGTGCCGTTGCGGCCAGGGTAGCCGCAACCGGCCGGCAGGCCAAACCGCCTTTGATCCAGGTCAATGACGGTCTGGCCCGTGTCATTCGCCCTATGCCGCGAAATCAACCGGCCCCGTCGCGGAGGCCGCAGCCGGAGCGAAACGATGCGTCAGATTGTCCTTGTCGGATTCCTGCAGGCCCAGAACTGCACCAACCTCGTGAGTTCCTGGCGGCACCCGGAGTCGAGGACCGATTTCACCTCGCCGGCCTTCTACCAGCGGATCGGGCAGGTGCTGGAGGAAGGCAAGTTCCACCTGTCGTTCTTCGACGACCGCCTGACAATGCCGGACCTGTATGGCGGCGACTACCGCCACACGGTGGAGCACGGTATCCGCTGCGTGAAGCTCGATCCGGTGGCGACGATGATGGCCATGGGCTTCGGCACCAGGCGGCTGGGAATTGGCGCGACCAATTCCACCACCTACTATCAGCCCTTCCACGTCGCGCGGATGTTTCAGACCGTGGACCATATGCTGGGCGGGCGTGCGGCGTGGAACGTCGTGACCTCGGTGAATGACGGCGAGGCGCAGAACATGGGCCAGGACGTCCACACCGAGCACGAATTGCGCTACGACCGGGCTGACGAGTTCGTCGAGATCGTGCTGCGCCACTGGGACGGGTGGGAGGACGATGCCATCGTCTGCGACCGGACGACCGGACGCTTCGCCGATCCGGACAAGGTGCACCGCACGGCTGTCAACGGGCGGTTCCTGCGTTCGAACGGCACGTTTACCGTGCCACGCTCGCCGCAGGGGCATCCGGTGCTGATCCAGGCCGGGTCCAGTCCGCGCGGGCGGCGCTTCGGCGCGCGCTGGGCCGACACGGTGTTCGTCGGCTATCCCGATAAGGCTGAGGGCAAGCGCCTGTATGGTGAGTTCAAGGCCGAGGTGGCGCGCCATGGCCGCAATCCCGAGCAGGTGCCGGTGAACACGATCCTGTATCCGGTGGTGGCAGAAACGCGTGCCGAGGCCGAGGACCACATGGCGGCAATCCAGCAGCAGTATCGCGAGATCGACGGGCTGTCGCTGCTGTCGGAAGCCCTGAATTTCGATTTCGCCAGGAAGGGCATGGACGAGACCTTCACCGACGAGGAGCTGGGCGGAATGTCGGGCATGCAGGAAATGCGCGACCGGGTGATGCGCGCCATCGGTCGCAACCCGACGGTGCGCGATTTCCTGGAGGTGACAAAGCGCGGCCGGCCGCGCGAGGCGGTGGTGGGCAACGCGAAGGATGTCGCGGACCGGATGGAGGAATGGTTCGCCGAACGCGCCTGCGACGGGTTCGTGATCTCGGCTACGCATGTCCCGGGCGCCTATGAGGAATTCGTAAGGTTCGTCATTCCTGAACTGCATCGCCGCGGCATCTATCACAAGGACTATGCCGGCCCGACGCTGCGGGAGAATCTGGGTCTGCCGCGGCCCGGGATTGGCGACTGGCAGATGAAGATGGCGGCGGACTAGTTGGGCTAGGGGGCGGCACGCGGGGCATACTGACCGGGCTCTTCGTTCCCGCGATCCCCGCTCCCATACATGTCTCGCTCCGGAGACGTGGCCGCTCAGTAGCTTGTCGTCAGGTCGGTGAGCCAGGCTGGGGAGGCGTTGACCAGCCAGGCTTCCACCGTGTGGTCCGCGCCGGTCAGGATCAGCAGGCCGATCGCGAGCGCCCCACCGCCCAGGATGGTCTTGCCGGTCTGTCCGGCGCCCAGCAGCCGGCCGCGCCACCGGGTCAGTGCCTCGCGTGAGAGCGATCCGACCAGCGCCAGCGGCAGGGCGGCGCCGAGGCCGAACGCCAGCATGACGAGCGAAACCGAACCCAGATCCTGTCCGCGCGATGCCATGACCGAAGCCGCGCCCAGCGTCGGCCCGACGCAGGGCGTCCAGATTGCGCCCAGGACCACGCCGACCAGGAACTGCCCGGTGAGGCCGGTGAGCGTCATGCGATCGATCAGGAGATTGCCCGCGTTGCTCAGGCCGCCGGCAAGCAGTGCCACCCGTTGCTGCAACGCAGCACTGAGCAGCACCGAACCGATGGCCACCAGCAGGCCGGCCGAGGCGAGACGGAAGACGTTGCTGTCAAGACCGATGGAAAATCCGACCGTGGCGACGAACAGGCCGACTGAGACGAAGGACAGCACCATCCCGCCGGCCAGGGCCGCGGCCCCGTAGCGATGCGCCGAGACCGCGGTGCCCATGACAAGCGGCAGCAGCGGCAGGACACAGGGCGAGAGGGTTGAAAAAATCCCCGCCGCGAAGCCGAACAGGATGGTGCCGGTGCCCATGGATCAGCCGTTCGCCTTGCGCAGCAGAGCCGTGATCGCGGCTTCATCCGTGACGCCGGTGGAGCGGTCGCGCTCTGCCTGTCCGCGCAGGATGATCAGTGTGCTCTGCTTCTGCACCCCCAGGGACCTTACGACATCCTTCTGGCTGTCGAAGTCGACGACCAGGACGATCAGGTCATTGAACTCGGGCGTCGCGGCGAGCTTGTCGATGATCGGCTCCTGCTTGGCGCAGACCTGGCACCAGGCCGCATGGACGGCGATCAGGATTGGCTTGCCGGCGGCCTGCGCTGCGGTGAAGGCCTGCTGGTCATACCTGGCCTGGCCGGCGGCATGGACAGCCGGGCTCGCCAGCAGCAGCGAGACAGCGGCGAAGGCAAGAAGGACAAGACGTTGCATCGGCGTTACTCCTTTCATGGTGCGTGCGTTTGTTGGAAGAACCGCCTCCGGCCGTCCCGGATCGGTCAGGTGGCGTCGCGGAACCACGCCAGGACCCCGGTCATCGCCGCGCCATAGGCGACATGGCCCAGCAACGATACCCAGGCGAGCGGCTGCCATTCGAGAAACGGCGGCATGCCCGCGAGAAAATGCACCACGACGACCATCGCGAAGACCCAGAGGCCAACGCCATACGCCAGGCCGCCGAAGATCCCGGTGAAGGCCGGTCCCAGCAGCCGCAGGATGGGACGGCCAACCAGCAGCCAGCCAAGGGGAAACAGCAGGACTGCGGTCGCGACATGGACCGCCATGGCCAGCGCCTCGCTCTCGACGCCCAGCGCTGCCTGAACCAGGCCGGACGGGTCGAGCACGCCGCCGATCCAGAGCGGCGCGACCAGGCGGGCCACGGCCTCCCACGCGGCCAGCCCGACCAGACCGGCGAGGATGAATTCCAGTTCCGGGACGATCACGAACGCCGATCGCAGGCCCGGTCTGCGATGTGAAATCAATGTCGTTCCCTGCATGGATCAGGCTCCGCTTTGTCATTCGGTGGTGGTTAGGACTTGTATTCGCGGCGATCCCGGCGAAGGTTACAGGGGGTGATGCAGGAAACCGCATGAGTTCGTCCGACGATCCCGCCAGCCGATTACCGGACCCGGCCGGACAATGGGCCGGCTGGATGCGTGCGGCGCAGGACGGCGACCGGGATGCCTATGACCGTTTGCTGCGGGCGATCGTGCCGTTCCTGCGCCGGCGGGCGGGACGCGTGTTCCGCGACGCCGCGGATATCGACGACGCGGTGCAGGACATCCTGATCGCCGTCCATACCGCCCGCGCCTCCTATGACCCGGCGCGCCCCATCATCCCCTGGCTCGTCGGGATTGCGCAGCACCGCATCGCGGACCTTGCCCGCAGACGGGGACGGGTTCGCCTGCGCGAGACGCCGCTTGAGGATGCGCATGAAACCTTTGCCGCCGCCAGATCGAAACAGGATGATGTGGCGATCGATGCCCATGCGCTGCGTGCGGCGCTGGCGCGGCTGCCTGCCGGACAACGCGTAGCGATCGAGGAGTTGAAGTTGCAGGAGATGCCGCTGAAGACCGTGGCCGAGCGGACGGGGATGTCGATCGCCGCCCTCAAGGTGGCGACCCATCGCGGCCTGAAGCGGCTGCGGGACTTGCTGCGCGAGCGGGGCGATGCATGAGCGCCACCGACCAGCTTGTTGATCGCCTGGTGAAGGACGCCGGACCGGTCCGGCGGCTACGCCCGCCGGTGCTGCGCGCCGCCGGCTGGATCGGGGTCGCGGTCGTGGTGGCGTTTGTCATGATCGCGCTGCACGGCAAGCGCCCCGACCTCGCACAGCGGATGGGAGAGGCGCCATTCGTGATCGCCTTCCTGGCCGCCGCCCTGACGGGGATGCTGGCGGCGGTGGCGGCGATGACCGCGGCCTTGCCGGACCGGTCGGCAGCCTGGCTATGGCTGCCGGCGCCGGCCGCGCTGGTCTGGCTTTCCACCATCACCGGCGGCTGCCTGCTGGATTGGGTGCGCATGGGTGGCGCCGTGCCGTTGTCGGCGGTCATCGACTGCCTGCTCATCCTGACCGCGACGACCGTGCCGCTGTCGGCGGCATTGTTCTGGCTGCTGCGTCCGCTGGGCCGGGTGATGACACGCGGAGCGGCGCTGGTCGCCTGCCTGGCGGTGGCCAGCTTCGCGGCGGTGACGTTGAACCTGGTGCACGCGTTCAACGCCTCGGCGCTGATCCTAGCCTCGAATTTCGGGGCGGCGGCGCTGGTCTGGGCAATTGACGCGGCGCTTGCGCGGCTCGCACTCCAGCGGGCGAACCGGGATGCCGCGGCGGCGACCCTGGCGGGCTACGCCGCGAGCTGATGGATCGCGTGAGCGGGAGGCGGCGTCAGCCTCCCCCTTCCTTGCCGCGCGCCTGACCGGCGAGCCAGCGGAACACGACGGAGAAGTCCTTCGCCCCGTCGCCCGCGTCGCACACGGCCTGGTAGAACGACAGCGCATGGGCGGCGAGTGGCGTGGGGGAGCTGGTGGCGTCCGCCGCCGCCTGCGACAGCTTCACGTCCTTCAGCATCAGTTGCGCCATGAAGCCGGGCGCGTAGTCCCGGTTGGATGGTGCCGCCGGCACCGGCCCGGGCGCCGGACAGTAATTGGCGAGTGCCCAGGAATTCGATGTGGCGGTGCTGCAGATCTCGTGCAGCTTGCCCCAGTCAAGGCCGAGCTTCTGGGCGAGAAGAAAGCCTTCGGCGACGCCGACCATGTTGATGGCGAGCATCATGTTATTGCAGATCTTCACTGCCTGACCGGCCCCCGGCCCGCCGGCGTGGAAGATGTTCTTGCCCATGGCCTGCAGGATCGGCAGGCCGCGGTCGAAGGCGTCGGCGTCGCCGCCCACCATGAAGGTCAGGGTGCCGTTCTGCGCGCCGACCGTGCCGCCGGAGACGGGTGCGTCCAGCATTGACAGACCGGCCTGCTTCGCGGCCTCGGTTACCGTGCGGGCGCTGTCGACGTCGATCGTCGAGCAGTCGATCAGCAGCGGGTCGCCGGCTTCTTTCACGGCCTCGATCAGGCCGCCCTGGTGCATCCAGACGTCACGCACATGCTCGCCGGCCGGCAGCATGGTGATGACGATCTCGGCGCCCTTCGCCGCCTCGGCGGCGCTGAATGCGGTCTTGCCGCCGGCGGCCTGCAGTGCGGCCATAGCCGGCTGGGAGAGGTCGTAGCCGGTGACGGTGTGGCCGGCCTTCACGAGATTGGCGGCCATGGGCGCGCCCATGTTGCCCAGGCCGATGAAACCGATGATCGCCATGGTCAGAGCACCTCGAACACGTCGTAGACGGGACCTTCGGGCGGACGGCTGCCGGTGCCGATGGCGATCACCCGGTTGAGCCAGTCGTATTTCGGCGCCGCCGTCTCGAAGAACACGGCGGTGCGGAAGTAGTAGAGCGCGGGATCGACGAACTCACCCCTGTTGACCTTGTCCATGATTTCGGCCGGGCCGTGGCGCATGCCGCGATAGGTCATGCCGATCGTGGCGCCGTCATCGGTCTGCAGCACGATGCGGACGTCCAGCGTGGTGGAACCGTCGGGGCGGGCCATGAGCCAGTCCGCGCCGCCTGACAGGACGGTGCCCTTCAGCTTCGGGCCTTCGAACGTGCCGCCGCCCACCAGGCCGACGCGGCGTCCCCCGTTGGGCGTGTCCCCGATCGGCTGCATTCCGTTCACGGTCAGGCGCATGGTCATCAGATGCGCGGTCCGAATCTCCGCCATTCGCTGTTGGCTCCCTGGGTTCTGTGGCGGCGGATGGAAGCGGATTGGCCTGCGCAGGGCAAGGGTGGTCCGGTCATCGGACCAATGCCTGGGCGCTGCTCGGGGCGCGGGGTCAGCCGGGGGCGGTGTTTCGCTTCCCGCGGCGTGCCCGCGCGCCGGCTGCAAGGAGCAGGCCGCTTGCCATGATCGACAGGCTGCCCGGTTCGGGAACGCCAGTGACGGTTCCGTCGATCGTCAATGTCAGCGGGCCGGTGGACAGAGCCGCTTGATAGCCCGACGCGTTGAATTCATTGGCGTCAAGGTGGTACGACCACGAAAAGGCGCCCGGTTGGCCCGGTCGCAGGCGAAGGGACAGGCTGCCGCGGATGATGTCGCCCGCGGCAATGCTCGCGCCATTCTGGATCACTTCAAACAGCCCGGGGCCTGACAGCGGGATCAGGCGATTGAGGCCCAGGCTGTCGCCAGGCGCGGCCGCCTGGTTCAGGATATCGAGCGTGACCTCGATCGTGCGCTGGCTTTGGGCGAGTGCGCCGAGATGAAGCGCATAGCTGCTGCCGACAAGGTCGAGCTGCCCCAGCGTGGGATTGGCCAGGCCGAGGCGTGCGTGATTGTTGACCTGTCCATCCAGGAACACGGCGCCTGACGGCAGCGCCTTGTCCGCCATGTCGTCATTGTGGCTCGAAAACGTGATCGTCGCTGTGCCGCCGTTGAAAATTCCGGCTCGGTCGGTGTTCAGGCCGATGGCGATCGCTGTCGACGTCGCACCCGATGCAATGCCGGCGGCTGGCAGGGCGATCCCCGGGGTGCTGTAGCCGGTCGATACCGAGGCGACGGAGCCGCGCAGCGTGTCGGTCAGCGGCGCCAAGGCTGCATTGGTCACTGGCACGTTGCGGATCGGCGTGGGATCGCCGACATGGACGATCCCGAAGTTCAGCGCCCCGGTGTAGACGGGCGCGGCGGGCTGATAGACTTTGCCCGTCACCGCGACCGAGGCGGATCCGACGGGCACATCGGTCCCGGCGCCGGATTCATTGGTAACGCCCCGCGACAGGAAGTTCAGGTCGACCGTGCCGCTGTAGTTGCCGGCGATGCCGTTCGGCACGCTGATCAGCGCGACCTGCCCGGTCTGTCCGGCCTCGACCGGAGCGAACAGGGGCGTGACCTGCAGCCCGAGCGGCTGACGCGTCACGGTCGTGACCAGGTGCTCCGTGTAGATGTCGGGCGACTTGTTGGCCACCGAGACGAACATGCCGTTGATCGCATCGCCCACGCGCCCGATCGCGGTGATCGTGGTGGGGGAGGTCATGACCGGATCGGCCAGCCGGTAGACGCCGCCGGCGACCGTCAGCGTGGAGGTGGGCGTGGACTGCGCCGGCCCACGGAATTTGGTGCTGATCGGTACGACCGCGTTGCCCGACGGACCGCCGTCGGAGAGGAAGTTCACAAGCACCTGGCCGTTGCGGGATCCGGCGGTCGTGGTGTCGATCGCAATCTGGACCGCCTTGCTGTTCGTCTGTCCCGATGCGAGGGCGCCCGAGGCGGTGCCGCCGCCGGCTGTCCCAAACCCGCCCGACGCCGTCAGGCCGTTTCCGACCGCCGTCACCGAATTGGCGATCAGCAGGTCCGCCTGCGGCACAATCGGGGCGGTGTTGGTGACCGCGACATTGACGGACGGCGCGGCGGTCCCGACACGGAATTTGCCGACGTCGATCGTGCTGCTGCCCACGAAGCTGGCCACGGCGAACGGGATGACGGTGCCCTGCACCGGGATGATCGCCAGCGGCAGGGACGTCGTCCCGCCGCCGCTGGTCGTCGCGCCGTTGGAAGCGGCCCTGAGCCAGATTTCGGGCGAGAAGATGCCACCGTCCAAGCGGTGTTCATACATGAGCGTGAGGCCGTTGGCGATGCTGCTTCCCGCCGGAAGATTGGTGACACTGCCCGTGATGAACATGGCACGGATCAAGTTCACATCGTTCGGCCCGACGCTGCGGATCGAATCGAGGGACACGTTCAGCCCTTCCGCCTGCCCGGCGATGCCGGTGTTCGAAATGGCAATCGGAATGAAGAACGCGTCCCTGCTGTCGGTCGCATGATAGGTGGGGATGGTGATCGGTGTGATTGGTCCGAGCGTGCCCAGGCTGTAGATCGTGGGCGCATCCGCGGCCGACACGGTGTCGGACCCCTCGGCGGCCAGCGCGCCATGGCCGGTCAACAACGCGGCGAGCGGCAGGGCGGTCAGTGCCGCGGCTGCCGGTCCGACACTGATGCGGCCTGTCCGCGGCCTCTCCGCCTGTTCGGCGTCCCGCATGTCCGCTGCGCGCTTGCGTTCGACTTCCTGCTCCATTCCGGTCACCTGCCTTGCGTGTCGGCTGTCATGGCGTCTGCCACCACACAAGCCGTTGCGAACGGACCTTTGCCGGTGAGGTTTCCCCATGATCGTGTCGGGTTCTGCCACATGGGAGATTAGTAGGAAATAATAACTGTTATGGTTTAGGACAAATCGCGCGGGTTGCGGACCCGGCCGGGGCTGGTTCGGCGGGCGGGGGTGTCGTAACGTCAGGCCCGGGACCTCAACCAGGGAGGAACACGCACCATGTCCGGCTACCCTCTGCCCAATGGCGATCTCCGCGCCCTCGGCCTCAGCCAGACGCCGCTGGACCACCTCGATGCGCTGATCCGCGCCCATATCGAGGAGGGGCGCTATCCGGGCGCGCAGATCGCGCTGGCGCGCAACGGGCAACTGGCGCTGTACCGCACCTATGGCAACGCGAAGACCGAGGGCGGCAAGGTGCCGGCGGCGAACGACACGCTGTTCCTGCTGTTCAGCCAGACGAAGGTGCTGACGTCCTCGGCGCTGTGGACGCTGGTGGAGGAAGGCAAGGTGTCCTTCATGGACCCGGTGGCCGATCACCTGCCGGAGTTCGCGGCGCGGGGCAAAGGCGAGATCACGCTGCAGCAGGTGATGACGCACCAGGGCGGGTTTCCGAGTTCCAACGTTTCCCAGGCCACCTGGGCCGATCATGCGCGTATGCGGGCCGAGGTCTGCGACTTCTCGCTGGAATGGACGCCGGGGACGCGGCTGCAATATCACGGCCAGGCGGCGCACCTGGTGCAGGCGATGGTGATCGAGGCGGTCACCGGGCAGGACTATCGCGATGTGATCCGCCAGCGGGTCATCGAACCGCTGGGCCTGGGCGACGACATCTTCGTGGGTGTGCCCGCGGAACAGCAGGCGCGGTGCGCCGACACCTATGGCCGCGACGGGCGGGAGAACACGGCGGACTTCCGCGCAGCCGGCCTGCCCAGCGGCGGGGGATACGCGACGGCGCGGGGCATGGCGGCGTTCTACCAGATGCTGGGCGCCGGCGGGCGGCTGAACGGGGTGCGCGTATTCTCGCCACGGCTCATCGCCTATGTCTCGCGCAACCACACCGCCGAATCACCGGACCACGCGATGACGGGCATTCCGATGCATCGCGGCCTCGGCCCGCATGTGCGCGGCGACAGCGACCGGATCCGCGGCCTGGGGACGATCGGCGCGCCGCAGACCTTTGGCCACGGCGGTGTCGGCTCCTCTTATTCGTGGGTCGATCCGACCAGCGGCGTGTCGTTCACCTATCTGACGAACTTTGTTTCGCCCGATCCCTGGCACTCCCTGCGGTTGGACCGCGTGGCGAACCTGGTGCACGCGGCTATAGACTGATCCGGGTCGGGGCCGGCAGGCCCCGTTCCGCACGATGCCGCAGCGGGAATGGGACAGGGCGCGATCAGATCGGTCGGCCTGGAATCGTCTCCATATCGCATCAGCCGTTCGCTCGGCCGGCCACCGGCGCAGCCATCCCTTGAACGGCGCGGGTAGAGGAGCCGCCGCCGGGGCGACATTGCCGTCGCCGCGGCGCGTCCCGTAAGCTCCGCCGCAACCTCGCGGAGGAAACGTAATGGCCCAAGCGGAACCGGTCTCCGGCGCCGAATACCTTGCCCGCAGCCTGGCGGCGAACGGCACGACGCATGTGTTCTTCATCGACGCGGTGCTGCGCCGCACGCTGATCGAACTCGGCACGCTTGGTGTGCAGCGTGTCCTGGGCCACAGCGAAAAAGCGGTGGCCTACATGGCCGACGGCTACGCCCGGATCGCCGGCCGTCCCGGGATCTGCTTCGCGCAGTCGGTGGGTGCGTTCAACCTTGCCGCCGGACTGCAGGACGCGTATCTCGGCCGCAGCCCCGTCATCGCCATGACCGGCCGCAAGCAGCCTCACATGCAGGCGCGCAACGCCTACCAGGAACTGCCGCATACGCCGATGTTCGCGGCGACGACCAAGTTTTCGGCTTTCGTGGAGACGGCGGCGGACCTGCCGCGCCTGATGCGGCAAGCGTGGCGGGAGACCATGACCGGCACGCCGCGGCCGGCGCATCTGGACCTGAACGGGTTGCAGGCCGAGGTGGTGGAGACCACCTCGGTGCACGAGGCGCCGGTCGCCGATCCCGCCTTCCGGCTGGGCACACCGCCGCACCGTCCGACGCCGTCGGACGACGACATCGACCGCGCGGCCGCCCGTCTGCGCGGCGCGAAGCGCGTGGTGATCGTGGCCGGGGAGGGCGCCGCCGCGTCGCAAGCCGGGCCGGAAGTCCTGGCGATCGCCGAGGCGCTGGCCGCGCCGGTCGCGACATCGCTGGGCGGGCGGGGCGTGATCCCGACGCGGCACCGGCTGTCGGTGGGCTGCGCCGGCAACTATGCCGCGCCGCCCGCAAACCAGATCGTGCACGAGGCCGATCTCGTGTTCTTCATTGGCTGCGACACCGGCGATCAGGTGACGCACACATGGCGTATCCCGCCGCTGGACACGCCTTGCGTGCAGATCGACCTCGATCCTACCGAACTCGGCCGGTCCTATCCGGACACGCTTGGGCTGATGGGCGATCCGAAGGCGACGCTGGCCAAACTGCTTCTCGCGCTGGGCAAGCCGGCGCGGGACACGGCATTTGCCGACCGCGCCGCCGGCATCGTCGCCGCTTGGCGCGAGTCGCGCGCACCATTCCTGTCCAACAACGCCGTGCCGATCTGGCCCGACCGGTTGTGCGATGAAATCACCCGCGCGCTGCCGCATGACGGAATCCTGGTCGCCGATACCGGCTATTCCGGCATCTGGAGCAGCACGCTGATCGAGCTGAACGGTGCCGGCCAGACCTATCTGCGTGCCGCCGGCTCGCTTGGCTGGGCCTTCCCGGCCGCACTCGGCGCCAAATGTGCCGCACCCGATCGCAAGGTGATCTGCTGGTCGGGCGATGGCGCCATCTACTATCATCTTACCGAGCTGGAGACCGCGCGCCGGCGCGGTATTGCCGTGGTGCTGGTGATTAACAACAACTCGGGATTCGGCCAGGGTTGGCCGAACATCCAGCGCCAGCAGGGGAACAAGCCCGGCGACGTGCGGGAGCTGGTGCGGTTCGGGCCGACGAATTTCGCCGATGTGGCGCGCGTATTCGGCCTGCGCGGCATTCGTGTCGAGGAGCCGTCGCAGCTTGGTCCCGCCTTGCGCGATGCGCTGGCGGCGGATGAGACCGTGGTGGTGGACGTGGCGACGGATATCGACTGCCGAGCGCCTGAACCCTGGTTGCCGGAGGGAGCATGAGCGAGGTAGCGGTCGTCGGCGCGGGCCTGATGGGCCATGCGCTGGCGCTGGTGTTCGCCCTGGGTGGGCACAATGTCCGACTGACCGACAACAGCCTGGACGCGCTGGAGCGTGCGCCGAACCTGATGGCGACCGCGCTGGCCACCCTGGCCGAGGCGGGCGAGGCCGATGCCGGCAAGGACCGGCAATGGCTGTCGCAGGCGGTACGCTGCATCCCCTCGCTCGCCGACTGCGTGAAGGGCGCGGCCCTGGTCGTCGAGGCGGTGGTGGAACGGCCCGATGTCAAGCGATCCGTCTATACGCAGTTAGAGGCGCTGATGGACCCGGATGCGATCCTGGCGTCGAACACCTCGAACCTCGATATCTTCCCGCTAGTGCCGCCCGGCTTGCAGAAGCGGACGATCATCGCGCACTGGTACACGCCGCCGTATCTCTGCGATTTGGTCGATCTGTGCCCGGGGCCGGAGACCGATCCCGCGGCCGTCACGACGGTGCGCGACATGGTGGCGGCGATGGGCAAGGCGCCGGTCGTGTTCAAGCGGATGGTGCAGGGCTACGTCGCCAACCGGCTGCAGGCGGCGATGCAACTGGAGGTGTACCGGCTGTTGGACGAAGGGCTGGTGACGCCCAAGGATATCGACGATTCCGTGCTGCACGGACTGGCGCTGCGCATTCCGATCCTGGGCATCATGGCGAAGGCCGACTTCACGGGTCTGTCGTTGATGCAGCAGGGGATGAAGAACCGTTCGTACACCCCGCCCGTGCCGCGCGAGCGCAGCGAGACGCTGGACCGGCTGATCGCCGAGGGACGCACGGGTGTGATGGCAGGGAAGGGGTATTTCGACTGGGGCGACCAGACGCCCGAGGATCTGTTTCGGGAGCGTGACCGCAAGCTGCTGGCGCTGAAGCAGGCGCTGCGCAAGATCGGACCGATGGAGGGGAAATGATCAGCTACGACCTGGCCGGCAAGACGGCCCTGGTGACCGGCGGTGCCTCGGGCATCGGCTTTGCGACCTGCCAAATGCTGGCGAAGTTCGGCTGCACCGTCGCGGTGAACTTCCTGGCCGACGATCCGCGCGGGCCGGAAGCCGTAAACAAGCTGATCGACGCCGGCGGCAAGGCCATCATGGCCCCCGGTAATGTCGGGGATGCCGCGGATGCCGTGGCCATGGTGAACAAGGCCGTCGCCGATCTGGGCCGGCTGGACCTGCTGTTCGCCAATGCCGGCACGCCGGGCACCCGTCGGCGCATCACGCCGCCGGAACTTGACCTGATCACCGAGGATCTGTGGCAGCAGCTGTTGTCGGTCAATCTGCTGGGTGTTTTCCGCTGCGCCAAGACGGCTGCGCCGGCGTTGAAGGCGGCGCGGGGTGCGATCGTCAGCACCGCGTCGATCGCTGGGCTGGGACGAGCCGGCAGCAGCCTGGCCTACTCCGCAACCAAGGCGGGGGTCGTCAGCCTAACGCAGAACCTGGCGCGCGCGCTCGCGCCCGAGGTGCGGGTTAATGCGATCGCACCGGGGGCGGTGGACAGTTCCTGGATGGTGGAATGGACGAATGAGGAGCGCCAGCAGTCAATCGAGCGCGCCCTGTTGAAGCGCCGCTGCACGCCCGAGGACTTGGCCGAGGTGGTGATGTTCCTGGGCTTCGGTGCGGCCATGGTGACGGGGCAAACGATCACCGTGGACGGGGGGCTTACGCTTTAAATCCTGTC
>JBFXDK010000046.1:0-38969 GCA_050181195.1 Acetobacteraceae bacterium | reverse complement strand
TGGCCGAAACGCTGGCCGACATGCAGACCGCGTTCGGTGACCGTCCCGCCGCGGTGGCGCGCGAACTGACCAAACATTTCGAGGAGGTGCGCCGCGGCCCCCTCGCGGACCTGGCCGCGCACTATACCGTGACTGGCCCGCGCGGCGAGATCACCGTCCTGGTCGGCCCGCCCGAGGCGGAAGACCCCGAGGACCTGGACGGGCAGTTGCGGCGCGCAATGACGGACAACAGCGTGAAGGACGCCGCCGCCCTGGTCGCGGCGGCAACCGGCCTGCCGCGCCGGGTCGTATACGCCCGGGCACTGGCCCTGTCGCGAAAGGATGGCGAGACCGACGATTGATGCGCGCAGGCTCCTGTCACGTTGGAGCGGGGCGTGGGCGTCGTGTGGGTAAGCCGCAATGCCCCTGGGTCGCGCGCCACACGATGCTTGCCGGCGCGACGACGCAGACCGCCGGCCTGTAGGGTGCCGCTGTCCGTTGCGTGATTTCCGTGCTTCGCGGTTCCATTTTCGTCCTGAACCGGCGCGGGTGGTGCGTCATGAAAATGGAACCGCAAAACACGCAGAACACGCAAAAGGATGCGCGCGAGGACAGCGCGTCGTCCCAGCCCTGCAACGCACCGCTGTTGTTTGCGTATTTTGCGTGCTTTGCGGTTCCATTTTCGTCCTGAACCGGCACGGGTAGTGCGCCATTGAAATGGAACCGCAAAACACGCAGAACACGCAAAAGATGCCCGCGAGGACAGCGCGTCGTCCTGCCCCTGTGAGGCACCACCCACGTCGGTCGGAGCGCGGCCGGCGGGATCAGGCCGGGCGGTCGAAGCCCGGGCGCGGCACGGAACTCATGATCGTCCGGCCGAAGCCGCCGTCCACACAGATGTCCTCGCCGTTCACATAGCCCGCGCGGTCGCTGACCAGAAACGTCACCACGTCGGCCATGTCGGCCGGCGACGCGACCCGGCGCAGCGGAACCATCGCCGCTCGGCGTCCGGCGACCTCCGTGTCGCGGTAGAACGCCTCGCTCATGGGCGTGCGGACCAGGCCCGGGCTGACGACGTTGCTGCGGACGCCGGACGGTCCCCATTCCAGCGCCAGTTGCTGGGACAGCATCACCACGCCCGCCTTGCTGACGCTGTAGGCGCCGCTGTAGCCCTGCGGATGGCGCGAGGCGATCGAGGCGATGTGCACGATCGCGCCCGATTTCTCCTGCAGCATCTGTGTGCCGAAGGCCTGCGCGCAGAGGAAATAGCCGGTCAGGTTCACCGCCAGCAGCCGGCTCCATTCCTCGAGCGACAGCGTGGCGAGCGGCCCGGGCCGGAGCAGCCCGGCATTGTTGACCAGGATGGCGCAGGGACCGGCCTCGCGCAGGCTTCGTGCCGCGGCTTCCTGCACGCTGGCCTGCTCGCCGACGTCGCAGGCGATGCTGGGGGCGTCGATCCCTTCGCCTTGCAGCAACGCACGGGTTTCTTCCCGGCTGGCGTCGTCGCGGTCCAGCAGCACGGGCTTCGCCCCGGCCCGGGCGAGCGCCAGCGCCACCGCGCGCCCGATCCCGCCGCCGGCCCCGGTGACCACCGCCACCTTCCCTGCCACGCCCAGCCAATCGGTTCCGTTCGCCATGTCCATTCCTCCGTTGTTTGCCGCCAGATACCGCCGGGGGCGTGGTGACGCCACCGTCCGCGGGCGGATAGCATCGCGGCGCAGCAACAGGAGACAGCGATGGCAACGCCGGTGATCGACGCGGACCGCCTCTGGGACGCGCATATGCGCATGGCGGAGATCGGCGCAACACCCGAAGGCGGCAGTTGCCGGATGGCGCTGACGCAGGAGGATGTGGCGGCGCGGGCGCTGTTCCTGTCGTGGTGCGACGCGCTTGGGCTGCGGCTGGCGATGGATGCGATCGGCAACCAGTTCCTGCGGCGGGAAGGGACGGATCCGGCCGCGCAGCCCGTCGCCTTCGGCAGCCACCTGGATACGGTGCCGACCGGCGGGCGCTTCGACGGCGTGTCCGGCGTGCTGGTGGGCCTGGAGGTGATCCGCGCGCTGCACGATGCCGGGCTGCGCACGCGCGCGCCCCTGGAACTCGTGAACTGGATGAACGAGGAAGGCAGCCGTTTCCGCCCGGCCATGATGGGCAGCCGCGTGTTCGCCGGCGACATGATGCTGGAGGATGCGCTGGCGATCACCGACGATGCCGGCGTGTCGGTCGCGCAGGCGCTGCAGAGCAGCGGGCAGGCGGGACCGCTGGCGCCGTCGCAGCGCGGCTGGGCCGCGTGGCTGGAACTGCATATCGAGCAGGGGCCGGTGATGGAGGCGACGAACACCGATATCGGCATCGTCACCGGCACCATGCAGGCGCGTTACTTCCAGCTGGTCGTGACCGGGGAGCCGAGCCATGTGGGACCCACCGCGATGGACCGGCGGCGGGACAGCCTGGCGGCGGCGGCCGAGGTGATCCTGGCGGTCGAGCGGATCGCTCTGGGCGCGGAGCCGCGGGGGCGCGCCTCGGCCAGCTGGATCGAGAATTTTCCGAACGCGCGCGGCAATGTCGCCAACATCACGCGGCTGCACTGCGACGTGCGGCACGAGGACGCGGCGGAAGCGGTGCGCATGGAGGCGGCGCTGCGCGAGGCGCTGACGGACATCGCGTCGCGGCGGAGGGTGCGGATCGATGTCGATCCCTACGCGACCTTTGGCCCGATCCGCTTCGATGCGGGGCTGGGCGCGCTGCTGCGCCGCAAGGCATCCGAACGGCAGTTGTCGATGCGCGACATGATCGCCGCGGCGGGGCATGATTCGGTGTTCGTGGCGCCTTTGTGTCCGAGTGCCATGCTGTTCGTGCCGAGCGTGGGGGGGATCACGCATAATCCGCGGGAGTATTCGACGAAGGAGCAGCTGGCCAGGGGCGCGGAAGTGCTGCTTGATGCCGTGATGGAACTGGCAGGATGAATTCGAAGTAAATGTAACAAGCGCTCGTTGACTTGGCTGGAATCCCTCCCATAACGTCCCGGCAATCCTGCATACAATGCAGGACCGGGGAAACGCACGAAGTACGATCAACGTCTTGGGAGGTAGACAAATGTCAACTACCGTCGGACGCGTGCGACAAATTCCCTGGTGGAAGGAGCCCACCAAGGATCAATGGTATGCCTATCTCGCGGCCTGGCTGGGATGGACGCTGGATGCATTCGATTTCACGATCTTCCTGCTGATCATGCTGCCGATCTCGCAGGAGTTCGGGGTGCCGCTGACCGCCGTGACGGCGGTGTTCACCGTCACGCTGTGGATGCGCCTGGGCGGGGCGGTGGCGGCCGGGTGGATGGCGGACCGGATGGGACGCAAGGCTCCGCTGATGATTTCAATCATATGGTATTCGGTTTGTAATTTCTTTGCCGGATTTTCACCCAACTTCGCATTCCTGTTTGTTTTCCGTGCCCTGCTGGGCATCGGGATGGGGGCTGAATGGCCCGCCGGGGCGGCGCTGGCGATGGAATCCTGGCCGGCGCGGTCACGCGGTTTCATGAGCGGACTGCTGCAGGGTTCGTGGGGCGTGGGTTTCGCCCTGTCGGCGGCCGCGTATGGTCTTCTGTATGACGTGATCGGATGGCGCGGGCTGTTGGTCATCGGCATCCTGCCGGCGCTTCTGGTCATCTGGATCCGTGTCTACGTGAAGGAACCGGAAGTCTGGGCCGAGAACAAACGCCAGCAGGCGGAACGGAAGCAGGAAGTGACGCTGCCGCTGTTCGCGATCTTCCGGCGCGAATACCTGTTCAACACGCTCACGGCCTGCTGGTGGATGGCCAGTGCATTCTGCGTCTACTACAGCATCTGGGCGCTGTTTTCGACCTATCTGCAGAAGGAACTGCACTGGACGCCGCTGATGGTGGCGACGCCACTGTTCTGGGCGAATATCGTGGTCTTCGCCGGCAGCGGCATCTGGGGCATCGTGGCCGACCGGCTGGGACGGCGGCCGGCGATCATCATTCCCGCCGTGCTGGCGATCTTCATTACCCCCATGTATCTATGGACGCATGATCCGCTGCTGATCATCGTCGGATTCATCGTGCAGGGGGTGTTCGGCGGATCGATCTACGGTCAGAACCCGAGCTACCTGTCCGAGCGGTTCCCGACGGAGGTGCGCGCCACCGCGTCCGGCTTCGTCTATCACCAGGGGGCGATCTTCGGCGGACTGGTGGCACCGGTGCTGTCGTATTTCGCGGTGGAGCGGGGCCTGGGCTTCGCCCTGCCGATGATGGTGGGGACGACGGTGTTCCTGGTGCTGGTGATCATGGCCGTGCTGCTGGGGCCGGAGACGAAGGGCAAGGTGCTGACGGCCGAGGTGGAGGTGCGGTAACTCCGCGGCGGGGCGTGGCCTTCACGGGTCCGCCCCGGCGCCGCGGGCCGGCGGCATGCGCGAATCGTTGCAGGGGTTACGACAGCTTCAACCCGATGATCCCGGCAACGACCAGCCCGATCGATACGAAGCGCATCGCGGATCCCGCATCGCCATAGAACAGAACGCCGACCAGGAACGTCCCGACCGCGCCGATGCCGGTCCAGATGGCATAGGCCGTGCCGATCGGGATTTCTCGCTGGGCTGTCAGCAGCAGGGCACCGCTGATGGTCATCGCGACCACGGCAAACGCAATCCACAGCGGCCGCAGGCCGGTTTCGGTCCAGCCATTCTTCAGGCCGACCGGCCAACCGATCTCGAACAATCCGGCCAGCAGCAAGCAAACCCAGGCCATCGATTCCCCTCGTTTATGATTTTGGTCAAGTTACAGATGGGTGTGGATCGGTGTCGTACAGGAATATCTTGCTCCTTCCCAGAATTGGTTGCGGTTTGATGGTTGCCAGATCCACGTCCTTGCCAGGCCCGCGCTCCGTTGCGCATCGGCTCCGGTGTGGTGCCGCACCGTCCGGCGCGGACGGTCGTGCCGGAACGCTGGTCCGCAACCAGCCATCCGGACCAGCCGGGGGCACGTGCATCGGCGCAAAGCCGGGCGTGCGCACCCGCGTGCGCGGCCCCGCGGCGACTGGCGCCGCGGCCGAACCGGGGAACCGTCACGCAGCGTCCCGATCGCCGCGGCAATCCGGCGGGCGCTCTATTTACGACCCGCCCGAAAGCGATCTAGCGTGCCGCCGTTTCACCAACCGGGGGGATTCTCCGACATGTCCAACAAACTCAAGGCTCGGCTTGCGGCAGGCAAGGCCGCGGTCAATGGCTGGCTGGCAATCCCGTCCGGCTTCTCGGCCGAGGTCATGGCGCAATGCGGCTGGGACAGCATCACCGTCGACATGCAGCACGGCGTGCAGGACTATCAGTCGATGGTGCAGTGCTTCCAGGCGATGCAGGCGCATCCGATCACGCCGCTGGTGCGCGTGCCGTGGAATGAGCCGGGGATCATCGGCAAGTGCCTGGATGGCGGGGCGATGGGCATCGTCTGCCCGATGGTGAACAATGCCGCGGAAGCCAAGGCGCTGGCCGACGCCTGCATGTATCCGCCGCTGGGCAAGCGCTCCAACGGCCCGATCCGCGCCGCGATGTACGGCGAGGCCAGCAACTACCAGAAGACCGCCAATGACGAGATCCTGGTAATCCCGATGATCGAAACCCAGGCCGGGATCGACAACATCGATGAGATCCTGTCGGTGCCCGGCATCAGCGGCATCTATATAGGCCCGTCCGACATGGGCCTGTCGCTGGGCATGATCCCGATCCTGGACCGCGAAGAGCCGAACATCCTGGCGATCTACGAGAAGCTGCTGGCGTCCTGCAAGAAGCACGGCAAGTTCGCCGGGCTGCACAACGGCACCGCCGCCTATGCCGCCCGCATGATCAAGATGGGATTCCAGTGGACCACCATCGCCAACGACAGCGGCCTGATGGCCCGCGCGGCACGGGAAGCGGTGGCCGCGACGCGCAAGGCCGCCGGCGACCTCGCGAACTGAACCCAGGCTCCGGCGGGGCAGGGGCTGGATGTCGCGCCGACCCCCGCTCCCCCGGCCATTGCGCCGTCGCGGTGATGCGCTTGTGTTTGGCGCTCACGCGCGCGGGAGCAGTAGGGTGGACGGATGCGACTGATCCCCCTGCTGCTTGCGATGCTCCTCGGCGGGTGCGTGTATATCGACACCACCGCATCCCCGCCGCCCGCCCGGGTCTATCAATACTACCCGCCGCCGCCGCCCCCCGCGTCCAGTCCGGCCACGCCGCCGCGGCCGATGCCGCCTTCCGGCGACCGCGGCCCGATCCCGTTGACGCCGCCCGGCTGACACCACCGCACGGGTTCGGCGGCGCCGCGCTGCCGCCACGCACGGCCGAATCTCACCCCGGTCAGCCGTAAACGGCGCTCGTTTGTCCCCGGACCAGTGACTCGGTCGGTGTGCCGCCGGTCATGGACAACGCCACCGCCTCGGCCACGCGGATGCCGTCGACCCCGGCCGACAGGATTCCGCCCGCATAGCCCGCGCCTTCGCCCGCCGGGAACAGGCCGCGCGTGTTGACGCTGTGGCCCTGCGCGTCGCGGGTGATGCGGACGGGGGAGGAGGTGCGGGTTTCCACCCCCGTCATCACGGCATCCGCCATGGCGAACCCGGGCAGTTGCTGTTCGAACTTCGGCAGCGCCTCGCGGATCGCCGTGATGACGAATTCCGGCATCACCGCTGCCAGGTCGCCCAGGGCAACGCCCGGCTTGTAGGACGGCGTGACGTCGCCCAGCGCGGTGCTCGCGCGTCGCGCCAGGAAATCCCCGACGCGCTGCGCGGGGGCGGCATAGGTGCCGCCGCCGGCGCGGAACGCGCGCTGCTCCAGGTCGCGCTGCAGCGCAATGCCCGCCAAAGGCCCGTCCGGATAGTCGGCCGGCGTGATGCCGACGACGATGCCGGCATTGGCGTTGAACTCGGCGCGGGAATACTGGCTCATGCCGTTGGTGGCGACGCAGCCGGGTTCGGACGTCGCCGCCACCACGCGCCCGCCCGGGCACATGCAGAAACTGTAGACCGACCGGCCGTTGGCGGCGTGATGCACCAGCTTGTAGTCGGCCGCCCCCAGCAGCTTATGGCCGGCGAAGCGGCCGAATCGGGCGCGATCGATCAGGGACTGCGGATGCTCGATGCGAAAGCCGATGGAAAACGGTTTCGGCTCGATATGCACGCCGCGCGCGTGCAGCATCGCGAACGTGTCCCGCGCGCTGTGGCCGATCGCCAGCACCACGTGATCGGTGTCGATCTCCGTGCCGTCGGCCAGTGTCACGCCACGCACCTGCCGCGTGCCGTCCGGGCCGGTCTGTATCCGGATGTCCTCGACCCGTGCGCCGAACCGGTATTCGCCGCCCAGGGCGAAGATCTTCTCGCGCAGCCCCTCGACCACCGTCACCAGCCGGAACGTGCCGATATGCGGCTTGCTGACATACAGGACCTCCTCGGGCGCGCCGGCCGCGACGAACTCGGCCAGCACCTTGCGCCCGAGATGGCGCGGGTCCTTGATTCCGCTGTACAGCTTGCCGTCCGAGAACGTGCCGGCGCCGCCTTCGCCGAACTGCACATTGCTTTCGGCCGTCAGGACCGAGCGGCGCCACAGCGCCCAGGTGTCCTTCGTACGCTCCCGCACGATCCGGCCGCGTTCCAGGATGATCGGGCGGAACCCCGCCTCGGCCAGCACCAGGCCCGCCAACAGGCCGCACGGGCCGCAGCCGATGACCACGGGGCGGGACCGCGGCGCGGCGGGTGCGCGTGCGACCGGGCGGTAGGCGGTGTCAGGCGTCGGCCCGGCGCGGGCGGCGGGTGCGACGATGCGTTCGTCGCGCACCGACACGTCGACGGAGTAGACGAGGTGGATCGATGCGCGCCGGCGCGCATCGTAGCCGCGGCGCACGACCGTCCAAGCGAGCAGGTCTTCGGGCGGAATCGCCAGCGCGGCGCAGATCGCATCGCGCAGCGCGGCGTCGTCGTGGTCGAGCGGCAGCTTGAGTTCCGTTAGCCGCAGCATCGGGTCAACGCGGATCTGGTCATCCGGTCTCTATAGGCGCTGACGCCGCCAAGGTCCTGCGGAACTCACGCCGGCATCGCGGGCAGCAGCGACGCCGGCGTCGCGGCCGGTCATCAGGCGGCGTATCCTTCGGTCAGGATCGTCGCCAGCGTCACGGCGTCCGGGTCCTGTGCCGCCAGCGGGTCGCGCGGCAGCACGCGGTGCCGCAGCACCATCCGCGCCAGTGCCAGCCGGCGGTCATCCCGCAGCTGTGCCGCTTCCCATGCCATCGCGGCGGCGCTGGTGACGTGGTACAGCGCGGACGCCGCCTGGCGCGCCAGCGCCGGGTCCTGCTGCGCCGCCTCGGCCAGCGCCATCGCGCGGTCCAGCGCGGGCAGCGCCTCGGGCAGAGTATCCCCGTTCCCCAGCAGGCCGTGGACATGGTCACGCAGGACCGGCAGCGATCCCTCGCGCGCCGCGGCCCGCAGCACATCCAGCGCCACGATGTTGCTGGTGCCCTCCCAGATCGAGCCGAGATGCGAATCGCGCACCAGGCGCGCATCCGACCATTCCTCGATGTAGCCGCAGCCGCCGCGCACCTCCATCGCGTCGCCGGTGACCTTGCGCGCGTCGCGGCAGGCGCGGAACTTGATCAGCGGGGTCAGGATCCGCAGCAGCGGATAGGCGCCGGTCTCGCCCGCGTCGCTGCGGCGCAGCACCTCGGCCGTCTGGAACACCATGCTGCGCGCCTGTTCGGTCCACAGCAGCATCTTGCCCAGCTGGCGGCGCATCAGCGGCAGCTCGATCAGCCGCTTGCCGAAGGCGACGCGGCGATGGGCGATGAACAGCGCTTCCGTGGTCGCGCGCCGCATTATCCCCGCCGCGCGCACGCCATTGGACAGGCGGGAGTTGTTGACCATGTCGGCCATCTGCTTGAAGCCGGCGCCCGGGTCGCCCACCAGCCAGGCCACCGCGCCTTCCAGCCGGATTTCGCCGCTGGCCATGGATCGTGTGCCGAGTTTGTCCTTGAGGCGCACGATGCGGTAGCGGTTGGGCGTTCCGTCCGGAAGGGTGCGCGGCAGCAGGAACAGCGACACGCCCTTCAGGCCGGGCGGGCCGTCTTCCCGGCGCGCCAGCACCATCGCCAGATCCGCGTCGGGGTTGGAGCAGAACCATTTGTCGCCGGTCAGCGCCCAGGTGCCATCGTCCCGCGGCGATGCCTGCACGATCGTGGCGGCGATGTCCGATCCGGCGCCCTGCTCGGTCATGAACATCGCGCCCTGATGCAGCGCATCCAGGTCCTGGCTGGTCAGTGCCGGCAGGTAGCGGGCCACCAGCGCCGGATCGCCGAACCTGCGCAGCGAGCGGGTCAGGCTGTCGGTCATGCTGACCGGGCAGCACAGGCCGAACTCCGCCTGCACGAACAGATAGGTCAGGGCGTATTTCACCGCCGGCGGCATCGGGTCCGGCCAGCCCAGCACGCCGCCGCGATGCGACATCGCGGCCAGGCCGTAGGTGCCGAACGCCAGGCGCTCCATCTCGCGATAGGCGGGGTGGTATTCGATGCTCTGCACGTCCTCGCCGCTGCGGGTCCTGGCGTGCAGCACCGGCGGGTTGTGGTCCGCCGTGGTGGCCAGCGCGTCCAGGGAGCCGCCGGCCAGCGCGCCGAGGTGATCGAGATGCGGCTCCAGATGCGCCGCCAGTGCGTCCGGCAGATACAGGCCGAGAAGGCGTCGCAGGTCCGGATCGGCGCGGTAGAGGTTCAGGCCGCGGCTGTCGGGCACCGCGGCGGCGCCGGTCGGCTGGGCAACGGGACGGACATGCATGGATCTGGGTTCCTCGTGTTCTTCGTTGGGCAGGGCCTCGATGCGCCGGAACCTGGTCGCCCCGAACCGCAGCGGCAATCGATTTGTCAGCCGGGGGGTTTGAGATAAACTCAACGCCCCCATGACCTATCGCCGGCTGCCCCCTCTGAACGCGGTCCGCGCCTTCGAGGCGACCGCCCGGCATCTGAGTGTCACCCGCGCGGCAGACGAGCTGTCGGTCACGCCCGGCGCGGTCAGCCGGCAGGTCCGCGAACTGGAGCGGCAGCTAAGGATCGACCTGTTTCGCCGCGGTGCGGCTGGCATGACGCTGACCCAGGCGGGCGAAGCGCTGTTCGATGCCGCCCGTGACGCGCTGGATCGCATCGCCGCCGGTGTCCAGCAGGCCGGCCGGTCAGCCGGAGCACGGCGGCGCTTGCGGGTGGGGGTGTATTCGCTGTTCGCCAGCCGATGGCTGATCCCGCGCTGGCAGCGCCTGCGCGAGCGTCATCCCGAGCTGGACGTCGACCTCGTGACCACCAACGACGCGCTGGAACTGGTGCCGCAACGCTTCGATGCGGTGGTTGCCGTCGCCGACGACCGGCCGAGACCAGGCTTGGCCGCCGTCCCGATCCTGCCGATCGAAACGGTGCCGGTCTGTGCTCCATCGCTGGTGAAGGGGGGATCGTTCGATCTGCGCCGGCAGCATCTGCTGCATTCGCGCCAGCGGCCGCAGGACTGGCGGCGCTGGCTGGACGCGGCCGGCATCGAAGGGGTGGACCCGGATGCGGGAAGTGTCTTCGAGAGCATCGGCGTTGCGGTGGATGCCGCGTCCGAGGGGCTCGGCGTGGCCCTGGCGGTCGGGGCACTGATCGAGGGCGACCTCGCCTCGGGCCGCGTCGTCGTGCCGGTCCCGTTCCGCCGGCGGACGTCGCGGTCGTTCGTGCTGATGTATGACGGTGCAAGGGCAGGGGACCCGGCGCTGACGGCGTTCCGGGACTGGCTGGTGGCCGAGGCCGCCGGTGTGTTGGGCGGCGTAGCCGCGCCCGGCGGGACGTGACGGTCTGCGAGGCGGCCGGCCGGCAACCCCGCGGGAGAGATCGAGGCGACATCCCGCCTGTCAGCCGGAAACGCGCGGTTTGCCACCCGCGGGCTTGAGCCGGCGCGACCGGGACACCAAAATCATCTCTGATTCTTGCCGCTGGGAGGTGAACCATGATCTTCCGCCAGCTTTTCGAGCCGGTTTCTTGCACGTACTCCTATCTGATCGCCAGCCGTCGCGGGGGTGAGGCGCTGATCATTGATCCTGTCCTGGAGAAGGTCGACCGCTACCTGCAATTGATGCGCGAGCTCGATCTGCGCCTGGTGAAAGCGGTGGACACGCATTTGCATGCCGATCACATTACCGGCCTTGGCGCACTGCGCGATCGCACGCACTGCATCACCGTGATGGGCGAGCAGAGCAGTGTCGACGTGGTGTCGATGCGCCTGTCTGACGGCGAGCGGCTGGAGATCGAGGGCGTCAGCCTGGACGTGCTCTTCACGCCGGGTCACACCGACGATTCCTACAGCTTCGTCATGCAGGATCGCGTCTTCACCGGCGATACGCTGATGATCCGCGGCACCGGGCGCACGGATTTCCAGAATGGCGATCCGCGTGCCCAGTATGAATCGCTGTTCGGCCGCTTGCTGCGCCTGCCAGAGGAGACGCTGGTCTATCCCGCGCACGACTACAAGGGCGACACCGTCAGCACCATCGGCGAGGAGAAGGCGTTCAATCCGCGCCTGCAGGTCCGGTCGGTCGACGAATACGTCGCGCTGATGAACGGCCTCAATCTCTCCAGCCCGAAGATGATGGACGTCGCGGTTCCCGCGAACATGCGCCAGGGCCTGCACCAGGCCGAGGTCGCGCGTCTGGGCTGGGCCTATTCGGCGCAGGAGGCGCTGGGTCTGGTTGGCCAGCCCGACGTGGCGTTGATCGACCTGCGGGAGAAATCCGAGCGGGAGCGGCATGGCTGCATTCCCGGGTCGCTGCACGCGCCCTATCCCGAACTGCCGCAGAACATCGGGGCAGGGGGGCTGCTGCACGAACTCGCCGCGGCGACCAGCAAACGCCTGCTGTTCTACTGTGCGTTCGGGGAGCGGTCGGCGATGGCGGTGCGGGCGGCGCAGGATGCCGGAATCACCGCGGCGCGCCACATCGAGGGCGGGCTCGCGGCCTGGAAAAGCGCTGGCGGAACGGTGAACTGATCCCGGCCGGCGTGTGTGGGGCTGCTTACGCGCACGCCGGGGTGTGGGTGGAACCCGCCTGGACGGCGGCGTTCTGGTCGCCGCAGTCCCCGAAATCGTCACGCCGCGGGACCGCGGTCATGGATCCGCCAGTGGATGATGCGACTGCGTGGCAGACCATCCATCAGGACCTGCCCGCGTTGCGCATGCAGATCCAGGCATTGCTGGCCAAATCGGGAGATCAACCGCAACGCTTGCGACGTCGATCGCGACGGTCTTCCTGCAAGCTGTGGACAGGTTCGGACGGAATGGTCGGAGCGGCGGGATTTGAACCCACGACCCCCAGTCCCCCAGACTGATGCGCTACCAGGCTGCGCTACGCTCCGACCGGCCGAGGCGTTCATTTAGCAACTCAAGCGCCCCGCCGCAACGCCCGTCGGGACGATCCAGCGGGTCTCGTTGAGAGTCGGACTGCCGCCTTCGTCACGCGAGGGTTCGACCCGAGCGCCGCCGGGAACGCCGAACCCTGAAAGATCTGCGGGCGGGAGAAGACCGGATTACGACAACATGGCGCGCAGCATTTCCAGCTCGCGCAAGGTTTCACCCAGAAGTGCCCGCAATTTCTCGACTTCGCCGTCGGGCTTCACCCGAACGGCCTGCAGGCGCGCGGGTGCCTGGCTCGGGACCAGTTCCAGGCCGGGGATCAGCAGGTCGCTTTCGACCTCTTCCATCTCGGCGCCGGCCTCGGCCCGCTCATCGGGCGTGGGCGGCGGGATGTTGTCCGACAGCTTGCCGCCGCCCTCCCGCAACAGCCGCTGCACGCCCTTGATCGTATAGCCCTGGGTGTACAGCAGGTCGGAAATCCGCCGCAGCAGCATGATGTCGTCGGGGCGGTAATAGCGCCGTCCACCGCCGCGCTTCAGCGGCTTCACCTGCGTGAACTTGCTTTCCCAGAAGCGCAGAACATGCTGTGGAATATGAAGTTCGTCCGCCACTTCGCTGATCGTGCGAAAGGCGTTCGGCGCCTTCTTGAGGCGCGTGCGCCCGGGTGAGGCGGGTTCGATGCCGAAGTCGTCGACCCGGTCATTCATGGTCGTCGCCTCCAAGCCGGAAAGGGTTGCCGATCAAGCGGGTCGGGCGGCCAGTTCATTCATCGGTTTCCGGACCCGGTGTCTTGCCATTGATCCGGGCCTTCAGCACATGGCTCGGCCGGAACACCAGAACCCGGCGGGGCAGGATCGGAACTTCCTCCCCGGTCTTCGGATTGCGGCCGACCCGGCGCCCTTTCTGTCTGACAGAAAAGGTTCCGAACCCACTGATTTTAACAGATTGTCCGTTCTCGAGCTCGGCCGACATCCGGTCCAGAACCATTTCCAGCAGGTCGGCGGACTCGTTCCGGGACAGGCCGACTTCGGTGTAGATGGTCTCAGCGAGATGAGCACGCGTAATGGTCAACATGCAGAGACGGTACGCACGTGCTTCCGCCCCGTCAAGATTTTCGTGCAAAAAATCAGCTAGGATCAGCAGGTTGCGGCAGTTCGCGCGTGCAGCATGTGATTTGTGATTACATGCGGACCAGGCTGGACCCCCAGGTCAGGCCGCCGCCCAGCGCCTCCAGCAGCACCAGCTGCCCGTTGCGGATGCGGCCATCCCTGCGGGCCTCGGCCAGGGCCAGCGGGACCGATGCGGCCGAGGTGTTGGCATGGCGGTCCACCGTCACCACCACGCGTTCGGGCGGCAGGCCCAGGCGCTTGCCCATGGCGTCGATGATCCGGCGGTTGGCCTGGTGCGGCACCAGCCAGTCGACATCGCCGCGCGAGAGGTTGTTGGCGGCGAGCGCCTCCTCCACCGCCTCGGCCAAGCGGATCACGGCATGGCGGAACACTTCCTTGCCGTTCATCACCAGATGCCCGGGCTTGTCGGGCTGGCCGACCGCGCCATCGACATAAAGGATGTCGCCCAGCGTGCCCTGGGCGTGGATGTGCGTGGACAGGATGCCGCGATCGCTGGCGCTGCTGTCGCCGGCGCGCAGGAAGACCGCCCCGGCGCCATCGCCGAACAGCACGCAGGTGCCGCGGTCCTGCCAGTTCAGGATGCGGGAATAGACCTCGCTGCCGATCACCAGCATGCCACGCGCCTGGCCCGCGCGGATCATCCCGTCGGCGACCGACAGCCCATAGATGAACCCGGCGCAGGCGGCTGACAGATCAAAGCCGAAGCCCTGCTTCACGCCCAGTTCGGCCTGGATGCGCACCGCCGTCGACGGAAACGCCTGGTCCGGCGTGCTGGTCGCCAAGATGATGCCGTCCACCTCGCTCGCATCGGCCTGCGCATCGGCAAGGGCGGCGCGGGCGGCGGCGGCGCCCATGAATGTCGCGGTCTCATGCGGGCCGGCGAAATGCCGCTGGCGGATGCCGGTCCGTTCCCGGATCCACTCGTCGGACGTATCCACGGTGCGGGCCAGATCATCATTGGTGACGACACGCTCCGGCAGATAGGCGCCAACGCCGGAGAGAATGGAACGGAGGGACATCGGGCTTCCTGGTCAGGCTGTGGCCAGTTGCGGACCGCCGTTCTTGTCGAGGCGGCCGTTCTTTTCACGCGCGGACCGCTTATCAAGCCCGATCCGCGCCAGATCCTCGCGGATATGGTCGTTGAAGCGATGCACGACCATATCCATGGCCACGTCGATGGCGTGCGCAAACCCCTGCGCATCGGTGCCGCCGTGGGATTTGACCACCACGCCGTTCAGCCCCACCATCACCGCGCCGTTATAGCGGCGCGGATCGAGCCATTCACGCAGCCGGTCAAGCCCCGGCTTGGCCAGGATATAGGCGATCCGGGCCGCCAGGCTGCGGCTGAACACCTGCTTGAGCATGTCGCCGATCAGCTTCAATGCGCCTTCGCCGGTCTTCAGCGCGACATTGCCGGTGAACCCGTCGGTGACGATCACGTCCGTGGTGCCCGCGGCGATATCGTGGCCCTCGACGAAGCCATAGAACTGCGGGCCGATATGGCTGGCGCGCAATACCTCGGCCGCCTGGCGGACCTTGTCGTCGCCCTTGAGCTCCTCGGACCCGACATTCAGCAGGCCGATCGACGGCGCGGTGAGGCCCAACACGGTGCGGGCGAAGACGTCGCCCATGACGGCGAATTCCACCAGGTTGCGCACGTCGCACTGCACGTTGGCGCCAAGGTCCAGCATGACCACGTCGCCGCGCGCCGAGGGGCCGATCGCCGCCATGGCCGGGCGGTCGATCCCAGGCAGCGCCTTGATGACGATCTTCGCCAGCGCGAGCAGGGCACCGGTGTTGCCAGCCGAGACGACCCCCGCTGCCTCGCCGGCCGCCACCGCATCGATCGCCATCCGCATGGACGAACGGCGGCTGCGAAGGGCCGCTGTCGGCTTCATGTCGCTGGTGATGACCTCTGGCGCGTGCTGCACGGTGCAGGCGCCACGGGCGCGCCGGCGGCGGGCGAGGAGATCGTTCAGCGTCGTCTCGTCGCCGACCAGCAGAAAGCGCGCCGTCGGGTGCCGTTCGGCGGCGATTTCCAGCCCATCGACCACCATGGCAGGCGCACTGTCGCCCCCCATGGCGTCGATCGCCAGCGTGTAGGGACCGCTCAAGGACGGAGCAGGCGCACGCCGCGGTCCGGCGTCAGGCCCGGACCGCGCCTCGCAGCGCCTTGCCGGCCGCGACGACCTCACGCCCGTCGTAATGGCCGCAATGGCTGCACACGTGGTGCGGGCGCTTCAGCTCGCCGCAATTCGGGCAGTCCGCATGCGCCTCGATCCGCAGCGCCTGATGACTGCGACGCATGCCGCGCCGGGACGGGGAGGTCTTTCTCTTCGGTACAGCCATGGGACAACGCCCCTCTTCGATCTGGTGAAGCCCCGCGGCCAGGAAGGGGAGCGAGGGGCGGTCACAATTCGGACACAACGCGAGCCGCGCCGTCTAGCAGAGGGCGGCCCCCGTCGCAAGGCACGCCACGTTGCTTCACCGCATCCGTCGAATGCGATGGGTGCAAGGCAGGGATCACGGCCAAGCTTCCATGGCCAAAACAACGACCCTTTCGCGGCCACCCGGCCGGCTCTTTTTCATGTCGCACGCCGCGTCCGGCCGATCCCGCGTGCCGGCGGCCTGGCAACGTCGCTACCCGGCTTCAGGGGTTCGGCTGGGCCGCGACCGTCAGGAATGTCGTCAGGATCGACCCGTCTCGCAAGAGGCGCACCTCCACCTGGCGGCCGATTCGGTCGGCGCCGAGGAAGGCCCGCAGCGCGTGCGAACCGCTGGTGCTGTGCCCGTCCAGCGACAGCAGCACATCGCCGACCCGCAGCCCTGCGCAATCTGCGGGGCCGTCGGTCGTGACATTCACCACCATGCGGCCGGATGCCTGACCCACCTTCTGGATCAGCTGGTCCGGCACGGTGATCGGCTGCAGCGCGACGCCGAGCCACCCGCGGCGGGTGTGGGGCAGGGCGGCCGGGGTGGCGTGGGCGGCGTGCCGCCCTGCCGGCATCCACCCGCCCTGCGGGTCGGCCAGGCGGCTGACCAGGGCGTAGGGCGCCACCACGGCGTCACCGGCCGTCCCGATACTCGCCATGCCCAGCAACCGCCCATGCGCATCCAGCGCCGGCCCGCCCTGTTCCCCGCCGTGCGGCACCATGTCCAGGCGCAGCCAGGAGTCCGAAGTCTCGACGCCCCGGGCGCGGCGATGCACGACCGAAAGGCGGGCCGTCGGGGCGCCGTCGAGATCCGCGCCCAGGACCAGCACGAGACTGCCGACCGGGGCTTCCGGCGCCGGTACGGGAGCGGGCGCGGCAATTGGATGGTCCAGCCGCAGCAACGCGAGATTCGCGCCCGGATCGCGTGGGCCAGGGCGGGCGGCGGCCAGCGCGCCGTTCGACATCACCAGCGTGTAGCTCTCCAGCGCGGGGAGCGCCTGGTCGGCGGTGACCACGGTGTCGCTGTGCCAATGGATGCCGGTGATGTGCCGGTTCTGGCCGATCCGGATCGCAACAAGCAGCGGCGCTGCCGAGGCAACGATATCAGCCAGTTCGGCGGAAAACGCGGGAAGTGTCAGCGGCATTCAGAAGGCCATCGCGCCATGTCTCGGGATCGGGTCCGGCTGCCGATTACGATCACGTGTTTCGCATGCTGCGCGCGCGATGAAAACCGGAAACCCGCCGGTCGCGCGCCACCCCTGCCGGCTGTCGGGCGCCGCCGCCGGTCACGGTGCATCCATGTAATGATCGCGGTATTTCGTGCGGAGCGCGGTCTTCTGCAGCTTGCCGGTCGCGGTGTGCGGCAATTCGGGCACCACCAGCACTGCATCCGGCAGCCACCATTTGGCGACCTTGCCATCGTACACCTTCAGCACCGAGTCCGGATCCACCGTCTGCCCGGGCCGCGGCACGACCAGCAGCAGCGGCCGTTCGTCCCACTTGGGATGCCGCGCCGCGATCACGGCGGCCTCGGCCACGTCGGGGTGGGAGACGGCGATGTTCTCCAGGGTGATCGAACTGATCCACTCGCCGCCCGACTTGATCACGTCCTTCGAGCGGTCGGTGATCTCCATGAATCCCTCGGGGTCGATCGTCGCCACGTCGCCGGTCGCGAACCAGCCATCTTGCGTCAGCGCGCTGCCGGGCTCGTCGCCGTAATAGGCGCTGGTGACCCACGGCCCGCGCACCATCAGGTCGCCGAACGCCACGCCGTCCCAGGGCAGTTCGCGGCCGTCGCCGTCGACGATCTTCATGTCGAGGCCCGGCAGGATGCGGCCCTGCTTCAGCATGTGCCGCACCGCCTCGCCGCTGGACAGGCCGGCGTGCGCGGGCTTGGGCGCGTTGTAGGTGCCGACCGGGCTCAGTTCCGTCATGCCCCAGCCATGCTCCACCCGCACGCCGTACTCGTCGCGGAACGCTTCGATCAGCAGCGGCGGCGCGGCCGACCCGCCGGTCATGATGCATTCGGTCGCGGTCAGGCGCTCGCCGCTCGCCCGCAGGTGCTGCAGCAGGCCAAGCCACACGGTGGGCACGCCACAGGTGATGTGCACGCGTTCGTCGTTGAGGATGCTGGCCATGCTCGCCCCGTCCAGGTGGCGGCCGGGCAGGATCAGCGCGGCGCCGGTCAGCGCGGTGGCATAGGGGATGCCCCAGGCATTGACATGGAACATCGGCACCACCGGCAGGATGCGCGTCGTCGCCCGCAGGCACAGCACGTCGGCCAGGCTGATGGCATAGGCGTGCAGCGTGGTGGAGCGGTGGCTGTACAGCACGCCCTTGGGGCGGCCGGTGGTGCCCGAGGTGTAGCACAGCGCGCTGGCCGTGTTCTCGTCGAACACCGGCCAGGCAAAGTCCTCGTCGGCCTCGTCCATCAGCGTGTCGTAGCAGTGCAGCGCCATGCCGGGCGCGAGCGTGATCTCCGGCATGTTGGCGGCATCGGTCATCATCACCACGGCCCGCACATGCTCGCGGATCTGCGGCGCGATCGCGGTGATCAGCGGCGCGAAGCTGGTGTCGACGAACAGCACCCGGTCCTGTGCGTGGTTGACGATATAGGCGATGTCGTCGGGGTGCAGGCGCGGGTTGATCGTGTGGCAGATTGCTTGCATGCCGGGCGCGGCGTAGTACACCTCCAGATGGCGGTAGCCGTTCCAGGCGAGCGTGCCGACCCGGTCCTGGCTGCCAACGCCCAGTTTCTGCATCACCCGCACCAGCCGGCGGGCACGCCGTTCGACATCGGCCCAGGTGTAGCGGTGCATCGCGCCTTCATGGGTGCGCGAGACGACCTCGCCCGTGGCGTGATGGCGTGCCGCATGGGTCAGGATGGACGAGATCATCAATGGGTGCGGCTGCATCAGGCCGAACATCGGTTCCTCCGTGCGTCGTGTTGTTGCGTGTGGGGCCGGTGGCGATCATACGCAAGATCGGATGGAACGGATGCAGGAGAGCGCGATGAAACCGGTCATGATCATCACCGGCGGCAGTCAGGGCATTGGTGCCGCGGTCGCCCGTCTGGCCGGCGCCCGCGGCTATGCGGTCGCCCTGACCTACCAGTCCAACCGCGCCATGGCCGACGCCGTCGTGGCGGACATCACGCGCGGCGGCGGGCAGGCCATCGCCATCCAGGCGGAAATGGCCGACGAAGCCTCGATCATGGCCATGTTTGAACGTGTGGACCGCGAACTGGGTCCCGTCAGCGTGCTGGTGAACAATGCCGGCGGGCCGGGCCCGACCTGCCGTATCGAGCAGGTCACCAGCGCGATCCTGGACGAGGTGCTGGCGGTGAATGTCCGCGCGCCGTTCCTGACGACCCGCGAGGCGATCAAGCGCATGGCAACCGACCTGGGCGGCAAGGGCGGAGCGATCGTCAACGTCTCCTCCCGTGCGTCGGAAATCGGCGGCGCCGGCGAATGGGTGCATTATGCCGCGTCCAAGGGCGCGCTCGACAGCCTGACGGTGGGTGCGGCGCGCGAACTGGCGACGCGTGGCATCCGGGTGAACGCGGTCAATCCCGGCCTGATCGAAACCGACCTGCATGCCCGCGCCGGGCTGCCGGACCGGCTGACCCGCCTGGTGTCCGGCGTGCCGATGGGGCGCACCGGAACGGCCGAGGAAGTGGCGGAAGCGATCTTGTGGCTGGCTTCGGATGCCGCATCTTACATTACGGCCATCCTGGTACCGGTTGGTGGCGGGCGTTGAGGAGGACGTTGCATGGACCCGAAATCAGCGTTGATCGTCGGCGTCGGGCAGGGGCTGAGCGCCTCGCTGGCGCGCCTGTTCGCACGCAAGGGGCTGCAGGTGGCGCTGGCGTCGCGCAACCCCGACCGGCTGGCCAAGCTGGCCGAGGAAACCGCGGCCGTGACCTTTGCCTGCGACGCGACGGAACCCGAGGAAGTGGCGGGGCTGTTCGATGTCGTGGTGGCGACGCAGGGCGCGCCGGATATCGTGGTCTACAACGCGTCCGGACGCGCGCGTGGACCGGTCACCGAGCTTGATCCGGCCGAGGTCTCGCGGGCCATCGCGGTATCCGGCTATGGCGGGTTCCTGGTGGCGCAGCAGGCGGCGCGCCTGATGGTGCCGCGCGGGTCGGGGGTGATCCTGCTGACCGGCGCATCGGCCAGCGTGAAGGGCTATGCGAACTCGTCCTCCTTCGCGATGGGCAAGTTCGCGCTGCGGGGCCTGGCGCAGAGCCTGGCGCGCGAGCTGGCGCCCAAGGGCGTGCATGTCGCGCATTTCGTGATCGATGGCGGGATCCGCAGCGCGGCGCGTCCCGATCCGAACGACAACCCGGACAGCATGCTGGACCCCGACGCGATCGCGGAAAACTACTGGCACGTCGCGACCCAGTCCCGCAGCGCCTGGACCTGGGAGGTGGAGCTGCGTCCCTGGGTGGAGCGGTTCTGACGCGACGCATGCATTGACACCGTCCGACGGCTGTTGCTGTTCGGCGCCGGCCGATCGGCCGGGTGCTGCAAGCCCGCCGCTGGCCTGAGCAGGATCGCCGCGCCCACGCTGCTGCCGCGGGGGATTGCCGGTCCGTTTCGCCCGCTTGCCGGGGGCTGTCATCGCTTCGCGCCGCTGCCGAACGCGGTGCTGGCAATCGTGCCGGGCGGCGATCGCGCCTTCCCCTTTCTGCTGACCGATCCGGCGGCGGCGCCCATCGCCGGCTATCTGGCGTAGACGCCGCCATGGATACCGGATGCGCGTCGGCGGGTCCGCGACACAGTCCTTGCCGAACGCCATCCATCCGCGCGATAGCGCTTGCGAATCGGGACCGGTCCGGCGGATCTGCCGGCGGGGACACGCGTGTCCGTGATTTGAGGAGAGCTATCATGAAGGCCCTGACCGTTGCCTGCGTCGCCGCGGCCGCATTGCTGGCGGCCTGTTCGTCCGACAGCACCTCCGGCACTGCCGAGGGCGCGGGGGGTGCTGCCGGCATGGGGCCAGGGGGTGTCGGCGGGGCCTATGGCAGCGGCATGGGTGCCGGTGGCGTCGGCGCGGTTGGATCCACGCGTCTCAACCCGAGCAATGCCGCGCCGGGTTCGCAGGAAGACCTGGTGCAGGCGGCCGGCGATCGGGTCTTCTTCGCCACCGACCAGAGCACGCTCAGCCAGCCGGCGCAGGAGACGCTGGAGCGCCAGGCGGAATGGCTGCGCAAATATCCGCAGGTCAATGTCTGGATCGCCGGCAATTGCGATGAGCGCGGCACCGAGGAATACAACCTCGCCTTGGGCCAGCGGCGTGCCAACAGCGCGCGGGACTACCTGGTGGCGCAGGGCATTTCCCGGTCACGCATCGAGACCATCAGCTATGGCAAGGCCCGCCCGATCGATCCGGCCTCCACCCCGTCCGCCTGGGCGCAGAACCGCAACGCCATCACCTCGGTACGGTAGGCGTCCCGGCGCCGGCGCACCGGAACCGCCGGCGTCGCATGACCGGGCCGGGACATGTCCCGGGGGCGTATCTGCCGCGAGGGCGATTGCATGCAGACACTTTGCCTCGCGGTTGCGCCCTGCGGGGCGGGTTTCAACCCACACTGCACCGCGGCGGAACCATGCTGAACCCGCGTTCACGCCGGGTCTGGACGGCGGGCCGGCTCGCCGCCGTTCTCACCGATGAGCGCCATCGTATTCTGCTTGGCATTCTCCTCGTCTGCCTCGCCGGGACCCTGTTCCCGATCATGAACGCAATGGCGAAGTCGCTGGGGCGCGACTACAGCGTGCTGCAGGTTTCCTGGGCGCGCTTCGCCGGGCATGTCGCGTTCCTGACCGTGCTGTTCCTGCCCAGGCGCGGCTGGCGCCTGTTCGTGACCAGGCGGCCGAAGCTGCAATTCGTACGCTCCTGCCTGCAGTTCATTTCCAACCTGATGTTCGTGACCGCCATCGTCTACCAGCCGCTGGCGGATGCGGCGGCGATCGGAATGACGGGGCCGTTCATCGTCGCGCTGCTGGCCTGGCCGCTGCTGGGCGAGCGGACGGCGCTGTCGCAGGGCCTGGCGATCCTGGTCGGGTTCATCGGCGTGCTGATCATCATCCGCCCGGGCGGGGCCGTGTTCCACTGGTCGGCGATCCTGCTGCTGGGCAGCGCCACGTGCCACGCAACCTATCAGATCGTGACCCGCATGGTCGCGAACATCGATCCCCCGGAAACGACGACGCTGTACAGTTCCGTGTTCGGCGCGTTCGGCATGCTGCCGGTGCTGCTGTTCGTGGGCAAACTTCCCGCCGATGTCCTGGATTTCCTGTTCTTCTGCTCGCTGGGCGTCATCGGCGGCATCGGCCATTACTGCGTCGTGCGGGCGCTGGCCTACGCGCCGGCAACGATCGTGGCGCCGTTCCAGTATTTCCAGCTGCTGGGATCGGTGCTGGTCGGTTACCTCGCGTTCGCGCATTTTCCGGATGCGATGACCTGGCTGGGCGCGTCGGTCATCGTGGGGGCGGGGCTCTACATGGGCTGGGCGCAGACCCGCCGGCGCTGAGCGATCGCCTCATACCCAGCCGCGCGAGGCATCGACCCATGCGATGCAGGGCGGCCGGCTGGTATCCTCTTTCGTTCGCGCGCAGCCGCCACACCAACCCTGCGCGCGGAACGGTCGACCGTTCGGTCGCCCGGTATCAATCGGTCACCAGCTTCAGCCCGACGATCCCGGCGACGATCAGGCCGATGCAGACCAGCCGGATGACATCGGCGGATTCCTGGAACAGCGCCATGCCCAGCAGCGCGGTGCCGACCGTGCCGACGCCGGTCCAGACGGCATAGGCGGTGCCCAGCGGCAGCTGGCGGAGGGCAAGGCCGAGCAGGCCGAGGCTGATGATCATGGATAGGACCGTGAGCAGGGAGGGAACGAGGCGGGTGAATCCGTCGGTGTATTTCAGGCCAACCGCCCAGCCGACCTCGAACAGGCCGGCGATGATCAGCAGGGTCCAGGCCATGGGTGGCGCTCCTGAAATGGGTGCAACAGAGGTCGTCTGCCGCGCGTTCGATGTGCCAGGATGACACGATGAGCGTTGCGCTGACGGTCCCGGACGTCATGACACTGACCGCGTTCCTGGCGTGGGACGCGCCGCTCGGCGTGGCCTGGCAGCTGGTGGATGGCGTGCCCGTGGCGATGGCACCGACCTCGCCGACCCATGGGACGATCCAGGCGGAATTGGGCGGGCTGCTGCGCGATCACCTGCGCGCTGCCGGCAACCGCTGCCGCGTGGTGGCCAATCCCGGCGTGATCCCGCGTGTGGGGTCGAACAACAATTTCCGCATTCCTGATCTTAGAGTGACCTGCGAGCCGATCCGCCGTGACGATGCGGCGCTGCGGAAGCCGGTGCTGCTCGTCCAGATCCTCTCCCCCAGCAATCGAGGCGAGACTTGGACGAATGTCTGGGCCTTCACGACGATCCCCAGCCTGAGCGAAATCCTGGTGGTGCGGACCGAGGCGATCGGTTGCCTGCTGCTGCGCCGCGGGCACGACGGCACGTGGCCCGAAAACCCCACCGAGATCGGGGACGGGGACCTCACCCTGTCCAGCATTGGCTTCGCCACCCCGGTCGGGGCGCTCTACGCCGGAACCTGGCTTGCCGCTGCAGGCTGACGTCGGCGCAGACCTGATGGGGGCCGGCGCCGGCGCCGGCGATGCACGGCGTGGACGGCCCGCCGGCGCGGGCCGCGACGCGACGTCACCCGCCTGTCAGGCAACCGGCTGATCGGCGATGTGCTGGCGATAGGGCTTGCGTTGCAGCAGCCGGTCGTACCACGCCCGCACCGCCGGCAGGTCCGGCCGCGTCAGCCCCAGATAGTTCATGTTGAACCACCGGTGCGCGTGCACGCCCCAGGGAATGTCCGCCAGCGTGAAGTCGGGTCCGGCGATATAGGCGTGCTGGGCAAGCTTCGCCTCGATCAGCCGCCAGGCCTTCGCCGTGTCCTCGATCGACGCCTGGATCGCGCCCATGTCCCGCTGGTCGGCCGGTGTGCGCACCAGGCCCCAGAACACCGCGCTCATGGACCGGTTGAACTCGGTCTGCTGTGCGTCCATCCAGCGGTCGATATTGGCGCGCTGGCGCGGATCCTGCGGCCACAGCGGCGAGTGCGGCACGTGCGCATGGCAGAGGTAGCGCAGGATGACGTTGCTCTCCCACAGCGTGAAGTCGTCTTCCTGCAGCGTCGGCACGCGCCCGGTCGGGTTCATCGCGCGGTATTCCGGCGTGTCGGTCTTGCCGAAGGCGCCGCCGACATCCACACGTTCGAACGGCAGGTCCAACTCGCCCAGGCCCCACAGGACCTTCATGACGTTGCTGGATGACGCGCGTCCCCAGACGATGCGGCGCATGGCTCGATCTCCCCGTTCGTGATCGTCAGACCCTATGCATCTCGCGCCGCAACGGCAACTTGCATGGCGGGCCTTGTCGCGGCAAACCGGGGCCATGCCGTCTCTTTCCCTGCGGGCCGTCGCCCTGGGCGGCGCGCTGACCGCTGCCTCGGCGCTTGCCATCGCGCATGCCTCGGAACTCTGGGGCGGGCTGGTGCCCTGCGCGCTGTGCCTGTGGGAGCGCTGGCCCTACCGCGCCGTGCTCGTCTTGGGCCTGATCGCCGCGATGTGGCCGCGTCATGCCCGTCTGCTGCTGTGGCTGATGGTGCTGGCGCTGCTGGTGAATGTCGGATTGTCCGTCATCCATGTCGGGGTGGAGTTGCGCTGGTGGCCTAGCCCGCTGCCCGGCTGTTCGGCGGCCACGCTGCCCAGTGGCGGCTCGCTCGCCGAACGCCTGGCCGCCATGCCCGCCCGTCCCGCCAAGCCCTGCGACGATCCCAGCTTCCTGATCCCGGGCCTGCCGCTGTCGATGGCGGCGATGAACCTGCTGTTCGCCCTGGTATTCGCGTCGCTCCTGGCCATGTCTCTCAGCCGGAGGTTCCGCACGCGATGACCGCACCACGCCGCCCGCTGCCGGGTGATCCGCCCACACGCGCGAGACTGTCGCGCATGATCCGCGTCGATCATGCCGGGGAGTACGGCGCCGCCCGCATCTATGCCGGCCAGCTTGCCGTGCTGGGGCAGGGGGAAAAGAGCCACCTGCTGCGGCACATGCAGGCGCAGGAGCAGCAGCACCTAGACACGTTCAATGCGCTGATCGCGCGCCGGCGTGTCCGTCCGACGGCGCTGCTGCCGTTCTGGCACGTGGCCGGGTTCGCGCTGGGCGCGGTGACCGCCGCGCTGGGGGAGAAGGCGGCGATGGCCTGCACCGTCGCGGTGGAGGAAGCGATCGACGACCACTACGGCGCCCAGCTGGAGGCACTGCCGGAAGCCGAACAGGATCTGCGCGACACGCTGGAACGCTTTCGGGCGGATGAGCGAGCGCATCGCGACATCGGCCTGGAGCATGGCGCCGAACAGGCGCCTGGCTACCGGCTGCTGTCGGCGGCGATCAAGGCGGGATGCCGGGTGGCGATCGGGCTGAGCGAGCGGATCTGACGCTGCTCGCCGGCAGGCGGCGCACCGCCGGGTCAGCTTTCCAGTTCGCTGTCCCAATAGAGATAGTCGCGCCAGCTCTCGTGCAGGTAGTTCGGCGGGAAGGCGCGGCCGTTGTCCTGCAGTTCCCACGTTGTCGGCTGGCGCGGATGGTGGCGCGGGAACATCTGGCATTCCCGCGGCAGGCGCGAGCCCTTGCGCAGATTGCAGTCGCCGCAGGCGGTCACCACGTTCTCCCACGTCGTGCGGCCGCCGCGGCTGCGCGGGATCACATGGTCGAAGGTCAGCTCCGGCGCCGGATAGCGGTCGCCGCAATACTGGCAGTGGAAGGCATCGCGCAGGAACACGTTGAACCGGGTGAAGGCCGGGCGGCGCGCCGAGGGGATATAGTCCTTCAGTGCGATGACGCTGGGCAGGCGCATCGTGACGCTGGGGGAGCGGACCTCGGTTTCATACTCGCTGAGGACGGAGACGCGGTCCATGAACACCGCCTTTACGGCGTCCTGCCAGGCCCACAGGGACAACGGAAAGTAGGACAGCGGACGAAAGTCCGCATTCAGCACCAAAGCGGGAAAATGCTGTCCGCCGTCAGGCAAGCGCTGCTCCCTTACGTCTGGAGCGCCAGACCTGGAGGGCAGCCCCCGAAGGGACCCTATTGTCGACCCGCCAGATGATGTGCGCCGCCGAGAACCTAACGACGCTTATGACAGAGCGGGGGGGCCGCGGCAACCGCAACGCCGATCGGGCGGCTTGTTTCATCATCCGGTCATGCAAAACCCCGCTGCAGCGCGAGCCCGCCCAGCGCCAGGCCGGAGTCGTCGATGCCGTGGCCCAGCCTTGGAACGTAGGACGACTCGACCGGCACGCCCAGGCCTCGCAGGACCGATTCGGCGTCGCGCGAGCGGCTGACCGGCACCACCTCGTCGGATTCGCCATGCACCAGCAGCACGGGCGGGCGGTGGGTGATCTCCGCTTCCAGTTTCTCCGGGGCGATGAGCGCGCCGGAAAACGCCAGGATCGCCCGTGGCGGCACCGCACGTCGCAGCCCGGTGAACAGCACGGTCATCGCGCCCTGGCTGAACCCCATCAGCGCATAGGCATCCGCCGGCAGGCCAAGGCGCCCAAGTTCCGAGTCGATGAAGGCGTTCAGGTAACCGGCGGCTTCGCGGGCACCCCCTTCCATCACCTCCGGCCTGCGGTCCGCCACCGGCCACCACTGCCGGCCGAAGCCCGAATAATGGATCTGCGGCGCATGCACCGAGGCGAACAGTGCGTCGGGGCAGGATTCGCCCCAGGCCGGCGCCAGGTCGATCAGGTCATAGCCGTCCGCCCCCAGTCCGTGGCACAGCACCACCAGTTGCTTCGGTATCGCCTTCGAAGCCGGCCCCCAGTGCAGGGCATCAAGGATTTCCGTCATCAGGCACTCCCTGTCCGCATCTCCTGCGGCGTACCCCGCGTTGGAAGCCATGTCCATCGTCACCCGATTCGCCCCGAGCCCCACCGGCCATCTGCATCTCGGCCACGCCTATTCGGCGCTGATCGCCTGGCGGCGCGCGCGTGAGGCGGGCGGGCGCTTCCTGCTGCGGCTGGAGGACATCGATCCCGGCCGCTGCCGCCCGGAATTCGCCGATGCGATCCTGGACGACCTGGCCTGGCTTGGCCTGGACTGGGACGGGCCGGTGCGGGTGCAATCGCGGCATCTGGCTGAGTACCGCGCCGCCCTGGAGTCGCTGCGCGGACGCGGCCTGCTGTATCCCTGCTTCTGCACCCGCGCCGACATCGCCCGCGAGGTCGCCGATTCGGCGGCCGCGCCGCACACGCCCGACGGCAGCGTGCTGTATCCCGGCACCTGCCGGCGGCTTTCGGCCGATGAGCGGGAAGCGCGGATGGCCGCCGGCGAGCCCTTCGCCCTGCGTCTGGACCTGGCGCGTGCGTGCGAAACCGTGTCAGGGCAGGGCCTGACGTTCCATGAGGAAACCATCGGTGTCATCGCGTGCGACCCGCGCCCATTCGGCGATGTGGTGCTGGCGCGCAAGGACGCGCCGGCGAGCTATCACCTGTGCGTGACGCATGACGATGCGCTGCAGGGGGTGACGCTGGTGACGCGCGGGCGGGATCTGCTGCCGGCCACGCATCTGCACCGTCTGCTGCAGGCGCTGATGGGATGGGATGTGCCCGCCTATGCCCATCACGGGCTGCTGACCGGGCCCGACGGAAGGCGATTCGCCAAGCGCGACGGGGCGGCCTCGTTGCGACAACTGCGCGAAGCGGGGCATTCGCCGGAGGCGGTTCGCCGCATGGTCGAATGGCAAAATTAGTATTTTCTTCTCTCCTGTTCCGGGTTATTGGGAGTGGAAGCGATAAATTTCTTCGGACATCCGCATATCACTCACAGGAATGTCGCCATGGCCGCAGAAAGGGATCTCGACCGGCTCGACCGGGAAATCCTGCGACTCCTGTCGGTGGATGCGTCGCTGTCGCTCGCCGACATCGCCGAACATGTCGGGCTGACGCCGACGCCGTGCTGGAAGCGGATCCGTCGCATGGAGCAGGACGGCATCATCACCGGCCGCATCGCTGTCCTGGACCCCGCCAAGATCGGCCTGCCGGTGTCGGTGTTCGTCGCCGTCGAAACCTCGGATCATTCCAGCGAGTGGTTGCAGACATTCGCCGGTGTGATCGACAGCATGCCGGAGATCGTCGATGCGTGGCGAATGTCGGGCGATGTCGATTACCTGCTGCATGTCGTGGTGCCGGACATCGCGTCCTACGATCAGTTCTACCGGCGGCTGATCGCGGCGGTGCCGCTGCGCAATGTCAGCAGCCGGTTCAGCATGGAACGGATGAAGGCGGCGCCGCTGCCGGTCTGACCGCCGCGGCTCCGACCAGCACCGCGCGCGATCGTATGCGTGCAAGCCTTTGAATTTTTGCCAATTTCAACCTTCTTTTAAGCCCCTTGTGATGATCTGGCGTTCGATCAACAGAAGGGGGCGGATGTGACCGTCAGTCGTCTTGTCAATCGCAACGTCGTCGCCGGGCGCGGCCGCACCAGCATGCGGCTGGAGCCGGAACTCTGGGACGCCCTGCTGGAAATCTGTGAGCGGGAGGGACAGGACATGAGCGCCCTGGTCCGCCGGATCGAGGATGCCGGCCATATCGGCGGGCGCACCAGCGCGGTGCGGGTCTTCGTGCTCGACTATTACCGCGCCGCGGCCACCGAGCTCGGCCACGCTGCGTCCGGCCACGGCCCGTTGCTGCGTTCACGCATGAGCGCGCCGACCCGATCCGCCGCGTGACAATCCCGCCCCGCAGGAGCCGGTAAGAACTGCCACGTTCTGTTGACGCGCCGGCGTTCGGTGCTTCCGCGCCGCACCCAAAATGGATGGCTCCTGGCGGGGCGTGTTGGTGTGATCGGCCTGGCCGCAGTGCCAGCGCCGGCCTGTCGGATCGCCGGCCTGACGGTTCGCAGGCCTGACGGACCGCCTGGCCTGACGGTTCGCCTGGACCGCTGCCGGCGTCCACGGCCTGGGAGCGCGGGCGATCATGCGGCCGCCCGGCGCTTTCCCCCGGCCGGACCCGAACGCGTGTCGTGCCCGACAGGGCAGGCCGAAGCCGCGCCATTCCTTTGACCAATCGCGTCATTCGCGCCCGGACGGCGTTCCGCCCGGGGTGATTATGCTCTACGATCCTCGGGCGCGATCGCCGGCGCCTTGCATTCCCTGTTCATCACCTCCGTTCGCCGGAGCGGCGCAGGGGCCGGATTCCCGGCCGGCCGCGCGCATGGTCCAGGCGGCTTGCTGCAGCCCAGCACGGAGACGACGCACATGCCAACGATCACCACCCGGGACGGCACCGAAATCTTCTACAAGGACCTGGGGAAAGGCCAGCCCATCGTGTTCCATCACGGCTGGCCGCTGACCGCGGATGACTGGGACAATCAGGTCCTGTTCTTCTCCAAGCAGGGATACCGTGTCATCGCCCATGACCGCCGGGGGCATGGCCGGTCCACGCAGACCGCTTCGGGCAATGAGATGGACACCTATGCCGATGACGTCGCGGCACTGGCCGGGGCGCTGGATCTGCGCAATGCAATCCATATCGGCCATTCAACCGGCGGCGGCGAGGTTGCGCGCTACCTTGGCCGGCACGGCACCGGCCGAGCCGCCAAGGCGGTGCTGATTGGTGCGGTGCCGCCGGTGATGGTGAAGTCCGAGAAGAATCCGGGCGGCCTGCCGATCGAGGTGTTCGACGGCTTCCGCGCGCAGGTCGCGACCAGCAGGGCACAGTTCTACAAGGAGGTGCCGATCCCCTTCTACGGCTACAACCGCGAGGGCGCGGCCGTATCCGAAGGCGTGAAGGAGAACTGGTGGCGCCAGGGCATGATGGGCGGCATCGAGGCCCAGTACGACTGCATCAAGGCCTTCTCGGAAACCGACTTCACCGACGACCTGCGGAAGATCGATATCCCTGTGCTGGTCATGCATGGAGATGACGACCAGATCGTGCCGATCGCCGATTCGGCGCTGCTGTCGGTGAAGCTGCTGCCGAAGGGCACGCTCAAGGTCTACAAGGGCCTGTCACACGGGATGTGCACCACGCATCCGGACCTGATCAACCAGGACCTGCTGGCATTCATCCGCGGCTGATTCGGCGCGGCTGCCAACACTGGGGCACCGCCGCTGCGTCACGCAGAGCCGTCTCTGGTCTGATGCGCCACCCTCCCCGGTCGGCCGAACCGGGGAGGGGACCGGGAAATGTCAGGCCGACAGCGCGGCCGGCTCGGTCCGCTCGCGCTTGACGATCAGCTTGTTCAGCGCATGCACATAGGCCCGCGCCGCAGACACGATCGTGTCGGTGTCGGCGCCCTGGCCATCGACCAGCTTGCCGTTTTCCTCCAGCCGCACCGTGGTCTTGGCCTGCGCGTCCGTGCCCTCGGTCACGGCGCCGACCGAGAACAGCACCAGGTTCGCCCGGTGCGGAAAGATCTTCTGGATCGCCTTGAAGGTCGCGTCCACCGGGCCATCACCCTCGGCCGCCGAGCTCGTCAGCGTGCCGTCGACCTCGAGCTCCATCGTGGCCTTCGCCGGTCCCTTCGATCCCGCGTGCAGGTCCAGCGACACGAAGCGGATACGCTCGTGGTCGCGGATCACCTCGTCATCGACCAGCGCGACGATGTCCTCGTCGAACACCACCTTCTTGCGGTCGGCCAGGTCCTTGAAGCGGCGGAACGCGTCATTCAGCTGGTTGTCGCCGATCTTGTAGCCCAGCGTGTTCAGCCGGTCGCGGAACGCGGCTCGGCCGGAATGCTTGCCCAGCACGATGCTGTTCTTCGCCCAGCCGACGCTTTCCGGCGTCATGATCTCGTACGTCGCGGCCAGCTTCAGCACGCCGTCCTGGTGGATGCCGGATTCATGCGCGAAGGCATTGCGGCCGACGATCGCCTTGTTCGGCTGCACGTCGAAGCCGGTGACGGTTGCCAGCAGCCGCGACACGCCCAGCAGCTTCTTGGTCTCGATCCGGTTGTCGAAGGGCAGGGCGTCGTGCCGGGTGCGGATCGCCATCACCACCTCTTCCAGCGACGCGTTGCCCGCACGCTCCCCGATGCCGTTGATGGTGGTCTCGATCTGCCGCGCGCCGCCACGCAGGGAAGCGAGGGTGTTCGCCACGCCCAGGCCCAGATCGTTATGGTTGTGCGCCGACAGCACCGCCTTGTCGATGTTCGGCACCTTGTTGCGGATGGCGGTGAACATCGCCTCCATGTCGTCCGGCACCGCGTAGCCCACCGTGTCCGGCAGGTTGATCGTGGTCGCGCCGGCATTGATCGCCGCCTCGACGCAGCGGGCCAGGAAATCGATGTCCGATCGGGTCGCGTCCTCGGCCGACCACTCGACGTCGTCGGCGTGCCGGCGCGCCAGCTTCACCGACTCGATCGTTGCGTCGATCACCTGCTCGGGCTCCAGGCGCAGCTTGTATTTCATGTGCAGGTCGCTGGTCGCGATCACGATATGGATGCGCTTGCGCTTGGCGTTCTGCAGCGCTTCGGCCGAACGCAGGATGTCGGCGGCATTGGCGCGCGACAGGCTGGCCAGGACCGGCGTGTCCGGACGCTGGCCGATCGTCTCGGCGATCGTCTTCACGCTCTCGAAGTCGCCGACCGAGGCGATGGCGAAGCCGGCCTCGATGACGTCGACGCCCAGTTCGGTCAGCGCCTCGGCCATGCGGATCTTCTCGTTGATATTCATCGAGAAGCCGGGCGACTGCTCGCCGTCCCGCAGCGTGGTGTCGAAGATGATGATGCGGTTGTCGTCCAGCGTGCCGAAGCTGGGATGATTGATGCTCATGGATCGGAAGTCCTGGATACGGTTGCGCGACAAGAGCCTCAGGGGTCCCCCTGAGCGATGCCGGCACTCAGCAGTCCGGCGGAACGCTCAGGGGCGGCTAAGTCGAAGGAGGAGGCCCAGCAGGCGCGCGGCGCCGGACGCGGGGGCGTCAGCAGGCAGGCCAGTGCGGCGCGCGGGGCGGGACATGCGAACCGTATAGGTGGAACGACATGCCGGTGCAAGCGCCCGGTCCGCCGGAAGCGGGAATATCGCGTGACATGTGTCATCCGGCAGTGCAATCGTATGCAGCAGCGGGCCCGTGCCGCCGGATGGCCACATTGCCGGCGGATCGCGTGCCCAAAACGGGTGGTCGTCGTCAGGCGGTCGCGTCATCGTCTGTGTGCATACGTGCCCTGTCGTCACGTTTCCGTGATACAATGATTCCCCCGGCGTCCCCGCTACCGCGCACGGGCCGTTGTTCCTACTTTGGCGACATGCAAATCGACGGCGCGGGCGGATTGGAATCAGCGGGACGACCGGCGGACCGGGCCGCGGCGGAGTCGGTTTTCCTGACGGCCGGCGGCGAAATGGCCCAGCTCATCGCCGAACACGACTGGACCGCCACGCCGCTCGGCCCGCGGGAAACCTGGCCGAAAAGCCTCGATACCATCCTGCGCATCCTCGTCACCTCGCGCTATGCGATGTGGATGGGCTGGGGTGATGATCTCACGTTCTTCTGCAACGACGCCTACACCCCAACCCTCGGCGTGAAGCATCCCTGGGCGCTGGGGCGGCCCGCCAACCAGGTCTGGGCGGAGATCTGGCCGGATATCGGCCCGCGGGCCGAGTCCGTTCGCCAGACCGGCAAGGCGACCTGGGACGAAGGCCTGCTGCTGTATCTGGAGCGCAGCGGCTACACCGAGGAGACCTACCACACATTCTCCTACAGCCCGCTGCCCGATGACGACGGCGGCGTCGGCGGCATGCTCTGCGTCGTCACCGAGGAAACCGACCGGATCATCGGCGAACGCCGCCTCGCCACCCTGCGCGATCTTGCGAGCGACCTTGCCTCGGTGCGCACCGAGGCGCAGGTCTGCGACGCGGTTGCCCAGTCGCTTGGACGCAACCTGCGCGACCTGCCGTTCACCCTGACCTATCTGTATGGCACCGGCACCATCGCACGGCTTGCCAGCACCACCGGCGCACCGGCCGCAGACGTCGCGCCGCCCTCGCTGGACGCCGCCTGGACCAACCCGATCTGGCCGGTGGACCAGATCCTGCGGGGCGAGAAGCGGGTCCTGATCGACGATCTGTCGCGCTGCGGCGATCTGCCGCACGGTGCCTGGGACAAGCCGCCGCGCCTCGCCGTCGCGGTGCCGATCATGCAGGCGGGCGTCGCGCGGCCAGCCGGCATGCTGGTGGTGGGGGTCAATCCCTACCGCCCCTGCAATGAGGACATGCTGTCCTTCATCGAACTCGTGGCCGCGCAGATCGCAGCCGGGCTCGCCGGCGCCCGCGCCTATGAGGAGGAGCGCCAGCGCGCCGAAACCCTGGCCGAGGTCGATCGCGCCAAGACCGCCTTCTTCTCCAATGTCAGCCACGAATTCCGCACCCCGCTCACGCTCATGCTCGGCCCGCTGGAGGAGGAGATCGCCGCCCGCGACCCGGCCGACGCCGAACGCCTGGCGATGGTGTACCGCAACGGGCTGCGGCTGCTGCGCCTGGTGAACACGCTGCTGGAGTTCTCGCGGATCGAGGCCGGACGGATGCAGGCGCGCTACCGGCCGACCGACCTTGGCAGCCTGACCGCCGACCTCGTCAGCAATTTCCGCTCCGCCTGTCAGCGCGCCGGCCTGACGCTGCAGACGGTCAGCGACCCGCTTCCCGCCACCGCCTATGTCGACGCCGAGATGTGGGAGCGCATCGTCCTCAACCTTGTCTCGAACGCATTCAAATACACGCTGTCGGGCGGCATCGTCGTCCGGCTCGGGCCGGCCGCGGACGGGCGCGAAGCCGAACTCGTCGTGGAGGATACCGGGGTCGGGATTCCGGCGTCGGAAGTGCCGCGGATCTTCGACCGGTTCCATCGCATCGAGGGCCAGCAGGGCCGCACCCACGAGGGCACCGGCATCGGGCTCGCGTTGGTCAGCGAGCTCGTGCGCCTGCATCGCGGCACGATCGCGGTGCAAAGCGAGGTAGGCAAGGGAACCGCCGTCCGGGTGCGCCTGCCACTGGGACGAGCGCACCTGCCGCGCGAACAGGTGGTGGAGGACGCGACCGATCTGGCCCGGACGCATGAGACGGCAACGGCCTTCGTCGAGGAAGCCCTGCGCTGGCTGCCTGGCGGGCAGCCGGTCGACGGGTCGGATGGCGTGCCGTCCGGCGCGGCCGGCATGCTGAACCTGCTCGATCCCATCTGGGTCGATGTGGGGACGTCCCGCGCCAGCGTGCTGCTGGTCGATGACAACGCCGATATGCGCGACTACGCCGCGCGTCTCCTGTCGCCGCATTACCACGTCGAGATGGCGCGCGACGGGATGGAGGCGCTGAGTCGCGCCCATTCCTGCAAGCCGGATCTGATCCTGACCGACGTGATGATGCCACGGCTCGATGGGTTCGGCCTGCTGACCGCCATCCGCGACGATCCGGTCCTGCGCGACGTGCCGGTCATCATGCTGTCCGCGCGGGCGGGGAACGAGGCGCAGATCGACGGGCTGAACGCCGGCGCGGACGATTACCTGGTCAAGCCGTTCTCCTCACGCGAACTGCTGGCCCGCGTACGGGCGAACCTGGAAACCGCGCGGGTGCGACGGGAATCCGAGGAGGCGCTGCGCGAGGCCAATGAGGGGCTGGAACGACGCGTCGAGGAGGAAATCCACCGCCGCATGCAGGTCGAGGAGACACTGCGGCAATCCATGAAGATGGAGGCGATCGGCCAGCTGACGGGCGGCGTCGCGCATGATTTCAACAATCTGCTGACGGTGATCCTGGGTGGGGCGGAAACGCTGAAGCGGCATCTCAATGCCGATCTGCTCGGGGACCGGGCCGCGCGGGTGACGCGCGCGATCGACATGATCGCCGAAGGCGCGCAGCGGGCCGCCACGCTCACCAGCCGCCTTCTGGCCTTCGCACGCCGCCAGACCCTGGATCCGCAGCCGGTGGAGGTGAACCAGCTGATCACCGGCATGTCCGAAATGCTGCGCCGCACATTGGGTGAGCGCGTCGATGTCCAGACCGTGCTGGGCGGCGGGCTGTGGCAGGCGCTGATCGACCCGAACCAGCTGGAGAACGCGCTGCTCAATCTTGCCGTGAACGCGCGGGATGCGATGCCCGATGGCGGGCGGCTGACGATCGAAACCGCCAATGCCTATATCGATGCGGAATACGCACTGCAGAACAATGACATCAAGCCTGGCCAGTATGTTGTCGTATCGGTCGCCGATACCGGCAGTGGCATGCCGAAGGATGTCATGGACCGCGTGTTCGAGCCGTTCTTTACCACCAAGGATGTCGGGCAAGGAACGGGCCTTGGCCTGAGCCAGGTCTACGGGTTCGTCAAGCAGTCCGACGGGCACGTGGCGCTGGCCAGCGAGATCGGCAAGGGAACGGTGGTGAAGCTGTATCTGCCGCGGATGATCGGCTTCGCGGCGGACGGATCGGCCCTGCATTACGAGGACGCCGACGGGCAGGGCAGGGGCGAGACCATCCTGCTGGTCGAGGATGATCCGGATGTCCGCTACCATTCCACGGAAATCCTGCGGGAGCTCGGCTACCAGGTGATCGAGACGTTCAACGGCCCGTCCGCCCTGGCGCTGCTGGACAAGGGCACGCCGGTGCAGATGCTGTTCACGGATATCGGGCTGCCCGGCGGGTTGAGCGGGCGGCAGCTGGCCGAGGAGGCGCGGCGCCGGCGGCCGTCGCTGAAGGTGCTGTTCACCACAGGCTATGCGCGGGAGGAGATCGGGCAGAGTGGCGTCCTGGACGCCGGCATTCAGCTGCTGCGCAAGCCGTTCCGCTACCACGACCTGGCGATGAAGATCCGCACCGTCCTGGATTCGTGAAGCGGGTCGGTGGTGCGATCAGAATCGCGTGGCGAGCGCGTCCTGGAACGCCGCCAGCACGTCCTCTCCGAAGCAGGCGAAGACAACCTGCGTGATCGAAGTGTTGCCCGCGAGGAAGGCGCCGGTTTCGCCGATCGCGATCGCCGCCGCTTCCGGGATCGGATAGCCGTAGACGCCGCAACTGATCGCCGGGAACGCGATGGTGGCGACATCGTTGGCGACCGCGAGCGCCAAGCTTTCCCGGTAGCAACTGGCCAGCAGCGCCGGTTCATCCTGCAAGCCGCCGCGCCAGACCGGGCCGACCGTGTGGATCACATGGCGGGCCGGCAGCTTGTATGCCCCGGTGATCCGCGCCTGCCCGGTGGAACAGCCGCCGAGTGTGCGGCATTCGGCCAGCAACGCCGGCCCGGCCGCGCGATGGATCGCCCCGTCGACACCGCCGCCGCCCAGCAGCGTGGTGTTGGCGGCGTTGACGATGGCATCGACGGTGAGCCGGGTGATGTCGGCCTGTCGGACTTCGATGCGCTGCATGGACATCTCCTTCAGATCCATTTCCGCCAGCGGAAGATCAGCAAGGGGATGATGGTGCTGATCGCGATCAGGCCAAGCCCCCAGGCGTAACCCCACGGCCAGCCGAGTTCCGGCATGTCGTGGAAGTTCATGCCGTAGATGCCGGCGATCAGGACGGGGGGAATGCCGGCCACCGAGGCGATGGTCATCACCTTCATCAGGTTGTTCTGTGCGATGTTGATGAACCCCAGCGTGGCATCCAGCATGAACTGCAGCTTGTCGTTCAGGTGCGTGTCGAAGTCGCTGACCGAGGCGATGTCGCGCCGCAGCGTCCGCAGCCGGGTGCGAATGTCCTTGGGCAGCCACTCGGCCGCCGCGAGTTCGACATAGGGCACGATCCGGGCGGCGGCGACCTGGGTGTCGCGGATGTTGGAGATGATGTCGCCGATATGACCGAGCTGGCTGAGGGTCTGGCGGAGGGCGATGTCCTCGCCCTTTTCGTAGCCGCTGCGGGTGGTGCCGAGGCGGAACGTTCGGTGCGAGATCGCCTCGAGGTCGGCGCGGACATTCTCCAGCGCGTCGGCCTGGCGGTCGACGATCGCTTCCATCAGCCCGACGAAGATATGGCTGCCGGCGTGGTTCGGGGTCTCGCCGCGGGAGAACTGTTGGGCATAGGCGTCGAAGGTGCGGCTGTCGGCGAAGCGGATCGTGATCAGCCGCTCGGGCGAGAGGATGAAGCCGACCGACACCGCGCGCGGCGGGTCGGTCATGCTGATCATCGGCATGCTGAGATAGAGCGCCCCGTGGCGCATCGCGAGCCGGCTGGAGGTCTCGATCTCGGAAACGGCGGCTTCGGTCGGCAGCGGCAGACCGGTCGCGGCATGCACCCGTTCCCGCTCGTCTTGCGTCGGGTTCAGCAGGTCGATCCAGACCGCCTGCTTCAGCCCGTCCTCCGGCCCGGTCTCGGAGATGCGCCGCGGCCGGCCGCTCGTGCAGCTGAAGACGTTCAGCACGGCCCGTCATCCCTGCTGCGCGCGGGGCGGACGGGCGCGTGGGCGAAGGCGGGCCGGATGGACATCCCTCCCGCCGTCATGCCGATCAGTTGCGCGACTTGTCGACGAGCGCGTTCTTGGCGATCCACGGCATCATGCCGCGGAGCTGCTCGCCGACCTGCTCGATCGGATGCTCGCTCATGCGCTTGCGCATCGCCTTGAAGCTCGCCTGGTTCACCTTGTTCTCCAGCATCCATTCGCGGGCGAAGCGGCCCGACTGGATGTCGGCCAGCACGCGCTTCATCTCGGCCTTGGTTTCCGCCGTGACGATGCGCGGGCCGGACATGTACTCGCCATACTCGGCCGTGTTGCTGATCGAGTAGTTCATGTTGGCGATGCCGCCCTCATAGATCAGGTCGACGATCAGCTTCACCTCGTGCAGGCACTCGAAATACGCCATCTCGGGTGCGTAGCCGGCTTCCACCAGGGTCTCGTAGCCGCCCTTGATCAGTTCGACCAGCCCGCCGCACAGCACGACCTGTTCACCGAACAGGTCGGTCTCGCACTCTTCCTTGAACGTCGTCTCGATGATGCCGGCGCGGCCGCCGCCGATGGCACTGGCGTAGGAGAGCGCCACTTCCAGCGCGTTGCCGGACGGGTTCTGCGCCACCGCCACCAGGCAGGGCACGCCGCCCCCGCGCTGATATTCGCTGCGTACCGTATGGCCGGGGCCCTTGGGCGCGATCATGAACACGTCGATGTCGGGGCGCGGGTCGAGCAGGTTGAAATGCACGTTCAGCCCATGCGCGAAGGCCAGCGCCGCGCCCGGCTTCATGTTGGCGTGCAGCTTGTCGCGATACAGGTCGCCCTGGCCCTCATCGGGGGTCAGCACCATCACCACGTCGGCCCACTTGGCGCAGTCGGCGGGATCCATGACCTTGAGCCCGGCACCTTCCGCCTTGGCGACGCCCTGGGAACCCGAGCGGAGACCGACGGCGAGGTTCGCGCAGCCGCTGTCCTTCAGGTTGTTGGCATGGGCGTGGCCCTGGCTGCCATAGCCGATGATGGCGACGTTCTTGCCCTTGATCAGGTTCACGTCGGCGTCGCGGTCATAGTAGACGCGCATGGTGGGATCCTTTCCGTGTTGGTTTGTCGTTGATTATTCGTATCATGCCCGGGTCCGGTCCGGCGTCTGTCCCGGCACTGTCATCGGCCGCGTGGCCGGGTCAAGCCCGGCGGCGGCCCGGAAGCGCTCAGATCGTCCGCTGGCCCCGCGCAAGGGCCGCGATGCCGGTGCGGGACACCTCGGCAAGCCCCAGCGCGCGCATCAGTTCGATGAACGCATCCAGCTTGTCGGACGCCCCGGTGAGCTCGAACACGAAGCTCTCCACCGTCGTGTCCACCACGCGCGCGCGGAAGGTTTCCGCGATGCGCAGCGCCTCGACCCGCTTCTCGCCGGTGCCGATGACCTTCACCAGCGCCATCTCGCGCGCGACATGCGGTCCCTCGCGCGTCAGGTCCGAGACGCGGTGCACCGGCACCAGCCGGTCGAGCTGCGCCTTGATCTGCTCGATCACCATGTCGGTGCCGGATGTCACGACATTGATCCGGCTGAGCCGTCCCTCGGCGTCGA
>JBFXDK010000045.1:30723-39241 GCA_050181195.1 Acetobacteraceae bacterium | reverse complement strand
TCGCGCGTCAGGTCCGAGACGCGGTGCACCGGCACCAGCCGGTCGAGCTGCGCCTTGATCTGCTCGATCACCATGTCGGTGCCGGATGTCACGACATTGATCCGGCTGAGCCGTCCCTCGGCGTCGACCGGCGCGACCGTCAGGCTGTCGATATTGTAGCCGCGGCCGGAGAACAGGCCGATGACGCGGGCAAGCACGCCCGCCTCGTTATCCACCAGCACGGAAATGGTCGCGCTGCGCAGGGTCGGATCGGTGGGGCTGGGCATTCGGGTAACCGGGCATGACGCGAGGAAGGAGCGGGCGAGGATGATCCCCGCCCGCGGCGGCTTATTGCCAGAAGTCTCAGACCAAGACGAGGCCCTGATCGGTGATTGCGGCGGCGGTTGCCTCGTGCTCGGGGCCGAGGATCATCTCGTTGTGCGCCGCCCCGCTCGGGATCATCGGGAAGCAGTTTTCCTTTGGATCCACCGCGATATCGGCGACCACCGCTGTGGGACTGGCCAGCATCTCGCGGATCACGTCGTCCAGCTGATCGACGCTTTCCGCCCGCAGGCCCTTGGCGTGGAAAGAGTCCGCCAGCTTCACGAAATCGGGCAGCGCCGCCGAGTAGCTTTCCGAGTAACGGCCGCCATGCAGCAGTTCCTGCCACTGCCGCACCATGCCCATGTACTGGTTGTTCAGGATGAACACCTTCACCGGCAGGCGGTACTGCGCCAGCGTGCCCATTTCCTGGATGTTCATCAGGATCGAGGCCTCGCCGGCGATGTCGATCACCAGCGCGTCGGGATGTGCCACCTGAACGCCCATCGCCGCGGGCAGCCCGTAGCCCATCGTGCCCAGCCCGCCCGAGGTCATCCAGCGGTTCGGCTTCTCGAACTTGTAGAACTGCGCCGACCACATCTGGTGCTGGCCGACCTCGGTGGTGATGAAGACATCGCGTCCCATCTCCCGCGTGATCTCATACAGCCGCTGGATCGCATATTGCGGCTTGATGATCGCGCCCTTGGTCTGGTCCTGGGCGAATTTCAGGCTGTCCTTGGCGCGCCACTGATCGATTTGCCGCCACCAGTTGGTCAGCGCCGGCGTATCCAGCTGGGCCCGGCTCGCGTTCCACTCCGCCAGCAGCGCCTCCAGTGCTCGCCCGGCATCGGCGACGATCGGCACCTCGACCGGCACGTTCTTGTTGATCGAGGAGCCGTCGATGTCGATGTGGATCTTGCGGGAGTTCTGGCTGAACGCGTTCAGCCGCCCGGTCACCCGGTCGTCGAACCGCGCCCCGACCGCCAGCAGCACGTCGCAGCCATGCATCGCCATATTGGCTTCGTAGGTGCCGTGCATGCCCAGCATGCCCAGGAACTGCGGGTCCGAGGCCGGATAGGCGCCGAGCCCCATCAGCGTGTTGGTGATGGGAAAGCCGGTGGCGCGCACGAGTTTCGTCAGCGTCGCGGATGCCTCCGGCCCGGCGTTGATCACGCCGCCGCCGGTATAGATCATCGGCCGCTTGGCCTGTTTCAGCAGCGCCACCGCCTGGGCGATCTGCGACGGATCGGGTTCCGTCTGCGGCCGATAGGACGGGTGCTGCGCCGCCGCTTCGGTATAGGGCGCGGGGTTGATGACGATGTCCTTCGGCAGGTCGATCACCACCGGGCCGGGCCGCCCGCTGCGCGCGACATAGAACGCCTCGTGCACCACGCGGGCCAGGTCCTCGGGCCGCTTCACCAGGTAGTTGTGCTTGGTGGCGGGCCGGGTGATGCCGGTCGTGTCGGCTTCCTGGAACGCGTCGTTGCCGATCAGGTGCGTCGGCACCTGGCCGGTCAGGCACACGATGGGGATGCTGTCCATCAGCGCGTCCACAAGCCCGGTCACCGCGTTGGTCGCGCCCGGACCAGAGGTCACCAGCACCACACCCACCTTGCCGGTGCTGCGCGCATAGCCCTCGGCCGCATGCACCGCGCCGCCTTCCTGGCGCACCAGCACGTGGCGTATGGCGTTCTGGTTGAACAACGCGTCGTAGATCGGCAGCACGGCGCCGCCCGGATAGCCGAAAATGACTTCGACGCCCTGGTCCTTCAGCGCGCGAAGCAGGATTTCGGCTCCCGACTGGATGGTTTCTGCCGTCATGGCACAGGGCTCCCGTTGCAAAGAGGCGCTGGGATAGGCGGGTTGCTGCGCTGCGTCAAGCCACGCGCTGAATAAACGCGAACAAATCCTCAGTGTTTCTTTCTGAAAGTTGCGCGAAATTGGTGAATCGCGCATGGATTGTAAGCGTCATGCCTGCCCCGGCAAGACTGTGGTGCCTGAACCAGGTGGCCTGCCGCTTCGTGTACTGCCCGGTCACCAGTTCCGTCCGCCGGCCGGCCTCCGCCAGCGTGATCTCACCGCGCAGATGCGCGGACAGTTCCGGAACCCCGTGCGCCCGCATCGCCGGCAGGGACGGGTCCAGATGCTGCGCCAGCAACGCACTGACCTCCTGTAGTGCGCCGTCCCGCAGCATCGCGGCGAAGCGGGTCGCGATGGCGGCGCGCAACGCCTCCCGCGGCGGATCCAGCAGCACCGCGGCGAAGCGCCAGGGCGCGCGCGGCCCGCGCCGGTTCTGCCAGGCCGCGAGACCCTGGCCGGTGCTGCGCCACACCTCCCAGGCGCGGGCAATGCGCTGGCTGTCAGACGGATGCAGGCGCGCCGCGGTGGCGGGATCGACCTTCATCAGGCCGGCATGCAGCGCCTCCGGTCCCTGTCCGGCCAGCAGCCGGCGGGCCTCGGCCCGTGCCTCCGGCGTGGGGGAAGGGATCTCGGCCAGCCCATCGGTGAGCGAGAGGAAATACATTCCCGTCCCGCCCGTCAGGATCGGCAGGCGGCCCTGCGCCCGCGCGTCCGCCATCGCGGCCAGCGCCTCGCCGCGCCACCAGGCGACACTGCCCGCCTCGGACGCCGGACGGATGCCATACAGGCGGTGTGGAACGCGCGCTTCCTCCTGGGGCGAGGGGCGGGCGGTGATCACGCGCAGGTCGCGATACACCTGCATCGAGTCCGCGTTGATGATCGTGCCATCGAGGCGTTCGGCCAGGTCCAGGGCCAGTGCCGATTTTCCGCTGGCGGTCGGGCCGGCGACGATCAGGGCGAGAGGTTCGGTCAGGGCGCATGCACCGGATGCTGTCTCAACGATAAGCTAAGCATCATTCGGCGGAGCGCCGCAGGTGGGAAGCCGATCAAATGATGCGCCTATGATGATGCGCCTACTGGGTGTTGCGAGCAGGCCTTCGTGGCCGAGGTCATGAAGGCCTGCCTAGCGCGATCCACCGCCTTGGATAAGCCGGCACGGCCATACCCTGCGCTTGCCCCACCGGACCCTGGATGCCAAGACGGGAATACCCGGTCGCGTACCCGACCGGTCCGCAATCGCGAATGGGATGGCCCGGACCATGACCAACGTTCTCACCCTGGTCGCGAACCGCGCCGCCGGCCCTCTGTCTCCCGGCGTGATCGCCGCCGTCCGGGACGCAACCGGCGGCGGCGCGCCCGCCATCCTCAGCCCCGGCGAGGCGGTCGACATCCCGGTCTCCGCCGCGCCCGACCGCGACGCCATACGTGCCGCCCTCGGCGCGGCGCCGGTCGATGCCATCGCCACCCAGGCTGCCACCCGCCGCAAGCGCCTGCTGATCGCGGATATGGACAGCACCATCATCACCGGCGAGACGCTGGACGAGCTCGCCGACTTCGCCGGCCTCAAGGACCGGATCGCCGCCATCACCGCCCGTGCGATGAACGGCGAGCTCGACTTCAAGGACGCGCTGCGCGAGCGCGTGGCGATGCTGAAGGGCCTGCCGGTCGACGCGCTGGAACAGACCTGGGCACGGATTGAACTCACCGGGGGCGCGCGGGAACTGGTTGCCACCATGCGTGCGCAGGGCGCCTTCACCGCCCTGGTGTCCGGCGGTTTCACCTTCTTCACCGGTCGCGTCGCCGCACTCGTGGGGTTCCATATGCACCGCTCCAACGTGCTGCTGGACGACGGCGCGGTGCTGACCGGAACGGTGGCCGAACCGATCCTGGACCGCGACGCGAAGCGCGAGTCGCTGCTGCGCCTCAGCGGTGAACACGGCCTGACGCCGGACGACACTTTGGCGGTGGGCGACGGCGCCAACGACCTCGACATGCTGCGCGCCGCGGGTCTCGGCGTCGCGTTCCATGCCAAGCCGATCGTCGCCGCTGCGGCACAGGCCCGCATCGATCATGCCGATCTGCGGGCCCTGCTGTTCGCGCAGGGCTATCCGGCGTCCGCGTTCGTCACGCCGTGATCCCGCGCGTTGGGCCGCGGCCCGATCAGGCGGACAGCGGAAGCCGCACGACCTGGGCGCGTCCCAGACGGGGGAGATAGAACCCGAACAGCCCGCCCGACCCCTCGGGAAGCCCGGCGCGGCGCAGCCCTTCGGCGTAGCGGCGCAGATCCTCGGGCCGGGTCAGGGGCGAGCGCTTCACCGCCGATCGGACCGTGAAGTCGGGTTCCAGCCGGGAAAGCTGCCGCCGCAGCGCCGCCGCCTCGTCGGCTTGGCCGAGATAGCCCAGCGACCAGAGCAGGCCCTTGTAGGTGGAGGAGAGGCCGGGGTTGGCATCGCGTGCCCGCCGGCCGATCTCGGCCGCCGCCTCGTATTCGCCCATCAGGTTCAACGGCATGGTCATCGCCATGTCGAAGAAGAACCCGTGCGGGTCGCGTGGCGAGAGGTCCCTGGCGCGCCGGATGCGTTCCAGCGCCTCGGTGTGCCGGCCCAGATAGCAGAGCGTCAGGCCCGAATAGCACCAGGCCAGCGCCAGGCTGGCATTCAGCTGCAGCGCCTGCTCATGCAATTGCAGCGCCTCGTTCGCCTTCTTGTGCAGGAAGGCCTTGATGTGACCCGCCACGGTCAGCGCCCGCGCATCGCCGGGATCCAGCGTCACCGCCCGATGCGCATGTTCATCCGCCTGCTCCGCCGCGCGCTGGCTGTCGCGCGCCCATCCTTGACCGACCAGGAGCATGTACCACTGCGCCAGCCAGGAATGCGCCGCGGCATTGTACGGGTCGCGTTCCAGTGCCTGGCGCAGCAGCGGGCCGGCGGTTTCGAACCCGGCCTGGTCCAGCCGGTAGATCGCCGGGATCGCCTGCAGCGTCAGGCTGTAGGAGGTGGGGTTCACCTGCGGCCGGCGCGCCGCCTTCTCGCCCTCGCGGACCAGGAGTTCGGGCGCGACCTGTGCGGCGGTGTCCGCGGCGATCCGGTCCTGCAGCGTCAGGATATCCGCGAGGCTGCCTTCATACGGCTTGGCCCAGAAGATTTCCTCGGGCTGGCGCAGGTTCAGCAGGCGGACAATGATGCGGATGTTCCCATCCGCATGCCGGAAGCTGCCTTCCAGCAGATAATCGAGGTCAAGCTCGTCCCAGGCGACGCTGCGCCCCGCGCTCTCGCCCGCCAGGCTGGCGATGGACACGGCCGAGACGCAGGAAATCCCCCGGAACCGCGAAAAGGCCGTGGTGATCTGTTCGGCGAGACCCAGGGAAATTTCCGGCCCGCGCGACGAATCGAGCGTCCTGACCGGCAGCACGCCCAGGCGGATCGCCGAACGCCGCACGGTGATGTCGTCCGATGCAAGCGCGCGGGCGGGGCGGGGCGGCGGGGCCGGCCCGCTCCTGGATCCCGCCGCGCCCTTGCCCGCGGTCGATGGCGTGTATTGCCGCAGCTCCGAATACAGCCGCTCGCCGGCGCGCGCGAACGTCCCGTCCTTGAGCAATGCCTCGCAGACCCGGGCGAGATCGGCTGCGGTGACCGGCCTGCGCAGGAATTCGCAGCGTTCGTCGCCGGCTGGCAGGGGACCGTCCCCGGTGCGATCCGGCGCCGCGGTCATCAGCATGGCGAGGCCCGGTCGCACCTTGCGGCATGCCCGGACGAAGCCGGCGGTGTCCGCCTCGGGCCAGGTCGTGACATCGGCGACGAACAGGTCGACCGCATCGCCTGCTTCCAGTCGGCGGCGCGCGGTTTCGAGATCCGGTGTGTCGATCACGGCATGACCGCTCCGGCGCAGCCGATCTCCCAGCTGGCCTCGCAGCTTCGGATCGGGTTCGGCCAGCAGCACGGTGAAACCGCTCGTCTGGCGCGTTTCCGTGGCCAAACCGGGCGTGCCGGCCGGGTCCTGCGTTTCCGGCGCGCGTGGCAGGAACAGCGAGAACGTCGTGCCGTGGCCGAGCTCGGTCCGCAGTTCCACCCAGCCGCCGGACTGGCCGACAAATCCATGCACCTGCGCCAGCCCGAGCCCGCTGCCCTGGCCGACCGGCTTGGTGGTGAAGAACGGATCGAACAGGCGCCCGCGGATGTCCTCGGCGATGCCGGTGCCGGTGTCCGCGACATCGATCCGGACATAGGCGCCCTTGGCACCGCCCGCGCGGAGCGCGTGGTCGGCATCGACGTCCTGGTTGCTGCAGGTGATCGTGATGGTGCCGCCGGACGGCATCGCGTCCCGGGCATTCAGCACCAGGTTCAGGATGGCGGACTCGAACTGGGCGGGGTCGACCCGGCAGCGCCACAGCCCATCCTCGGCGAACAGCCTGGTCTGCGCCCGGTCGCCGGCCGCTCGGCTGAGCAGGTCGTGCATTTCCGACAGGAGCGCGTAGGCCGAGATCGCCTCTGGCCGCAGCACCTGCTTGCGCGCGAACGCCAGGAGCTGACCGGCGATGCGCCCGCCGCGCAGGGCCGCGTCCTCGATCGCCCGCGCGCGGCGGGCATCGGCTGCGTTGCCGCGCGCTTCGGCCGCCAGGCGCAGACTGCCGGCATTGCCCAGGATGACCGTGAGAAGGTTGTTGAAGTCATGTGCGACGCCGGCGGTCAGGCGGCCGATGGCCTGCGTGCCGTCGTCCGGCTGGCGCGGTGGCCCGGGGAAGGCCGGTGCCGGCGCTGCGCGGCTTTCCAGTGTCACAGGGGCCGGCGCCGCTGATAGTCCGTGTTCCTCGCAGTGGCATGCATCTGGTCGCGAATCGCCCAACGGGCGCAGCCACGCGCGCAGCCAGTCCATCAGGCGATCGGCCGGCATCACTGGTTCTGGTCCTGCGGATGGCGGCAGCGGACCATCCGTCGGCCGCATCGCGTTCGCGCTGCTGGACCGGTGCCGTGGTCAGGCATGGCCGCCTGGGTGATTGCCGCCGGATCTAATTGCAGAGTTCGGCTTCCTGCATCCGGGCCCTGGGCGAGGGCAGGGGGCGCGGTATCGAGACCAGGCGACCGCCATCATAGCTTTGCGCCAGTTCGCCGAGGGCGGCGCGTGCCCTGATCGAGCCGGCCATGCGGCGGAGGTGCACGACGTGTCCGTCGTCGGGGTCGAGGCCGATGCCGTCGAGTTCCAGGAGCGTTGCCGCCGCCTCGAGCAGGGCGGCATGCTTATCGGCACGGAGAGCCAGTGCGCGTGTCGCATGTGGTTTCCTCATGCCTCTCCATTCAGGCGAAACCATATGGTTCCCGCCATTTCCGTCTTGGTGGAACGACGTTACGGGCGCCGGAAATACTGCCGCAACCGAAAACGGCCGGGAACGCCCGCAGCAATCACATTGCATAATCATTCCATTTCTGCCGTAATCATGCATTTTTCACAGGGTATTCGTTCCAAAATGGCGCTAATCAGAACATAAGACGACAAAAATGATGTTGTGCATGCAATTAAACGAAATCTGTACCGTATTCAACATATTCAATGATGGGTTGTGCACGACGGGGTCACAAATATGTGATATTTTGTTTGACGATCCAACGTATTTGCTTTAAGCAACACTAACGCTCATGAAAGGAAAGACTATGTCTGATCGCCACTCAAGGTCACAGCGCGTCACTTCTTCCATGAATTCTGACACGAACCGTCATGCCAAACGACAGACAGAGACGATTTCTAACGAAACCATGAAGCCGGCCTTGCCTTCGCCCAGGCAGACAGCCGCGATCGCCGATAAGGGCAGGATCTGCTTCGGAGGCGGCTACAGCCCGAAACGCGCCCGCTAGCGATTCCTCCGTCCCGCCGCGGAACCCCCGCTCCTGCCGGAGGATGCAGATCGCATGAACGCCCACCACAAGATCATCGAATTCCATCGCTTGATCAGCCAGGCCCCGCTGCCCCAACGCGCCGATCGTTCCGCGCTCGGCTCGCTCCCCACACGGGCCTACCGCTACTGCGAAGCCGTGACCAGCGCGGCTGGATTCGGGTGGTGGGTGTTTCCGCCGATCGATTTGCAGTTGATATGGGATGGCGAGGAAATCTTCTGGCACTTCGACGGCGCGCCGGACTGGATTCCCCTGACCTCGGCCGCACAGTTCCCGGACTTCAGTGACGACTTCAACGACGTCGCTCCCCCCGAACTGCACGGCTGCGCGCCGCCGTTCCTCACCGCGCTGCCCGAACCCGGCGTCGTGCAGATCTGGACCGGGCTGATGGCGCGCACCGCACCCGACTGGAGCCTGCTGGTCCGCGCCCCTGCGAATGTCACGCCGCCGCCGGGCTGCTTTCTCTACGAAGG
>JBFXDK010000045.1:23445-30623 GCA_050181195.1 Acetobacteraceae bacterium | reverse complement strand
TGGACACCGGGCCAGGCGCGGCGCAGCGGTTCGCCGAGGTCTCCGGCTCGCCGCCGCTGCTGCGCGCCTTCCTGTATCGCATGCCCAAGGGCGGTGACCTGCACGTGCACCTGAGCGGCGCGGCCTACGCCGAACCCAACCTGCGTGCGGGCGCCGCGGCGGGTCGCTGTGCGAACCTCAACAGCGGCCAGGTGTCGCAACCGCCCTGTGCGAAGGGCACCGACAATCTGGCGAAGATGGTCGACAAGGCCGACCCGGTGCGGGCACTGGTCGATGCCTGGTCGATGCGGAATTTCGTGCCGAGCAGCGGATATAGCGGGCATGACCATTTTTTCGGGACATTTTCGCGGTTCGGCGGCGTCGCCGACCCGCCGGACATGGCGGCCGAGGTCATCGATCGCGCCGGCCGCCAGCGCATGCGCTACATCGAACTGATGATCACCTTCCAGGGCCATGCGGTGGCGGCGCTGGCGGATTCCGTCAATGCGACCCGGCCCTGGACCGGTGACATGGCCGCGTTCCAGGCGGACCTGATGGCGGCCGGCCTGACGGGTCTTGTGCAACGCGCGGTGCAGGACGTGCAGGCACTGGATCAGCAATTCCGGCGCATCCAGCGCTGCGACACGGCGGCGGCATCGCCCGGCTGCGGCGTCACCGTGCGCTGGCTGGCGCAGGTGACACGGACCGCCCCGCCGTGGCGGGTCTTTGCGCAAACCCTGTTCGCGGCGTTGCTGCAACGCGCGCATCCGCATGTCGTCGGCCTGAACTTCGTGGCACCCGAGGACGATCCCGTCGCCCTGGCCGACTACACCGCGCAGATGCGCATGCTCGACCACGTATTCCACGCCCATCCGGACACCGCTGTCGCGCTGCATGCCGGGGAACTGACGCTGGGCCTGGTGCCGCCCGAGGACCTGACCTTCCATATCCGCCAGGCGGTGGCACTCGGCCACGCGCGCCGGATCGGCCATGGCGTGTCGGTGATGTATGAAACCGATGCGTTCGACCTGCTCCGCGAGATGGCGCGCCGGCGCGTGGCGGTGGAGATCAACCTGACCTCCAACGCGCAGATCCTGCGCGTGGCCGGCGCAGACCACCCGTTTCCGGTCTTTCGCGCCGCCGGGGTGCCGACGGTGATCTCGACGGACGACGAGGGGGTGGAGCGTATCGACCGCACCCACGAATTGCAGCGGGCGGCGACCAGCTATGGGCTGGGCTGGACCGACCTGGTGGAGCTTGAGCGCAACACGCTGGAGTACGCCTTCGTCGCCGGCGCCAGCCTGTGGGCCGATCCCGTCCGTTGGCGCATGGTGCCGGCGTGTGATGGCGCATCTCCCGCAGCCGAACCCTTGCCGGCATGCGCGGCGTTCCTGGACGGCAGCGAAAAGGCGCGGCTGCAATGGGCGCTGGAGCGCGACCTGATCGCGTTCGATCGCGAGGCGGCCGGAATGCGCCTCGGCCCGCCGTAGCTCGCTGATCCGCCGCCCCCGGCCCGCCGCCCTGGCGTGTTGGCGCACCGGGCGGCTACCGCTCCAGGCTGTAGGTGATCCGCACGGTTACCGTGACCTGCGCATGCGGCATGTCGGCCGGGAAGGGCGGGACGCGCGCGCCTTCCAGTAAGTCTTGAACCGCGCGGTCCAGGATCGCCGATCCGGACCCGTGGGCGAGTGTCAGCGCGATCACCTGCCCGTCGCGCGTGACGGTGAAGCGGACCGCTGCCCCACCCTGCTCGCCGCGGGCGCGGGCGGCGGCGGGATAGCTCTTGTGCCGCTGCAGCCAGGCCGCGAGCGCCGAGCGCCAGCCGGGGCTGACCTCGGCCGGGCCAGGGGCGGGGAGCGTGGATAAAGGCAATGCCGCCGCCATTGTGGCCGGTGCGGCGGACGGCGACGCGGCAGGACGAGACGGAGCGGAGCGCGGCTGTGCCGGCGCGGCACGACGGCCTGCCGGCGCAGGCGGCTTGGGCGGCGCGGGCGGTGGCAGGGGCAGCGGTTCGGCCGGTTGGACCACCTGCGTCGGCGGCACGGGTTCCGGCGGCGGCATCTGGGGCGGCGGCTGATCCGGTTCGGGACTCGCGTCCGCACGGTCAGCCGAGGGCGGTGGCGTTTCGGTTGGCGGGAGTTCCTCGATCGGCGGCGGGTCCGGATGCACGGCAATGTCGCGCGGTGGAAGCGGCGCCGGCGGCGGGATTGCTTCAGCGAGATCGGCCGGACGCGGCAGAGGCGGTTCGACGGGCAAAGGAGGCGGTTCGATCCTTGGGTCCGGGACGGGCGATTGCTCTACCAGGATCGGTTCGTCGGTCTCAGTGGGCGGGGGTTCGGGGGCCGGCGGCTCAGCCTCGCCGGATGCGACAGCACTCCTTTCCTCGACTGACAGCGTCTCCGCCTCCGGAATTGCGGCGGGACTGAAGACCATTTCGATCGCCATGCCGGGGGCGTCCGCGTCGGGACGCGGCAGATATCCGACGATAACGATGATGGCGGCCAGAAGGACGTGGACGAAGAGCGACGAAGCCAGCCAGACGGGCTGTGCGGACCGCGGCAGCCGTGAGCGTTGCCCGGATGGCAGCCTGTCGGGCGCCACCCGGCCGGGATCCGCCGCGACCGGTGTCGTGAACCAACGCGGCCCCTGCCCGACGGGAGAGCCGCTGCGATACTGCCATCCCCGTTTCCGGGCTTTCACAGTCGTGCCTCGCCAAGCCGCAAGGCACCGGGCAGCGATGTCATGCCCATTCTGGCGCAGGACCCTGCCTCGGCCGAGCGGCCCATCGGCGCGGCGGCGGTGCCGGCGCGCAACCGTCCCGTCCGGACCCGTGAGAGTCCAGCGCGGTACGGCCGTTTGCAACAGGCGCGAGGCATCAGCCCCGCTTCTCCCCTCTCGGCTGGGGTGGGGTCAAGGTAAGACCAGGCGGTGGATGGCGCATATCCCGCACCGACAGGCCCTCCGGCGGGACCTCGATCCATGCCGTCTCCCCCTGCTCGCACACCTGGACCGTCGGGAACCACAGTGGGCCGGTGCGCGTGGGCAGGCGCACCATGATCGAGAATTCGTCCACAAAATCGTCCGGCAGGCTGCCGCCCGTCCAGGCGATCTCCCGTGGCCGCTCGGTCACCGTGCCGCCCTCGCGCGACACCGGCGCGGGCAGCGGCTCGCGGAAGATCGTGACCTGCCAGCCCGGCTTCGGCATGGGCTTGGCTATGACGATGTCCTCGGGGATGGTGATCCGCAGCGCGATCGTCGGCGAAGTGCCGCAGCCATGCGGCACGCGGAACGTCGCCATGTGATAGGTGCCGGAGACTGCCTCGGCCTTCGTCAGTACGACATGGGCCTTGGCGGAGCGCCCGGCTCCCCCGCCGGTCAGCACGATGGCCGCGACAGCGGCCGCGATGAACCGGCGCATCAGAACGACGCCCTTGTGCCGACATAGATGGCCCGCCCGTCACCGGGATAGAAGGTCTGCGTCCCGGTCGCGCTGTAGCGCGTGACGGTGCCGAAATCGCTGATGTAGCGATTGTTCGTCAGGTTGCGCGCGTCGAGATAGACGAACACGCCGTTCTTGAATTCGTACCCCGCCTGTACGCCCACCAGCATGTAGGCTGGCACCTGCTGCGTGTTGGCATAGTCCACCCAGGCGCCGGTCGGCACCAGGTCGATTGCTGGCGAGACATAGAACCCGCTGGGATGCCGGTAGGTCAGCGAGGTTCGCAGCACGTGCTCGGGGATGCCGGCGATCCGGTTGTTGCCGTATTGGGGGTCGTTGTTGAAACGGAAATTGCTCCAGTTCCACAACTGCGCCAGTGTCAGCGCGTCACCCTGCGTCGCAATGTCGCGGACAAGATCGACACTGGCGCCGAGTTCGATCCCCATCAGGTTGGTCCGCCCGGCGTTGAAGGTGGTGGCCGGCACGCTCGGGTTGGTCGTGTATTGCAGCATCTGTCCGTCGACCCAGGACCGGTAGAACGTCACATCCCAGGCATAGCGGTCGTAACGGCCACGGGTGCCAATTTCGAGCGTCCACGCCTTCTGTGCCTGGAGCGGCACAAAGGATGTCGACCCGTTTGCCTGGGTTTGTGTCAGGTCGCTGAAATCGGGCACGTCCTGGCTGCGGGTGACGTTGACGAAGGCCTGGATGTCCTTCTTCGGCTCCCACAACAGGCCGACCTTCGGGTTTACCCCACTGTAGGAAGTATTGTTGTTCTGGTACACCGTGGAGAAGGGCGGCAGGTTGCCGAAGTTTGTGTATTGCCGTTCGGCGTAGAAGATTTTGGCGCCGAGAACCGCGGCGAGTTCCGGCAGCACGAACAGCCGGTTTTCGGCGTAGCCGTCCAGATTCCAGGCATTCTGCCGGGAGTTCACCGTCTGCGCGCCACGGCTGCCCTTGATGTTGATGTACTGCAGCGCCCGGTTGTTGCCGCCGAAAAACCGCCCGCCCATCACAAAGTCATTCCGCAGGCCGCCCAACAGGCCGCTGATCGTGTAGCGCGGTGCGAAGCCGTATGTGTAGCCGTCCTGGTCGATCACCTGAAAGATGGGGTGATACAGATTCTTGTGCATGAACCAGGTGTCGAAATCGAGCTGCCCGGTCCCCAGCCGCACTGTCGTCCGGTTGGCGATCCGTTCGGTCCGCACATTGCGGGCCTGGTTCCCGGAGACCGCAGCCGCCGAGGCTTGGGTGGGATTGGTCAGCGCCTGCTGCAGGCTCAGCGTGCCCGGGAGTTGCTGGTCGGTAATGTAGACGCCGAAGTAGAACCGCGTCTCGATATCCGGGGTGATACGGTAGCCGACATTGGCGTTGAACTGCTCGTATTGCTGGCGCGAGTGGTTGCGGAACCCGTCCGCGTGGCTGACCGTGCCGTTGACCATGAAATCCACGTCGCCCAGGTCGCGGGAGACCTGAAAGTTGCCCCGCCAGGTGCCGAAGCTGCCGGCATCGAAGCGGATGATGTTCGGTGCGATTGCGGTCTGCGCCGTGGGCGAGACGAAGTTGATCGCGCCGCCCAGGGTCGAGGTCCCGAACATCAGGGCGTTGCCGCCCTTGTAGACATCCGCGGAGCGCATCGCGAGTGGGTCGATCTGGTAGAAGTCGCCGCTGCCGTCGGCCATCAGGAACGGGATGCCGTCCTGCAGGATCTCGATCCCGCGGGTATGGAAGGCGCGCCCGATACCCGAGCCGCGGACCGAAAGGCGCATTTCCTGGCCATAGCGAGTCTGCACCCAAACGCCGGGGACGTCCTTCAGAACGTCACGCAGGTTGTTTGTATAGGTGCCCTTCAGCGATTCCGAATCGACCCATTCGACCGAGCCGGGAGTCTGCATCAGCATCTGCCGTTGTTCCTGGACACTCGGCACGGTCAGCGAGCCGGTGGGAGACGCAGTGACGTCGATTGGCGGCAGGGTCGTAAACGCTTCGGATTGCGCGCGGGCAGGCGTGATGGCGATGGCAACGAGCGCAAGCGCGCTGCTGCCCAAAAGGATGGAACGGAACACGAGACTATCTCCCCTGGCCTGGCTGGCGGCCGGGCCTTGATCGTTGAGAGGCGGCCGAGGCCGCCGCGCAGGCTGATCAGGCGAGGGGAGCGGGAGGGGCGCGGGCAGGCGGACGGGTATACGGCGGGCCGCGAGGTCCGGTGGATTGTGCGGGATCGCTGACGGTTGCGACGACCGCGGCCGCCGGCAGCGGCAATGCGGCCGGCGTATGGATCAGCGCGACTGCGGGAAGGCTGGCGGCAAGACAGGCCGAACACATCGTGCGTTCGTCGTGTCCAGTTGAGCGGCCGGCATCGTCCGGCTCGGCTTGGCAGATCGTCGCGTGACCCAACGGGTCGAGTACCGCCACCCACATCCTCACCATCGATACAGGCCCGAGGATCTGCAGGGCGATGGCGAGAAGGGCAGCCGGCAGTGCCAAATGGCCCGCCCTGATGGACCGGTTCAGTCGCATGGTGAACCGGTCGTAACAGCAGATGGTCGGCCTGGCTAGATCAGCCGCCGCTACGTTACGGGCGAAGCCGCTCCAGAATCGCTCTTCAAGGTGCGATCCCGGCCGGCGGGACGCCCCAGGGTGGGAACGCCCGCGCCGATCAGAGCGGCAGGCCGAGGGCCTTCTTCATCGCGCGGAGATTGCCGCGCAGCGAACGGGTGTAGCGGTTCACCACCTCCTCCTCGTTCGCCTCGGTCGTGTCCATGTGCATCGCCAGCAGGATGCGTGTGGTGTTGGCGTCGAGCGGAACGGCGGCGACGGTGGAGCGGTAGCCCGGCATCTCCGGCCGGTCGACCATCGCATAGGTGTAGGAATACTGCGACTGGCAGACCAGCAGTTCCTTGACCACGCGATTCTCCGGCATCTTCAGCGTGCGGACCTTGCCGGCCGCCGTGTCCTCGACCGATTCGGCCTCCACCAGCACCGCCCATTTCCGGATCCCGCCGAAATCACCGATCACGCTCCACACCTTGTCGGCGGGCAGGTTCACATCCTCAGAATTCGTCACATCGGCCATGGCGGTTTCCTCATGTCTGGCGGTTTGCCTTGGCCGCCAGCCTATCCCGCATGCCGCAGGCTGCAAACCCGCCGCCGGTCTACCAGCGCGAGACCGGAGAGAAGCGCCCGCAGCGTCGGCACAGCATGCGCGCCTGGCGCGTGCGCACGGAGATATGGATCTCGTCGCGGCTGCAGCCGACGGCGGTGCAGGCCAGCCGCATGAAGCGCATCATCGGCGTCGGCGTGCCGGAATAGGCCGACGTGCCGCGTTCGGGACGGTCCCGCAATTTTTGTGTCATATGAAAGGAAATCCGCTGCTGCCGCCCCGGCTGGTTAGCAGACGGGCGCCCGCATCGGAAGGGCCGGACGGGGCCTGGGCAGGGCAATCGCCTGAAGGCACGGGCGACAATGACCCACCCGCCCGCTGTCATCCCCGGGCTTGTCACGGCGATCGGTCCCGGCACGTGGGCCGCGATGGATCCCCGGCACGAGGCCGCGGACGACCATGAACGGCGCGTCGGACGATGTTTGCCGCAGCCGGCATCATATGACCGACGTTCAAGCGATTGTCCCGAGGAACCGGGGCCAGCAGCGGCACACGCGGCGCGGGGGTAAGCGCGTGTTCTGATCACCGCCGGCCCGTCCCCGGACGCAACTCTGTCTCAGCCGCCGGTTGACGAACGCGGGCGCGCCGCCGGCATTC
>JBFXDK010000045.1:0-23345 GCA_050181195.1 Acetobacteraceae bacterium | reverse complement strand
GAACCGGGGCCAGCAGCGGCACACGCGGCGCGGGGGTAAGCGCGTGTTCTGATCACCGCCGGCCCGTCCCCGGACGCAACTCTGTCTCAGCCGCCGGTTGACGAACGCGGGCGCGCCGCCGGCATTCTCTGGGGGGATCACGACGGGCGGCTCGACTGCGGCGTTGCCGGGTTCTACCGCAACGCCTATCGCGGCAGCCTGGTGCCGCAGTGGCCACCGGCGCTCGACGGCGTGGTCGAAAAGCTCACCCGCGGCATCAAGGTGGCCGATGTCGGTTGCGGCCACGGCCATTCCACGCTGCTGATGGCCGAGGCCTTCCCGCGCTCGCGCTTCCACGGCTTCGACGGGCACGAGGCCTCGATCCGCGAAGCGCGCCGGCATGCGCAGGAGCAGGGGCTGGGCGGGCGCGTGGCGTTCGAGACGGCACTCGCGGCCCGCTATCCCGGCACGGGCTATGACCTGATCTGCTTCTTCGACTGCCTGCACGACATGGGCGATCCCGTCGCTGCCGCCACCCACGCCGCACGGGTGCTCGCGCCGGACGGAACCGTGATGCTGGTCGAACCCTTCGCCAATGACCACGTCGAGGACAACACCTCCCCGGTCGGCCGGCTCTACTACGCCGCCTCCACCACGCTCTGCTGCGCGCACGCGATCTCCGAGAGCGGCCGCATGGTCCTGGGCGCGCAGGCCGGCGAGGCGCGCCCGGCCGAGGTGTTCCGCAAGGCCGGGTTCAGGCATTTCCGCCGGGTGCATGGAACGCCGTTCAACCTGGTGCTTGAAGCGCGCCTGTGAGCGCGGGATGCGGTCCCGGCGTGATCGCGCCGGGACCAATCCGCGTGCACGGACCGCAGCGGGAGCAGAGGAGCGTCGCGATCGCCCCGCCCGCCCCGCGCTGCAGGACGGGCGCGGCGTCCCCGGAGCATCCACGCACGGCATGGTTGCTGTTCCCGCGTCGCGGCGCCATCTTGTCGGGACAGGAGAGCGCGCCATGATCCGCCTGCCCGATCCGAAGCCCGAAACCCTCGCCCGCCGTGATGCCATCGTCGCCGGGTTGCGCGGCTTGCTGCCCGATGGCGGCGTGATCGCGGAACCGCTGCGGCTGAAACCGTATGAGACGGACGGGTTGGCGGCCTATCGCCAGCCGCCGCTCGCGGTCGTGCTGCCGGAAACCACCGAGCAGGTCGCCGCCGTGATGCGCTTCTGCCACCAGAACGGCGTGCGCGTAGTGCCACGCGGGGCAGGGACGTCGCTGTCGGGCGGGGCACTGCCGCTGGCAGACGCGGTGGTCGTCGGCCTCATGCGGATGAACCAGATCCTGGACATCAACTATCCCGACCGCTGCGCGACGGTGCAGGCGGGGGTGACGAATATCGGCATCACCAATGCCGTGGTCGCCGATGGGTTCTTCTACGCGCCCGATCCGTCCAGCCAGCTGGCCTGCATGATCGGCGGCAACGTCAACATGAACTCGGGCGGCGCGCATTGCCTGAAATACGGCGTCACCGCCAACAACCTGCTGGGTCTGAAGATCGTCACGATCGAGGGCGACATCCTGACCATCGGCGGCGATCATCTCGACGCCGCGGGCTATGACTATCTGGGCCTGCTGACCGGTAGCGAGGGCCAGTTGGCCGTCGTGACCGAAGTGACCGTGCGTATCCTCCGCTCGCCCGAGGGCGCGCGCGCCATGCTGGCCGCGTTCAACGCCAATGAGGTTGCCGGGGCCTGCGTCGATTCGATCATCGCCTCGGGCATCATCCCGGTCGCACTGGAATTCATGGACCGTCCGGCGATCCATGCCTGCGAGGCCTTCGCGCATGCCGGCTATCCGCTGGACGCGGAAGCGATGCTGATCATCGAGGTCGAGGGCAGCGAGGCGGAACAGGACGACCTGCTTGCGCGGCTGTCCGAGATCTGCCGCCGGCACGATCCGATCAGCCTGACCGTGTCGCAGTCGGCCGAGGAGTCGCTGGCGATCTGGAAGGGCCGCAAGGGGGCATTCGGCGCGATCGGCCGGATCAGCCCGGATTATCTGTGCATGGACGGCACGATCCCCACCAGCCGCCTGCCAGAGGTGCTGCGGCGCATTGGCGAAATGTCGGACAGCTACGGGCTGAAGGTCGCCAATATCTTCCACGCCGGCGACGGCAACCTGCATCCGCTGATCATGTTCGACGCCAACGATCCCGCGAGTTTCGCGCGGGCCGAGGCATTCGGGGCGGACATCCTGAAGCTATGCGTCGAGGTCGGCGGCTGCCTGACCGGTGAGCACGGCGTGGGCGTGGAAAAGCGCGACCTGATGCCGGTGCAGTTCGCCGAACATGAACTGGAGCAGCAGCGGCGCATCAAGTCCGCCTTCGATCCGGATTGGCTGCTGAATCCCAGCAAGGTGTTCCCGCTGGTGACGCCGCCGGCGCTGGACCGCGCTGCCTGACGCGCCCGCCGCGGTCAGCAATCGCATCCTTCACCGGCGCGCGTTGCATTCGGCGCGCACCCGGTCACCGGGAAGGGCCGGGGCCGCCAGGCTGGCCAGTCACGACGCTGGCCGTCGCGCGGGCGGAAGGCGCAGAGCCGTTTCCAGCACGGCTGAGAGCTCGGTCTTCGAATAGGGCTTCCTGAGGAACGGCAAGCCGGCCAGATCATCGTCCGCCGCCGCCAGCTGGCCCAGGGGAAACCCGGACATGAACACAACCCGGACATGCGGCCAGCGCGCGCGGGCGAAACGGGCGAGTTCGATCCCGTCAAGTTCGCCCGGCACCACGACATCGGTCAGCAGCACGTCGATGGGTTCGCGACCCAGCGTCGACAGCGCCACGCCCGCATTGTCACACTCCAGCACCCGGTAGCCGAGTTCGACAAGCTGGCGGCGCAGGATGCGTCGCATGTCGGCATTGTCCTCGACCACCAGCACGATCTGGCCGTTGCCGCGGACAATCCCGCGCTGCGCCGTCTCCTCGGGTGACACCTCCACCGTCCGATCGCGCGGGAGGAACAGGGAGACCGTGGTGCCGCGGCCCGGTTCGCTGTAGACGCGGATATGGCCGCCGGACTGGCGAATGAAGCCGAACACCATGCTCAGGCCCAGCCCGGTGCCTTCGCCCAGCGGTTTGGTGGTGAAGAACGGCTCGAAGATCCGGCTCTGGACCTCCTCGGACATGCCGATCCCGGTATCGCTCACCTCGATGGCGACGAAGTCACCCGCCAGATCGTCCTCGCCGGCGGGCAGGTTCGTCGGGACGAAATGCCGGTTGTCCGTGGTGAAGATCAAATGACCGCCGCGCGGCATCGCGTCGCGTGCGTTCATCGCCAGGTTGGCGAGGCTGGCCTCCAGCTGCGCCATGTCCACCCGGACCGGCCATGCCGCCGGACTGAGGCTCAGGGCAATTTGAATGTCATCCCGCAGCAGACGGCGCAGCATCGTGACGGTGTCGCTGACCATCTGGTTCACATCGACCTGGCGCGGCTGCAGGGGCTGGCGTCGGGCGAATGCCAGGAACCGCTGGATCAGTTCGGCGCCCCGCCATCCGGCGTCGACCGCCTGGGTGATCAGGTCGTGCAGTTCCGTGTCCGCCTCGCTGCGCTCGCGCGCCAGTTCGAGGTTGGCGATCATGATCCCCAGCAGATTGTTGAAGTCATGCGCCAGACCGCCGGTCAGGTTGCCGATGGCCTCGACCTTCTGCGCCTGGCGCAGCGCGTCGTCTGTGCGTTTCCGTTCAGTAATGTCCAGGATCGACGCGATCGCCGCGGCGTCGTTTCCGACCGGCACCAGGTTCAGGTAGACCTCGACGGGAAACTCCGAGCCATTGCGGCGGACGCCGAGCTGCTCGTGCCCATGTGCCACCGGGTGCGGTTCGCCGGCCGGCGGCGCGCGTTCGCGTACCGACAGCGGGCCCGGAAGGATCGTCTGCAGGGCTTCCCCCACGAGCTCCCCGGAGCCATAGCCGAACATGATTTCCGCCCGCGTATTCGCCGTCAGGATCGTTCCCGCCGCGTCAAGCGTCAGCACCGCGCTTGGCATCGCTTCATGGAAATCATGTATGGGCGCCTGCCTGGCGTCGCTTATTCCGTCCGTGTCGGACGCTCCGGGCCGGGCGGTCGCGGATACGACGATGCCGCCGACCTGCCGGCCGCCGCGGTACCATGGCCGGAGATCCCACAGGATCCGGTCGGACTCGCAGCCGGGTTGGCGGAACGGTGCCCCGTCGCACTGTTCCGCGGCGCCGTCGAGACACCGGCGATGCGCCGCCTTCACCGGTTCGGACAAATCAGGGAAGAGGTCGAAATGACCCAGTCCGGTGATGTTACGATTTTCGAGTTGGTACACCCGCTTCCAGCGGCGGCTTGCCGCCACGCAGGTCATGTCCTGCCCGAGGACCGCGAATGCGGCGGGCGCGACATCGAGAAAGGCGTCCCAGACCTCCTGGGTAGTTATCGGTGCATCCCGCATGTCCGCATCCTCCCGTCACAGACTAGCCTCGTCAGCTACTCTGTTCGGTGGCCGCGACGACGACCGGAAACCAAACAGATTTTTCCGTCAGCAAAAACTGCTGCCTTATGACCTCAACGCTACGTCGTCACGATGTCGCCGACCGCATGTGTAGACGCTGTATCATACCTTGATCATGCGACGGAGCGCGTCGCGCAGCGCATCGATGCGGAAGGGCTTGCGCAGCACCTCGATCGCATCGGGCCGGTGAAATTTCGAAACGGCCTCGCCAAGCCGGAGATAGGTCTCCCCGTATCCGGAGATCAGGATCAGGCGCACGCCCGGATCGATCAGCAGGACTTCATTCAGCACGTCTATTCCGTCTTTTTCCGGCATGATAAGGTCAAGGACCAGAAGATCCGGACGGAACTCCAGAAACGCCTGGGTTGCTCGGTGCGGATCGTTGACTTCACGCGTCACGAAGCCGAGCGAGGCGGCGGCGGCACAAATGACCCTGGTCATGCCTTTCTGGTCGTCGACGACCAGAAGTCTATGGTTTCTCGACGACATCGTCTCATCAGAGTCGGACAGAGTTGGAACCTGGCCGCTATCGTCGAAACTCACCATGTTCATCGCAACCGTTTCCTGTCTGTACCGGGTCGGGCCCCGCTGTTGAATCGTTCTACACTCTGCATGCGAACGTAGGGAATGGGACACGGCCGCTCCGGATGCACATTGATCCAAGTCAACCCGGCCGGGCATTTCAGACCGAAGCCGAAAGATCCGTGATCTGATGCCGTTTTTTCAGTCCGCAGGATAGCACTTTTTTTCCTACCGAAGATAGCCCCGAGGAATTTGTTGCTTTGTAATCCTAAAACTGCCGGTCTGGTGCGACCCGATGCCCGCGCCTGCGTCAGGGCGGCGCGGCGCGCGGCCCACGTCTGCGCGGATGCAGGCGCGCCACCGATGCGGGCGAAACGCCATCCTGGTATCGCGGGTCCGGCCATCTTCCAGCCCCACTACCGCTTCCGCGTCCAACCCGGCAGAATGGGCGCCGCATGCACCAGGATCCGACCCAGGCCGAAGCCAGCCTTGCCTCCGCCATCGCGGCCGCCGCCGCTCGGCGCGAACCGATACTGATCCAGGGCGCCGGCACCAAGGCCGGCATGCTGCGGCCGGTCCAGGCCGCCCGCAGCATCACCGCCACCGATGACCAGGGCATCACCCTCTACGCGCCGAAGGAGCTGATCATATCGGCGAAGGCGGGCACGCCGCTGCCGGTCATCGAACAGGCGCTGGCTGAACAGCGCCAGCACCTGATCGCCGAACCGCCCGACCTGTCGCGGCTGTTCGGTTCGTCGCCCGGCGCGCAAACCATCGGCGGCGTCGTCGCGACCAACCTCTCGGGGCCGCGGCGGGTCGCCTGGGGCGCCATGCGCGACCATGTCATGGGCATCCGCGCCGTCACGGGGCGGGGCGAGGTGATCCACTCCGGCGGCCGCGTGCTGAAGAACGTGACGGGGCTCGATCTGTGCAAGCTGTTCACCGGCAGCCATGGGACGCTGGGCGTCATCACCGAAGTCACGCTGAAGGTGCTGCCCGCGCCGGAATCGGTGGGCACGTTGGTGGTGCCCGTGGCGGACCCGTCCACGGCCATCCCGATCCTCTCCGCCGCCCTGGGATCGCCGTATGGCGTCTCGGCCGCGGCCTGGGTGCCGGCGGACACGCTGGCCGGCGTCAGCGGGCCGGCCGCGCTGGTGCGGATCGAGGATTTCGCCGCGTCGGTCGAGTACCGCACCCGGAAGCTGGCGGATGAACTGGCGCGGCCCGGGACGGTGATCCTGGCCGATGCCGCCTCGCGCGCGGTCTGGCGGGCGGTGCGTGACGCCGAACCCTTGAAGGCCGGACCCGAGGATGCAATCTGGCGGGTATCGGTCCGCCCATCGGCAGGCGCCGAGGTGCTGCGGGCCACGGGCCTTGATGGTTTCCTCGACTGGGGCGGCGGCCTGGTCTGGCTTGCCGGCCCGGCCGACACCGCGACCCACGACAGGATCGAGCAAGCGGTGCGAGCGGCCGGCGGCACCTGGACCTTGATGCGGGGACCGGACGCGCTGCGCACCACGGTTCGCGTGGTGCCCGATGAACTGGAGCCGCTCGCGCGCATCACCAGGCGCGTCAAGGCCGCCTTCGATCCCAACGGTATCCTCAATCCCGGCCGCCTCTACGCCGGCCTATGAATTGACATGCAAACCAATTTCACCGCCGATCAGCTGCGCGATCCCGACACTGCCTCATCGAACCAGGTGCTGCGCACCTGCGTGCATTGCGGCCTGTGCACCGCGACCTGCCCGACTTTCGTGCTGCTGGGCGATGAGCTCGACAGCCCGCGCGGGCGCATCTACCTGATCAAGGACATGCTGGAGGCCGGCCGTCCGGCGACGCCCGACGTGGTGCAGCACGTCGATCGCTGTCTATCCTGCCTTTCGTGCATGACGACCTGCCCGTCGGGCGTGAACTACATGCACCTGGTGGACCACGCCCGCACCTATATCGAGGACACCTACCAGCGGCCCTGGGCCGAGCGGATGGTGCGGATGGTGTTGGGGCGGGTATTGCCGCGGCCGAAGCTGTTCCGGGCGGCGCTGCTGGCGGCACGGGCGGGCCGGCCGTTCGCAGGCGTCATCCCCGGCCAGTCGGCGCTGGCGAAGCGTCTGCGGGCGATGCTCAGCCTCGCGCCACGGCAACTGCCGGCGCCAAGTTCCGCCGAACGGCCCGCGGTGCACAAGGCCGAAGGCGCGCGGCGCGCCCGCGTGGCGTTGCTGACCGGCTGCGCGCAGCAGGTGATCGCACCCGATATCAACGAGGCGACCATCCGGCTGCTGACCCGCCTGGGTGTCGAGGTGGTGGTGGCGGAGGGCGCCGGCTGCTGCGGCGCGCTGAACCATCACATCGGCCAGCATGCCGACGCCATGGCCCTGGCCCGCGCCAATGTCGAGGCGTGGAGCCGCGAGGCCGAGTGGGACCGGCTGGATGCGATCATCATCAATGCGTCGGGCTGCGGCACGACGGTGAAGGATTACGGGTTCCTGTTCCGCACCGATCCGCTGCGCGAGAAGGCGGAGCGCGTCGCCGCCCTGACGCTCGACATCACCGAGTTCCTCACCCGCATCGGCTACACGGCAACCCGGACCGGCGGCCTGACGGTGGCCTATCATTCCGCGTGCAGCCTGCAGCACGGCCAGCGCGTGACGTCCGAGCCGAAGGCTTTGCTGGCGAAGGCCGGGTTCCGGGTGGTGGAGCCGCGTGAGCCGCATCTGTGCTGCGGGTCCGCCGGCACCTACAACCTGCTGCAGCCCGAGATCGCCGGGCGGCTGCGTGACCGCAAGCTGGGCAATCTGCGCGCGACGCGGCCCGATCTGGTGGCGGCCGGCAATATCGGCTGCATCACCCAGTTGTCGGGGCATGGACTGCCGGTGGTGCACACCGTGGCGTTGCTGGACTGGGCGAGCGGCGGTCCGGCGCCGGAGGCGCTCGCGCAGCTGTTGCCGCAATAGGGCTTGCGCGCGGATCGGGCTTGGCGGGAGATAGCGCAATGCGCAGGATGATCCTGATCGCCATGCTGTTGCTGGTGCCGATGCTGGGACACGCCCAGCGTGGCGCGGACCGGCAGACGCAGGTCGAGCAGCTGCGGGACGCGCTGCAACGCGCGCCCAGCGAGGAAGTGGCCGTCGCGATCGAGGGACGGTTGCGCCGGATGGAACTGGAGGCGGGCACGCCCGCGGTGACGCTGCTCATGAGCCGCGGGCTGCGGGACTTGGCCGCGAAGTCCTATGACGACGCGATCGAGGTGTTCAGCGACGCGATCATCCTGGATCCCAGCCTGGCCGAGGCGTACCACCAGCGGGCGATCGCGAAGTTCCGCGCCGGCGACAGCGTGGGGGCTGTAAAGGACCTTGAGGAGACGCTGCGGCGCGAGCCGCGGTCCTTCGCTGCCTGGCGCACGCTGGTCGAGATCGCGGTCGCGCGGGAGAACTGGAAGAGCGCCTATGAGGCGTGCGTCAAGCTGCTGGAGATGAATCCGAAGATGCCCGGCGGGGAGGAGCGTCTGAAGGACCTCAAGCGCCGAGCATTCGGGCAGGAGTTGTAGGAGGAGGGCAGGGGGCCTGCCCAGAGACTCCGCTTCGGTTGACGGCCGGTTGCAGGGTTGATCCCCATCCCGCGCTTGCCTAGCGTTCCCCCAACACCACGAAGGGGAAACGTCGTGACCAACGCCGAAGCGCGTCGCATGACCACCGGTGAAGCCGCCGTCGCCACGCTCATCGAAAACGGCGTCGACACCGTCTACTGCCTGCCCGGCGTGCAGAACGATTATCTGTTCGATGCGCTGCATGGCGCGCAGGACCGCCTGCGCATCGTCCATACCCGCCACGAGCAGGGTGCGGCCTACATGGCCCTCGGCGCCGCCATGGCATCGGGCAAGCCCGGCGTCTACGCCGTGGTGCCCGGGCCCGGCTTCCTGAACACCACCGGCGCGCTGTGCACCGCCTATGCCGTGAACGCGCCGGTCTTGGCGCTGGTCGGGCAGATCCCCGCCGCCGCGATCGGCCGCGGCTACGGGCTGCTGCACGAAATTCCCGACCAGCTGTCCATCATGCGCGGCCTGACGAAATTCGCCGACCGTATCCACGCCCCGCACGACGCGCCGCTGAAGGTGAACGAGGCGTTCCGGCAGATGATCTCCGACCGGCCGCGTCCCGCCGCGCTGGAATGCGCGCTGGATGTCTGGGCCCGCCGTGCCCCGGTCGCGCTGCCCGCCGCGGCCGGTGCCGACAACGCCCTGGTCGACCCCGACCTTCTGGCCCGCGCGGCGAAGATGCTGGGCGAGGCGAAGAACCCGCTGATCATCGTGGGCGGCGGCGCGCAGCACGCCAGCGCCGAGGTGACCGCGCTTGCCGAGATGCTGCAGGCCCCGGTGATCGCGCATCGCATGGGCCACGGCATCGTCGACCGGCGCAACCCGCTGTCGGTCAATCTGGTGGAAGGCCATGCGCTGTGGGAGCACGCCGACGTCGTGCTTGGAATCGGCACGCGGCTGAACATCCAGTACATGCAATGGGGCACGGACGCGGAGATGAAGATCATCCGCGTCGATGCCGATGCCCAGGAACTCGACCGCTACGAACGTCCGGCGATCGGCTTGTGCGGCGACGCGGCCCAGGTGCTGCTCGGCCTTCTGGATGCCGTTCCCGCGCATAACAGCGCCCGCCCGCCGCGGCGCGAGGAGCTGTCGGCCCTGCGCGCCAAGGTCGCCGGGCAGCTGGCCTTCCTGCAGCCGCAGATCGGCTACCTGGACGCGATCCGCGCCGAACTGCCGGACGACGGCATCTTCGTCGATGAGCTGACGCAGCTGGGCTATGCCGCGCGCATGGTGTTTCCGGTCTACCAGCCGCGCAGCTTCATCTCGCCGGGCTATCAGGGCACCCTGGGCTGGGGCGTGGCCACCGCCCTCGGCGTGAAGGTTGCTCGCCCCGACCGCAAGGTGGTGGCGGTGTCCGGTGATGGCGGGTTCCTGTTCAACGCGCAGGAACTGGCGACCGCGGTGCAGCAGCGCATTCCCGTGGTGATCGTGCTGGTGAACGACAACGCCTATGGCAATGTCCGGCGCATTCAGCGCGACCAGTTCGGCAACCGGCTGATCGCATCCGAACTGCACAATCCGGACTTCCGGAAGTTCGTCGAAAGCTTTGGCGCGATGGCGCTGAAGGCCGCTTCGCCCGACGATCTGCGTTCGGCCCTGCGCACCGCGTTCCAGGCCGACGTTCCCGCGGTGATCGAAATTCCCGCCGGTCCGATGCCGGATCCCTGGGCATCGCTGCGCCCGCCGCGCAACCGCCCGCGCCGAGGCTGATCCGGGTGCGTCAGGCACCGGACTGGACCAGCGCTTTTCCCGGCCTGCAGCGCCTGCCGCCGGACGTCCTGACGCCGCTGCTGCGCGACAGTGCCATCGTGACGCTGCCCGCTGGCAGCCGCATCTTCGGGCCAGGCCAGGCGCCGAACAGCTTCCTGCTGCTGCTGGACGGCACGGTGCGCGTGCAGCAGGTTTCGGAGCAGGGGCGGGAGATCGTGCTGTATCGCGTTTCGGCTGGCGAAAGCTGCGCCCTGACCACCGCCTGCCTGATGGGGTATGAGGACTATCTGGCCGAGGCGATCGCCGAGACCGGTGTGCGCGCCGTCGCCATCCCGCGCATGACCTTCGACGACCTGATCGCACGCTCTCCGGATTTCCGCCGCTTCGTGTTCACGGCGTTCAGCCGGCGGGTCACCGACCTGTTCCGGGTGATCGAGGATGTCGCCTTTTCCCGCATGGACATCCGCATCGCGCACAAGATCCTGGAGCTCGCCGGCGATCAGGACCAGATCGCGATCACCCAGCAGCAGATCGCCGCCGAACTGGGGTCGGCGCGGGAAGTCGTGAACCGCGTCCTGACCGAATTCCGCCGCCGCGGCTGGGTGGAGCCGCATCGCGGGCATATCCTGCTGCGGAACAAGCCCGCCCTGGCGCAACTGGCGGAAGGACACTGATCCCCGGCAGGCGCCTGAGTGACATGGTCACAGACCGCCCGCGACTGCCGGCCATACTGTAGCACCCGGTGAAACGAACCGGGAGCACATGAGATGAGCTGCAATGTTGGCGGCGCGGATCGCATCCTGCGCGCTGTGGCGGGTTTGGTTCTGCTCAGCCTGATCTTCATCGGCCCGCAGACCTGGTGGGGTCTGATCGGCATCATCCCGCTGGGGACGGCGATCATCGGCTTCTGCCCGGCCTATCCGTTGCTTGGCGTCAACACATGCGCGCGGAAGGCATGACATGAGCGCAACCATGTCCGGGACGGCGCCCATCGCCAGTCCCCGGTCGCTGCTGCGGGAAAGGGCGTGGTCGCCCTATGTGGCCGGCGCGGTGATCGGGCTGCTGCAGATCCCGACCTTCCTGTTGCTGAGCACGGCACTCGGCGCGTCGTCCTCGTTCGTCACGGTCGGGGCGCATCTTGCGTCCATCGTCGATCCGGGCGTGGGACAGGTGAAGTATCTCGCTTCCCACCTTTGGGGCGGCAAGAACTGGTGGCAGGTTGCCGTCGTCGTGGGCATCGCGCTCGGCGCCTTCCTGTCCATGCGCCTGTCGGGCGCGCGCCGCCCGGCCGTGTCCCGCGTCTGGGGGCGCGCGATGGGCACGTCGTCGCTGGCCACGCGGGCGCCGGTCGCGTTCGTGGCCGGGTTCATCATGCTGTTCGGCGCGCGCATCGCCGGCGGCTGCACCTCCGGGCACGGGATTTCCGGCATGGCACAGCTTTCCGTCGGATCGACCCTGGCGGTGATCGGCATGTTCGCGGGCGGCATCCTGACTGCGATGCTGTTTCGTCGCGCCTGAGAAAGGAGACGCAACGATGTCTGTCTTCATGGCGGTTCTGATCGGACTGGCGACCGGGCTGGTGTTCGGTTTCGCCCTGGAAAAGAGCCGCGTGTTCGAGCCTGGCGTGATCGTAGGCCAGATGCAGATGCGCAACTTCATCATGCTGAAGGTGTTCCTGGCCGCCGTGATCACCGGACTGCTGGTGCTCGCGGTGCTGCACGGGCTGCTTGACGTGAAGCTGTCGCTGAAGCCGCTGCTGTTCAAGGCCGATCTGATCGGCGGCCTGATCCTGGGCGCGGGCATTGCGCTGGCCGGGGCCTGTCCGGGCACGGCGCTGGCGCAGATCGGCGCCGGCTATCGCGATGCCTGGTTCATCGTGGCCGGCGGCATCGCGGGGGCGGTGACCTATGGCTACCTGGACGTGCCGATCACCGCGCTGCTGGCGGAATCCGGCAGCAAGATCGGGTTCGACCAGCTGCTGGGCGTTCCGTTCTGGGCCGCGGCCTGCGCGCTGGCGGTCTTGCTGGCAGGGGTGCTGTGGGCGCTGGAGCAGGCGCGTCCGTGGCAGGAGGATCTGGGCCCCGAGGTGGATGGGGTGAAGTGAGCCGGGTGCCCTTGCCGGCCGGTGCCGAAGCGGGAATGCTGGCAACGTAACCCGCCGAGGACGTGATGGCCGCAGAGCCGGAAACCGATGTCGTCGTGATCGGCGCTGGCCTTGCCGGGCTTGGCGCCGCCACCGTGTTGCGCCGCCATGGCGTGCGCTGCCGGGTGCTGGAGGCGGCAGGACGGATCGGCGGGCGCGCCTGGACGGCCTATCCGCCGGCGCTGGGCGGCGTCTGGTTTGATATGGGCGCCGTCTGGCTGCACGACGCCGAACACAATCCGCTGGTCGACATTGCCCGCGCCGCCGGTGACAGGCTGCTGCGATCGGACGAGATCCGGCGGGAGCGGACCTTCGTCGGCAACCGTCCCGCCACCCCGGCGGAACTCGCGGAGTACGAGGCCGCATGGCCGCGGTTCGAGGCGATGACCGATCGGCTTCTTGCGGAACGCGGCGATGTGCCGCTGTCGGAGACCACGCGCCACCTGCCCGGCGACCCGTGGGCGGCAACCGTCGAGGCCTGGGAAGGGCCGGTCATCTGCACCGTCGATGCCGACGCGTTCAGCGCCCGCGACTGGCGGCGCAACGCGCTGGGCGGCAGCAATCTGGTGCCCGATGGCGGCATCGGTGCGCTGGTCGAGCGAAGGCTGGCGCGGGGGCTGGACATCCACCTGAACACGCCGGTGCACCGCGTCCGCTGGGCAGGCGCCGGCGGGCGGGTCGCGGTGGACACGGACACCGGGACCGTGGCGGCCCGCGCCGTCATCGTGACGGTCTCGACCGGCGTGCTGGCATCGGGGCGCCTCGCCTTCGATCCGCCCTTGCCGCTGGAAACCCAGGCCGCGATCCACGGCCTGCCGATGGGCCTGGCGCTGAAGGTCGCGCTGCGGGCCACGGGGGCGGACCGGCTGGATCTGCCAACGCATACCTCGGTCGATCGACAGGTGGCGCGCGGGGAACCCCTGGTGCCCTTCCAGTTCTGGCCGTTCGGCCGCGACTATGTCCAGGGTTGGATCGGCGGGACGGTTGCCTGGGACCTTGCGCGGGCCGGGGAGGCAGCCGCGGCCGATTTCGCGCTGGCGCAGATCCGCGCGCTGTTCGGGTCCCGGGCAGACCGCGTGTTCGCCGGTGGGGGACGCGTGGTGACGCGCTGGGATGCGGACCCGTTTACCCTGGGCGCGTATTCCTACGCACGCCCGCATTGCGCCGAGGCACGGGACCGGCTGGCCGACCCGGTCGGCGACGGTCACCTGCTGTTCGCGGGCGAGGCGTGCCACGTGCCGTTGGCGAGCACGGTGGCGGGTGCGTGGATCGCCGGCCAGCGAGCCGCTGACACGGCGGCGGGCGTCATTCGCGCAGCTTCGAAGGTCTGACCGCGGGCTGGCGAAATACTTGAAACCAGTTTCAGTAAATGGATTGCCCATACATGCGTGTTTACCCGCTCGGCCATCGGCCGTGACGCGGCATGGGCCCCGGACCGATCTGCCCTATTCGTTGATTTCGGGCTCGACGAGCCTCGCCAGGTTGCGCAGCGACTCCTGCCAGCCCAGGTAGCAGGCTTCCACCGGAATGACGTCGGGCACGCCATCCTGGACGATCCTGAGTTCCGTGCCGACCGAAACCTTCGTCAGGTCCACGGTCACATCCATCTCACCTGGCATGGCGGGATCGTCGAACCGATCCGTGTAGCGCAGCCGTTCGCCGGGGATGAGTTCAAGATACTCACCACCGAACGCATGGCTGTTCCCCGTGGTGAAGTTCCGGAAGGACATCCGGAAGGTGCCGCCGACCTTCGGCTCCTGATGATGTACCGTGCAGACGAAGCCGTTGGGCGGCAGCCATTTCGCCAGGGCATCCGCCTCGAGGAACGCGCGGTAGACCTTCTCCGGACTGGCAGCCACAACGCGGTGCAGATGTACGGTGTTGGGCATCCTTGCTGCTCCTTCCACGTTGCCCGAGGAAGGCTACACCACCCGGACGTGGTGCACCAATCGCGCCGCCTTGCCGAACCGGCCAATCCTGGGCGCCAACGCGGTCTGCCGTCCGCCCCGTTGATCGCCGGTGACCCGGGCAAGGCACCTCGTCGTGATCACAAAAGGCGTTGCGCCGACGCGCCGGCCCTGTCGCTAGGGATGCAGGCAACCGCCCACCGGCCGCAACCGAACCCCAGGCTCCAGCGTCCTGTCAGCGGATGTAACGCTGGAGAAGCCGAATGCACAGGATCAAGGCCCTGGGGGCCGCTACTGGCTTGGTTCTCGCGACCCTGCCGCTGGCGTCGGCGCTGGGCGCCGAACCGCGCAGTGTCCTCGCCTGTCCCACACGCGAGCAGTTGGAACAGGTGATCCAGAGCAATGGCGCGGTGACGCCGGACAGCTGCCGGAGGATCACGATCACCGCGGTCGACTCCCCCGCCGGGTCGCTTTGCCTGATGAAGTTCGGCGCGAACAACAACGGCATAATCGGCACACTTAAGGATATGGCGGCAGACACCGAATGGTGGACGCCGTGCCGGAACATCGGCTACCCTTGACCCGCGGATCATCCGCCACACGGCGCCGTCCGGGCCGGACGGTTGCCGGACCGGGTTTGGCCGCAAATCAGCGATCCATCACCGCAATCGGCCCGCGTGTGCATCGGGCACTGACGGGACAGACCGTATCCGCAACCGGCCCGGAGCACCGCGCAGGTGCCGGGCCGTGCGGGCCGCCCGCTACTCGGCTCGTAGGAAACTGGCTTCCAACTGCCGGACCGGGCGCAGTTCCGGCAGTGGGGCCGGCGGCCGATCGCGCCGGATGGCACGGAACAGCGCCGCGGCATCACGCGATGTCGCAGAAACGATCTTTGGCTTGGCGCACATCTCGTTCACGCAGACATCCCCAAGTGCCGGGTCGAAAAACAACGGCCTGCGGCAGCGCCAGCAGGTGGCTGTCCGAGACGACATAGGACGAACTCCCGTTTTCTCTCACTGCGGCGGGCTTATGCCGCGCCTTGTCACAGCCGACAAGAGTGGGTCTTGCCCATCGCAGGTTTTACTCCCGAAAACGGCATTCCGCATTCAACCCTTTGTGAGCCGTGATGTTCGCACTGGACAGGCCCTCACCCGCCAAAAACGGCGGCGAGCGCGGGCCAGACGCACCCGGGCCGGCCCCACCCCCACCGCACACCCACGTCCGGGATGACCGCTGGCAGGTGCTGCCGAAGAACAGAAAGCGGAACAGGGAACCCGCCCCGACGGGTTCCCCGGAAGCATTGCCGCCTACGCGTTGGACGTGACAGAGTGGAACTGAAAGACGCTGGCCGGCTCATCGTGAAAGGCCAGGTCGGACTGCAGGTGCCCGACCATCTCCTCCACATACGGTGCCGTCGCGCACAGCTGCTGGAAGTGCCGGTCATTCAGCGTCAGGCCGGCGCGCCGGCAGATCGCCGCGATCTCATCCTGCCGCGCCTGGCCGATGCTGGGCGTCGCGGGGTCGGGCACAGGCGGCTGACCAGGCGCGACGATGGCATTCGGGTCCAGCACCGGACGGCGCGTCTTCCACGGCGTCGCCTGCTCGTAGGCATGCGCCACCCGCATCACCGTCGCATCGTCGAACGGCCGGCCGACGATCTGCATCGACAGCGGCAGCCCGTCACCGGTGAACCCGACGCACTGCACCAAAGCGGGGCTGCCGGTCACGTTGAACGGCGTCGTCACCGAGTTGCGCTGCCAGAAATTGATCGTCCGCCAGGAATCCAGCCGCGCCGCCGGCCCGGGCGCGGCGGTCACCAGCACGTCGTATTTCGCATACAGCGGCGCCATTTCGGCGATCATGACGCGCCGCTGGCGTGACGCCTTCATGTAGTCGCTGCCCGAGATCAGCAGTGCCCCCAGCGCTCGGCCGAGGAAATCCTCGCCGAAATCGCTCAGGCGCTGGCGCAGCACCGGTTCATGCACCGAGAACAGCTCGCTTTCGGCGCCGGTGATCTTCACCGCATGATATTCGGCGGCGGAGCGGATCCGCGCGTCTTCCAGTTCCGCGCCCAGACCGCGCAGCACGTCCAGCGCCGCTTCCAGCGCGGCCTTGGCTTCCGGGTGCAGTGGCACGTCTTCCTCATACAGGTGCCGCAGCACGCCGATGCGCATGCCCTTGATCCCGCCGCCCAGGGCCGCGCGATAGTCCGGCACCGGCCGTTCGGCGCTGGCTGGGTCGCCCGGATCGTGCCCGGCGATGGCCTGCAGCATGATGGCGCAGTCCTCCACCGTCCAGGTCATCGGTCCTGCATGGTCATAGCTGAAGGAGTTCGTGTACACGCCGCGCCGGCTGACCAGGCCATAGGTGGGTTTCAGCCCGACCAGTCCGCACAGGGCCGCGGGATTGCGGATCGACCCGCCGGTGTCGGAGCCGAGCGACCCCATCATCAGGCCGGCGGCGACGCCGGCGCCCGAACCGGAGGAGGAGCCGCCGGTGAAATGATCGCGGTTCCACGGGTTGCGGGCGGCGGGCCAGGGCAGGTCGAAGGACGGGCCGCCATGGGCGAATTCATGCGTCGACAGCTTGCCCAGCAGCACCGCGCCGCCGGCATACAGTTTCTTCACCGTGGTGGCGTCGGAATCGGGAATGTAATTTTCCCGCGTGCGGGAATGGCAGGTCGTGCGGATGCCGGCGGTGCAGTAGATATCCTTCAGCGCGAAGGGAATGCCATGCATCGGCCCTCGGTAATGGCCCGACATGATCTCCTGCTCCGCCGCCTGCGCCTGTTGCAGCGCGTGGTCGGCAGTGACCAGCAGGTAGGCGTTGAGTTGCGGATCGATCGCGGCGATCCGGTCCAGGAAGCAGCGTGTGAGTTCGACGGGCGAGAGTTGCCGCCGTTGGATCAGGCCGGCGGCCTGGGACATGGTCAGGAAATGTGGATCGGTCGGCAGGGCTGGATCGGCCATGGGCGTTCCTTTCGGCGCAGGGCAGGCGTTGCCGGACGGTTCCTCGGGTTGGGTCACGCCGTGTCTCCCGGTGACCCGGGGCAGGGCGCGCTTCCGGATTTCAACAGGTTTCACCGCGGCGCGAAAGGCGAGGACCAGCGGATGAGCAGAGCCATCGTTCCGCGGTGCCGGCATGGTCCGCTTCAGACAAGGATCGCCGCGCGGTCTGTCGCCGGCGGGCTCCCGGTCGAGACGCGCGGCCCCGCGATCCGCCGGCCTCGCTGGCGCGGCCCCGCCGCACATGCCGCCATCGCGCAAACACGGTATTCTCGCGCTGGTCGGGACCATTCGGAGGAGTTTTGCAATTTTCGCCTAGCGCGATGTGTGGGGGGAAGATCATGACCGGGTTTGGCGGTGTGGTCGGGACTCGAATAGTGGCGGGTGACGCTACGGGGTGGCGTTGGTCCGCGACGGACGCACCACTTCGCCGTTGGCCGCGTTCGACGTTGATGAAGGGTGGACCGGCACGGTCCTTTGCACGATGGCACCGACCTCGATCCATGCCCTTGCTCCCTGCTCCCGCCCACGCTGCCGGGCAAGGCGCGGTGCGGGCCGGGTTGGCGGCCGGGCATTTTCTGCGGTCCCGCCCAACCGAACGGCGCGATGCCGCGCGCGGCAGCCACCCGAAAGCGGCCATGAGCGGACGAGAAGCAAGAGACGGCGCGACGCACGATTTTGCCGACGCGGAGTTGTTCTGCGAAGCATTCCGGGCGCGTTCCGCCACGACGGTCATCCTGGAGAAGGGCGCCTTCCGCGGCAGCGCAACTCGCGCCCAGCTTGGCATGAGCTGGGCGCAGCGCGGCTTCGGGAACTTGCGGCGGACGTCGCACGCGGTGATCACCGACCGGTCCCATTTTGCCTTCGTCGCACGCCCGGGCGCCGACCAGTCCTGGAACGGCCGAGCGTTGCGGCAGAACCAGCTACTGTGCCTGTCCGGCGAAGTGGAAACCTTCATCCGCAGTGACGGCCTGGCCGGCTGGGCATCGCTGTCCTTCAGCCACGAGGACCATGCCCGCCTCGGCGCCCTGCTGTCGGGGCCTGGCGGGGCCGGGGCGCAGCGTCCGGTCCGCCTCGACCAGGTCGATCCCAGGGCCTTCCACCGTCTGCAAGCGTGCCACGCGGCCATGGAGCGCATGACCCGTGATCGCCCGCATCTGCTCGCCGTTCCGGCGATTGCGCGGATGATCGATGACGGGTTGATCCGTGCCCTCGCGGCATGCGTGGACGGCACCGCCCCCGATGCGGATCGTGCCGCATCGCGCCGACACCACCGGATCGTCAGCCGGATGGTCCGCTTCCTTGCCGATGTCGGCGACGACCCGGTGACACTCACGGAGCTCAGTGTCGCCGTCGGCACGAGCCTCCGCACGCTGAACCTTTGCAGCAACGAGATTCTGGGCGTGAGTCCGGTGCGTTTCCTGACGCTGCGCCGGCTGCGCCTGGCGCGACGGGACCTGCGCCTCGCCGCCCAGCGCTGTGAGACTGTCACGACCGTGGCGATGCGCTATGGCTTCGTCGATCTCAGCCGCTTCGCCGCGAACTATCTCCGCACCTTCGGCGAACGGCCGTCCGACACACTCCGCCGGGGGACCTAGGATGTCAGTCGTTCGCTTCCGGGGCAGGGTGCCCTGTGCCGGCCGCCGTGAGGCTCAGTCCCGATTGGTCATGGCGGCCAACGACAACAATCCGTTCGTCCGGATCGCGCGGATCAGTCCCAAGGTCTGGGCGCGGCTTGCCGAAGCGGCGTACCTGGCCGGCCGGCAAGCTGACGCCGAAGCATTCATCGACGTGATCTACGCCGCATACGACGCGCACGACCCGGCCTGCTGAGCATCATTCGATGTCATGGAAGAAGTAGGACAGCCGGACGCCCAGGACGTCCCGCAGCTTCAGCAGGTCCGAGGGGGCGACGCGCAGTTCGCCCGTCTCATATGTATTCAATCGTGTGGGGGCTACGCCGGCCGACTGCGCCAACGCATCGGTGGTCAGTCCCAGTTCGCGACGCCGCGCGCTTATGCGCCGGCCGACATGGATATCGACCGGGCGTGACGGTGGTGCAGCGCCGTTCTGGCGTTGCGGCGATGCAGGCGTTTGCGAGTCCTGCGGCCTGTTGGCGGGGCGGCGGTTGGGCATTTCCTATGTTTCCGGCACTCTTTTCGACGAATTAACACTTTTAGTAACGATGCGAAAGCGAATTGTCATGCCGCCCTGCCAAAGTCTCGCGGCACGCAATCCCGGCGCCCGCCATCGCGCTTCTCGCTCGGCGCGCGGCCGCGATACAAGGCCCGCGCGCGCAGCGCCGATCCCTGCGCCGAACGGCCAGGGCCGGTCCGCCCCCTCGCCGAAACGCATGCTCCCGTGGCAAACTCCGGCACGAGCGGGTGAACCCCGCCGCCATGCCGAAGCCGATCTGTGGGAGAGAGTGACCAATGACCACCGTTCAGACCCGCTCCGTCCGACGCCGCGAAGACCAACGGCTGCTGACAGGGGGCGGGAACTATGCGGCCGATGGCAAGGCCCAGGGGATGCTGGTGGCCGTGATGGTCCGTTCCCCGCATGCCCACGCCCGAATCGTCGGGATCGATACCTCGGCCGCCGCAGCCATGCCGGGGGTGGTTGCGGTCTACACCAACGCCGACCTGACGGATGTGCAGCCCATTCCGGGCGGCCTCGGCTTCACCCGGCCGGATGGCAGCCCATCGGCGAAGACGCATCGCCCGCTGCTGGCGAAGGACCGGGCGCGCTTCGTGGGAGAGGCGGTTGCCGCGGTCATCGCCGAATCCCGCGGCGCCGCGCTGGAGGCCGCCGAAGCGGTGATGGTGGAGTACGAGGAGCTTCCCATCGTCACCGATGTGCTGGCGGCGCAAAAGACAGGCGCGCCCGCGGTCTGGGACGAATACGCCGACAATATCGGTTTCCTGTGGAAGCGCGGTGACGCCGAGGCGACGCAGGCCGGGCTGGCCGGCGCCGCGCATGTGACCAAGCTTGACTTCACCGTCTCCCGCGTCACCGCCAACACCATGGAGCCGCGCGGCGTCTGGGCCGAGATCGGGCCGGACGGGCGGCCGGTGGTGCATGCCGCGCACCAGTCGCCGTTCAATCTGCGCAACGGCATGGCGAACGGCAATTTCGGCGTGAAGCCCACCGAGATCCGCGTCGTGCCCGGCGATGTCGGCGGCAGCTTCGGCATGAAGTCGGGCGTGCATGTCGAGGAGGTGTTCATCACCTGGGCGGCGCGGAAGCTGAACCGCCCCGTGCGCTGGATTTCCGACCGCACCGAGGGCTTCCTGACCGATGAGCAGGCCCGCGAGATGCACATCTCCGCCGAACTCGGCCTGGACGCGGACGGCAAATTCACCGCATTGAAGCTGCGCTGGGACTGCAACCTGGGCGCCTACACCTCGGGCCGGTCCGGCTGGGGCGTGGGCAATATCGGCGGCATCGCCGGCACCTACATCATTCCCGCCATCGCGGCCGAGGTCTGCGGCGTGATGACCCATACCGTGCCCACCGCCGCTTACCGTGGCGCCGGCCGGCCGGAAGCCACGTATGCGATCGAGCGGCTGATCGATGTCGCGGCACGCGAACTCGGCATCAGCCCCTATGAGCTGCGCCGGCGCAACCTGATCCCGCCGGACGCGATGCCCTACAAGACCGCGCTGACCTTCACCTATGACTGCGGCGAATTCGAGGGGAACATGCAACTCGCCGCCGATCTGGCCGAGCTCGAGGGATTCGAGGCCAGGCGCGCCGAGGCGAAAGGGCGCGGCAAGCTGCGCGGCATCGGGTTGTGCAACTGTATCGAGGTCGCCGGCGGACCGTTCCTGCGCCCGGCCAAGGATTTCTCGGAACTGCGCCTGCTGGAGGACGGCAAGCTGGTGCTGCGGTCGGGCTCGATGTCGGTGGGGCAGGGGCTGGAGACCACGATGACCCAGATCGTCGCCGACCGGTTCGGCATCCCCATCGAGAACGTCATCTGGGACGGCGGCGATACCGACCTGATCCCGTTCGGAAAGGGCAATGGCGGCTCGGGTGCGCTGTGCATCGGCGGGTCGGCCGTGATGCTGGCGGTCGACAAGGTGATGGAATCGGCGAAGAAGCTGGCATCCGAGGTGCTGGAAGCCGCGGTCGTGGACATCGAGTACGGCGACGGTGTGTTCCGCGTCGCCGGCACCGACCGCACAATCTCGCTCGCGCAGGTCGGGGCCGCGGCGCACGACCCGAAGTTCATCCCGCCGGGATCCGAAGGTGGGCTGGTGGAAAGTGGGGAGTTCACGCCGACCGCGGTGACCTTCCCGAACGGGACGCATATCTGCGAGGTCGAGATCGACGAGGAAACCGGCGTGACCGAGATCGTGCGCTACAGCGCGGTCGAGGAACTGGGCAAGGTGCTGAACCCGCTGATCGTCGCCGGGCAGATCCATGGCGGCGTCGTGCAGGGCGTGGGTCAGGCGCTGGGCGAGGTCATCGTCTTCGACGAGCAGTCCGGGCAGATGCTGACGGCGTCCTTCATGGACTACCAGATGCCGCGCGCGCACGAATATCCCGACTTCCGTCTGGCCACACGCGAGGTGCCGACGAAGGTCAATCCGCTGGGGGCCAAGGGTGTGGGCGAGGCGGGCACGGTCGGCGCGATGGGCGCGGCGATGAACGCGATCAACGACGCACTGGCGCCGCTGGGGATCCGCCATTTCGACATGCCCGCGACCCCGGGCCGGGTATGGCAGGCGATCCAGGCGGCGAAGGTGTGATTTCGTTCCGGTAACAGGGTGACGTGGCGCCTGGCTACAAGCCGCCCAGCGGCAGCAGCGGCGCTTCGTCCTCCTGCCTGCGGCGGGGCCGGCGGGGTGCGGACGGGGCGGGGTCGGCCCGCCGGACCGCTTCGGCGCGCAGCCGCAGCAGTTCGTCCATCATCCGGTCGAATGTCACCCAGATCGGTTCATCGCCCCGACGTTCCTGCATCACCAGCCGGTGCGCGGCCAGCGTCACGTTCAGCGTGCCCCGGGTCGTTTCGGGCCGCGGCATGCGCATCTGCACCAGGGCCTTCTCGACGTCGTCCAGCGGCTTGTCCATGACTTCGGCGATCTGCTCGGGGGCCAGGCCGTTGCGGCGCAGCCGCCGTGCCACGGACGCCTCCTTCGGTGTCAGCATGATCGTCGGCCGCAGCGCCTCGGTGCGCTTCGACATATCCCCGGCGCCGCTGCCGGGAGGTCTTCCCTTGAAAGGCATCGAGCACGTCCCCTTGCCGGATTCCATCGAATCCTTGTCTGGAAGTGGCAAGCGCAGCACGCCTCGGCAAGATGTCATGACCATCTCCCCGGGCGATCGACCCTCACGATAACGCTGCATTCCAGCGACTTGCCGTTCGGTCGCGGGGGTTTTCCGACGATATCGAAATGAATATCCGCACGTGAGGGACGGCGCCTCACCTGTCGGATCAGAAACGATCCAGCGTCCTTAACCCGCGGTTAGGGCTTTCGCGTCATTCTGCGCATGCCGCCGGTGCGGGCGGTGATCCTGCCAGACGGGAGCGCAGCGATGCGTTTCATGCGCCAAATGTTTGCTGAACGACCTCCGATCCGGCGCGCCCGGGCGATCTGCGGCGCCCTGCTGGGGTTCGTTCTGCTGGCTGAACCGGCCATCGCCGGCCAGCAGAAGCGGATGCCCGAGGACATCAACGATCTGAAGGCCCTGTATAAGCGGCCGGAGACGATCCCGTTCCCGCCTGACAACCCCTTCACCCGGGAAAAGGCCGAACTCGGCCACACGCTGTTCTTCGATCCCAGGCTGTCGGGCCCCGGCACGATGTCCTGCGCGACCTGCCACAATCCCAGCTTCTCCTGGGGCGACGGGCTCGCGGTCGGTGTCGGGTCGGACGCGGCCAAGCTGGCGCGGCGCTCGCCCTCGATCCTGAACCTCGCCTGGGCCGAGGCGCTGATGTGGGACGGAC
>JBFXDK010000044.1:0-39310 GCA_050181195.1 Acetobacteraceae bacterium | reverse complement strand
TCACGCATTCTGGTCCCAGTTCGGATCATCGCTCGGGCTCAGCGGGGTTTCAGTGGCGAGCAAGCCCTTGCCCGGGATGTGGTTGATCTCCAGCCGTATCCCGTCCGGATCCTCGAACACGAAGTAGTAGTAACCGGGCGCCCAGGACCGCTCCTCCGGTCCGCGATCGATGTAGCCGCCTATCGCGCGCACCTTCTTCGCGGCCAGGTCCACATCCTCCCGTGACCGGGCGCGCAGGCACAGATGGTGCAGGCCGATGCGGTTCTGCACGAATCGTTCGCCTTCGTATTGTTCAGCACAGCGCTGGATCCCGATCGCGGTGCGTCCGCCGACATGATAGAGGAAGTTGTTGCCGTCATAGACCTTCTTCAAGCCGAGGAACGGCAACAGTTCGGAATAGAATGTCCGCGCGGCGTCGAAATCACTGACCGTCAGGATCACATGGGCCATGCCGTTGATTTCGATCATCGTCTCCGGTCCTTCGTGATGGGCAGGCCGCGCGGGACAGCGACGGTGCCTCTACATCCCCTCCCGCACCACGGGATTGCGCAGCGTGCCGATGCCGGTGATCTCCACCTCGATCGTGTCGCCGTGCTTCATGTCCTCGGTGGCCCCCTCGGTGCCCATCCACACCACGTCGCCTGGATACAGCGTCAGGCACTCGGTCATCTTCACGAGGTAGTCGACCACGCCGAACACCATGTGGTTGGTAGGGAACTGGAACAGCTCCCGGCCGTTCAGCCGGATCTTCGTGACGAGGTCATCAAGCTTCACATCGGTCTCGATCCACGGCCCCATCGGCTTGAACGTGTCGGTGTTCTTTGCCCGCCACAGCGTGCGATCCGCCTTCTGCCAGGTGCGCTCGCTCACGTCGTTGCCGATCGTGTAGCCCATCACGGCCGAAAGCGCGTTCTCCCGCGTCAGGTTCCGGCACTTGCGCCCGATCACCGCGACCAGTTCGCCCTCGTACTGCACCTTGTCGGTGGCGTCTGCGGGAATCACGATCGTCTCGTCATGGGCGATCAGCGCGTTGTTGGCGCGATAGCCGATATCGGCCTGCGTCGGCAGGTTCACCGGCAGCCCCATCTTCTCGGCTGCCTCCTTCACGTGTTCGGCGTAGTTCAGCCCGGCGGCATAGAAGGTGGGCGGCACCACGGGGATCAGCAGCTTCACTTCGGCCAGCGGCAGCTTCGTGCCGGTGCGCTCCCACGCATCAAAGGGCGAGCCGCGGACCGGGATGATGATGTCGCCTTCCACCACGCCATAGGTCGGCGTGCCGTTCTGATCGAAGCGTGCCCAGCGCATGTCCTCGTTCCCTCCCGTTGTCCCACCGCATGCCGCGGCGTTCAGGCGTTCTCAACCGGATCCGGACGATACACCACAAGCCGTGCCTCGGCCACCGCGCCCCGACAACGCCTAATGATTGGAAATCGGAACGTTTGATCCGCGTCAAGGCCGCCCCCGACGGCTCGCCCGTAGCGTCGGTCATCAAGACGTCACAGGAGGGACAGCCATGAAGGTCGGGATCGCGCTGAACATGCTCAGCCAGGCAGGCCGCCCCGATGTCGCCGTCGTGTCGGAACACATGGCGATGGGCGATCTCGCGGAACCGCTGGGCTTCGACTCGCTGTTCGCGCTGGAACACCATTTCACCGGCTATGCGATGTCGCCCTCGCCCTGCCAGCTCCTGGCCTACTACGCCGGCCGCACGAAGCGCATCACACTCGGTTCGGCGGTGATCGTGCTGCCCTGGCACGACCCGATCCGCGTGGCCGAGGAGATCGCGCTGCTCGACATCATGTGCGGCGGGCGCACGGTGTTCGGCTTCGGCCGCGGCGCCGCGAGCGTCGAATACGAAGGCTTCCGCATCGACCAGGGCGAGGCGCGTCCGCGCTTCATCGAAGCCGCCAAGATCATTCAGCTGGCGCTGTCGCAGGAAACCTTCGAATTCAACGGGCAATACTACCAGATCCCCCGCACCGCGATCCGGCCGCGGCCGATCTCACACCCCGAGCGGCGCTTCTACGGCACCGCCGTCAGCCCCGAATCCGTCAATGTCATGGCCCAGCTCGGCTTTTCCATGCTGGTGATCATGCAGAACGAATGGCCGAAGGCGGCCGCCGACATCCACCGGTTCAACGCCATGGCCGCGTCGGAAGGCTATCGCCCGCGCCCGCCGATGATCCTGACGAACGTCTCGGTCGCGGAAAGCCGGGCGGAAGCGCAGGAGCGGGCGATCGAATACCTGGGACGCAAATGGGATTCGATCGACAACCACTATCATTTCTCCGACGGGCACCTGAACGGCGTCAAGGGCTACGAATCCTACGACAAGGTCGGGACCACCTATGCCAAGATGAAGGACCCGGCCAGGCGGGCAAAGGCAACCGACTTCTATGTCAGCATCCAGCTGGTCGGCACGCCCGATGACTGCCTGGAAAAGCTGGAGGAGTTGCAGGCACTGTCCGGCCTCGATCACCTGATCACCGAATTCTCCTTCGGCGGCATGCCGCACGAGGAGGCGGAGATCAACATGCGGCTGTTCGCCGACAAGGTGATGCCGGTGCTGCAGAACGACCCGAAATTCGCCAAGCCGCCGGTACACTTGAAACGCGCCGAGGACCTGGCGCAGGAGAACGTGTTCGCACCGGCGTAGGTCGGCTGCGGGCACCGGCGGGCAAACATTCCGGACGGGCGAAGGCATCGGTCGGTTCGGCGCGCCGCCGGCCGCTTGCCGGATCCGGGTCGTCTCCCATGGGCGGTTAAGGTTGGGATGTCATTGACACGATAAAGAAACGTAAGGAACCCCCAAACACGCAAAGGACGCAAAGACGCTGGATCGCGGTCTCGCGTTACCGTAAGCGGGCGCGTGGCGTCGCGACATGACGGCGCTTCGCGCGGTCTGTGATGCGACCGTCCGTGACGGCGCGCATCCGCGTCATGCTCTGTCCGCCCCGCACCGGCCGCAGGATGGTGGCCGAGCACAAGCGATTGTTGATCGTGGGGCGCCGTGGCGGACATCCACTCCGCCCGCCTCCGTGCCTCTTGGTGGTTCTCCGTTCGTCCGTGTTGAGATCCTGCCCAGGCTGCAACGACGACCGGCCCATCCAGGATCCCGCCCAATTCGCGCTCGGCTCACAAGGCTCCGACGATCACACCAGGGAGCCAGGCGCGCACCCGCTCACGCGACAGGCGGGCGGTGCAGCTGCACGATCTCCTTGTTCCCGTTCAGGTCCGGGAAGGTCTTCAGGATCAGCGGATCATGCCCGGGGATCAGGTGGTCCGGGCTGTCGGCGAGGCCGTTCAGGATGTCGAAGCCCCGCAGCATCCGCGCGACATCCACCACCACCGGGAACGGGTTGCGCTGGCGGATGTTGCGCCAGAAATGCGCGGCATCGCCGGCCAGCACCACCCAGCCCCGCGCGGTTGGCACGCGCACCGACTGGATGCCGCCCGAGTGTCCGCCGATCAGGTGCAGGCTGACCCCCGGGGCGATCGTCGCGTCGCCGCCGTAGACCTTCAGCCGGTCGGAATACAACGCGCGGATCGCGCTCTGCACGTCATCGACGTCGAACGGGCGGCGCAGATGCGCCTCGCACATGCAGGGGCCGGTGCAATAGGCCATTTCCTCGGCCTGGATGTGGAACGTGGCCTTGGGGAAGTATTCCATACCGCCGGCATGGTCCCAATGCATATGCGTCAGGATGACGTCCTTGACCTCGCCCGGGTCGATGCCGGCATCGATCAGCGCCTGCGCGGGCGTGCGCAGCAGTTCCCGCCCGCGCCGCTTGGCGGAAGCCGGGTTGAAACCGGTGTCCATGACGATCGTCCCGCCCGCGCCGCGGATCGCGAAGACATAGAAGTCCAGGGGATCGGGCGCGGCGTGGTCATCCGGCACCATGAAGTTCTGGTACTGCAGTCGCCCGTCGAAGATGCCGTAGCGTAGCGCCAGCACCTCGTACGTATCACCGCCCTGCATGTTCGCCATGATCCGTTCCTCCTGATTGAGCCGGCGGCGGCCATATCAGGCTTCCTCGCCGGCGCCTACTCCCGCCGGCCGGCGCCTTGCCGCCTTGTCGGTCCGGCCGTCACTCTCTAGGGTCCGCCCGACCACGAGACAGAGGAGAAACGCCATGGTCGACGTGCCGAACCGTCCCGAATACCAGAGCGAGTTGTTCAAGGAGGGCCTGAAGGTCCGGCGGGAGGTGCTGGGCGGCGACTATGTGGATGCCTCGCTGGCGCGGGCCAACGACTTCAATGCCGTGTTCCAGCAGATGACGACCGAGATCGCCTGGGGCCTGTGCTGGGCGCGTCCGGGCCTGGACCGCAAGACCCGCAGCATGATCAACCTGACGATGCTCTCGGCCTTGAACCGCGGCGCCGAATTGCGGCTGCATCTGAAGGCCGCGCTGACCAACGGCGTGTCGCGCGATGAGATCAAGGAAATCCTGATGCAGGTCGGCGCCTATTGCGGCATTCCGGCGGCGCTCGAATCCTTCAAGATCGCCACCGAGGTGCTGAACGAGTGGGACGAAGCCCAGAAGAAGAAGGGCTGAGCACGATGGCGGACAAGGCGACCGTCGGCTTCGTCGGCGTCGGCAACATGGGCTGGCCGATGGCCGCCTGCCTGGTACGGGCCGGCTTCACGGTCAACGTCAACGACTCCCGGCGGGAAGTCGCGAACAACTTCGTCCAGCAGGTCGGCGGATCGGCGCCCGATACGCTGAAGCAGCTCGCCGCGGCGTCGGACGTGATCGTGACGATGCTGCCCACCAGCGCCATCGTCGAAAACGTGCTGTCGGGCGGTGACGACAACGTCCTTGCCGGCATGAAGCCCGGCACCATCGTGATCGAGATGAGTTCCGGCGTGCCGTCGGTCACGCAGCGCCTGGCGGAGCAGGTGGCTTCGCTGGGCGGAACCATGATCGACGGACCGGTTTCTGGCGGCGTGCCGCGGGCGAAGACCGGTCAGCTGGCGATCATGGTGGGCGGCGAGGCCGCCGCGATCGACCAGGCGATGCCGGTGCTCTCGGCCATGGGCTCGGTGCTGCGCACGGGCGCGGTCGGCTCGGGCCAGGCCATGAAGGCGCTGAACAACATGGTCTCGACCGGCGGGTTCCTGATCGGCATCGAGGCGCTGCTGATCGGCCAGCGTTTCGGCCTCGATCCCGGCGTCATGACGGATGTGCTGAACGCCGCGACGGGGATGAACAACTCGACGCAGAAGAAGTTCCGCCAATACGTGCTGTCGCGCAGCTTCGACGCCGGCTTCACCATGGGACTGCTGGCCAAGGACCTGTCGATCGCCATGCAGGTGGCGCGGGAAACCGGCACCGCGGCGCCGCTCTCGGCCTTGGTGCGGGAGATGATCGTCTCATCCGAGGCGCTGTTCGGTGCCAACGCCGATCATACCGAGATGGCGAAATGGTGCGAACGGATCGCGGGGGATGAGCTCGGTCTGAACGAGTAGCCGGCGGCTTCCGCGCATGTCCTGCCGCCGGCTCTCACCGTCATGGCAGGCGTGGGCACGCCCTGCATGACCCGTGTGATGGCATGATCGAGGTCGCGGGTGGCGGGACGGAGTCCCGCCACCCGCGACGCAGGCGTCAGCCGGCCGGTATCAACCGCCGCCGAACCGGCGGAACAGCGCCTCCGACAGGCTCTTCAGCGCTTCGTCGGCCTTATTGCCGCCGACATTCGTCGTGAGCACCATCGCGAAGTCACGCGACGGCCGCAGCCAGATCATCGCGAAATTCATCATGTTCGACCCGGAATGGGTGATCAGCGGCTCATCCGCCCAGGGCACCGACACGACACCCCAGCCCAGCGCGTAGCCGCCGGGTGACGGCGTGCCGGGCGGGGAGTCCGGCTTGGGTGGTGCGTCGATGACCTTGGTGTGCAGTTTGCGCAGCGTCTCGCGATGCACCAGGTAGGGCGGTCGGCGCCCTTCGCCGGCGTTCCACCCGGCCCAGGCGGCGAAATCCGGGACGGACATGTGCACCGTGCCGGCGGGACCGATGATCGCGGGATTGTCCGCGTTCGGCCCGGCCATCATCGGCTTCAGCGTGCCGTCGTCGTTGGTGCGATGCGGCAGCGGCGCATCGATACGTCCCGGGGAGGATTGCGGGCCGAAGCCGGCGCTGCGCAGGCCCAGCGGCGTGAAGACGCGCTGGACGATGAGTTCTTCCCAGCTGGTGTGGCTCACGCGTTCCAGCATCGCCCCCGCCAGCGTGTAGCCCATGTTGGAATAGGCGAAGCGGGTGCCGGGCGGCGAGGCGAGGGGCTGGGTCCGCCATTCCCGCACCAGCCAGACCCGCAACTCGTTCAGGTTCAGCCCGTCCTGGGTCAGCGAGCGGGTGAGCAGATCGCCAAAGGCGTCGTTGTCGCTGGGGATACCGCTGGTGTGCGACAGAAGCTGCTGCAGCGTCACGCGGCGCAGGCCTTCGTTCATGCCCTCCAGCATGTCGGAAAAGACATCGCCGACCGTCGTATCCCAGCGCAGCGCCCCCTGCTCGACGAAGCTGGCCGCCAGCAGGGCGGTCAGGGCCTTGGTATCCGAGCCGATATGGAACCTGTCGTTCAGTGTCACCGGGATGGCGGCGCCGGCCTTGCGGGTGCCCACCGCGCCGGCGGCGATGATGGCGCCGCCTTGCACGATGGCGGCGGCCAGCGCGGGCAGGTCGTGGCGGTTCAGATAGGGGCGGAGCGTCTCCTCCAGCCGCACCCGCCTGGGCTTCGGCGCCGAGTCCCGGGGCGGTGCGGCGACCGCATCGGCCACGGCCAGGACAGGGGCCGCAACGGTGGCGGAGAGAAGGCGTCGTCGCAGCATTGCGTCAGGCCTCGGCTGATTGCAGGAACATGCGCTGCTGGCGCAGCACGCGCGTGACCAGGAAGCCGACGATCGCCAGGTTGAGCAGATTGAACAGCACGCCCGAGACAAAGGCCGGTCCGTAGAAGCCGAAATGGTCATAGAGCGCGCCGGCGAACCAGCTTCCGAAGGCCATGCCCGACATGCCGGAGAACAGCACCGTCGGGATGCGCCAGGATGCCTCGGCGGACGGGTAGTGGTCGCGGATTGCCACCGAGTAGGATGGGATGATCCCGCTGAACCCAAGGCCGAAGGCCGCGGATATGGCGAACAGCCCGACCTCGTCCTGCGTCAGCATGAAGGCGGCGATCGCGACCGCCTGGCAGGCCGATCCCGCCAGCACGGTGCGCAGCCCGCCGATCCGGTCGGCCAGCGCCCCCCAGAACTGGCGGGAGATGAAGGCGCAGGCCAGCAGCACCGACAGCATGGCCGCGCCGCGGGCCGGCGTGATGCCGATATCCGAGCAGAACGCGACGAGATGCGAGGACGGAACCGCCATCGGCACGCAGCAGCAGAAGGCGGCGGCACAGATCAGCGCCTGGGTCACGTTGGGGTGCATGCCGAGGACGGTGCGGCGCTGGCCGCCCTGGCCCGCGGCGGCGCGCACCGGGATTTCGGGTGCCGGGGTCAGCATCACCAGCAGCGGCAGGATGCTGACCGTCACGACCGCGGCGAAGGCCAGCATGGTGCTGGCCCAGCCATAGGTCCCGATGCCGGCCTGGAAGATTGACGGCCAGATGACGCCGGCAATGTATTGGCCCGAGGAGATCAGCGCGATCGCGGTGCCCCGGCGCCGGTCGAACCAGCGGCTGACATAGATGAGCAAGGGCGCATAGATCGCGCCATTGCCCAGGAACCCGACCAGCAGCCCGTGCCCGAGATAGAGCGCCCAGACGCTGCCATGCGTCGAGACCGCCAGGCCCAGGCCGGTCATGACGGTACCGAAGGCGACGACCGCGCGCAGCCCGATCCGGTCGGCAAGCCAGCCCATGACGATGCCGCCGGCCCCGGTGCCGACCCAGACCAGGGCACCGGCCAGCGCCACGACCGATCGGTCGGTGTGCATCGCCTCGGTCATGTCCTTGAGGCCGACGACAACGAGCAGGGGCGAGCCGTAGGAGAGCGACAGGATCAGCAGCGTGATGCCGGCCGCGACCCATGAGCGGCGGCTTTCGATGCTGATCGCCTGCCCGTCCATGCGCGTTCCTTCCCGTCAGCCGATCATCCCGCGCATGCGATCGGGTTTGCCCGATCGCCGGCCGGATTTATAAGGTCTGTTCGGTATGGACCCGGTCGCATGGCCGCGGCAAGCAGGAGAGACGAATGAGTGAACCAACCGGCCCGCTGAAGGGCCTGCGCGTCTTCGACCTGACACGCGTTCTGGCGGGTCCGACCTGCGCGCAGATGCTGGGCGACCTGGGCGCCGACGTGATCAAGATCGAGCGGCCCGGCGCCGGCGACGACACGCGCGGGTTCGCGCCCCCCTACCAGCCCGGCACCAAGGAAAGCGCCTATTTCACCGGGGTGAACCGCAACAAGCAGTCGGTCACGCTGGATATCGCCCAGAAGGAAGGCCAGGAGATCGCGCTGAAGCTGATCGCCGACTGCGACATCCTGGTGGAGAACTTCAAGGTCGGGGCGCTCGCGAAATACGGCCTGGGCTATGAACAGCTGCATGCAAAGTTTCCCCGCCTGATCTACTGCTCGATCACCGGCTTCGGGCAGACGGGACCGTATGCGCCGCGGCCCGGCTATGACAGCCTGATCCAGGGCATGGGCGGGGTCATGAGCCTGACGGGGGAGCCGGACGGGCTGCCGCAGAAGGTGGGCGTGCCCGTGGCCGACGTGTTCGCTGGACTCTATGGTTGCATCGGCATCCTGGCGGCGCTGCGCCACCGGGACCTGACGGGGCAGGGACAGCAGATCGACATCGGCATGCTGGACACGCATGTCGCCTGGCTGGTGAACCAGGGGATGAACTATCTCGCCACCGGTGAGAATCCGCCGCGCCTGGGCAACCAGCATCCGAACATCGTGCCGTACCAGGTGTTCCCGACCGCGGACGGACACATGGTGCTGTCGGTCGGCAACGACCCGACCTTCAAGCGCTTCTGCGAGGCGTTCAACCTGACGCATCTGCTGGAGGATGAGCGGTTCGCGACGAACGCCGCCCGCGTGTCCAACCGGCAACTGGTGACGGATACGCTGACGCCGGTGATGCAGCAGCACCCGACGTCATGGTGGATCGAGAAGCTGGAGGCGCTGAAGATCGGCTGCGGCCCGATCAACAAGCTGTCGGAGGTGTTCGCCGATCCGCATGTGATCGCGCGCAACATGGTGCTGGAGATGGCGCATGAAGCCGGTCACAGCATGAAGCTGATCGCCAATCCCGTGAAACTGTCGGAAACGCCGGCCGACTACCGTATCGCTCCGCCATTGCTGGGCGAGCACACCGACACGGTCCTGGGCGAGCGGCTGGGCCTCGGTTCATCCGAGTTGCAGGCGTTGCGCGACAAAGGGGTGATCTGACCGCCGCGTCGGGGCCCGCCGCGGCCCGCCCCCGGCCGGCCGATGGCCGGGGGCGGGCGGAGCGGGTCGCAAACGGATCAGGGAATCGGGCGCGGTGATGGCGCGCACAGGATCAGGGGGGCGCGGGTCAGGGATCCACGCTGGCGATCTTCAGGTGCGCGACGCCGATGCCGAGAATTCGCCAGTCGCTTGCCATGCCGATGGAGGCCGGCGAGACGGCGTCCGGGCAATCGAACTCCAGCTGCACCAGTCCGTCCGGGCCGATCAGATGCGCGGGGACAACGAACCGGAATGGCTCGAGTTTCATGTTGGTGAAGGTGTGCCGTGAGACCGGTGTGCCGTTCGCGCTGATCGCCAGACGCTGGGTTGGGTGATCGGGCCTGACCAGCGCTTGCACCGCCAGTTCCACGACGATGTCGCGGCTGCCGTTTTCCCGCACCCGGAAAGTCAGTTTCGCCGCATGGCCCTCGATCCAGCGCCCCCAGGGTTCGACGATGGACCAGCCCGGCGCCTGCAGGCGCCGGGCCACCGGGTCGTTGCCTGCGAAACTGACGGTTTCGCCGGGACCAAGGGCGACAACGTCTCGCAGGATCGCGGGACTCAGCCCGGACCGGCCCGGGACATGGGAGCAGAGGATGTATTCATCGACATATCGGCAGTAACGGGCGCCGTGCTGCAGGCCGACCACCCAGCTCGCTTTGTCCTTCGCGAACACATAGGCCGTATCGGCCCGCATGCCGTGGTCATCGACGTCGTCGAGATGCTGGGCGCAGAACAGCCGCCGCTGGGCGGCGCTGTACCGTCCGGCATAGTAGCTGTTGATCGTCATGTGCTGTTCCAGCGCCAGCCTTCCGAAGATGGCGTATCCGTCCTTCCCCCCCGGCGTCATGGCGGCGGCACATTGCCAAGCGGGCAGCACCATCAGGTGCCTTTGTGCGCGTCCGAGTTCATGCCATGCCGGGTCGGCCGGCATTGGTGGGGCCGACAGAGCCTGCAGCGTGTCGTGGACGCGGGCGCGCAGCGGTGCCAGGTCCAGGACCTGGATCAGCAGCGCGACGCCGAGGGCGACATACAGGCGCCGGCCGCGGAAGGCCGCGAAGGCCACTGCGAGGACGCCAGCGAAGACCAGGTAGTAGCCGGGCCAGAACAGCCGCCCGGAGGCGCGGAACGTCGACAGTGCCGTCACGACGGGGTGCGGCAGCGGCAGGCTGAACAGCATGCGGGAGCCGAATGTCACCTGCACCGAGAGCGCGAGCAGCAGGGAGGCCGCGAATACCAGCAGGACGGGCAGCCAGGATGGCCGCACCAGCCGGCCCAGCAGCGCCGGGCAGCGCGCCAGCGATACGACCGCCAGCAGCAGCAGGCCGAGTCCAAGATAGTTGTACCCCTCCATCTGTGTCGCGTTCCGGATGGGCATCTGCCTGATCAGCAGCGCCCCCGGAAATTCCGGATCGATGGGGCCGAGCAGGTTCATCGAGTATTGCTGGTATCCGTCGCCGATATACTGGGTCACGTCGGTGGTGATGAGGAAGCCGAACAGCAGCAGCCCCAACCCTGCCGCGCCGGCCGCGACCGCGAGGCCAGCCGCCGCGCGCCCCAGATCCCGGTCGCGGCCCAGCAACGGGCGTATATACACGCCGCCGCAGATGACCAGCGCCATCAGCGTGATGTAGGGATTGATCGCCCCGGCGATGAAACACAGCGCCCCGGTCCAGGCGATGCGCGAGCGATTGGCCTGTGTCGTCGCGCCGAGGAGCTGGTCCAGCAGCGCGAGCAGGATCCATTGCGATGTCAGGGCGAAATGCCCGTGCGCGCGCCAGGTGAAGGCAGGTGCCGTCAGGAAGAAGCAGCCGCCCAGCACGCCGGCCCATAGGTCACCGCCCGCGATGCGACGGCTGATCCGGAACCCGAAATAGAACTGCAGCGTGGCGCTGAGCAGCATATACAGGCCGAAATACTGGAAGTCCTGCGGCAGCAGGGAGCGGATCAGCCACCCGAAAATGGCAAGCGGCGGGATCGCGTCGAAATACGCGATGGGGACACCAATTGGATATCCCATGGCGCTGATCTGGCCCAGCGGCATCGTCAGGGCCGTCTCCTGCCGCAGGAAGGCCCAGGCGAGATACGTCGTGGCGGGATCGCCGCGCAGCCACGAAATGTCGAGCGGGTTCAGGACGCGCGGGCCGACCAGAAGATAGGCGTACAGGCAGCCCAGGGATACGGACAGAAGCAGGATTGCAATGCGCGGGCGCCAGGCGCTGATCCCCGGCGCATCCCGGATCACGGGAATGGCAGAAGACGGAATCGTCTCGACGGCTCTCATGGACGCGGATCGGGTTGTGCAGGCGTCACGGGGTCACTCATGTCTACGCGGCCCTTTGGGCCTGGGTCGTTTGGACGATGGTCCGGTCGGGGTGAAAACACGCAGCCTCCTGCTCCCCGGTGTCTCGCACCCGGACACGGGACAGTTGCGCGCCGGGGGCAGGCACACCACGGCGTTGTTCTCGCGATTACTTGGGAAGGAGGGATCAGCTGCGGAGGAACGGGGGATCGGCGTTCGATGAATTCCAGTTTGCTTCACGATAACCGGGCTAATCCTAGGTCAATGCCAGGAATAGGCCAGAGTACCTGCCGATGTTCCGCGAAATGTGAAGTCATCGGCCCGGAATAGCTGCCGCCATGCATGGATCATCCCGCACGGCATCGTGATCCGGACCGTTCGCGCCGAGGTGTCTGCGAAGCCAGGACGATCGCAATCACCGGCGCGAAGCGTCCAGGCGGATGGTCAGTCGTTCAACCCGCGCACGGCCTCGACGACGGCCCGCGTCACCTCCTTGGTCGTCGCGGTGCCGCCCAGGTCGGGGGAGAGGATGCCGGCGGCACAGACCTGCTCGACCGCCCGCATCAGCAGATGAGCGGCCCGCTTTTCACCCAGATGCTCCAGCATCATCGACGCGGTCCAGAAACTCGCCACCGGATTGGCGATGCCCTTGCCCGTGATATCGAAGGCGGAGCCATGGATCGGCTCGAACATCGACGGGCTGCGGCGCTCGGGGTCGATATTGCCGGTCGGCGCGATCCCAAGGCTGCCGGCCAGCGCCGCGGCCAGGTCGGACAGGATGTCGGCGTGCAGGTTCGTCGCGACCACCGTGTCGATCGACTTCGGCCGCAGCACCATGCGCATGGTCATGGCATCCACCAGCTCCTTGTCCCAGGTCACGTCCTTGTAGTCGTGCGACACGAGCCCGGCGATCTCGTCCCAGAACACCATGCCGAACTTCTGCGCGTTCGACTTGGTGACCACTGTCAGGTGCTTGCGGGGGCGCGAGCGGGCGATGTCGAACGCGGCCCGCATGATCCGCTCCACGCCGCGGCGGGTGAAGATGGCGACCTCGGTCGCGACTTCCTCGGGCAGGCCGCGATGCGTGCGTCCGCCCTGGCCGGCATATTCGCCTTCCGAGTTCTCCCGCACGATCACCCAGTCCAGATCGCCCGGTCCGGCATTGCGGAGCGGCGAGGTGACGCCGGGCAGGATGCGCGTCGGGCGGACATTGGCGTACTGGTCCAGCCCCTGGCAGATCTGCAGGCGCAGCCCCCACAGCGTGACATGGTCGGGAATGTTCGGATCGCCGACCGCGCCGAAATAGATCGCATCCGCCGTGCGCAGCCACGCAAGCGCGTCGGCCGGCATGAACTGCCCGTGCTTGCGGTAGTAGTCGGATCCCCAGTCGTAGTGGTCGATCTTCAGGGTGAAGCCGCCATCGCGGGACGCGACCGCATCCAGCACCTCGAGCCCGGCGCTGATGACCTCTGGTCCGATCCCGTCGGCGGGGATCGAGGCGATGCGGTACTCTCGGGCCATGGCGGCGCTTCCTTCGTTGGTCCCGCGTCTGGTAGCGCCTGCGTGCGCCGTCTCCAAGCCGTGGCGGCGGGGCGTGCGGCCTGCTAGGATGCAGCGTATGGTGGCCTTGCGCAAACGATTGCCCGTGCGGATGGATGTCCAGGAATTCCTGGCCTGGGACGCCCAGGAGCTCAGCGGCCGGCGCTGGGAGTTGCGGGACGGTCGGCCCGTGCTGATGGCCCCCGCGTCCGAGCGGCATGGTGCGATCCAAAGCGAACTCGCCCGTCTGCTGGGCAATCACATCGCCGCGGTGAAGCCTGGCTGCCGAGTGATCACGGCCCCCGGCGTCGTGCCCCATGTCCGCTCGGATGAGAATTTTCGCATCCCGGACCTTGGCGTGACCTGCGCGCCGCCCTCGGGGTCGGTCATGACCCGCGACCCCGTGCTGCTGATCGAAATCCTTTCGCCGGGCAATGAGGCGCGGACGCGGTCCAACATCTGGACCTACACCACGATCCCGAGCGTGCGGGAAATCCTGGCGGTGCACAGCACGAAGATGAAGGTGGAACTGCTCCGCCGCGAACCCGACGGCAACTGGCCCGCGATGGTCAGCATCGTACGTCCGCCTGAGCTGCTGACCCTGCACAGCCTGGATTTTGCCGTCCCGGTGATCGACGTCTACCGCACGGCGGGCCTGGAAATCTGAATTCGGCGAAACGGGAAATCGATCTCTCGCATCCCGCGCAAAGCTAAGATAAGGTCCCGCGGATAAGGTCGGCTCCTTCCGAAGTGCGACCGTACAGGGGAGGTTCCGATGCCGCGCATCCGCGCGTTGAACCCTGGCGTCCAGGGACCGGGTCCAGCTGCGATGGCCCGTTAGCCGCATGTACTCCTACATCATCCGCCGGCTGCTGTTCGGGGCCATTACCGTCATCGGCGTCTCGATCCTGGTGTTCGTCGTGCTGCGGATCCTGCCGGGCGATCCGCTGGTCGCGATCTTCGGTCCCGAGGGCTTCACCAAGCTCAGCGAAGCCGAACGCGCCAACTACATGGCCGCGCTCGGCCTCAGCGATCCGCTCTGGGTCCAGTACCTGGCCTGGGTGAAGGACATCCTGTCGGGCAATCTCGGCCGGTCGTTCTTCCGCTCGGAGAGCGTCGCCGAAATGATCATGCGCCGCGGGCCGCTGACCGCGGAGATCGCCATCCTCTCGGTCATCCTCTCCTGGATCATCGGCATTCCGGTCGCGATCGTCAGCGCGCTGCGGCCGAACAGCATCCCGGACAATGTCGCGCGCTTCGTCAGCATCCTGTTCCTGGCCGTCCCCGGCTTCTGGCTGGGCATGCTGATCATGCTGGGGCTGCTGTTCTGGTTCGGCTATCGCGCGCCGCTGACCGGCGTGTCGTTCTTCACAGATCCCTGGGCCAACCTGCAGGTCGTCATCGGTCCGGCCGTCGTGCTGGGCCTGGGGCAGGCCGCCTATATCGCCCGCATGGCGCGGTCGAGCCTGCTGGAGGTGATCCGGGAGGACTATGTCCGCACCGCCCGGGCCAAGGGGCTGAACGGACGGCTGGTGATCGCGCTGCATGCGCTGCCCAATGCGATGCTGCCGGTCATCACCCTGTCGGGGATCCTGCTGGGGTTCGTGCTGGCCGGCTCCATCCCGGTGGAGCGCGCCTTCGGCACGCCGGGTCTCGGGTTCGCGATGTTCACCGCGGTCAACGAGCGCGACATCTTCGTCATGCAGAACCTCGTCTTCCTCTACGCCTGCGTGTTCGTCCTTCTGAACATCATCGTCGATGTCATCATCGCCTGGCTCGACCCGAGGATCCGCTATCAATGAGCGTCACTTCTCCCGACTCCGCGGTTGTCATCCGCCGCCCGGAGCAGCCCTCGCTGCCGCGCCGCATCGGCAAGGGGCTGCTGACCTTCGTCCGGCGCTCACCGATGTCCGCCTTCTGGGGCGTCGTGGTGCTGGCGATCATCATCATCGCCGTCGCCGCGCCGCTGTTCGCGCCCTATGAGCCGCTGCAGGCGAATTTCCGGCGCATGTCCAAGGCGCCGGATGCGATCAACCTCTTCGGCACCGACCAGATCGGCCGCGACACGCTCAGCCGCGTCATCTATGGCAGCCGAGCATCGCTGACCGTGGCGGCGGCGGCCGTGCTGCTGGGGACGACACTCGGCGCGTTCTGGGGCCTGGCGAGCGGCTATTTCGGCGGCCGGTTCGACATCATCAGCCAACGCATCATCGAGTTCCTGCAGTCCTTTCCGGACCTGATCCTGGCCATGGCGATCGCCATGGCGCTGGGCGCCGGCACGGGCACGGTGATCGTCGCCATCGCCATCACCCGCATCCCGTTCGGCGGGCGCGTGATCCGCTCTGTCGTGCTGTCGGTGAAGGAAATGTCGTATGTCGAGGCGGCGCGAAGTCTCGGCGCGTCACACATGCGTATGATGATGCGGCACATCCTGCCGCAATGCATCGCGCCCTACCTGATCCTGGCGACCACGCATCTGGGCGTCGCCATCATCATCGAAGCCGCACTCGGCTTTCTGGGCGTCGGCATTCCGCCGCCCACGCCGACCTGGGGCAACATGCTGTCGGATTCGCTGAATGCGGGCCTGGTGCCGCCGTGGTGGCTGGTGCTGTTCCCCGGCCTCGCGATCACGATCACCGTCCTGGCATTCAATCTGCTGGGCGACGGCATCCGCGATCTGCTGGATCCGCGCCTGCGCGGGGCGGTGTAGAGGCTGCCGGCTCACGGATAGGTTGCAGCCGCACCGGGCGCGATTGTGCCCGGTGCGATGGGAACAACTTCCTTTGCCAGCCGTTGTCCGCTGCAGCCAGGGCTGGAGCAGGACATGGACGGGACGGACAGGTTTTCGGTGTCACGACGAAGGGTGGTGGGCGGCGCGGGCCTCGGACTCGCGATGGCAGCGGCGGCGCCCGCCGGCGCCCAGGACGCGGAGCCGGCCGCCGCGGCGGACATGCCGCAGGATCCAACCACGAAATACCCGCAGCCGCCCTTCAAGCAGCAGTCTCAGCCCTGGCCGGGACTGGCCGGCAGGATGGATCCGAAGCCGGACCACGGCGAGACCAGCTATCGCGGATCAGGCCGCCTGCGCGGGCGGAAGGCGCTGATCACCGGCGGTGATTCCGGCATGGGACGTGCCGCTGCCATTGCCTATGCGCGGGAAGGCGCGGATGTCAGCATCAACTACCACCCTGACGAGGAACCGGATGCGCGTGAGGTGATCGCGCTGATCCAGGCCGAGGGTCGGAACGGTGTGGCAATTCCCGGCGACATCCGCGACGAAGCGTTCTGCCAGCATCTGGTGGCCGAGGCGGTGCGCCGGCTGGGTGGCCTGGACATCCTGGTCAGCAATGCCGCCCGCCAGCAGACACGCGAGTCGATCCTGGATCTGAGCGCCGAGGAATTCGACTGGACCATGAAGACGAACATCTATGCACCATTCTGGATCATCAAGGCGGCTCTGCCCCACATGAAACCGGGTTCGTGCATCATCGGCACCGCCTCCGAGCAGGCCTATGATCCGTCGCCCGAGCTGTATCACTATGCCCAGACCAAGGCGGCGACGATGAACTACGTGAAGTCGCTGGCGAAACAGCTGGGGCCGAAGGGCATTCGCGTCAACGCCGTCGCGCCCGGGCCGATCTGGACACCGTTGCAGGTGTCGGGCGGGGCAACGCCGGAAAAGCTGGAGAAGTTCGGCGGCGGCACGCCGCTGGGGCGGCCAGGGCAGCCCGTGGAGCTTGCATCGATCTATGTGCAACTCGCGGCGAATGACGCCAGCTTCAGCACGGGGCAGGTCTATGGCGCCACCGGCGGCAGCGGCGCCGCCTGACCGACGGGACCAGGGGGCATCGCGCGGGCTAAGCCCCCGCCGGCTTCTCCAGCGGGAAGCGCATGCCATCGTCATGCAGATGGCATGACACGAGATGGCCGGCCCTGACTTCCCGCAGCGTTGGCACATCTTCGCGGCAACGCCGCATCACGTAGGGACAGCGCGTATGGAAATGGCAGCCCGACGGCGGCTTGATCGGGCTGGGTACATCGCCGGTCAGGATCACCCGCTTGCGCCCGCGCGCCCGCGCCTTCGGAAGCGGCACCGCTGACAGCAACGCCTCGGTGTAGGGATGCAGCGGCATCTCGAACAACGACGTCTTGTCTGTCAGTTCGACGATACGGCCTAGATACATCACCGCGACGCGATGGCTGATATGCTCGACCACGGCCAGGTCGTGCGCCACGAACAGGTAGGACAGGCGGAGCTCGTCCTGCAGATCCATCAGCAGGTTGATGATCTGCGCCTGGATCGACACGTCCAGCGCCGAAACCGGCTCATCGCCCACGATCAGTTCGGGATTCAGCGCCAGCGCCCGGGCAATGCCGATGCGCTGGCGCTGTCCGCCGGAAAACTCGTGCGGGTACCTGAACATCTGGTCCGGACGCAGCCCGACCCGATGGAACAGGCGGGCGACCCGATCCTCGCGTTCGCCCCTGTTGGTGACGACGCGGTGGATGATCAGCGGCTCCCCCACGATCTCGCCCGCGGACATGCGCGGGTTCAGCGACGCGTAGGGATCCTGGTAGATCATCTGCATCTGCTGGCGGTATGGCAGCATGCCGTCGCGATCGAGATGCGTGATGTCCTTGCCATGCACGTGGATCGCGCCGTCGGTCGGTTCCAGCAGCTTCATCATCGTGCGCCCGACGGTGGACTTGCCGCAGCCGCTCTCACCCACCAGGCCCAGCGTCTCGCCCTTGTTGATATGGAACGACACGCCGTCGACGGCATGGACCTGCCCGACCACGCGTGAGAACACGCCACGCATGATCGGGAAATGCTTCTTCAGGTTGTCGACCTGCAGCAGCGGCGCCTGGGTCTCGCTCATGCCGCACCGCTCAGGAAGGATTCCGCGTGCCAGCACGCCACGAAATGTCCTGGCCGGTATTCCTCCAGGCGTGGATATTTCGCCAGGCATTGCTCGGTTGCAAAGCCGCAGCGCGGCGCGAAGGTGCAGCCGGATGGCAGGCGCGCGAGCGACGGCACCATGCCCTTGATCTCGTTCAGCCGCTCCCGGTTCGGCCCGCTATGCGCGGCGGCTTCCAGGTTCGGGATCGAGCCGAGCAGTCCGCGTGTATACGGATGGCCAGGACGATCGAACAGGTCATCGACCGGCGCTTCCTCCACCTTGCGTCCGGCATACATCACCACGACGCGGTCGGCGTTCTCGGCCACCACGCCCATGTCGTGCGTGATCAGCACGATGGCAGTGCCGAACTTCTCCTGCAGGTCGCGCATCAGGTCCAGGATCTGCGCCTGGATCGTCACGTCCAGCGCGGTGGTGGGCTCGTCGGCGATCAGGACCTTGGGATTGCACGACAGCGCCATGGCGATCATCACGCGCTGGCGCATGCCGCCGGACATCTGGTGCGGATAGGCGTGCACCCGGCGCTCCGGCTCCGGAATGGACACGCGGCGCAGCATCTCCACCGCCTTTTCCATCGCGTCGCGCTTGGACAGGCCCTGGTGCAGCGCGATCGCCTCGCTGATCTGCCGTCCCACCGTATACAGCGGGTTCAGCGAGGTCATCGGCTCCTGGAAGATCATGGAGATATGGTTGCCGCGGATGTCCTCCATCTGCGGTTCGGTCAGGTCCAGCAGGTTGCGGCCGTCGAAGCGGATCGCGCCGCCGACGATCCGTCCCGGCGGATTGGCCACCAGACGCAGGATCGACAGCGCCGTGACGCTCTTGCCGCAGCCGGATTCACCGACGACGCCCAGCGTTTCGCCGCTGCGCACCGTGTATGACACGCCGTCCACCGCCTTCACCACGCCGTCTGACGTAAAGAAATGCGTCTGCAGATTGTCGACTTCCAGCACCGGCGCCGCGGTGGTCGCGGGAGCGTCGCTCCGGTCGAGTGAGACGGCCTGGCTCAAGCAGCACTCCCCATTTTCGTTATGGTTAAATTGGACGTTTGTTCCTACCATCTGAGCATACCGGACCGGGCCGATAAAGCCCAAAAGGGAGGGACAAAACGAAATGAACGAGTCAAGACCGCCGGCGCAGACGAGCCGGCGCGACTTCATGCTGGGCAGTGCGGCGGCGATGGCGGTGGGATCCGCCTATGGTCTGGCGCCGCACCTGGCCATGGCGCAGAACGTGCCGAACCAGTTCGATGGATCGAAGTTCCAGCTGGCGGCGCGGGAGCCTAATCCCAAAAGTGGCGGCGTGCTGCGCATCGCGATCCTGTCGCGCCAGCCGCATTTCGATGTCCACCAGTCCGGCACCTTCGCCAATATCGGCACCCAGGGGTGCATGTTCGACAACCTGATCCGCCGTGACCCGCGCGACGGCGGCCAGAGCATCATTCCGGACCTCGCGCATAGCTGGGACATCTCCAAGGACGGCACCAGCTATACGTTCTTCCTGCGCCAGGGCGTGCAGTTCCACGACGGCGCCGAACTGACGTCCGAGGACGTGAAGGCGACCTTCGACCGGATCGCGAAGCCGCCCGCGGGCTTCAGCAGCCCGCGCTCGCCGCTGTTCAAGGCGGTCAGCGAGATCAACGCGCGCGACAAGTACACGGTGGAGTTCAAGCTGGCGGAACCGCGTCCGGCGAATTTCGTGATGTCGTCCATCGCCGCCGGCTGGAACGTGATCGTGCGCAAGAAGACGCTGGAGGACAACAACTACAACCTGCGCCGCGTCGTCACCTATCCCGGCACCGGCCCGTTCAAGTCCGTCCGCCGCGTCGAGAACGAAGTCTGGGTGTTCGAGAAGAACAAGGATTACTGGAACAAGCCGCTGCCCTACCTGGACGGGCTCGAGGTGTATCACGCCCTGCCGTTCTCTCCGGAGATGGCTTCGGCGCTGCTGTCCAACCGCGTCGATTATGTCCGTGTGACCGATCCCGCGACCCTGAAGCGGGCGAAGGCCACGCCGGGCATGTCCGGCACCGACTATTACCAGAGCGTGATCCACGCCGCCTGGCCCAACAACAAGCGCAAGCCCTATGACGACCCGCGCGTGCGGCGGGCCATGCACCTGGTGTTCGACCGCGACGTGATGATCGACGTGGTGAAGGACCTGGCGCCCATGGTGAAGGGCGGCTTCATCTATCCGTTCTCGGAATTCGCGACGCCGACCGCGGAACTGGTCAAGCGCGTCGGCTACCAGTCCGACCCCACCGCGGCGGTGAAGGAGGCGCGCGCGCTGATGGCCGCGGCCGGCTACGGCAACGGGCTGAAGAACCAGGACATGCTGGTCCGCGACCTGCCCAGCTTCCGGCTGTGGTCGCAGGCGCTGCAGGCGATGCTGGCGCAGACGCTGAACATCCAGTGCAACCTGCGCCTGGCGGTCGAATCGATCTGGTTCGATGACACCCGCAGCGGCAACTTCGACATCGCGCTGGGCGTGATCGTGTCGACGCTGATGGACCCCTCGGACTATTTCAATGCCTGGCTCAGGACGGACGGGCCGCAGAACGTCTCCTTCTGGTCGAACAAGGATTTCGACGCGACGCTGAACGACATCGACCGTGAGGTCGATCCGGCGAAGCGCCTGGCGCAGATCCGCAAGGCGGAGATGATCATGGAGAATGATCCGCCGCTGCTGCCGATCTGCTGGGAGAAGATCAACGACGCCTGGTACAATTACGTCAAGGGCATTTACCCGCAAAACTATTTCGGTCTCTATGACATAGATCGATACGACATCGCATGGCTTGACAAATAACACATTGGCGCAGGCCGGATTTCCGATGGCTTGCGGGAGTCCGGCGTGTTAGCCTGATCGCAAGGGACGGGCGGCGCGATCTGCGGGTCGGCCGCCGTTCCGTGCAGAAGATTGCGCAGGGAGGAATTGGTTCATGACTGAGCCAAATGGCTGGCGCCCGGGCTGGGGCCGGCGGACGTTCATGAAGGCCGCCGCCGCGGCCGGTGTCTACGGGCTGATGCCGAACGAAGTGGTGGCCCAGGTGCCGCTGCAGTTCGACGGCTCGAAGTTCCAGCTCAGTGCGCCGGAACCCAATCCGAAATCCGGCGGCGTCCTGCGCATCGGCATCGGCAGCCGTCCGCCGCATTTCGACCTGCACCAGTCGGGCACGATCAACAATCTGGGCACCCAGGCCCCGATGTACGACAACCTGATCCGGCGCGATCCGCGCGATTCCGGCAAGACGATCATCCCCGATCTGGCGCATAGCTGGGACATCGCCAAGGACGGCAAGACCTATACGTTCTTCCTGCGCGAAGGCGTCACGTTCCACGACGGCGCCGATTTCACCGCCGATGACGTGAAGGCGACATTCGACCGCATCGTCAATCCGCCGAACGGCATCAGCATCCCGCGAAGCTCGCTGTTCAAGGCGGTCAGTGAAATCAACGTCCGCGACAAGCACACGATCGAGTTCAAGCTGTCCTCGCCGCGGCCGCCCAACTTCATCATGTCGGCCTTCGCCAGCGGCTGGAACGTGATCGTCCGCAAGAAGACGCTGGAGGAGAACAACTACAATCTCCGCCGCGTCATGGCCTATCCCGGCACCGGCCCGTTCAAGCACTCCCGCAGGGTGGAGAACGAGGTCTGGGTGATGGAAAAGAACCCGAACTACTGGAACAAGGGGCTGCCATACCTAGACGCGGTCGAGGTCTACCACCTGCTGATGTTCTCGCCCGAACTGGGCTCGGGCATCCTGTCCAACCGCGTCGACTATGTGCGCATCACCGATCCGGTGACGGGGCGCAAGGCCAAGGCGACGCCGGGGATGTCGGTGGCCGACTACTACCAGAGCGTCATCCAGGGTGTCTGGGTCAACACGAAGAAGAAGCCGCTCGACGATCCCCGGGTGCGGCGCGCGTTCCACCTGGTGATGGACAAGCACGTGCTGGTGGACGTGGTGAAGGATGTCGCGCCCATGATGGTGGGCGGCTTCATCTATCCGTTCTCGGAATTCGCCACGCCCAAGGACCAGCTGATGAAGCGGGTCGGCTACCAGGAAGATCCGACGGCGGCGGTCAAGGAAGCCAAGGCGCTGATGGCGGCCGCGGGCCATGCCAACGGCATCAAGGGCCTCGACTTCCTGGTCCGCGAGGTCGCCACCTTCAAGCTGTGGTCGCAGGCGATCCAGGCGATGCTGCAGCAGACGCTGAATGTCGAGACCAAGCTGCGCACCGTGGTGGAATCCGTCTGGTTCGACGACACCAGGACGGGCAACTACGATCTTGCCATCGGCGCGATCGTCTCCACGCTGCTCGATCCGTCCGACTACTTCAACGCCTGGTACGGCAAGGACGGCCCGCAGAACTATTCGTTCTGGGACAACAAGCAGTTCCAGGATCTGCTGGCGCAGATCGATGTCGAGGTGGATCCCGGCAAGCGCCTGGCGCTGATCCGGCAGTGCGAGACCATCATGGAAAACGATCCGCCGGTGCTGCCCGTCTGCTGGGAGAAGATCATCGACATCTGGTACAACTACGTCAAAGGCCTGAACCCCTATGAGTTCTTCGGCGTCTACGACGTGACGCGCCAGGACACGGTCTGGCTGGACAAGTAGGGTCCGTGCATCCCGCGCCGGACCTGCGCCGGCGCGGGCGCCAACAGCGCATCGGTCGCGACACCCGCAGCCGACAACCGCCCCGGCCCGGCCACGCTGCCGCCGGGGCGCGCCGCATGAACGCAAGGTGACAGGCGGTCGGCGACGCGCGTCGTGCTTGCTTCGCTCACGTCAATGTTGAACAGTGCAACGAGCGGCGGTCCCGCATCGATGCCGCCGGATGTGGTCCGGGGTCCAGACTTCCACCCCTGTCCCGTCCCTGGGGCCGTGCGTCGCGGCGCGCGGCCCGGGGACGACACTCGACACAACGACGCAGGAGACGCCGCCTCATGGCCTTCAAGGTTCAGGTCGGACCGCCGCAGATCGCCATCCATCAGGCCATGACCGTGCTGGTGACCGAACCGGACGGGCAGGTGCAATGGCCGTCGGAAAAGGGCCTGTATTTCTTCGATACGCGCCTGATCAGCGTCTGGGCGGTGCAGGCGAACGGCAGCGATTGGGACCTGCTGAACGGCGGCGCGATCACCTACGATTCCGCGCGCATCTTCCTGACCAACCGCGCCTTCCTCACCGAGGACGGGCCGGTCGAGGCGCGGCGGCTGAATTTCGAGATCTCGCGCCTGATCGATGGCGGTCTGCGCGAGGACATGGTGATTTCCAACCACAGCCAGAAGCCGGTCCGGTTCAACCTGGAAATCTCCATCCGCTCGGACTTCGCCGACGTCTTCGACGTGAAATCGAACCGGTCGGTCCGTCGCGGGCGCATCGCCACCGACTGGTCCGAACCCGAACAGATCCTGCGCACCACCTATGCGAACCGCGATTTCGGACGCGCAGTCACCATCTCGGTGGGCGCGGCGGACAGCCGAGCGGCGTTCGCCAACGGACGGCTGGTGTTCGAGGTCAGCCTGCCGCGCGGCGGGCTGTGGCAATGCAGCCTGCTGTATGAACTGGCCGCCGGGGAGCGTCGCTACCAGGCGCCCAGCCGGCGGGTGCTGAACGCCGATGGCACGCGCGAATCGGAAGCCGGCAAGGAATGGCGCGAAAGGGTGCTGAAGATCCGCACCAGCAACGAGGAATATTATCGTTTCTTCAATCAGGCGATCGACGACATGGCGGCCCTGCGCCTGCCGATCGAGGGCACCGACCACATGGTGTTCGTCCCCGCCGCCGGCCTGCCCTGGTTCATGGCGCCGTTCGGGCGCGACAGCCTGATCGTCTCGTTGCAGAACATCCTTGTCTATCCCGAGTTCGCGCGCGGATCGCTCGACGTGCTGGGCAACTGGCAGGCGAAGGAACGTGACGAATATCGTGACGCCGAACCCGGCAAGATCATGCACGAACTGCGCTACGGCGAGCTCGCGCATTTCCGCCTGATCCCGCACACGCCGTACTACGGCACGGCGGACGCCACGCCGCTCTACCTCATCACCCTGCACGCCGCCTGGCGGGCGACCGGCGATCGCAGCCTGCTGGAACGGCATCTCGGGCACGCCGAGGCGGCGCTCAGCTGGATCGACAACGACGGCGACCGCGACGGCGACATGTTCCAGGAATTCCAGACCCGCTCGCCGGTCGGCTACGAGAACATGAACTGGAAGGATGCCGGGGATTCCATGGTGTATCCCGACGGCACCCTGGTGCGCGGGCCGAAGGCACTCTGCGAGTTGCAGGGCTACGTCTACGACGCCTGGGTGCGCATGGCCGAGGTATACGATGCGCTGGACCGGCCGCAGCCGGCGGCGGCGCTGCGCGCCAAGGCCCGCGCCCTGTTCGACCGGTTCAACGAGGTGTTCTGGGACGAGGAAAGCGGCTTCTACGCCTACATGCTGGATGGCCAGAAGCGGAAGGTCCTGACTGTCGCCTCCAATCCCGGGCACCTGCTGTGGTCGGGCATCGTGCCGCCCGAACGGGCCGCGCGGGTCGTCGCCCGCCTGATGGCGCCCGACATGAACTCGGGTTGGGGCATCCGCACGCTGTCCAGCGAGCATCCGGCCTACAATCCCTATTCCTACCAGAACGGCTCGGTTTGGCCGCACGACAACAGCCTGATCGTGCTTGGTTTCAAGCGGTATGGTTTTCACCGGGAAGCCGCACGGATCGCCCGCGACATCAGCGGCGCGGCAAGCCATTTCCTGCTGAACCAGTTGCCGGAACTCTACGCCGGCGTGCCGCGCGACAACGCGAGCTTCCCCGTGCAGTACCTGGGCGCCAACGTGCCGCAGGCCTGGGCCGCGGGATCCTGCTTCGCGTTCCTGCAGGCGATCCTGGGCATCCAGCCCGATGCGCCGAACGACCGGCTGTATGTCGATCCCACGCTGCCGCCCTGGCTGCCGGACATCACGCTGTCCGACCTGCGCCTCGGCCAGCACCATCTGGACATCGCGTTCCGCCGCCAGGGTGAGGAAACCACGTTCGAGGTGCTGCGGGGCGAGGCCGAAATCGTCGAGCGGCGCGTGGCGCCGGTCCCGGGCGGGAAGGACCGCATCGGGTTGGCGTAGGCCACACGCTCTGCGACCATCGCCGCCGCTTGCTTCCAGGATCCGCCACCATGCCGCGCATGACCACCGCCGAAGCCGTCATCGAGACCTTGCTGCAGCATGGCGTCGATACGCTCTACGCCCTGCCGGGCGTGCACAACGACCATCTGTTCGACGCCGCGCAGCGCGCCTGCGAACGGTTCCGGGTGATCCACCCGCGACACGAACAGACCGCAGCCTACATGGCCCTGGGCGCCGCGCTGGTCACCGGCAAGCCGCAGGCCTTCGCCGTGGTGCCCGGGCCCGGGATGCTGAACGCCGCGGGCGCGCTGCTCACCGCCTATGGCATGGGCGCGCCGGTGATCGCGCTGATCGGTCAGATCCCGTCCTTCGCCATCGACCAGGGCCACGGGCACCTGCACGAAATCCACGACCAGCTGGGCGTGCTGCGGCACATGACGAAGTTCGCCGCCCGCATCGCCGCGCCGCATCAGGCGCCGGGTCTGGTGGCCGAGGCGATCCGCCAGGCCACCACCGGCCGCCCGCGCCCGGTGGCGCTGGAATGCGCGATCGATGTCTGGGGCCAGCAGGGCGCGGTGGAGATCCCGCCGGTTGTGCCGTCGCCGCCGCCGCCCGTCGATCCCGCTGCGATCGCCCGTGCCGCCGAGATCCTGGGCCACGCCGAACGGCCGCTGATCGTCGTGGGGGCAGGGGCGCTGGAGGCCGGGCCGGAACTCATCGCCACGGCCGAGTTGCTGCAGGCTCCGGTCACCTCATTCCGCCGTGGCCGCGGCGCGATCCCGACGACGCACCCCCTGGCCGTCTCCTTCACCGAAGGCCACGCCTTCTGGAAAGACGCCGACGCCGTGCTGGCGGTCGGCACGCGTCTCTATTGGCCGCAGAGCAACTGGGGCGTCGATGACGGGATGCAGATCGTGCGGCTGGATATCGACGCCGAGGAGATCACGCGTTTTCGCCTGCCAGCCTGCGCCCTGGTCGGCGACGCGGCGACCACGCTGCGCGCGCTGCTGCCGGAGCTGCGCAGGCACAACCGTCCTCGCCAGCGCGACGCCGAAATCGCCGGTACCCGCGCCGTCTTCGCCGATCGGCTGGCGCGGCAGGAACCGCCGATGAGTTATCTCCGCGCGATCCGCGCCGCGCTGCCGGAGGATGGCATCTATGTCGAGGAGGTGACGCAGGTCGGATTCGCCTCGCGCCTCGCGTTCCCCGTCTATGCCCCGCGCACCTATTTCTCGCCGGGTTATCAGGACACGCTGGGCTGGGGCTATGGCACCGCGCTGGGCGTGCAGGCGGCCGCACCCGGGCGCAAGGTGGTGCTGGCCACCGGCGATGGCGGCTTCATGTTCCAGGCCGCCGAACTCGCCACCGCCATGCGCCACAATCTGCCGCTGGTCGTCGTCGTGTTCGATGACGGCGCCTTCGGCAATGTCCGCCGCATCCAGCAGCTGCAATACGGCAACCGGCTGATCGCGTCGGACCTGACGAACCCGGATTTCGTGCGCTTCGCCGAAAGCTTCGGCATGACGGCCTTCCGCGCCACCACGCCCGATGCGCTGGAGGACGCGCTGCGCCAGGCGTTCCGGCTGAATGCGCCGGCGCTGGTGCATGTCCCCGTGGGCGAGATGCCAAGCCCCTGGGACATGATCCTGCTGCCCCGGGTGCGCGGCCCCGCCGACGCCTGGCGGCCGGCGTTGCCGTAGCCAGGTGCCTGTGGGATCGTCGCGCCGCGGTCGGAAACCGCGATAACGGGGGAACCATCCATGCAGGAACAGATCGTCGACATCCAGACCCGTTCCGGCGCGATGGAAACCTTCATCTGTCATCCCGATCGCGGCGGCCCGCATCCCGCGGTGCTGATGCTGATGGACGCGCCCGGCATCCGCGAGGAGCTGTACGACATGGCCCGCCGCCTGGGCACCGTGGGCTATTATGTCGTGCTGCCGAACCTCTATTACCGCGCCGGGCGGGACACGAAATACGGTCCGGACGTGCTGGAGAAGGGCAGTTCGGAACAGCAGCGCATGCGCGCCGTGCGGACCAAGATGACGATCCCGCCGGTGATGGAGGATGTGGCCGACATGCTGGCCTTCCTCGATACGCAGAAGGCGGTCAAGCCCGGCCCGGTCGGCACGCACGGGTATTGCATGAGCGGCCCCTATTCGCTGGCTGCCGCCGCGCGCTTCCCGGACCGCATCGCCGCGGCGGCCTCGTTCTACGGCACCTGGCTGGTCAGCGACGCCGAGGAGAGCCCGCATCTGACCCTGGCCAAGGCGAAGGGCGAACTCTACATCGCCTGCGCCGAACACGATGAACTCGCGCCGCTGCCGATGGTGGCGGAACTGAAGGCGCTGTTCGAGAAGTCGGGCAATCCGGGCGAACTGGAAATGTATCCCACCGTGCACCACGGTTTCGCCTTCCCGCAGCGCTGGTGCTACGACAAGCCGGCCGCGGAACGGCACTGGGAACGTCTGATCGCGCTGTATCGGCGCCGGCTGGGGTAGCGTATGTTCACCCTGTCTGCGCGGGGCGAAAATGCTCCACGATACTGGTGTGTCGCGTGATTCACGCGTTGCTACGTTCCGCTCAGCGTGATCACGCGCAAACCCCGCGGGGCGAGCCGGGGCGCGGCCATATCCGATCTGTCTGGCCCGCTCCGCCCGGCCGGCCAAGACAGCGCGGCACCGGCGACGGCAGCGTCATCCCGCCGGCCTACCGCGTCGTCTCCACCACCAGGTCCGCGGCGCTCACCTCCACCGGCGGGCCTTCCCGCTCGGTCAGCACCCGCCACATCCCCCCGACCAGCACCTCGCTCGGCTTGAACCGCGCCTTGTAGGCCATCTTGCGGCTCTCGGGCACCCAGTAGCCCAGATAGACATAGGGCAGCCCCAGCACCCGCGCGCGCGCGATCAGCCACAGCACGGCGAAGGTGCCCAGCGAGCGCTTTTCCAGGCCGGGGGCGAAGTAGCTGTAGACCGCCGACAGCCCATCCCCCAGACGGTCGGTCAGGCAGGCGCTGACCATCCGGTCGTCGGGGTCGCGGAATTCGACGATGAACGTGTCAATCGGCGTATCCTCGACCATGGCGCGGTAGTCGTAGAAGCTCATGGTCGCCATGTCGCCGTCGCCATGGCGGGCCTGCTGATAGCGCTGGAACAGCTGGTACTGTTCGGCGGTGGCCCGCGCCGGCACCTCGAACCCCTCCAGCAGCGCGTTCGCCCGGGCGATCTTGCGCAACGTGCGGTCGGGTTGGAACGTCGCGACCGGGATGCGGATGGGAATGCAGGCCTGGCAGGACGGGCAGACCGGGGCATAGGCGATGTTGTGGCTGCGCCGGAACCCCGCGCGCGACAGCCGGTCGTGCAGCGACTCCGCTTCCGGCCCGGTAATTTCGGTCACGACCTTCCGTTCGGTCCGGCCCGCCACATAAGGGCAGGGCAGCGGCGCCGTCGTATAGAAGAACTGCGGGCGGCGAGGCGGCTTATAGGTCATGGCCCATAGGGTGGCGTCGGTGACGGACCATTCATGTGCCAGGAGCCGGGCGGTGGGGTCAACGCCTGCAGGGACCGCAGCCGCACCACCACCAGACCGCTGGCAAGATCGTGCAGCGTGCGCTTGCGGGTGGTGAACAGGGCGATGACCAGCAGCAGCCCGGTCGCGGCCAGGGTCAGGTAGTAGACCACGATCGCGATCACCGCCTGCAAACCGGTGGGCGGCCCCAGGTCGTCATCGCGGCAGACGATCAGCCCGAACGCCCGCTGGCCCGGCGTGGCATTGTGCGGCCCCAGCAGCGAGATCAGGTGATACAGGAACGGCACGAAGGGCAGGATCGCCATCAGTCCGAAGCCCAGGCCGAATGTCAGCAAGCCGAACGCCGCCATCGCCCACCACAGCACGAACACCAGGATCGCGATCAAGACGAGGTCCAGCACCCACGCCGCGCAGCGGCGCGGAAGCACGCCCTGGGTCAGGAAATCGTCAGAGTAGGCGCCGCCGTAATTCATGGTCTGATCCGTAACGTGGCCCTGACGCTGTCCGGTTTCGAGCCCAAAGTGATGGTAGCACCATCGCGCCACCGTGTAAGGAAGTCTCGCGCATGACGGCTCAGCGGATTGCCGGACTGGCCGGGCGTCACGATAAACAGGCTGTTATCGAGGTTCGCGAGGTCGTAGACCCCGCGATAGGCGGCGCCGTGCACCGACTGGAATGACGCGTTCGGGGTGCCGCGATTCACCGTCGTGTCGTCACCCGGGCTGGCGATGGAAGCCGAGGCCAGGCGGCCAAGCCCGGGGATGCCGCGCAGGATCGGGTGGGCGAATACCGCCTTGTGCGCCTCGCCCCAGCGCCAGGCCGATTCGGCCGGACCGAACCGCGCCGCGAGGTCCCGGCGCGTATCGCCCAGCGTCTCCCGCAGCAGGGGCGTGCAATCGCCGCCGCACCAGTGCCGTCCCGCATCGGACAGGACGAACCCGACGAAATCCGGCATTGGACCGCCATGCTCCAGCGGGATGCCGGCGCGCCGCAGCACCGCACGGTAGAAGCGGGCGACCCAGGCGTTGAAGATCAGCGGCTGCGGCGCCTCCATCACCATGCTCCCATCCCAGTCGCGCAGCAGCGCCAGCAGACGCGCCTCCGGCTCGCCTTGCGGCGGAACGGACAACAGCGTGGGCAGGATGGCGCGGGCGAACGTGCTCTGCACATCCACCTGCATGCGCGCGAAGCCGGCCGCGGTGTGCCGATCCGTCTCGGCCAGCAGCGCGCGGATCCTCTCGGCGCGCCAGTCGCCGAACCAGTCGCGGCCCAGGAACACCGGGAAGTCGGCCGCGGCGACCCGTTCATTGGCGTTCAGCAGCCGGCCGCTCTCGGGCGCGATCACCCGGGGCAGCTGCTCGCCCTTCGCCCAGCCGATCCAGTCATGCGATCCGTCGCCCGGCACCGGACGGCTGCCGTCACCGGTCCGCCGGATCGGGATACGCCCCGACATGAACAGCCCGATCGTCCGCCGGTCGGCGACCATCACATTCATCACCGGGGAGGAAATCATCGTCGCGGCCTCGCCGGCCTCCTCGACGGTCCGGGCGCGGTTCAGCGCCAGCAGCCCCGCCGTCGAGGTGTCGCCGCTCTGCAGGTTGCCCATGGCCACCGCCAGCACCGCGTTGCCCGAGGGGCGCAGGTCACTCACCACCGGGCCATGCCGGGTTTCCCGCACCACCAGGAACTCATCGGGCCGGCCGCGCACCGCGATCCGTTCCTCTCGCACCTGATAGGGGCGCGGACCGTCCGGGGTCTGGTATTCGCCCGGCCCGGCCGGAGTTTCGACGAACACGTCCTGCACGTCGGCGCCGGTGGTGGTGAAGGTCCAGGCGATCTGGCCGTTGTGCCCCAGCACGATGGCCGGCACGCCGGGCGCGGTGGCGCCGGCCAGGACGCGGTCCGGCAATTCGATCCGGGCCAGGTACCAGATGCCGGGAAAGCCGAAATTCAGGTGCGGGTCGCCGGCCAGCAGCGGCGCACCGGTCGCCGAGTGCGCGCCATCCACCGCCCATTCATTCGACGCGCTGGCCGGCAGCGCGAAATTGCCAGGGAAGCTCGGCAGGATCTCGGCCAGGGCCCGCGCCGCGGCGGCGAACTCGGTGGGCGTCTGCAGCGCCGCGCCCGGCCCGGCCGGCGTGCCCGTCGGCGGCCAGAGCTGGTTGATCAACCGGTCCGGCACCCGGCCCGACAGCGCCAGGCGGGACAGCTCGGTCCGCCAGTTCGCCGACAGCCACAGCCCCATCGTCTTGCCCCACAGCAGGCTGTCGACGGGCTGCCACGGTTCGGGCGCGCCCAGGATCAGGAACTCGGGGGAGGCGAAGCGGCCGCGGGCCTTGATCCGCGCATTCACCCCCGCGGCATAGGCCTCCAGCAAATCACGCACATCCGCGGGCAGGGCGGCGAAATCCGCGCTCGCGCGGTGGCGCAGCCCCAGCATGCGCATGTTGCGATCGATGGGCAGCGTGACCGGGCCGGCGATCTCCGACAGCCGGCCCGACGCGGCACGCCGCATCAGTTCCATCTGGAACATCCGGTCGCGCGCATGCAGGTAGCCCAGCACGGCCACCCCATCCCGCTCATTGCCGGCGCGGACACGCGGCACGCCGTCATCATCGAACGTCACATCCACCGGCCCCGACAGGCCCGGGATGCGCGCCTGCTGATGGCCGCTTGGAAGGGTCAGCCACAACGCGCCGCCGATCAGAAAGACGAGCAGCAGGGCAACAATGCCGATGGCGACGAGCAGCTTGTTCAGTCCTCGCAGGATTGTGCGCATGGGCGCAAGGTGGCGGCATCCGGCCTGGATGAAAAGCCGGGCCCGGTCAATCCTGCGCCTGTGACAGTGTCCGTAACGCCCGCAGGAATCGTTCGGCCGCCAGTTCGGCCGGCCACGGCTCCCAGGCGGCGGTGCCGAAGCGGCCGGCGAGCGGGTCGCTGTCGAGCGCCGGTTCGGCGATGCCCAGCGTCCGCCGTACCTCCTCGGCCGACCAGCCGGCGATATGGATCGCCTCGGACGCGGCGGCGATCCGGTCGGCGCGCTTGTGGAGCTTCTTGTCGGCCGGGGTCCAGGCGGGCAGGGCGTAGCGGCGGGCGATCGTCCCCTGCAGCCTGGCGGCCAGCGCGGCATAGCCGGGACCCAGAAAGGGTTTCAGCGGCGAGATCGGATCAAACCCGAGAAGCCCCTCGTCGGCATCGTGCAGGAGTTCGCGGCGGGCGAAGGCGGCGGCAAGGCCGGTCGCGCTTGCCTGGCGGCGGAGTTCCAGCACCAGCAGCGAATGCTGCGCCACCGACTGCGGCAGGGGCCAGACGGAATGCCCGCCCCAGCGATAGGTGCGCGCGAGGCCCAGCGCCAGGTCCTCGTCGGTCCAGTCGAACGGCGTCGGGTCCAGCAGGTTCAGCCGGCGGCCGGAGGGCATCCGGACCCAGGCGCGGGCAGTCGGGGCTTGCATCCCAGCAGCGTATCGCACCAAGCGGCGCTGCGGCAGCCTTGCGCTGCGCTGATAGGCGGCGACCGCCGCAGCGCGACCCGCTATACGGGCGTCAGCAGGTCGGCACTGTCGTTGCGGACATTGTTGACGGCGGTGCCGATCCGCCAGGTGCGGAACCCGGCGTCGGACGGGCGCAGCAGGGTCTTCGGATCGCCCTCGGCCTCGCCCAGCCACAGCGGCCAGTCCCCGGGTTCCAGGACGACGGGCATGCGCTCATGCAGTGGCCGCAACGCCTCGTTGGCGGTGGTCGTGATGATCGTGAAGCTGCGGATCACACTGCCATCCGCGCCGCGCCAGCCTTCCCACAGTCCGGCGAACACCAGCGGCTGGCCGTCCTCGCGCGCGATCGCCCAGGGCTGCTTGGCCCCATCCACCACCTGCCATTCATAGAACAGGTCCGCGGGCACCAGGCAGTGCCGGCCCTTCGCATACGCATCGCGGAACATCGGCGTGGTGGCGACACCTTCGGCACGGGCGTTGATGGTCATGCGGACCGATTTCGGGTCCTTTGCCCAATGCGGCACCAGCCCCCAGCGCAGCAGGTCCAGCCTTCGCTCACGGCTTTCTGGATGCAACCGCACCACAGGCGCGTCGCGGGTCGGCGCCATGTTCCAGGTCGGCGCCCAGTTCGGCACCGGCCCCGAGGTCTGGAACAGGGCGACGATCGCCTCGGCTGGCAGGAAGGTGGCGTAGCGCCCGCACATCGCGTTCAGCCCCGCCTGACCGCTCGTCTGGCGGCCGGCGCCTCTGGTCCCGCATTCGACACCCTGCCGCAGATCCGTCCTGCCATGCCTCGCCGCCGCCCGGTTGGTCCGTCACCCCGCTTACCCGACCCGCCCCGCCTGGTCCACCGGGCCGCGCGCGGGTTTTCCGCCCCTGGCGAACCGTCTACGATGGCGGCGAGGGAGAGACGTCATGAGCAGGATTGCAGCGATCAGCGGAGCGGCCTCGGGCATCGGACTGGCGGCATCAGGCCGGCTGCTGCAGGCGGGATGGACCGTGTATGGGCTCGATGTCGCCCAGGCGCGGCTTGATGCGGCGGCGTCGGGCTTCGCGGGCCATGGCAACCGGTTCCGCCCGTTGCTCTGCGACGTCGGCGATGCCGCCAGCGTCACCGCGGCGTTCGAGGCGATCGCCGACACCAGCCCGGCGCTGAACGCCCTGGTCTGCTGCGCCGGGGTGCTGCGGACGGGGCTGATGGAGGAGATGCGCATCGAGGACTTCGACCTCGTGCTGAACATCAACACCCGCGGCACCTTCCTGTGCGCGCAGAAGGCGCTGCCGCTGCTGCGCCGGGGCGTGACGCCGGAAAACCCGTCGCGCGTCGTGCTGCTGTCCTCGCTCGCGGCGACCCGCCCGAAGATCGTCAGCGGCGCCTATGCGGCGTCGAAGGCGGCGGTCACCCAGTTGTGCCGCGTCATGGCGGCGGAATGGGCGCCGTCGGGCGTGCTGGTGAATGCGCTCGCGCCCGGAACCGTTGATACGCCGATGGTCCAGGCGATGGCCGATCCTTCGCAATCCAAGGGCTATCGTCCCTCCGGCGTCTCGCCCGTCGGCCGCATCGCGCAGCCGGGGGACGTGGTCGACGTGATGATGTTCCTGCTGAGCGATGCCGCCCGCTACGTCGCCGGCACCACGATCCCGGTCGATGGCGGCACCGGCGCGGCCTTCATTCCGCCGGGATCCAACGTCTGATGCGGCTGCTTGCCGGTCTGCTGCTCCTGTGCGTGCTCGTCGAGATGCCGGTTCGCGCGCAGGAGCGTGTGCTGAACATCTATAACTGGACCGACTACATCGACCCCGCGGCGCTGCAGGCATTCACGGCGCAAACCGGCATCAAGGTCCGCTACGACGTCTATGACAGCATGGAAACGCTGGAAGCGCGCATGTTCGCCGGCCGCTCGGGCTATGACATCATCGTGCCCACCAGCGAGCCGACCTTCTCGCGGCTGATCAAGGCGAAGGCGCTGGCCGAGATCGACCGGGCGAAGGTGCCGAACTGGAAGAACCTCGATCCCGCGCTGATGCGCAAGGTGGAAAGCTCCGACCCGGGCAACCGCCACGGCGCCATCTATCTCTGGGGCACGGTGGGGATGGGCGTGATCCCCGACAGGATCAAGGCGCTGGCGCCAGACGCCCCGATGGATGGCTGGGACCTGCTGTTCAAGCCGGAGAACGCGCGCCGGCTCCAGCCGTGCGGCATCACCATGATGGATTCCGCCATCGATGTGATCCCGTCCGTGCTGCGCTACCTCGGCCGCCCGACCGGCAGCACCGAACCCAAGGACCTGGCCGCGGTCGAACAGACACTGATGGGCATTCGCCCGTATATCCGCACCTTCGCCAATGGCGGGGCGCTGGAGGCGCTGGCCTCGGGCACGACCTGCCTCGCACTGACCTATTCCGGCGACGTGATCCAGGCCCAGGTGCGCGCCCAGGAAGCGAAGCGCGGCGTCACCGTCCGCTATATCACGCCGAACCAGGGCGCGCAGGTCGCGTTCGACATGCTGGCGATCCCCGCCGACGCCCCGAACAGGGACGCGGCTCTGGCGTTCATCGATTTCGTCCTGCAGCCCAGGATCATGGCCGGCATCACCAATGTCACGCACTACCCCAATGCCGTTCCGGCCAGCCGCCCGATGATCGACCCGGATCTGCTCGCCGATGCCAGTGTCTTCCCCACCGAGGCGCAGATGGCGGATTTCTTCACGCCGAGCCCCGTGCCGCAGGCCGCCGAACGCGCGCGCACGCGGATGTGGTCCCGCTTCAAGGCCGGGAACTGACCGGCCTGCTGCGCATCACCGGCCTCTCGGTCCGCTACGGCGCCACCCGCGCGCTGGCGGAGCTGGACATGACCGTCCGCCGCGGGGAGTTGTTCGTGCTGCTGGGCGGCTCCGGCTCGGGCAAGTCGACGCTGCTGCGCGCCATCGCCGGCTTCGTGCGCCCCGAATCCGGCCGGATCCAACTCGACGGCGCCGACCTGGCGCCGCTGCCGCCCTGGCGGCGGCCAGTGAACACGATGTTCCAGTCCTATGCACTGTTCCCGCACATGACCGTGGCGGCAAATGTCGCCTTCGGCCTGGCCGGGCGCGGCCTGTCCCGCGCCCGGATCGCCGGGCGGGTCGCGGAGATGCTGGCGCTCGTGCGCCTGCAGGGCATGGAGCCGCGCCGACCCCACCAGCTGTCCGGCGGCCAGCAGCAGCGCGTGGCCCTGGCCCGCAGCCTGGCGCCGAATCCGGCCCTGCTGCTGCTGGATGAGCCGCTCTCGGCGCTGGATCGCGGCCTGCGGCTGGAGACGCGCACGGAACTCATGCGGGTCAATCGCGCGCTGGGCATGGCCTTCATCCTGGTCACCCACGACCAGCAGGAGGCGCTGAGCATGGCCGACCGGATCGGCCTGATGCAGGACGGACGCCTCGTCCAGGTGGGCACGCCGGCGGAGATGTATGAGCGGCCGGCGTCGCGCTTCGTCGCGCGCTTCCTGGGCTCGGCCAATATCCTGGAAGGAACGGTACAGCCGGACGGGCGGACCTTCGTGCTGGCGGATGGCACGGTGCTGCGCGCGGCCCTTCTGGGCATACCTGGACCGGGTTACCTCGCCGTGCGGCCCGAACGGCTGCGCCTGGGTGGTGAACCGGCGCCGAACCGCCTGTCCGGGGTGGTCGTCGAGCAGGCCTATGGCGGCGAGGCGATGGAATGGACGGTCCGCCTGGGCGACCGGACCGAAATGCGCGTCACCCAGGCGCTGCGCGATGGGCGAGGGGCCGTGCACGCGGAACCCGGCACACCCACGACCCTGTCGTGGCACCCGGACGCCAGCATCCTGCTGAGCACATGAGCGCCGGCCGGTCCCTGGTGGTGGCGCTGCCATGGTCCTGGCTGGCGCTGTTCGTCCTGGCCCCCGCCGGCATCATCCTGATGATCGCCCTGGCGCAGCCCGCCATCGGCGTCCCGCCCTACGCGCCCGGATTTCACCTCGACAGCTTCGTGCTGGTCCTGACCGACCCGCTGTACCGCGAGTCCCTCATGCTCAGCGTGAAGGTGGCCGGAATTTCCACCCTGGCCTGCCTGCTGATCGGCTACCCGATGGCGCTGGCGATCGCCCGCACCGACCCGCGCTGGCGGGACCCGCTGCTGCTGGCCGTCATGCTGCCGTTCTGGACCGGGTTCCTGATGCGCATCAACGCCTGGATCGGCCTGCTCGCCGACGAGGGCTGGATCAACGCCACGCTCGCCGCCCTGGGCCTCGGACCGGTCCGGCTGATCTACACCGATCTCGCGCTGTATATCGGCATCACCTACACCTATCTCCCCTTCATGGTCCTGCCATTGTATGCTCGGCTGTCGCGGCTGGACCCGGTGCTGCAGGAAGCGGCCTTCGACCTGGGCGCGCCCCCCTGGCGGGTGTTCCTGCGCGTGACCCTGCCGCTGTCGCTGCCAGGTATCGCTGCGGGATGCGCGCTGGTGTTCATCCCCGCGGTCGGGGAATACGTCATACCCGAACTTCTCGGCGGACCCGGCGCCTCGCTGATCGGACGCGTCATCTGGGGTGAGTTCTTCTCCAACCGCGACTGGCCCACGGCGGCGGCGGTCGCGGTCTGTCTGCTGGTTCTGCTGCTGCTGGTCCCCGCCCTGGGCACACTGCTGGCCCGGGTTCGCGCCGCCGGTCCGGGCCAAACCATCCGGTAGCCCCACCGGTTCCGGCACGCCGGAAACGAGGCTGTAACCGGACCGGTCCTACACGCGGCGCATGACGGCCTGGAGTGCGCGCGTGTCCCCGGCGGCCGCTGAACAGAGCGTATGGAACCGCACCGCCGCACCGCCCGGTGCCGGCGTCCTGCTGGCGTCGATGCTCGCGCTGGGCTTTGCCATACGTCTGTATGTCGTGCTGACCCAGACCTACGTCGTCTTCATCGACGAGACATTCCAGTATTTCGAGCAGGCGCACCGGCTGGTATTCGGCACCGGCATCGTGCCGTGGGAATATGTCGACGGCATCCGTTCCTGGCTGCTGCCCGGCTTTGTCGCCGCGCCGATGTGGGTGGCGTCGCGGTTCGGCGACGACCCGTTGCTGTACCTGCGCCTGACGCGCCTGCTGTGCATCGGCGCCTCGCTGTCCGTGATCGCCGTCGGGTTCTTCCTGGCGTTGCGGCGCGAGGGGCGGATCGCCGCCGCGCTGACGGCCGGTGTCTGTGCCATGTGGTTCGACCTGGTGTGGTTCGCGCCGGCGGTGATGACGGAGGTATTGGCGGCGCATGCCATCCTGGTCGCGATCTGCCTGGGCGACCGTCGTGACATCTGTCCGCCGCGGCGTCTGGCCTGGGCCGGCGCCTGCCTCGGCATCGCGTTCTGCCTGCGCTACCAGTACGCACCTGCCATGGCGGCTGTCGCACTCGCCCAGCACCGGCTGGACCGGGAGCGATGGAAATTCCTGGCGCTGGGCAGCCTGGCGGTCGTGGTGCCGGTGCTGGGCGGGCTGGACTGGCTGACCTGGGGCGCGCCGTTCCACTCCGTCTGGATGAACTTCGCCCGCAACTCGCTGCAGGGCATCAGTTCGGCGATCGGAACCGAGCCGGCGTCCTTCTATTTCGCCTACCTCGCGCATTCGGCCTGGCCGCTGCCCCTGGTGGCGTGCCTTGCCGTCATCGGGGCGACGCGGGTGCCGGCACTGGGCGTGGCCGCGCTGGCGGTGCTGGCAACGCACATGCTGGTGCCGCACAAGGAGGTGCGGTTCATCTACCTGACGCTCGCAGCCGTGCCGATCCTCGCGGGCATCGGCTTCGTAACCCTGGTTCGCCTGGTGGAGCTGCGCGCACGCCGCACCGTGCTGCCCTCCGCCGCGCCGGTGGCGCTGCTGCTCGCCGCGGGGCTGTCCTGGCACAACGCGACCGCCGAACTCGCTCCCCGTTGGCAGTTCCAACGCGCGAGCACGCAAAGCTTTCTGGCCGCCCACCGACAGCCGGATCTCTGCGGCCTGGGCGTCGATGACATCGATCTCGTCTACAGCGGCGGCTACACTTACCTGAACCGGGACGTGCCGCTGTATTTCGCCCGCTTTGTCGCGACCCTGACGTTGCCGGATTCATCCGTGGCGATGCGCACCGCCGTCCTGCGGCACGGGCAGGCGGTGGACCAGGCCCCGGGCAGTTCCTTCGACGCCGCAACGGGCCGGTTCAACTACCTGATCGCGGACGCGGGGAGTGGCCGGCCGGGATACACGCCGATCGCGTGTTTCAGCGATGCCTCGCGGATCGCGGGAGCGGCACCGCTATGCCTGTTCCGCCGCCCCGGCACCTGCGGCTGGTCCGGAGCGCCCGGAGCGTGATCACGCTGAGCGGAACGTGTCAGCGTGTGAATCACGCGACAAAACAAACGCTGGAGTATTTTCGCCCTGCACAGTCAGGGTGAAAATACTCTAGCGCGTGATCACGCTGAGCGGAACGTGTCAGCGTGTGAATCACGCGACAAAACAAGCGCTGGAGTATTTTCGCCCTGCACAGTCAGGGTGAAAATGCTCTAGCGCGTGATCACGCTGAGCGGAACGTGTCAGCGTGTGAATCACGCGACAAAACAAACGCTGGAGTATTTTCGCCCTGCACAGTCAGGGTGAAAACGTTCTACGGTCGCGACGCGCGTCAGGCCGCGAAATCCAGCATGTACCAGGCAAAGCCCAGGATGAAGCTAAAGACGAGCACGCCCAGCGCGATGCATGTCAGGACAATGACAAGCCTGCTGCGCTCCGGGCTGTCCGCGGCCCAGGCCTCGATCCGCTTCAACACCCGGTCACCTCTACCCGCAAACCCGTTCCGTTCCCGCCGCGTCCGCCCGCACGATCCGGCGGCGAGTCCGGCATGCCCCCGGCGGAACGACGCCTGCTCAATACCGCGACCGGACGCGAAATAATAGATCAATTCAAACCTTTATGCTCGGCTCACCGGTGTCTGCCGGCGGGCTTCCTCGACCGCGCGAT
>JBFXDK010000043.1:0-39477 GCA_050181195.1 Acetobacteraceae bacterium | reverse complement strand
CGCCCTTACGATCAGTCGTAAGAGCGTCCTCAGGCGCGGCGGTGACCCTGGGCGATTCCTCCATCGCCAGATTTCCACTACCCGAGCCTCCTCAGACGCAATGTGCCGGTCCCGCGACGCTTACGCTCATCATACCGAAGCAGCCCGATATCTGGCCCGACTGAATCTGCCATTTGCTCCGGTGTGAGCGCAAATGAGGCCGGCTTTAGACGCCCCCCTCAAAATGAAGGGGGATGTGGGCAAGCGACCCTGATAGTCCTCATCATCGTCCTCGTACGAAAGAAGGGACCATGAGTGCCGACGGCCACACGCGGTCGCTCAACACGTTTGCAGGTCTGCCATCAATCATTTGGCACAGGTCTTCGTTGATACATGCTTCGCCGTCCTGAACCGGGCGAGCGGCCCATGTCGGGAGCGCAGTGATAAGCAATTTTTCGGAGATGCAGATGATGCAGGGCGAGACACGCGAGCGACCACGACAATCGACAGCAAGTTCCCCCTGGTCCGCTGGGGAGTGCGACCGATCCAGGCGGTTGTGGGGCGGCGCATTGCGCGGCTTGGCGCAACGAGCCCTTGAGTCGTCAGGAGTAGCCTCGGGCAATGCAACTGCCGTGGCCACCGCGCTGGTGCGAGCCGACATGGATTGCATCTCCTCTCACGGCGTAGCGCTTCTTCCGCAATATGCCGCACATGCTCGTTGCGGGCGCGTGGACGGACGAGCAGTACCCACGACTTCAGTGATCGGGTCGGCGGCCATCCGAGTGGACGCTCATCACGGCTTTGCCTATCCAGCAATTGCGACTGCCAACCGTGGGCTGCTGAAGATTGCTGGGACGACGGGCGTGGCGGCGGCGGCAATATGTCGAACACATCACTCCGGCGTGCTCGGACATCACGTCGAGGACCTGGCTGATGAAGGCTTGGCCGCCCTCATGGTCTGCAACTCGCCACGTACAATTGCGGCCCCGGGAGGGACGGTCCCACTGTTCGGCACGAATCCTATTGCCTTTGCATGTCCGAGGCATGGACACCCGCCGCTGGTGATCGATCTCTCCATGGGCGTTGTGACGCAGGGGCGCATCAACTTGGCGGCGCAGCGTGGCACGTCCATACTCGAAGGTTGGGCTCTCGACAAAAATGGCCAGCCGACCACCAACCCTGTAGCGGCACTCCATGGCACGTTGGCCGCCTTCGGTGGCGGAAAGGGCGCAGCCCTGGCCATGATTATTGACCTGGTTGCGGGGCTGCTCACTGGATCGAATCTTTCATCCGAGTGTTCGTCCTTTTTCCATGATAGCGGCGCACCGCTCGCCACCGGCGCCATGGTAGTTGCCTTTGATCCGATAATGTTCGGGGGAACGGCCTTCGCGGACCGAGTGGCACGCCTCTGCACGCTCATCGCCAGCGAACCGAACGTGCGGCTTCCAGGCGATCGGCGCCTTGCCGAACGACGGCGGCAAGCCGCGGAAGGGATCACCATCTCGACGGAGTTACTAATCAAGCTACAGCAGATGGCGGAGCGCCACCCGCTCTAGTCCACTCTGTCCATGCAGCACGCTGTGTTTGAATGCCAGTATTACGGTCGGCGACTCTCCGCCGCGCTATGTTACACGCCGGGTCGTCCGGCCGTCCTTCTTGGAAATATTGCGATGCTTTGGATCATCTGGAGCCCATCGATGATAATAGCCGTCCTTACCATTCTTCTTCCCATTTTCCTCGGTATGGGTATCGGCTACGCCTGGGTCAGGATTGGACGTCCATTTGACAATAGCACACTTGCGGCGATCGCGACTGATCTGGCACTTCCTTGCCTTATTCTTAGCTCCCTCATTAATGCCGAAATTTCAATTAGCGCCTTCGCCACGATGGTGCTTGCAGCGACTGCTTCCCTGGCGGCGATTGCGGTCATTGGTTCCTTGTTACTGGGAGCGAGCCGCTTGAGTCTACGAACCTATCTCCCGTCGGTAACCTGGGGGAACGCCGCATTCCTTGGCATTCCATTGGTCATCTTCGCATTCGGACAGAACGCAGCCGGCTACGCTGCAGCGTTTTGTGCGGTTTCGCTTGTTTTCAACATGAGCCTGGTGGCGGTGATAACAGCCGGTCGGGAAAGCGTGGTCTCTCGGCTGTGCCACCCTCTCATTTTGGCGGTGGTCGCCGGCGTGCTCATCCGCCTACTTCACGTGAACGTTCCGCATTCCGCTTTGGTCTCGGTGCAACTGGTTGGCGATATGGCGGTACCTCTCACCCTGATGTTGGTCGGATCGTCGCTGGCCCGTCTGAAACCGTCGGCTTTGGCTGAGGCGTTTATTTTTTCGGTGCTGCGTATGGGCGCAGGAGCCAGCGTTGGCATTGTAATGGGATTTGCGTTCGACCTCCCACCGCTTGCTCGCTCTGTCCTGATTCTGCAATGTGCCATGCCCGTTGCCGTGTTGAGCTACGTCGTGGCGCAGCGATGGGGTGACAATCCCGAGGCCGTTGCTGGCTTAGTCGTGGTTTCCACGTGGATTTCGCTCATCTGTTTGCCGGTGATGATCGGCTTGATGGCAGATATTTGACAGTCCCTCCAATAGTAGTCCAGGCAGCCTACCGGTGCTATTCGCGCTTGGAGCTTCGCCCTTCACAAACGATTCGCGTACGCCGGCCGGAGAGCTCCGCCAGCGCTCGCGTCAGCTTGCTGCGTTAGCAAGCTGGCCTGGTATATGACCATTCTCATGAGGAGTGATCTGCTATCCTCTCCGGCGTCATTGTCGTCTGAATAGGATTTATCGTTCCGAGGGGATCCGGAAGGCACGTTTGGATTGCGACGGAAAATGTTGAAAAATTCGATGACGGCTCACCTGCTGCCGTTCTGGCTTCGACCAGTACCCTGTCGGCGCGGCCTTGGCATGTGCCTACATTTAGGGCATCCCCTCCGCCGGCGACCTGCTGAGATCACAGGCAATGCCGCGCACCCGGACGCTGGCCGGCGCCCTGCCCTTCCGCCCACCGCCGCCGCGCGATAATCGAGGCGCAATCAACCGGAGGACCGCCCATGCTCACCCTGCGCAAGACCAAGCCCGGATTCGGGCTGGAGTTGTTCGACGGCACCGAAGCCCCCTCACCAGGCGCCGGCGAAGTGACGATCCGGGTGGAGCATGCAGGCATCTGCGGCTCGGATGTGCATGCATATGAATGGACAGACGGGTACGGCTTCATGGTGCCGCATCTGCCGGTGACGATGGGACACGAATTCGCTGGCCGCATCGTCGCGGTGGGCGCCGGCGCGGGGCTGAAGGAAGGCACCGCGGTCACCGCAATGCCCGCTGTGGTCTGCGGCACCTGCCCCAACTGCGCGCGGGGCGATACCCGCAACTGCCTCAACCGCCAGTCGATCGGCCTGAGCCGGCCCGGCGGGTTCGCGCGCCACGTCACCATCCCCGCGGCGGACTGCATGCCTCTGCCGGACGCCGTGGACACCGAACTCGGCGCGTTGACCGAACCGCTGGGCGTGGGGTGCGAGGCGGTGCTGACCGGCGAGGTGGGCCTGGGTGACACCGTCCTGGTGATGGGGCCGGGCACGATCGGCCAGGCGATCGCGCTGTTCGCCCGTGCCGCCGGGGCCGGACGCGTCCTGGTGTCGGGCCGAGCGGATGGGCCGCGATTTGATGTGATGCGGCAACTGGGGTTCGAGGACATCCTGGATGTGGCGGAGGCGCCGCTGGATCAGCTGGTGATGACGGCCAACGGCGGGCGGAAGGTGGATGTGGTGATCGAGGCCACCGGTTACCCGCCGGCGGTGAACGACGGTCTGGGCGTGCTGAAGACCGGCGGCGTGCTGGTGGTGGCGGGCATCCATCCCGGGCCGGTGTCGATCCACCTGACCAACTTCGTGCGCGCCAGGCACCAGTTGCGCGCGACGCATGGCTGCGACCGGCCGACCTGGGACAAGGTGCTGTCCCTGCTGGCGCGGGAGGGCGAGCGGTTCCGCGCGATGATCACGCACCGGATGCCGCTGGAGCGGGGGATCGAGGGCTTCGAGTTGTCGCGCCAGCGCGCGGCGTCGAAGGTGATGCTGCGGCCGTAGGGCGCTGCAGGGGCGCGGGTCCGCGCGAGGGACGTCGCGGTTGTTCGGCGACTCCCGGTTCGGGTTGGACTGCCGCTTCGGTCGCGCCCGGGCTTGACCCGCGCATCGCCGGAGACGGCGGTCTTGAAGGATGGGCCTGTCGTTTCAGGGGCTGTGCTGCGTGAAGCTCCTCGGACCAGGTCCGAGGACGACGAAGTGGCGCCCGGGACGACGGGGCGGCGCCCGGGACGGCGAGACGAGCGTGCCGGCTAAGGCAAGCGTGCGGACGTTCACCCGCTCGCGATGATCATATGCGCCTGCATGGTGGCATCGATCTGTTCCGCGCCGAATCGGGCGGCGATGGCGTCTGCGACCGCCTCGGTGGCGGCCTGGAGATCATCCGGGTCGCGATTCTCGATTTCCGCGCGTGTGGGGGTGCCCTGGCAGAAGCCGATTGCCGGGTCGCGATGCGTAGCCGGCCGGGTTGGCAGGGTGATGGTTTCCACGATGATTCTGCGGAAGCCCGCCGCTTCCAGGTCGCCCCGGATGCGGTCGGGATCGTGGTATCCATGCGGGACGCGCGCAAGGAATCCGGGCGGGTCCTCGGGAAACCGGTCGGCAAGGGTATTCACGACAGTTTCGGCAAGCGCATTCTCGGCCAGCGAGGCCCAGACGGTGGCGATGAACCGGCCGCCCGGTTTCAGCACCCGGCGCGCCTCCTGGAAGCCCAGAATCTTGTCGGCGAAGAACATCACCCCGAACTGGCAAAGCACCAGGTCGAACGCCGCGTCCGCGAAGGGCAGGTCGCAGGCATCGACCTGCCGGAAGGTCACACCGCTCATTCTGTGCTTGAGACGGGCATGTTCCAGCATCGGCTGATTGAGATCGGTTGCAACGATCCGTGCGGCCGGAAGGTTTTCAACCATGCGCCGGGTCAGGATTCCGGTTCCAGCCGCAACTTCCAGCACGGTGTCATGCGGGAAGGCGGCGAGACGCCGAGCTGTCACGATCGCATAGGGGTCGAACAGGATCGGTCCGAGATGGCGATCGTAGAGTTCAGGAATCGAGCCGGCGAAGGTCGTGTCGGTGCTTTTCATGAACGTCTTCCTCCCGACCGTCATGTTCATGGGTACGACAGAGGGTGCGGGCGCCATTTTGCCCGTTTACGGCGACCAGACGTCTCACGTTTCCGTGCCTGAACTGTCGGAGGGCCGGAGCGTCGCCCTGCGTCATTCATGATCGCCGCCCCGTATTGCGTTGCATTGCGAACCCGGACGGGTCAGAACGGTCGTTGTGCAGCTCGATGACGGGCGCGTCGCAACATTCTCAGGCTACACGTCGAAGGATGCACAGGCGGCCCATACAAATGCCATTATGCGCTTCCGCCGGGAAGGCGACGGCATGAAACGAATCCTGCCAGATGATCCCGAAGAAATCATTGCCACGGTTGTAACGGTGAACCAGGGTTGACCCGGTGGGGGAGGCAGCGCGCCCGCTCCTCCCCCACCAGCCGGCCGCACGGCCATGCGGCAATCGGGCGTGGGCGGGGAATGCGTGTCCGCTACCCTGGCCCGGAGACGCCGGACTGGCGCGCGTCCCAGGTCAGCATTGCCGGGTCGGGAGACGGCAATCCGCCCGGCATCCGCGTGAAGCGGGTTGATCACGAAATTCGCCTCCTGCGGCACCACCACGGACGGCACGCGCAAGACCGCCGTCGCACCCTGGCGAAACCAGGCGCCACCCGCCCGCGCGGCGGCCGGGCTGCCCAGGCTCCGCCAGTCCGGCGGCGGATCGATCATCAGGTCGGTCACGGGCAGATCGTCCGGCACCTCGGCCCGCACGTACAGGGCGCGCCGGAAGCCGGAGCGTTGCACCAGCCGCTCCAGCATCGCCAGGGCGAGTGAACCTCCGGCGTAGATCGCCGGCACGCCCGCCGGATTCGTATCCGTCCGCCATGCATCGCCGCCCCCGCGCCATCCCAGACCGGGAATGCCTCGGTTCCCAGACGCCAGACCACCATCCCCGGCGGTCAGGCCGGCAGGCCGTGCGCGATGTTGTGCAGAATGCGCTCCACCGCCCGCGCACCCAGATCGGTCGCGGCGGTCTCGATGGGGGAACGGCGGCCAAGCAGGGGATGTGGCTCGGTCAGCCGGGCCCGCGCCTCATCGGGGTCGCCAAGCACCTCGTGCGCCAGGGCCGTCACGCGCGCCAGCCTCTCGGCCCGTTCCCCCGCCGCGGGCGACAGACGCCCCTCGCGCTTGTAGGTGGCGGGAGAAACGACCAGCGCAGCCACCTTCCGCCGCAGGTCATCGCGATCCGGCGCCGCTTCGGCCGCCAGCGCGGGAACGACGTCGCGCGGCAATCCGCCGGCGATCGCATCGGACAGTTCATCCATCGAGTGCGGCGGCGACCCGAACACGCGATCACCGCCCAGGGTTGCCGCGACTTTTTCGACCGGGACGGGATACGCGCTAACCTCGGCTCATCTGAGCCGGAAAATGGGATCATGTGAGCCGGAACTCAATATCTCCCATCTCCAGACGGAGCCAACGCTCCCAAACGCAGACAGGGCCGAAGCCCCTGTCTACGCCCATGCCCGCGGAACCCGATCGCTATCGCGGCGCGGTGTCCTCGGCGAAGATGTCGCGGTCCTTCGTCTCGGGCAGGAAGATCAGCCCAATGATCGCCGTGCCGGCCGCGACCACCACCGGATACCACAGCCCGAAATACGGACTGCCGGCCGCGGCGTTCATCGCGAACACGGTGGCCGGCAGGAACCCGCCGAACCAGCCATTGCCGATGTGATACGGCAGCGACATCGAGGTGTAGCGGATGCGTGTCGGGAACAGCTCGACCAGCGCGGCGGCGATCGGGCCGTAGACCATGGTTACCAGCAGCACCAGCACCGTCAGCAGGATCACGATCCCGCCCGTCTGCGGCCGGAACACGTCGAACGGATGGGCGAGTTTCGCCACCGACGGATTGGCGGCGGGCGGATAGCCGGCCGCGGTCAGGGCCTCGGTGATCTGCCGCGTCAGGGCCGTGGTCTGCGCAGCCGCCTCGGCGCCGGCGGTGCGGGCATCGAAGCCCTCGATCACCCGATCGCCGATCTTGACGCTGGCGATCGTGCCGGCTGGCGCGTCGACGGGATCATAGCGCACCGACAGGCGCGCCAGCGTCGCCTTTACGATGTCGCAGGCGGTGGTGAACTTGCTGGTCCCGGTCGGATTGAACTGAAAGGAGCAATTGTTGGGATCGGCCACAACTTCAACCTTCACCGTGTCCTGCGCCCGGGTCAGTGCCGGGTTCGCGAGGCCCGCCAGCATGTGGAACATCGGGAAGTAGATGACGGCGGCGAGGATGCAGCCGCCCAGGATGATCGGCTTGCGGCCGATCTTGTCCGACAGCCAGCCGAACAGGATGAATCCGCCGGTGCCCAGCGCCAGCGACCACGCCACCATCAGATTGGCCGAGTAGCTGTCCACCTTCATCGTGCTGGTCAGGAAGAACAGCGCATAGAACTGCCCGCCGTACCACACCACCGCCTGGCCGGCGACCATGCCCAGCAGCGCCAGCAGCGCCCATTTGGCGTTGCTCCAGCGGCCGAACGCCTCGGTCAGCGGCGCGGTGGAATGCGTGCCTTCCTCCTTCATCTTCTGGAAGGCCGGGCTTTCGTTCAGTTGCAGCCGGATCCAGACCGAGATCGCCAGCAGCACGATCGACAGCACGAACGGCACGCGCCAGCCCCAGACGGCGAAGTCGGACCCGGTGATGGTCTGGGTGATCAGGATGACCAGCAGCGACATGAACAGCCCGGCGGTCGCGGTGGTCTGGATCCACGACGTGTAGAAGCCGCGGCGTCCGTGCGGGGCGTGTTCGGCGACATAGGTGGCGGCGCCGCCATACTCGCCGCCCAGCGCCAGGCCCTGCAGCAGGCGCAGGCCGATCAGGATGATCGGGGCGGCGACGCCGATCTGGTCCGATGTCGGCAGCAGGCCGACGATGAAGGTGGACGAGCCCATGATCAGGATGGTGATCAGGAAGGTGTATTTGCGCCCGACCATATCGCCCAGGCGTCCGAACACCAGCGCACCGAACGGGCGCACCAGGAAGCCCGCAGCGAAGGCCAGCAGGGCGAAGATGTTACGAGTCGTCTCCGGATACTGGCTGAAGAACTTCGCACCAATGATCGCCGCAAGCGATCCGTACAGATAGAAATCGTACCATTCGAATACCGTTCCGGCCGAGGAGGCGATGATGACCTTCCGTTCCTCGGCCGTCATCGGCCGGTTTTCCATGTCGGTCCTTGGCAGCGCGGCCATGAACGTTCGCCTCCCCGGTTTCATCCGACCGGCAGCAAGGGCCGGCCACCCAGGACAGTTGCGACTCGGAACAACCGAACGACCGCAAGGGCATCAATATCCTGCGAACGGTTTGCTGGGTGATGCAACCCGGCAAGCGCATCGCGACTGCCGGGTTCGTCGGTTTTCCACAGCTGTGTCTTTCACGGCACTGGTTCGGGACCGGAAGGGCCTACCAGCGCTCCAGCAGGTCGCGGGTTTCCGCCACCGCGACGTCCCAGATCTCCAGCATCTCGGCGTCGTCGCGCTGGTAACGCCCGCCGAAATTGCCGTCGTCCAGCATCAGGCGCACCTCGAAGGGCGGCAGGGTGCGCATGCGATCCCCGTCGATCGCTGTCTTCGTGGTCTCGGTCGCCGCGCGCTCCGGCAGGCGCGTCCAGGGGTAATTCTCCATCCAGCTTGCATGCGTCGCCACCGGGTCGATCCGCTTCACCGCCGCAGCGGTCAGCGGGGCGCGCCACCAGTCGTGGAAGCGCACCCGCGCGTCGGGGTTGTCCATCATCCATTCCTGCGCCACCGCCGCGGCCGGCTGGTTGCCGCCATGGCCGTTCACGACCAGGATGCGGCGGAACCCCGCGTGCTTCAGACTGTCCAGGATATCGCGCACCAGGGCGGTGAACGTGCCGACGCGCAGCGTCACCGTGCCGGGAAAGGCGGAGAAATACGGGCTCAGGCCATAGGACACGACCGGAAACACCGGCACCTGCAACGGCTCCGCCGCTTCCAGCGCCACCCGTTCGGCCAGGATCGCGTCGGTCGCCAGCGACAGGCCGGCGTGCTGCTCGGTGCTGCCCAGCGGCAGGACACAACGGTCATCGTGGCGCACCCAGTCCTCGACCATGCGCCAGTCCATGTCGGCTATCCGCATCGCATCCCCCGGTTTGATCGTCCGCATGGGAACGCTGGCCAGACTTCACGCCGGCGTCAATGTTGCGTTCGGTGCGCCGGCTGGTCAGAAGGCGGGGGCGCCGGCCGGTCAGGGGGCGGGCGTGACCAGCTGGTCACAGTTGCGCCGGCCGGCCATCAGGCAATCCTCGATCGCGCTGGTGGTCTGCAGGGTGTGGATCAGGAACAGGCCAAAGACGAGCAGGACCAGCACCACCGCCATGGCCGCCAGGCTGGCGGTCTGCCGGTTGGCTTCCTCTTCCTCCTCCTGCGGCCAGGGCCGATCGCGGTACATGAACACGTTCCCCCCGCCGAACGCCGTCGGCCTGTGCGGGTTTCGCCAAGGCAGAATAGAGCCCGGGCATGGGGCCGATGCAAGCAGGACGTGCTTGCATGCAGCATCGACTCCATCATGGCGACTGGGTTTTTTCCATTCGACAAGATTGCGATCGGACACACGCCCATGGTTGACACGCAAGCGCGTCCCGCCGACTGGCTGCCGGCCGAAGCCGCGCTGCGGCGCCTCGGCGTCGCCCGCCAGACGCTTTATGCCTATGTCAGCCGCGGCCTGCTGCGCGCGCGTCCCGATCCCGACGATCCGAAGCGCAGCCTGTATGACCGGTTCGGCGTCGAGGACCTGGTGCAGCGCCGCCGCCGCGGACGCGCGCGGCGGGTCGTCGCGGCCTCGACCATCGATTTCGGGGAGCCGGTGCTGACCTCCCGCATCACCCAGATCGCCGACGGGCGGCTGTGGTATCGCGGACGCGACGCCATCCGGCTGGCGGAAACGGCGACACTGGAGGATACGGCGGCGCTGCTGTGGGATGTGCCGTCACTGCCGGTCCTGCCGCCCTCGGACGAGGATCCGGCGCCGGACGGCGGGACGACAACGCCGATCGCGCGCTGCCTGCGTCGCATCGCCGGTCTGGACGGCACGCGTGCCGAACCGCCGCACCAGGAGACCGCGGCCGCCGGCAGCGCCGCCGCGGCCTTGCGCGCGATGGCCGAGGCGGCCGGCAACGCACGGGCGGACGGGCCGCTGCACCTTGTGCTGGCGCGTGCCTGGGGCGTCGACGACGCCGGCGCGGACCTGATCCGGCGAGTGCTGGTCCTGTGCGCGGACCACGAACTGAACGCCTCGGCCTTCGCGGTACGGGTGGTCGCATCCACCGGCGCGGCGCTGGGGGCCTGCCTGCTGGCGGGCCTGGCGGCGCTGAGTGGCCCGCGGCATGGCGGCATGACCGGGCGGGTGCGCGCCCTGCTGGCGCAGCCGGACGGGGCGGTGGCCGAGGATCTGCGCAACGGGGCGGAGGCGCCCGGCTTCGGCCACCGGCTGTATCCCGATATCGATCCGCGCGCGGCGGCGCTGCTGGCGGCGTTCCCCCTGGGACCGCGCTGCGCCGGACTGTTCCGCACAATGGAGGCGGTCACCGGGTTGCGCCCGAACATCGACGCCGCGCTGGTGGCGCTGGAGGAGCATCTGGAGCTGCCGGACGGTTCGGCGCTGGCGCTCTTCGCGGTGGGACGGACAGCAGGCTGGATCGCGCACGCGCTGGAGCAGCGCGCGGCGGGACAGCTGATCCGGCCCCGCGCGGTGTATGCGGGGCCGGCGCCGGGGGAGGGTCGATCAGGCAGCTGATCGCACCGGAGCGGCCCGCATCGGTTCCTGCGATGTAGACGGATGCCCGCGGCCGGGAGATGTTGTCGCAACTTGCGCCAACGTTCGAGAGAGGCAGCGATGCATGACGGAGCGAAACCCTGGCGTACGGGCGACCTTCCCTATCTGGAGCGGGAAATCAATTACTGGACCGTGTCGAAAGGCTACGCCGCATGTACCGCGGGCGTGCAGGCCGCGCGCGAGTATGCGGCGCGATGCGGCATGGACCGGGTTTCGGTGCTGCCGGCCTGGTCTGCCCGCTATGACGGAGACCTGCGGGAGATCGTGGCCCGGATCGACCCCGAAGGGCGCGTGATGGATTGTGGCGGGGCGGACATCGTGGTGATGCCGACGACGGAAAGTCTCGCCCGTTTCGTGGGGTGGTGTGAGCAGAACGTGCGGTGGGCGTGAACACCAGGGTCGAGCGCGGCCAGCCGAACATCGTGCTCAAAGACAGAACCAGACGCCCAGGAACCGCCGCCTACCGCAGCACGCCCGCCGCCCCCAGCCCCGCCGCGGCAGCCAGCACGATCAGCGGATGCAGCTTCGTCCCGATAAAGATTGCCGTCGCCACAGCCGTCAATACCGCCGTCTGCCAGTTGATCGTCGTGGTGGCCGCCAACAAAAGCGCGCCCGCCGTGATCAGCCCCGCCGTCACCGGCGCCAGCCCCAGCTGCACCGTCCGCCGCCACGACGCGTTGCGAAACCGGTCCCACATCCTGGCGGTGAAATAGGTCAGCAGCGATGTCGGCAGGCACATGGCCCCGATCGCCACCACCGCGCCGGCAAAGCCGCTGACCCGCCAGCCGATCAACTCCACCACCAGCATGTTCGGCCCCGGCGAGGCCTGTGCCAGCGCGAACAGCGACGCGAAATCGCGCGGGGTCAGCCAGCCATGCACCTCGGTCACCTGCCGTTGCATTTCCGGCAGGATCGTCACGCCGCCGCCGAACGCCAGCAGCGACAGCTGTGCAAATACCAGCGCGAGATCGACAAGCGGCGAGCCGGTCATGGACGGGACCGGTGCGCGAGGAAGATCGATACGGGCGCCATGACAAGCAGCACCACACTCAGCGGCAGGCGGAACACCGCGATCGCCACCACGGTGACACCGCCGATCGCGATCGCGCTCCACCGATCGCGCAACGGCGCGGCAATCTTCAGCGCCATCGCCAGCACCAGCGCCGAGGCCGCGGCGGCCAGGCCCGAGAACGCGTCGCGCACCATCGCCTCCTCGGCGAAGCGGTCGGCAATGGTGGCCAGCGTCAGCACGATCGCGGTCGGCGCCGCCAGCAGCCCCACGAACGCGACCACCGCTCCCGCCGGGCCGTGCCAGCGCGCGCCGAGGGCGACCGAGACATTGATGATGTTCGGCCCCGGCAGGAACTGGCACAGGCTCAGGACATCGGTGAACTCGGCCGGGGTGAGCCAGCGCCGCTGCTCCACGATCATCCGCCGCGCCCAGGGCAGCACACCGCCGAAGCCGCAGATGCCCACGGTGAAAAATCCCATGAACAGTCCCGCCAGGGTCGGCGGGACAGGGCGCGGCGGGTCTGGCGGAATCGGCATTCCGACTGGATACTGGCTTGGCTGGTTGCGGACAAACACCCATGGCGATGAAACCAGGAATACGTGCCCTGCTGGCCGCGCTGGTCGTGCTGCTGGCAGCGCACGGCGTGGCGGAGGCGGCCTGCAGCGTGGCCGAACGGGCGCGCGTCGCCCTGACCGTGCCCAACGGCAGCGTGCTGGTGCCGGTGATGGTGAACGACCGGCCGGCGACCTTCATATTGGACACCGGCGCGCAACGCTCGATGGTGACGCGCGCGGCGGTCGCGCGGCTGGACCTGGCGCTGGATGAATGGGTGGCGACGACGATGCGCGGCATCGGCGGGGTAGAACGGTTCCGTAATGCGTTGCCCCGGTCGCTGACTTTGGGCGGCGTGAAGCTGGAACGGCGCACGCGCACCCGCGACACCAGCCTGACGATGGGGACCCTGCCGCAGACACGAGCGGGGAGACAGGTGATCGACGGGCTGCTGGGCCGCGACTTCCTCTCGGAGTTCGACCTGTCGCTGGATCTGCGCGGACGGCAGGTGACGCTGTACCAGGTAGCAGGCTGCGCGGGCGCGTTCCTGCCCTGGACCGAGCCTTATCGCGCCGTGCCGGTGGAGAATCCGATGGAATCGGCGCTGGTGGTGCATCTGGAACTCGACGGCGTGAAGCTGCGCGCGCTGCTGGATACCGGGGCGAGCGCCACGATGGTCGCCGCGCCCGGAATGGCGCGGCTGGGGCTGACCGAGCAGGCGCTGGCCGGCAGCCCCACCGCCCGGGCGACCGGGGCCGGGCCGCGCACGGTGACGATGGTGCGCCACCGCTTTCGCACGCTGCGCATCGCTGACGAGGTGATCGAGGCGCCGGTGCTGCCTGTTGCGCCGGTCCGGCTGGTGCCGATCGTGGACATGCTGCTGGGCGCGGACTGGATGGCCAACAAGAAGGTATGGATTTCCTATGCCACGCGGCAGGTCTTCGTCGCGGGACCGTAGTCCCGCTGGCGCCACTCTGGCATGACGCACGCCCAGACGTCATGGGCGCGGGCGGAACGAAACCTCTTGCAGAAGGAGTGCGTCATGGACGCGCAACGGATCGCCATTGCCGAAACCTGCCTGAACGCGGCATACGACAAGACGATGGATTTCCCCGACATCGTCGCCACGCTGATCGAGGCGGGGTTCGAGGGCTATACCGTCGACTACCGGCAGGGCACCACAACCTACTTCCTGCCGGACGGGGACAGCGTCGTGCTGGAAAACCGTCCGTCGCAAGGAACGATCTGCGCGACCTTCGATCAGGCTGGCGTCGTGGCCCAGGTCAGGTGGGCACAGGCCAATCCGCCGGATTACACCTATGCGGCGTTCTGCCGGAATGTGAAGGCATGCGGATGCGCCGGATACATCGTGTCCTTCCTTGGCCGCCGGGTCCTGTACTTTGGTCGAACCGCCGACGTGCACATTGAATACTTTCCGCAATAGCCAGGACAGGGCCGAAGGCGGCCGAGGGTTGGCGGCCAGGTGTCTGGAGACCGCCCATGCATGCAAGTGGCCTGATCGCGTTCGTTCTCTCTCACCTTCCGGTTATACTTTTCGCGCTGGCGCTCCTCGTCGCCGCGGTCAGGCGCGATGGGCAATCGGCGGCGCGCGGCCGTATGGCGTGATCGAGAACGTCGTGACGCATAGCCCACGCCGGATGGCGGACGGTCGAAACCCTCCAGCATGACGGCCGGCCATTTGCCCTCATGCGGCGTGACCTTTCATCCTGGCAGCCCAAGGATGATCCCAGGCTGACGCCATGATGGCCCTTTTCTTCTACGAAACAGACAGCCGGAGCGCCGCCATGCCGCGCCTCCCTCTCACACCAACCGATGCTCCTCCACCACGAACCGCGCGGCATGCGCCGGTTCCCAGCCCTCCATCGCGCATTCCAGATCGACCAGGCTGGCGAACCGCGCCTGCAGCACCGCGCCCGCACGCACCGCCAGCTGCGGCACCGTCGAGTTCACCGCGCCCCCCTGCCCGCGCACGTGATACCGCGTCAGCCCCTGAACCCCCGGTCGCCGCGCCAGCCGATCGGCATCGGCATGCACCACGTCCTCCTCCGCGGGGTCCGGATACAGCAGCATCACGCCAGCCCGCCCGGGTGAGGCGCCGTCCGGCACCAGCATCTCCACATTCGCCGCGATCCGCGCCACGGCACCGATGAACAGCGTGGAATCCACGTCCAGTGCCGCCAGCGCCGGAGACCCCTTGGTCTTGGCGCGTTCGGCATGGTTGTCGAAGAACAGGATGGGAAATCCGTCGATCCGCAGCGCCCTTGCGCGCGCGTTCATCGCCGGGGACTCGATCGCGTGGCACTGCACATAGGACCGCAGCCCGTCGAACGTGCAAACCATCGGACCGTGCACGTCCAGCCAGTGGCGGCGGAACCGGCCCAGGGTGATCCCGTCCAGGCGGCGTATCAGGCTGATGGCGGCGATCATCGTCGCGGCTCCTTCCGGTTCTTCGCTCGATCCTTGGCCGCTCCTACCCGGACAGGCGGGCGGCTCCTGGTCCGGCCGCTCAGCCGCCGCGGACGTAGCGCCGCGTCAGGAATCGCAGGTGATCGCGGATATGCGGGCGCATGCGGTCGGTCCAGGCCGTCCGCGCCGCCGTCTTCCACGCATCCCCATAGGTCACGTCCGGCGAGTCCAGATGATACAGCGCCAGATATCTGTGGCTGCCCTGGGTATCCCGGTAGCGGCGGGCACAGATCACGCCGGGAACGGCGGCAAGGCCCGGGATGTGCTCCTGGTCATACCACGCGTTGAATTCGGCTTCCTGCGCAGGGTCGACGTTCATCACGTTCGCCAGCAGACCGCCGCAGCCGGCTGGGGCGACCGCGTCGCCGGGCGTGATCTGCTCACCGTCGAAGCGCAGCAGCCGCTGCGCCATCTTGCCCACGCGCTTCGACCAGACCGACAGGTTCTCATAGGCGATCGCCTTGTATGGCTCGCTTTGCAGCACACCCAGGCTGTCCAGCTCATAGCTCGCGACGGCATGCTTCGGGTTCTTCACGCTGATCCAGCGCTCGCAGGTGCCGAAGCCGGGCACGCGCTGGCGTTCCGGCACGTGCTCCAGGTCGTACCAGTCGTGGAACTCGTCTTCATGGGCGTTCGTGTAGTCGAACGTGACCAGCAGGATCCCCTTGGCCATCTTCGTTTCCCCCGTTTGCCTGGGCTGATCCTCGCGCGAACTGCCCGCGTACGCCAGGGTCCCAGGCAGCGGCCGGTGGACCCGGGCAGAGGCGCGGCGTAAACCCCGCCCAACCAGCCAACGCGGGAGGAGACCCATGCCAAGCCTGCCGAATTACGAGATCTATGCCATCCGCTATGCCAAGCAGGACCTGCGGGCCGAGGCCAACCTGTTCCTGGGCGGCGATCCCAACAAGATGCTGCCGGGGCTGGATTTCTTTACCTATGCCATCCGCGGCGGCGGGCGCACCTGGATCGTGGATTGCGGCTTCACCCCCGAAGGCGCGCTGCGCATGGGCCGCCAGTACGACTACCTGATCCGCCCCTGCGACGCGCTGGCCAAGTTGGGCATCGACGCCGCCTCGGCGACCGACGTCATCCTGACGCACGCGCATTTCGACCATGTCGGCACGCTGGATGACTACAAGAGCGCGATGTTCCACATCCAGGACGAGGAGATGATCCACGTCACCGGCCGCGACATGTCGCATCCGCGCTTCCGCGCCGCCTACCATCCCGATGACGTCAAGCAGCTGATCGACCTCGTCTACGCCGACCGCATGACGTTCCACAACGGCGATGTCACCCTGGCCCCCGGGATCGAGTTCATCCTGATCGGCGGCCATGCCCGCGGCCAGGCGATCCTGCGCGTGCACACCGCGCGCGGCTGGGTGATCCTGGCATCCGACGCCGTGCATCTGTTCGAGGAAACGGACGAGGAACGTCCCTTCGCGATCTTCTACGACCTGTTCGTGATGATCGAGGGCTACCGCCGCATCAACCGCATGGCCGGCGCACGCGACCTGATCGTGCCCGGGCACGATTCGCGCGTCACCAAAGCCTATCCCGCTGCCGCACCCGGGCTGGAAGGCCAGATCATGCGCCTGGATCTGCCGCCCACCTGGTAGCTACGCCAACGGTTCGGCGGGGGCCGGAACGCGGCGCCCGCCTCACCGCCGCAGCGTCCGGCGCAGTATCGCCAGCCCGTCCGCCTCGGCCCCCGCCGGCCGGCCGGCCGCAAGCCACAACGCCGCGACCACCGAAACGTAGAGACAGGCCCCGGTCGCCGCGGACAGCAGCAACTGCAGCACCGGAAACGCACCCTCGGCTGGCACCCAGCCCAGCCCCGTTGCCGCCAACCCCGTCGCCATCACCGCCGAACCGGCAACCGGACGCCAGGTCGCACGGGCAAAGTCGCCCAGCGTGAGGTCAAAGCGGCGGAATACGACGACCATGACCGCCGCCTGCTCGATGCCGATCGCCACTGCCGCCGCCCAGGCCGCGCCCGGCACGCCATGCCCGGGGATCAGCACCAGCAGCAGCGCCACGCGCAGCACCATGAACAGGCCGGTCATCCCCACCAGCGGCGCCAGCACGCCATGCACCGTCATCAAATGCACGCTGAGCTGGCCGAACACGGTCATGGTGCCGGCCAGCGCCAGCACCTGCAGCACCGGCACCACCGCATCCCAGGCCTCGCCGAACGCCAGGCGGACCAGCGGCGCCGCCACCAGGGACAGGCCAAGCCCGGCAGGCAGGGTCAGCAGTGCGGCACTGCCCAGCAGGCGCAGGAACGTCCGCCGCACATCCATCCCGGTGTTGCGCGCCACCGCAAAGCCCGCGAAGGAAGCCCGCCCCAGCGGCTCGATCAGCTCGGTCGTCGGCAGCGCCGCGATCTCGGCACCCACGCTGTAGAACCCGACCGAAGCGGTGCTGGTCAGCCGCCCCAGCAGCAGCGTATCGACCCGGTCGCGCAGCAGGATCACCATCGACAACAGCCACGACCAGATCGAATAGCCGGACAGCACGCCCCAGGCCCGCAACGACAGGCGAGGGCGATACGGATGCATGACATAGCTCACGACCGTGCGTATGACGCGGTTCACCACGCTGCCCACCAGCAGGGCCAGGAAGCTGCGCAGCGCCACGGCCATCGCGATCCCGGCCAGGATGCCGCACAGCTTCGGCAGCACCATCAGCGCGAATTCCTTGTGGAAGGTCATGTTACGGCGGAAATCAACGACGCCGATATTGATGAACGCATCCACCAGCGGCATGGCCGCCAGCACCAGCAGCACCGGCCCCAGCCGCGGATCGCCGAAGAACGCCGCCGCGGGATAGGCCAGAGCCCCGACCAGCATCGCCACGAACGCGCCACGCAGCAGATTGATGGTGAAGGCCGTGTCGTAGACGGCGCGGGACGGCGCACGCTCCCGGATTACCGCCTCCTCGGTGCTGATCATCATCAGCCCGTCGATCGACTGCATGAAGCTGGCCGCCACCGCCACCAGGCCGAAATCCGCCGGCGTCAGCAGCCGCACCAGGATCAGCGTGCTGACCAGCCCCAGCACACGCAGCCCCATGCGCCAGGCAATCACCCAGGCGGCGCCGCGGGCGGTGCGCAGCAGCAGGTGAGACGAACCAGCTTCGGACATCGCCGGTCAGCCGGGAAGACGGGCCAAGGCCGGGGCCGCGACCGGAAGATCAAGGTGGGGCAAGCAGGTCCTCGCGCCGGGGTCAGGGCGCGGCTAGAGAATGTTTGTCGCGTGATTCACACGCGGTACGTTCCGCTCGGCGTGACAACGCTCTAGCACGTTCGTGAGCACGTCTTCAACAACCCTGGACGTCCGACCGGTGCGCACGCACACTGCGGACCATGAGCATCATCCTGCATGATCTGGCCGGCGCCGACCCGGACCTGCGGTTCAGCCCCTATTGCTGGCGGACGAAGTTCGCCCTGGCGCACAAGGGCCTGCCGGTCGAAACGATTCCGTGGCGCTTCACCGAACGGGAGGCACTCGCCTTTTCGGGGCAGGAACGGGTGCCGGTCATCCGCGACGGGGACCGGGTGGTGTCCGATAGCTGGACGATCGCGGAATACCTGGAGGAAACCTGCCCGGCCCCCACCCTGTTCGGCGGCACCGGCGGCAAGGCGCATCTGCGCTTTCTCCACTCCTGGGCCGACGGCGTACTCACCGGCGCGATCGCCCGCCTGATCGTGCGCGACCTGCTGGATATCGTCGATCCCAAGGACCGCGACTACTTCCGCCAGAGCCGCGAGGCCCGCTTCGGCGCGACACTGGAAGCCGTGCAGGCCAATCGGGAAGACCGCCTGCCGGCATTCCGGGACCTGCTGACGCCCGTGCGCCTGACGCTGCGCCGGCAGGACTGGCTGGGTGGCGCGGCCCCCAGCTACGCGGATCATATCGTGGGCGGCACGCTGATGTGGCCGCGCTGCGCCAGCCGCTTTCCGTTGCTGGCGGCCGATGATCCGGTGGCGGCGTGGTTCGAGCGCCTGCTGGACCTGTATGGCGGCCTGGGGCGCACGGCGAAGACGGCGTAAGGGCGAGGCTCCGCCTCGCGCTCCGGCAGGAGGCGCTGCCTCCTGCACCTCCGCAAAGGGGCACAGCCCCTTTGATCCCAACTCGTTTGTTTGATTGGGGGCGGGGGGCCTGACCCGAACCGCGCAAGGTCTGCGTCAGGCCCCCCGCCCCAAATCCACCCAGGGAATCGCGTTCCAAGGGCCGTCGCCCTTGGCGGGAGGTCCAGGAGGGCAGCGCCCTCTTGGTCGGGGTCCGGGGCGGAAGCCCCGTGCCTACCCGTTCTTCGCCTTGTTCTCCAGCGCCTCTGTCAGGCGCTGCGGGTCGACCTCGACCTTCACGCCGGCGCGTTCGGTCTGCAGCACCATGATCGAGCGCGAGTCGCGGTTGCCCCAGCCGCGGTTCAAGCCTTCGGACAGATCCGCCAGCGCCAGGTTGGCCAAGCGCATCGGCACGTTCAGTTCGCGGCCGAGCTGCGTGGCGAGCGAGACGTCCTTGTGCGCCAGGCGTAGTGCGAAGGCGGGCGGTTCGTACTTGTTGGGCAGGAACTGGTCGGTCAGGCTGTCGAACGCGCCGCGCCGTCCGATCGCGCCCTGGCGCACCGCTTCCCAGATCGCCAGCGGTTCGATGCCGGCCTTCACGCCCATGCTGAACACCTCGGCCGCCGCCGCGGTGGCAATATAGCCGTAGCAGTTGTGCACCAGCTTCGCGACCGATCCGGCACCGATCGGGCCGATGTATTTCGCCTGGTCGCCGATCGTGTCCAGCACCGGCTTGCTCTTGTCGAACACGTCGGAGTCGCCGCCGCACCAGATCGCCAGCTTGCCGGTCTGCGCCCCGCGCGGACCGCCGCTGACGGGTGCGTCGAACAGGTAGGCGCCCTTCTTTTCGTATTCGGCGTGCGCCTTGCGGATCGTGGTGGGCGAGTTGGTGGTCAGGTCGAAATACGCCGCGCCCTTGCGAATGGCCGAGATCAGGCCGTTCTCGCCGAACGACACCGCCTCGAACTCCACCGGTCCGGGGAGCGAGGTGAAGATGATGTCGCATTCGGCGGCCACGGCGGCGGGGCTGTCGGCCCAGACCGCGCCGTTCCGGAGATGCGGGGCGGCCGATTCCTTGCGGATGTCATGCACGACAACCGTATGGCCGTCCTTCTGGATGCCCTTCTGCAGATTGGCGGCCATGCTCGCACCCATGGTGCCGAGGCCGATAAAGCCCGCTTTCATTGTATCACCTGCGCTCTGCTTCCCATCCCGGTCGCGGCCGCACGTCGCGGCCGCGGACCGTCATGCGTCGTTCCCGGCTTGTCCCGGGATGCCGGATTGTGCCGCGGCGGTTTCCCAGGACAAGCCCGGGGCTGCAAAAATCCACGTCCGGGGCCGCCCATCGCGGCTAGCCCCGGCCCGCGCCGCTCGGCCTTCAGGGATTGTTCGCGAAGATTTCCTTGGCGATGTTGGCCGCGGACATCGATGCCGGCCAGCCCGAGTAGAACGCCAGGTGCGTGATCATCTCCGAGATCTCATCCTTGGTCACGCCATTGTCCAGCGCGCGCTGCAGGTGGCCGCGCAGCTGTTCCGGCCGGTAGGTGGCGATCAGGGTGGCGCAGACGATCAGGCTGCGGTCGCGCTTCGACAGGTTCGGCCGCTCCCACACATCGCCGAACAGGACCTTCTCGGTCAGGTCGATCATCTTGGGCACAACGGCGCGGACGGCGTCACGCGATGCGGACGAAGGAGCTTGGGCCATGGTTTCCTCCTGAGGGATTACGATGGGGCTATTGCACACCAGACCGCATCGTGAGTCCAATCGCCCCCTCGGGGAAGGGGGATCACCATGACGGATGAACACAGGGTCGCGCTGGTAACGGGCAGCGCGTTGAATATCGGCCGAGCGATCGCACTCGCGCTGGCTGGCGATGGGTTCCGGGTGATGACCACGGCCCGCCAGTCCGAGACCGAGGCACGGGAAACCGCGCGCCTGGTGCGCGAAGCCGGCGGCGACGCCGACACGTTCATGGCCGATATTTCCGACCACACCCAGGCCGAGGCGCTGGTCGCGGCGACGGTGGCGCGATTCGGCCGGCTGGACGTGCTGGTGAACAACGCCTCGATCCGCCGCCAGACGAAATTCGCCGACATGACGCCGGCCGAATGGCGGGAGATCATGAGCGCCACGCTCGACGGCGCGTTCTATTGCGCACATGCCGCCGCGCCGCATCTGATCGCCGCAGGCGGCGGGACGATCATCAACCTCGGCGGCATCTCCTCCCATGTCGGAGCCGTCGGCCGTGTCCACGCAATCACCGCCAAGGCCGGCATGCTGGGCCTGACGCGCGCGCTGTCGAAGGAACTGGCGCCGCACAGCATCACCGTGAACACGGTCGTGCCCGGTTCGATCGAGACGATCCGCGGCTTCGCCGCCGGCGGCAATCACGGACGCGCGGCGCTGCCCGATTCGCCGCTGGGGCGGCGCGGGCGGCCGGAGGAGATCGCGGCGATGGTGCGGTTCCTGTGCTCCGAGGAGGCGCGCTACATCACCGGACAGTCGATCCACGTGAACGGCGGCGCCTACGTGACCTGACGGCGGCGGCCGCGGTGGGGGGTCAGAACGGGCGGACGATCACCATGACGACGATGATCATCAGCAGCAGCGTCGGCACCTCATTGGCGATGCGGTAGAAGCGATGCGGGCGGCGGTTGCGGTCTTCCATGAACTCCCGCCGCCATTTCGACAGGGCGCCGTGGAAGCCGGCCATCAGCAGCACGCTGGTGAACTTCACGTGCCACCAGCCCCAGGACCAGTCGATCACGCCGGGCGTCAGGATCAGCGTCGTGCCGAACAGCCAGGTGGCGATCATCGCGGGATTGATGATCTGCCGCAGCAGCCGGTACTCCATGACCTTGAACCGCTCGCTCTCGGCGGTGCCCGGGCGCAGGTCGCAGTGATAGACAAACAGGCGCGGCAGGTAGAACATCCCCGCCATCCACGCCACCATCGATATGACGTGCAGCGCCTTGGTCCAGGGATACAACGCGACCAGGGTATCGCCGATCATGCCGCCCCCGTCGCCGAACGCAGCAGGTCCGGCAGCGCGTGCATCGAATGGAATGGTGTTGCGCCGGCCTGCCGCAAATGCGCGCCGTCACCATGCGGGCTGAAGCCCAGGCATGTCATGCCCGCGGCGACTGCGCCCTGCACGCCGGCGACCGAATCCTCGATGACCAGGCAGCCGCCGGGTGCCACCCCTTCGGCCGCTGCGGCGTCGAGGAACAGATCGGGCGCCGGCTTGCCGCGCCCGCCGCGCGCGATCACATCCACCGCGCTGTGCACGCGGCCGGCCACCAGGTCCGCAAGCCCGGTGCGGCCGAACTTCGCCGCCATTTCCTCGTGCGAGGAGTTGGACGCGACCCGCCACGGCAGGCCCAGCGCCGTGGTCGCTTCCAGCGCGAGGCGGGCACCCGGCACGGCTTCCACCTCGGCCGCCAGCGCCGCGACGACGCGATCGACGACCCGGTCCACCCAGTCGGGTCCCAGGCTGATGCCCAGATGCGCCTCGACGACCGGCTGCGTGTCATAGAAGGACAGGCCGATGAACCGCGCCTGGCACTCGGCTGCCGTCATGGGCCAGCCGGCCGCGGTGATGATCTGGGCCAGCACGCGGTTGGACAGGGGTTCGCTGTCGATCAGCACGCCGTCGCAGTCGAAGATCACCAGCGCAATCTTTCCGAACGCGGGGCGCCACGGGGTGGACGGCGATGCGTTCATGCGGCGGGCCGGCTGAGTGTCATGCGCGCGGTCTAACATGTCGGACACGGCGGCAGGAACCGCGGTCTTGGCGGAAGCAAAGGAGGAAGCATGCGGTACCTGATCGCCGCGGCGCTGGGCGCACCACTGCTGATGACCCCGGTTGCGCGGGCCGAACCGTGCTGCGGGCCGATCACCGCGGACGGGCAGCGGCTTGCGGCGTTCCTGGACCGCAGCGGCGTCGATCACCTGTGGGAGGCCGGCTGGCACGTGGACTGGCAGACCGGACGCAGGGACCGGCCGCATCCGGGTGGGAAGGATGCCGCGACGCATTGCAGCGCCTTCGTCGCCGCCATGGCGCAGCGCCTCGGCGTCAATGTCCTGCGTCCGCCGGCGCACCAGCAGGAATTGCTGGCGAACGCGCAACTGGCGTGGCTGCGCGCGAAGGGGCTGGCGCAGGGCTGGCGGGCGCTGCCGTCCCATATGGACGCGCAGCGTGCGGCCAACCGCGGCGTGCTGGTGCTGGCGGCGTTCCAGAACCCCGATCCGCACCGGCCGGGCCACATCGCGATCGTGCGGCCAAGTGAAAAGTCCCGGGCCGCGCTGAACCAGGAGGGGCCGCAGGAAACGCAGGCAGGCGAGACGAACACCGTCAGCACGACGGTCGCGGACGGGTTCGCGCATCACAAGGGTGCCTGGGCGCCGGACGGTCGTGGCGCCATGCGCTGGTACGCCCATGACGTGGACTGGAGCCGCATCCCGTAAGTTGGGCGCGCAAGGCGTTCGGCCGGGGCGCGCGCGGCCGGCGGCCAGGATGGGTGGGACTGGCAGCGGCCGGCCGCATGACCCGCCCGGACGAACCCGGGGACGCGTCATGCGGCTGCCGTCAGGTCAGGACGCCGTCGGCCAGATCGGCTTGGACACCGCGATGCTCTCGGGTGACACCGCCACCGGCTTGCCCTTCTGCCACTGCACGATGCAGAGCTCGGCGCCGACCCGGCGGCCGTTCTCGTCGTACTTCACGCGCCCATCCGGGAAGAACTTCGCCGGCCCGTCGCGCAGGTCCATTTCGTGCATCACCTGGCCGACCTTGCGGCGATCGGCGGAACCGGCCCGCTCCAGCGCTTCCTTCAGGATCATCACGTGCGCATAGGGGAAGATCGAGTCGTGGCCGAACCACGGCTCGCCGGTGCGCTCCATGAAGCGCTTCTCCAGATCACCCAGGTTCTTGCCGGGCCAGTTCGCCAGGCCGACGATCATGCCTTCCAGGTGATCCTTGCCGGCGATCTTCGCCAGTTCCGGCACCGTCCAGTGCCCGCCGCCGCCGATCAGCGGCACTTTCTGCGGCGTGATGCCGCGTTCGGCGAACTTGTCCAGCAGCAGCTTGTCGTCGCCGACATTGGTCGACTGCAGCAGCACGAAGTCCGGGCGGCTGGAGCGGATCTTCTGCACCAGCGTCGTAGCGTCGGCCAGCGGCGGCGTGAAGGTTTCGTCCGCCACCAGGGTCAGGCCCAGATCCTTTGCCACGTGGTCGCGGATCGGCTTCATGAAGCTGACCGAGGCCGCGGAGTTGTCGCCGACATAGCCCAACTTCGTGGGCTTCTTGCCGGTCGCGCTGGTCGCCAGCTTCACCATTGTCGGCAGCAGCGCCGCGGCCTGTGCGTCCGCGGTGGGCGAGGACTGGAACACGTACTTGTAGCCGCGGCCGGTGATCAGGTCGGAGTAGGACAGCGTCAGCCAGGGCAGTTCGGCGCGCTCGGTCACTTCCGTCACCGCGAGCGTGAAGCTCGACAGCCAGCAGCCGATGCCGCCGATCACGTCGGGTTCCTGCGCGACCAGGCGCTGCGCGGCGTTCTTCGCCTTTTCCGCCGATTCACCGGTGTCGTAGACCACCAGCTTCAGCTTGGCGCCGCCCAGCGCCTTGATGCCGCCCGCCTTGTTGACGTCGTCGATCGCCATTTCGGCGCCCATCTGTTCCAGGATGCCCTGGCGCGCCCAGGGGCCGGAAATCGGCACGACCAGGGCGATCTTCACCTCGGACAGGTTCTGCGCACGGGCGCGGCCAGGCAGCACGGCCGAAGCGGCGCCGGCCAGGCCCATGCCCAGCGCGGTGCGGCGTCCGAGAGGCGGCAGCAATGTCATGACGATTGTCTCCCAGTATGTGGTCCGGTGGTGTGGATGGGATTCGGACGCGTGTTCTCCGTCGTGGCCGGGGTCAGCCGCGCCATCCGTGACTTCGCTGATACCACAGTTGAAGTCGTGGATGGCCTGCCTGCGCGGGCCGTGACGGTTGAGCACCGGCTGCGCGTCAACGCCGGCATTCCTCGGGGATCGGCCAGGCGCGCCCCGCCATCTACGCCTCGGTCAGGCCCAGATAGGAGCGGCGCACACGGTCGTCGGCGAGCAGGGTCTGGTACGGGCCGTCCAGAACGATATGGCCGGTTTCCAGCACGTAGCCATGATCCGAGAGTTCCAGCGCCTCGGCCACGCGCTGCTCGACCAGCAGGATCGACAGCCCGACATCACGATGGATCTGCGAGACGCGCTCGAAGATCACGTCCGTGACGGTGGGCGCGAGGCCCATCGAAGGCTCGTCCAGCATCAGCAGGCGCGGCGCCGAGGCGAGCCCGCGGCCGATCGCCACCATCTGCTGCTCGCCGCCCGAGAGCGTGCCGGCCAGCTGTTCGGCGCGTTCGGCGAGAATCGGGAACAGGGTGTGGATACGCTCCAGCGTCTCGGCCCATTTCGCCTGGCCGGCCTTGGGATAGGCGCCCATCTCCAGGTTTTCCCGCACGGTCAGCGTCTTGAACACCTGCCGCCCCTCGGGGACATGCGCGATGCCCAGATGCGCCCGGTCCGACGGCGAGCGTTTCAGCAGGTCCTGTCCGTCGAAGGTGATGGTGCCGGACACCGGCGGCACCACGCCCGAGATGGTCTTGAACAATGTCGACTTGCCGGCGCCGTTGGGGCCGACGACGGTGACGAACTGGCCTTCCGCGACCGAGATCGAGACATCGGTCAACGCGCGCAGCCCGCCATAGGCGACGGTCAGATTCTTGATCTCCAGCATGATCAGGCCTCCTGCCTCGCCAGCCACTTCTTGCCGAGATAGGCCTCGATGACGGCGCGGTCCTCGACCACCACCCGCGGCAGGCCGGTTGCCAGGACGGCACCGTGGTCCAGCACCACGAACCGGTCGGCTATGCGCATCATCGCGTGCATCGTGTGCTCGATGATGCAGATCGTCATGCCTTCCTCGCGCAGGCGCGCCAGCACGTCCAGCACATCGTTGCATTCCTCGCGGCCGAGACCGGCAAGGGTTTCATCCAGCAGCAGCAGCCGCGGCCCGCCGGCCAGCGCGCGGGCGAGTTCCATCAGGCGCAGCTGCTTGTTGGTCAGTTGTCCGGCCTCGATGCCGGCGACGTCGGCCAGGCCCACGCGCCGCACGGCGCGAACCGAGCTTGCGATCGCCTCCTCGTCCGCGAGGCCGGCGCCGTAGGCGCCGATGGTGACGTTGTCCAGCACGGTCAGGCGCGGGAAGCTGCGCACCACCTGGAAGGTGCGGCCGATGCCCATGCGGCAGACCTCGAAGCTCTTGCGGCCGATCATCTGCTGGCCGGCGATGGTGGCCGATCCCTCGGTCGCCGGCAGCACCCCGTTCAGCACGTTGAACAGCGTGGTCTTGCCGGCGCCGTTCGGGCCGATGATGCCCAGGATCTCGCCCTGCCGGATCTCGAAGCTGACGTCACTGACCGCGCGCAGGCCGCCGAACACCTTGCTCACGCCGTCGACCTTCAGCAGCGGCTGGTCCGACGCCACGGCCTGTTGGCGGGGCGGTTCGGGGGGCACCGACGGGATGGGCGCGGGCGCCGAACGGCGGAACCACTTGTCGCGGACGGCCCAGAACAGCCCGTCCGGGGCGGCCAGCATGATGCCGATGATGGCAAAGCCATAGACCACGCCCTGGATGCCCGGCAGCACAGAACCGAGTTCCGCCTGCAGCGATTCCGACAGCGGCACCAGGATGGCGGCGCCGATGATGGGACCCCAGACCGCGGCCACGCCGCCGAACAGCGTCACCACCACCGCCTGCGCCGAGACCAGCATGCCGAACACCGAATCGGGCGTGACCACCAGCAGCACGCAGGCATAGAGCCCGCCCGCGGCGGCGGCGATGACGCCCGAGACGACCAGCGAGCGCATCTTCCAGGCGCGGGCGTTGATGCCGGCGGCCTCGGCTGCCAGCTCATTCTGCCGGATCGCCAGCAGGGCCAGGCCGAAGCGGGAATTCTCGATCAGCAGCGAGGCGACGACACCGGCGATCAGCAGGCCGACCGCCAGCACGGTGTACCAGCGCTGGTCACTGAACTCGAGATAGGCGACCGGATTGTCCCGGTGCATCGGCAGCGAGACTTCCTGGAAGCCCAGGTACTGCATGAAATACAGGATCGCCAGCGGATAGGCGAGCATCGACAGGGCGAAATAGTGCCCGCGCAGGCGGAAGGTTGGCAGGCCGATCAGGACAGCGGCCACACCGCCGGCCACCATGCCCAGCGGAATGCCCAGCCAGGGCGTCAGGTCCCAGTAGACCATTGCCAACGTCACCGTATAGGCGCCGATGCCGAAAAAGGAGGCATGACCGAATGACAATTGTCCGCCGTAGCCGGACAGGATGTTCCAGGACACGCCGAACACCGCCCAGATCGGCACCAGCGTCAGCATCAACTGGTAATAGCTGTTGGTCACGAACGACGTGATCGCGAGGTACAGCACGGACAGGACCGCCAGCACGGTCAGGTCGCGTCTCAGCCTGGGGCCGGCTCCAACTCTCATGTCAGGCGCGCTCCGCCGACCGGCCGAACAGACCTTGCGGCCGCAGCAGGACGATCAAGAGGAAAACGATGAAGATCGCCGCGTTCTGCAACTGCGGCGGCAGGATCAGGGCCGAGAACTGCTGCACGAAGCCCACGGTCAGCCCGCCCCAGAAGGCGCCGAGGATGCTGCCCATGCCGCCCAGGACCACGCCGGAATACATGATGATCACATAATCGAAACCGACAAATGGGCCAAACGAGATATAGGTCGCCATCAGCCCTCCGGCGACCGCGGTGATCGCGCTGCCGAGGCCGAATGCGATCCGGTAGGCATTGTCGACGTTGATGCCCATGTACGTTGCCGCAGTGGGATTGTCGGCGGCGGCACGTAGCGCCTTGCCCATGCGGCTGTATTCCAACAGCAGATACAGCCCGACCGCGACGATGATGGCCACGAAGAACGCCACCAGCTTGGCCTTGTTCAGGAAGATCGTCGCCATCCCGTAGAAGCCGTCGATCAGGAAGGCTTCAGCGGACAGCGGCGTGCGGACCGCCTCGGGCGTGGAGCCGAACACGATCAGGCCGCCGTTCTGCAAGATCAGCGAAATGCCCAGCGTGACGATCAACTGTCCGAAATGACCTTCGTCAAGCGAACCCACGGTGCGCAGGCCGGACACGCGGGAGATCAGGAACTTGTGCATCAGCGCGCCGGCGATGAAGACGACCGGGGCGGCGAGCAGCGCGCCGACGAACGGGCCTATATAGGGGCCGAGGAACGCGAGGACGCCGCCGCCGGTCACCAGATAGAGACTGGTGAACATGCCAAGCATCAACAATTCGCCCTGGGCGAAATTGACGATCCTCATGATACCGAAGATCAGCCCAAGGCCGATGCACATCAGGCCGTAGATGCATCCGATCGTGAGGCCCGCGGTCAACGCGTTCAACACGTTCTCGACGAGGATTTCGAGGTCCACCTGGCTTCCGTCCGCCTCCCTGTCGCCGGCCCGCGATGGGAGGCGTTTGGTGCGGCGCGTCTTTAGACGGTCATGTGCCGAGCCTCAAGCGGTGGTTGGGCGAGGCACTGCCTCGCCCTGTCTCAGATCGCGATCGCGTAGGCCGGACGCCGTGGATCGGCGCCGGCGCCCTTCAGCCCGGTTTCCGGATCGCTCATGATCGCTTCCACCGATCCGGCGAGCCAGGTCCACTCCGGCCAGTCGCGGATTTCGTGCCCGCGCCCGGCCAGGTCGTCGCGCACCGATTTGTCGATCCGCCCCTCCACCGCGACCCGGCCGGGGAAATATTCGAACGGCGCAAAGGACGACGGGAACGAGTAGGACGCGACGCGCGGCGCCTCGATCGCGCTTTGCGGGTCCATGCCGAAATGCATGATGTTCAGCATCACCTGCAGCATCGCCTGGGTCTGCACATCGCCGCCCGGCGTGCCGAACGGCATGACGCCGCCCTTGTCGGTGACCAGGATCGCCGGGTTCGGCGTCAGGCGCGGGCGCTTGCCCGGCGCGACCCCGGCGGGGTGCCTGGGGTCCGGCCGGCTCTGTGATCCACGCCCCGACGGCGTGATGCCCAGCCCCGGCACGACCGGCACGTTGCCCGATCCGTCGGACGGCGTGGCGCTGAACGCGTTGCCCCAGCGATCGACGACGCAGCAATAGGACGTGTCGGCCTCGACCTTGGGCAGATCGGAATCGGTCGCGAGATAGGACCGGTTCGGCAGATCGAGCGGCGCCGGCATCTCCCCGAACGCCCGGTCATCGCGCACCGCCACCGCCCGCCTCGCGATGGTCGCGGGATCCAGCAGGTGATCGATCGGCACGTCGATGAAGCGCGGATCGCCGAAGAAATGTTCGCGATCGGCCATGGCGAGGTTGATGCATTCGACGATGCGGTGCAGGTAGTCGGCCGAGTTGTGTTCCAGCCCGTCGATGCCGACCTGCTCGACCAGCGCCAGCGCCTCCTGCAGCGCCGGCCCCTGGCACCACGGGCCGCAGGTAATCAGCTCGTGCCCGCGCCAGGACCGGCGCACCACCTGTTCCAGGCGGGAGTGATATTCCGCCATGTCCTCCATCGACAGGTAGCCGCCTTCCTGCTGCTGGAACTTCACGATCTCCCGCGCGATGTCGCCGCGATAGAAGGCGTGGTGCGCGGCGTTCAGCCCCGCCATGCGGTCCGGGCCGGCGGCCAGGTCCTGGTCGGCCATGTACTGCATCGTGCGCGCGAGGTCGGACTGGACGAATTTCTCGCCCGCCGTCGGCACGCGGCCGTTCGGCAGAAAGATCGCGGTGTTGGACTGCCAGCGGCGATACTCGTGCTCGTGCGAGGCGATCGACGTCACCAGCAGCGGATAGACGGAAAAACCCTCGGCGGCGAAGCGGATGGCGGGGGCGGCGACATCGGCGAAGCGCATGGTGCCGTGACGGCGCAGCGCGGTGATCCAGGCATCCGGGGCCGAGGGCACGACGGTGCGCAGCACGCCGTCGGGAATCTTGCCGCCATGCTCGCGCATGAACAGGTCGGCCGGCAGGGATTTCGGCCACCAGCCCAGGCCGGCGATGCTCTCCACCGTGCCGTCGGCCAGGCGGATCATGATCGGCGCCACACCCGCGAAGTTCACGAGATCGGGCTGCAGCACGCCCAGCGCGATGCCGGCCGCGCAGCCGGCATCCACGGCATTGCCGCCGGCTTCCAGGATGGTGAAGGCGGCCGAGGCGGCCAGGTAATGACCGGCCGATACCGCGTGACGCGTACCGTAGATCGTCGGGCGATGGGACATGACTGGCCTCCCCGTGCTGGGCGCGCCCCCTCCGGTCGCGCCGGGTAGGGCAGCGTGCGCCCATCCGCGCCCGCGGTCCAGACCCTTCGCATGGTTTCACCGCCCGAGCGCCGCGTTCCCCAGGGAATTGCCGCGCTTGACCCCTTTGGACCGCGGCCATAGCGTCGTCGCAGAAGCATAATCAGGAAGGGGATCGGTCCATGGCTTCCTTCGAGATACGGCCCATGACGGCGCATACCGGTGCCGAGGTGATCGGGCTGGACTTCACCAAGCCGATCGACGCCGATACCAGGGCCACGCTGAACCGCGCCTTCGTCGATCGCCACGTGCTGGTGATGCGCGACCAGAACTTCACCCCGCCGGAATTCAAGCGCGCCGTGCAGGTGTTCGGGGAGTTGCAGCCGCACGACAAGAAGGAAACCTACGTGCCGGGCCATCCGGACGTGTACTACGTCTCCAACGACCAGATCGTGGACGGCAAGCGGATCATTCCCGGCGAGACGTTCCATACCGACCATTCCAACCATCCCGCCCCGCCCAAGGCGACGACGCTGTTCGCCGTGTCCCTGCCCAGCTCGGGCGGCGATACGCAATACGTGAATATGCACGATGCCTATGACGACCTGTCCGACGAGATGAAGCAGCGCATCGACACGCTGCGCGCCGTGCATGTCTATCTCAGCAAGTACAGCCCGCGCTCGCTGGGCACGCTGAGCGAGGAGAGCCGCCGCAACCTGCCGGCGCCCGGCATCCACCCGATCGTGTGCACGCATCCCGAGAACGGCCGCAAGGCGCTGTACATGAACCCCGTGCGGATGGAAGCGATCGAGGGCATGGGCGACAACGAGGCCCTGGCGCTGATCGACGAGCTGATGCAGCACGCGACCCAGAAGAAATATGAGTATCGCCACCAGTGGCGGCCGGGCGACTGGGTGATCTGGGACAATCGCAGCGTCATGCATCAGGCGAACCCGGACTATGACATGAACGAACGCCGCTACCTGTTCCGCCTGATGCTGAAGGGCACGGTTCCGGTGTGACCGCCATTCAGCCAGGACCGGCGGTCTGACCGTTCGGCTGGCGTCGCCCCCTGGGCAGCGCGGCGCGGTCCGTTCCCCGGCCCGCCGATGGACAGGGCAGCCGAACGGGGTAGCGGCTTCATGGATTCCCGCCTTTGCCCTTGCACTGGAAATCCGCACGCCCCATATTTTCGAGGGAAAGGAGGGGCGGCATGGATGCAGCCACGTTGCCACGGCCCGTCACGACGGACGGCAAACGGGAAGCGGCGGTGCTCACGCGGGCGGTCCTGCGGGCGGCGGAAATCCTGGCGCTGGACGGGCGCATGCTGGCCGCGATCCTGGGGATCTCGGAAGCCACCGTCTCCCGCATGCGCGGCGGCAGATACGAACTGCCGCGCCACGACAAATCCTTCGAACTCGGCGTGCTGCTGGTCCGGCTGTTCCGCGGCCTCGATTCCATCGTCGGCGGCGATGCCGCCTCGGCGCGGGCCTGGCTCCGGGCCGACAACACCGCGCTGGGCGCCCCGCCGATCACATTGCTGCCAAGCATCACCGGCCTGTTGAATGTTGTTCGATACCTCGACGCTCGCCGAGCTGTGCTCTGAGGCGCGGAAGAGGGCGGGACAGGGCTGGCGGCTGGTCGAAGCGCAGCATCATGTCGCCACACTCAAGCTGGCCGACGACCTGGATGACCAGGCGATCCTGGAAGGGCTGATCGAGGCCACCAAGGAACACGTCCCGCGCGAATGCGCGCACCTGCATTACCTGCTGTATACGCCGTTCCGCTACGTGCTGTATCCACACGGCTCACGCTATCGGCGCGCCGGCTTCACGCCGGGCGTATTCTACGCCGCGGAGCAGGTCGAGACGGCGGCAGCCGAGGCGGCGTTCTACCGCCTGCTGTTCTTCGCGGAGTCGCCGGGCACGCCCTGGCCGGTGAACCCGCTGAGCCTGACGGCTTTCCGCTTCGCCTATGCGCATGACCGGGTGCTGGACCTGTTCACCCCTGCCTTCGCCCCGCACCGCGCCGCGCTGACCCGGCTGGCCGACTATGAGCCGACGCAGCGCCTGGCGGATGCGGCACGGTCCGCCGCGGTGGGGGTGATCCGCTATCCCTCGGTGCGGGATCCGGACGGCGGCGCCAACCTGGCGCTGTTCACCTGCCTGGCGTTCGCGGCCAGCCAGCCGGATGAGCAGCAGACCTGGCATGTCCAGTTGAACGCGCATGGCGTGCACTGCCTGTGCGAAACGACCCGGGCGCGGCTGTCCTTCCGGCCGGACGCCTTCGCCGCCGATATCCGGCTGGCGGGCATGCGCTGGACCCGCTGACGGCGGCGGCGTGGCCGCAACTCGCGTCCTGGCCGTGGCGGGGATAAGATGGCCACGTGCCAGGCCGATCCACCTCCCGCTCGGCTGCCGACCTGTTCGGCGAGACCGTGCCCGAAGCACCAGCCGCGAGCGGCGGGTCCCAGGCCGCGCGTCCGCTCGCCGACCGGCTGCGGCCACGCACGCTGGGCGACGTCGTCGGACAGGACCACCTGCTTGGCCCCGAGGGCACGCTCACGCGCATGCTGGAACGCGGCTCGCTGGCCTCGTTGATCCTGTGGGGGCCGCCCGGCGTCGGCAAGACCACCATTGCCCGCCTGATCGCCGCCCGTTCGGCTCTTGCTTTCGTGCAGTTGTCCGCCGTGTTCTCGGGCGTCGCCGATCTCAAGCGCGCGTTCGAGGAAGCCGCCCGCCGCCGCCGCACCGGCGAGGGCACGCTGCTGTTCGTCGACGAAATCCATCGCTTCAACCGTGCCCAGCAGGACGGATTCCTGCCGGTGGTGGAGGACGGCACGATCATCCTGGTCGGCGCCACGACGGAAAACCCGTCCTTCGCGCTGAACGGGGCGCTGCTGTCGCGCTGCCAGGTGCTGGTGCTGCGCCGGCTCGATGATCCCGCGCTGGAGCTGCTGCTGTCGCGCGCCGAAGCCGAACTCGGCCGCCCCCTGCCGCTGACCGGCGAGGGACGCAGCGCGATGCGCGCCATGGCCGACGGCGACGGGCGCTATCTGCTGAACATGGCGGAGCAGATCGCCGCACTGCCCGCCGGCACCGCGCCGCTCGATCCCGGCGCCCTGTCGGACCTGCTCGCTCGTCGTGCGGCGCTGTACGACAAGGACCGGGAGGAACACTACAACCTGATCTCCGCGCTGCATAAGTCACTGCGCGGCTCCGACCCCGATGCGGCGCTGTACTGGTTCGCGCGGATGCTGAACGGCGGCGAGGACCCGCGCTATATCGCGCGCCGGCTGGTGCGCTTCGCGGCCGAGGATATCGGCATGGCCGATCCCAATGCCCTGCCCGTCTCGCTCGCGGGGTGGGAGACATATGAACGCCTGGGCAGTCCGGAAGGCGAACTGGCGATCGCGCAGGTGGTGGTCTATCTGGGCACGGCGCCGAAATCGAACGCCGTCTATACCGCGTTCGGCGCGGCCAGGGCGGCGGCGAAAGCCACTGGCAGCCTGATGCCGCCGGCACATATCCTGAACGCGCCCACGAAGCTGATGAAGCAGTTGGGCTACGGCGCGGACTATGAATACGACCACGGCAGCGAGGACGCGTTCTCCGGCCAGAACTACTTCCCCGACGGGATGGACCGCGCGTCCTTCTACCACCCGCGCGACCGCGGGTTCGAACGCGAGATCCGCAAGCGGATGGAGTACTGGTCCAGGCTGCGGGACGAGAAGTCAGGATCGAGCCATGATTGATCACGTCTCCATCGCGGTCCGGGACCTCGACGCCAGCGCCGTGTCCTACGGCCACATCCTCGCTCCCCTCGGCCTGCGGCGGCTGGTCACACGACCGGCGACGGTGGGCTTCGGCAAGACCTATCCCGAGTTCTGGCTGAACCTGCGCACGGGATTGCCGCCCGGGCCGGATGATCCCGGCACGCATATCTGCCTGCGTGCCCGCGACGAGGATGCCGTGCGCGGCTTTCACGCGGCCGCCCTGGCCCAGGGGTGCCGCGATGGCGGCGCGCCCGGCCCGCGCCGGGGCGAAATGACCAGCTATTACGGGGCCTTCATGATCGATCCCGACGGGAACAAGATCGAGGCCGCGCATTTTCCCCGGAAGGCCTGACACGCAGCGATGCCCGTTGAAACCCGCACGGTGACCCAGGACGAGGCGGATATCCGGCTCGACCGCTGGTTCCGCCGCCACTTTCCCGGCGTGCCGCAAAGCGCCATCCAGAAACTGTGCCGCACCGGCCAGGTGCGCGTGGACGGGCATCGCGCTGAAACGTCCACCCGCCTTGAAGCGGGCCAGGCGATCCGCATCCCGCCCCTGCCCGCCGCGGCGCCGCCCGAAACCAGGTCCGCCCCGCGCGTCGACCCGGCCGAGGCCGAGGAACTGCGGGACCTGATCATCTACCAGGACGACCAGATCCTGGTGCTGAACAAGCCGCACGGCCTGCCGGTGCAGGGCGGGCCCGGCATCACCAAACATCTGGACGGCATGCTGGACGCGCTGCGCTTCGGCGCCGCCGACCGCCCGCGCCTGGTGCACCGGCTGGACCGCGATACCTCGGGCGTGCTGCTGCTGGCACGCACCCCGGGCGTGGCCGCGAAGCTCGCCGCCGCATTCCGCGGCCGCGATGTGGAAAAGACCTACTGGGCGGTCGTCGCCGGACGGCCGGTGCCGGTGGAAGGCCGCATCGACCAGCCGCTGAGACGCATCGGCGGCGCCCGCGGCGAGCGGACCATGCCGGCGGAGCGCGACGACCCCGAGGGCGCGCGCGCGATCACGGATTACCGCACGCTGGACCATGCCGCCCGCCGGCTCGCCTGGCTTGAACTGAAGCCGCTGACCGGGCGAACGCATCAGTTGCGCGTGCATTGCGTATCGCTGCGCGCACCCATCCTGGGCGACGTGAAATACGCCGAACCGGACCAGAACAACGCCTTCAGCGCGACGGTCGAGGGCCTGTCAGGAAAGTTGCATCTGCATGCAAGGGCGCTGCGACTGCCGCACCCCGCCGGCGGCTCCCTGCTGGTGGAAGCCGACCTGCCTCCCCACATGAAGGCCACATTCCGTACGCTGGGCTTCCACGCCCCGCCGGCGGGAAGACCGCGTCGTGAGGGACGCTGAACGCAACGAAAGGAGCGACATGGCAGAGGAAAAGCCGGTTCGGTCACGGTCGCGCACCCTGCGCCTTGCCCTGTTCGCGGTCGCGGCGGTGGTGCTGCTTGTCGTCGGCGCCGCCGCGGTGGTGATCGCCCGCTTCGATCCGAATGAGCAGAAGCCCCGCATCATCGCCGCGGTGAAGCAGGCGACCGGTCGGGACCTGACACTGAACGGGCCGATCCGGCTGGCATGGTCGCTGCAGCCCACGATCGAGGCGCTGGACGTCGCCCTGTCGAACCCGCCCGGCTTCTCCCGCCCGCAGATGATGACGCTGGAGCGGATGGAACTGCGCCTGGCGCTGCTGCCGCTGCTCAGCCGGACCGTCGACATCCAGCGGCTGGTGCTGGTCAATCCCGACATCCGGCTGGAAGTAAACGACAAGGGCGTTCCGAACTGGACATTCTCCCGCGAGCGGCACGCGGGCGTGACGCCGGCATCGGGCGGCGGCAGCGCACAGGCCGCGGAACATCCCGATCCGCTGGTGCAGTTCAACGAGATCGCGATCCTCGGCGGGACGGTGGCCTATCAGGAAGGCAAGGCGGCCGAACCGCTGACCGTGACCATCAAGCAGGCCACCGCGTCGGCGACGAGCGCGCGGTCGCCCATCCACCTGACCGCCGATGTGGTGCATCGCGGCGTGCCGTTGAGCCTTGTCGCCGACACCGGCTCGCTGGCGCGGCTGCAGGACGACACCGCGTCATCCCCCTGGCCGGTCAAGCTGACGGTCGAATCCCAGGGGTCCCGCGCCTCGGCCGAGGGATCGCTGACGCGGCCGCTGCAGGCCAAGGGCTACACGATGGCGGTTTCGGCCGCCATCCGCGACCTGGCGGCGTTCAACCCGCTGCTTCCCGATACGAAGCTGCCGCCGCTGCATGATATCGCGGTGCAGGCGTCGGCGACCGACAAGGGCGCGCCATGGCCGGACCTGACGCAGGTCCGGCTGCGGGTCGGCGCGTCGGACCTGGACGCCGTCCGTCCGGGCCTGCGCCTGGACTCGCTGGAACTCGCCGCCCCGGCCGCCGACCAGCCGGTGACGGTGGACGCGAAGGCGCAGCTCAACGACAAGCCCATAAGCCTGGCGGGCACGGTGGGTCATCCGCTGATGCTGCTGCGCGCCCAGCCGGCGGGTCCCTACCCGATCGACCTCACGCTGAAGTCCGCCGCGGCCAGCGTCACCGCCAAGGGCGCCATCGCGAAGCCCAAGAGCCTGGAAGGCGCGGCGATCAACCTGGCGGCAAGCGTGCCCGACCTGGCAGCGCTGTCCTGGCTGTCACCCAGGCCCCTGCCCCCGATCAAGGACATCGCCTTTTCCGGCAAGGTGACCGACACGGCGGGCGGCCTGACCAGCGGCGCCGCACTGCGCGACATCCGCCTGACGATGCCGCAGGGCGATCTGGCCGGTACGGCCAGCATCACGCTCGACCCGCGCGAACGCCTGACCGCCAACCTGACGAGCCAGCGCATCGACCTCGATGCCCTGCTGGCCGCGATGGAGGACGCGACGCCGGCGCAGCCCGCCGCCCCGTCGGATTCCGCCGCCGCGCCCGCACCCGCGCGCGCGCCGCGGCAGACGACGGACCGGCTGTTCCCGGACCAGCCTCTGCCACTCGGCGCGCTGCGGGGGCACGATGCCGATGTCCATCTGCGCGTCGGCGTGCTGCGCGCCGGATCGGCCGACTACAAGTCGCTGGACGCCAAGCTGGTGCTGGCCAACGGACGGCTGACCCTGGATCCGCTGACCGCGCAGGCACCGGCGGGAACGATGGACGTGAAGCTGACGGTCGATGCCGCCCAGCCCACGCCGCCGGTCACGCTGTCCTTGCGCGCGCCCGACGTGGCGGTGCGGCCGCTGCTGCTGGCGCTGGGTGAGCGGCCCTTCGCGACCGGGCGGATGGAAGTCTACGCCGACCTGCGCGGCGCCGGCGCCTCGCCGCACGCCATCGCGGCGTCGCTGGACGGGACGGCCGGGCTGGCGATGGCGGGCGGCAGCTTCAACACCGCCCAACTCGGCAGCCTGCTGGGCAAGGTCGCCAGCCAGGCCAACATCCTGGAGCTGATCGGCCGCGGGGAGCGCAACAGCGAGATCCGCTGCATCGCCGCCCGCATGGACGCCAGCAACGGCATCGCCACCATCCAGCCGCTGCTGCTGAGTTCCAGCCTGCTGACCGCGAGCGGCGGCGGCACGGTGAACCTGCGCGATGAGACCCTGGCGCTGACGGTGCGCCCGGAAGGCCGCGTCGGCGGCACCGGGTTCAGCGTGCCGGTCCGCATCTCGGGGCCGCTGCGATCCCCCACCGCCGAGGTCGACGCGGCGGCGACCGCCGGCGCCAACGCCGGCACCGTCGCCGGGATCGTCATCGGCAACAACCCGCAACTCGGGCCGCTTGCCGATGCGCTGGGCGCGGCGGACAAGCTGCTGGGCGGCAATGGACCGACCGGCAGCCAGGCCGGGACCTGCCCCACCGCGCTCGCCACCGCGCGCGGCCACGCCCCGCCGACCGAGGCGGCGCAGGCGCCGGCGCCGCGCCCCCGCACCGAACCCGGCAGCCAGCCCCAGCCGCCCGACCCCGCCGCGCTGCTGCGGCAACTCTTCCGCTGACCGAGGGACCGCACCGTGAAGCGTTTCTGGGATGAGGTGACCGTGCAGCCGAACGAGGCCGGCCACATGATCCTGCTGGACAACCGGCCGATGAACCTGCCCGGCGGCCGGCGCCTGGTCGTGCCGCACCCGCCGCTGGCCGAGGCCATCGCGGCGGAGTGGCGGGCGGCGGGCGGCGCCAAGGGCGGCGAGATGTCCTTCGCCGACACGCCGCTGACACGCCTGGCCGGCACGGCGCAGGAGCTTATCGCGCCCGATCCGTCGCCCACCGTCGATGCCATCGCCCGTTACGGCGAAACCGACCTGCTGTGCTACCGCGCCGACGCGCCCGAGGAACTGGTGCAGCGGCAGGCGCGCGACTGGCAGCCCTGGCTCGACTGGGCCGCGCTGGCCTTCGACGCCCCGCTGCGGGTGACCGCGGGGATCACGCATATCAAGCAGCATCGCGACAGCATCTCGGCGCTTCGTCACGCCGTCGCCGCGCTCGATCCCTATGCCCTTGCCGCCCTTGGCATTGCGGTGCCGGCGATGGGCAGCCTGGTTTTGGGCCTCGCCATGGCGGCGGGACGGCTGGACGGGCCGACGGCGCATGCGCTGGGCGCGCTGGATGAGCTTTTCCAACTCGAGCAATGGGGCGAGGATGACGAAGCGGCCCTGCGGCGCGCCGCCGTTGCGGCGGATGTCGTGCTGGCCGAACGGTTGATCATGCTGACGCGAGGGGGACTGCCGTGAACGCCAAGCGCCTGATCATCGCCGGCCAGGTGCAGGGCGTGGGCTATCGCGCCTGGATGGTGGACAAGGCCCGGGAACTCGGCCTGTCGGGCTGGGTGCGCAATCGCGCCGACGGCACGGTGGAGGCGCTGATTTCCGGCGACGTGGCCGCGGTGGAGGAAATGGCTCGGCTGTGCCGCCGCGGCCCGCGCCTGGCGCTGGTGTCCAGCATTTCCGAGGATCTCGCGGAACCGCCCGAGGAGGTCGGGTTCAACGCGGTGGGAACCCCCTGACGGCGGGGTGCCTGCGCGACCGGCCGGCCCGCCGCAGCCGGTTGCGCCCCCACGCGGGTAAGCGCCGCCGCCGCGCATGACGCCCGGACCGGATAGCGGTCCGGGCCGGTTACGGCGTGCGAGCCGGCGGGGACGCTCGATGCCGGCGCGGCTGCGAAGCCTGCGGCGACCGGCTGACATCGAAAGGCTTGCACCGATCCCCCCTCCCGGCCAAACATCGCGCCGGCCGATGTCCACGAAAGCAGGGACACAGGGAGGAAACATGAACCGCAAGCCGCGCCTGTT
>JBFXDK010000042.1:36694-39746 GCA_050181195.1 Acetobacteraceae bacterium | reverse complement strand
CGAGGAACCCATGGACAAGTTCACCACGCTGACCGCCGTCGCTGCCCCGATGCCGATGCAGAACATCGACACCGACAAGGTCATTCCCGCGCGCTTCCTCAAGACCATCAAGCGCTCGGGCCTCGGCGTGCACCTGTTCGACCCGCTGCGCTACCGGCCGGACGGATCGGAAAACCCCGATTTCATCCTGAACCAGGAACCCTACCGCAAGGCGCAGATCATCATCGCGCATGAGAATTTCGGCTGCGGCTCGTCACGCGAGCACGCCCCCTGGGCGCTGCTGGACTTCGGCATCCGCTGCATCATCGCGCCCGACTTCGCCGATATCTTCTTCAACAACAGCTTCAAGAACGGCATCCTGCCTGTCCGCTTGCCCCGCCCGGTCTGCGACCAGCTCATCGAGGATTCGAAGCTGGGCGGCAATGCCCGCATCACCGTCGACCTGGAGCGCCAGGTGGTCGTGCGGCCGAACGGTGAGGAGATCCACTTCGAGATCGACCCGTTCCGCAAGCACCTGCTGCTGAACGGCCTGGACGATATCGGCCAGACGATGGAGCACGCATCCTCGATCGACCAGTACGAGGCGTCCCACCGGCAAAGCCAACCCTGGATGCCGTCCACCGCCGCCTGAACCCCGAGCGCGTCAGAACACGAGGAACCGACCATGCCGGCCAACAAGAAGCTGCTGATCCTGCCCGGTGACGGGATCGGCCCCGAGGTGATGCGGGAAGTCCGCCGGGTCATCGAGTGGATGGACCGCCGCCGCATGGTCACCTTCGACGTGACGGACGACTATGTGGGCGGTGCCTCGATCGACGCGCGCGGCACGCCGATCACCGATGAGACGATGCAGAATGCCAGGGACGCCGACGCAATCCTGTTCGGGTCGGTCGGCGGACCGAAATGGGACAAGCTGGGCTTCGACATGCGCCCGGAAATCGCCATCCTGCGGCTGCGCAAGGAACTCGACCTGTTCGCCAACCTGCGACCGGCCACGGTGCTGGATCCGCTGGTGGATGCCTCCACCCTGAAGGCCGATGTGGTGCGCGGCCTCGACATCATGATCGTGCGCGAAAGCACGGGCGGCATCTATTTCGGCGAACCCCGCGGCGTCGAACTCCTGCCCGACGGGCAGAAGCGCGGCTTCGACACCGAGACCTACAGCACGAACGAAATCGAACGCGTCGGCCGCGTGGCCTTCGAACTCGCCCGCAAGCGGCAGAACCGGGTGTGCAGCGTCGAGAAGGCGAACGTCATGCAGTCCGGGCTGTTCTGGCGCCAGACCATGACGGCGCTGCAGCAGCGCGAGTTCCCCGATGTCGAGCTGTCGCACATGTACGCGGACAACTGCGCCATGCAGCTGGTGCGCAACCCGCGGCAGTTCGACGTGATCGTCACCGGCAACCTGTTCGGCGATCTGCTGTCGGACCTGGCATCGATGCTGACCGGCAGCCTGGGCATGCTGCCATCCGCCACGCTGGGCGCGGTGCAGGCGTCCGGCAAGCGGCATGCACTGTATGAGCCGATCCACGGCAGCGCCCCGGACATCGCCGGCAAGGGCATCGCCAACCCGATGGCGCAGATGCTCAGCTTCGCGATGCTGCTGCGCTACTCCTTCGGCATGGACGAGGACGCGAAGCTGATCGAGCAGGCCTGCACCAATGTCCTGAAATCCGGCCTGCGCACCGCCGATATCATGGCGCCGGGAACCGCCCGCGTCGGCACCTCGGTGATGGGCGAGTCGGTGCTGCGGGAGCTGGACAAGCTGGCGGCCTGAAATCGGCCAGCCAAGCGGGGGAGGAAGCATCTTGAGCCGCTTCTGGTCACAGCTTGCCCGGGATCTCTCCCCCTATGTGCCGGGCGAGCAGCCGCAGATCCCGGGCCTGGTGAAACTCAACACCAACGAGAGCCCCTTCGGCCCGTCCCCGAAAGCGATCGAGGCAATCCGCGCGGCCGCCAGCGATGCGCTGCGCCTCTATCCGGATCCGCAGGCAACGCGCCTGCGCGAGGTCCTGGCCAGCTATCACGGCGTCGCGCCGGACCAGGTGTTTGTCGGAAACGGCTCGGATGAGGTGCTGGCCCACGCCTTCGCGGGCCTGCTGAAGCAGGCCGAGCCCGTGCAGTTCCCCGACGTGACCTACAGCTTCTATCCGGTCTATTGCCGGCTGCTGGGGATTGAACACCGGCTGATCCCGCTGGACGCCGGCATGTGCGTGAACGTGGACGACTATCCCGGACGCGCCAGCCCGGTGATCATCGCCAATCCGAACGCCCCGACCGGAATCGCCCTGACGCGCACCGAAATCGCGCGACTGGCCCATGCGCATAACGAGGCCGCCGTCGTGATCGATGAGGCCTATGTGGACTTCGGCGCCGACACGGCCATACCGCTGATCCGTGACCATCCCAATCTGCTGGTTGTCCAGACGATGTCGAAATCGCGCGCGCTCGCCGGGCTGCGCGTGGGTTACGCCATCGGCGCCGCCGAACTGATCGAGGGCCTGACGCGGGTGAAGGACAGCTTCAATTCGTACCCGCTCGGGCGGCCCGCCCAGGCCGGGGCGATCGCCTCGATCGAGGATGAAGCGCATTTCCAGCAGACGCGTGCAGCGGTGATGCGCAACCGCGCGCGCCTGACCTCCATGCTGGTCCAGCTCGGCTTTGACGTGCTGCCGTCCAGCGCCAACTTCGTCTTCGCGCGGCGCCCCGGGCATGCGGGCAAGGCGCTGGCGGGGGCGCTGCGGGAGCAGGCGGTGCTCGTCCGCCACTTCACCGCGCCACGGATTTCCGACTTCGTGCGGATCACGGTCGGCTCGGAGTCGGAGCTTGACCGCCTGGCGGCGGCGCTCAGCGAGATCCTCACCGAACCAGGCTGAGTTTCAGCATTCCCGCATCCCGCCCGGCATGCGCGGATCGCACCGCATGACCCCTTGCAGGACCGCAGGGCTTCGGCTACATCCCCGCCCCTGGCTGCGCCCGTAGCTCAATTGGATAGAGCACCAGACTACGGATCTGGGGGTTAGGAGTTCGAATCTTCTCGGGCGCGCCATTT
>JBFXDK010000042.1:0-36594 GCA_050181195.1 Acetobacteraceae bacterium | reverse complement strand
CATGAGCGATACCGCACCAACCCCGGCCACACGGGACGATCCGTCCCGCAACGATCGCATGTCGGTCCAGCTTGCCCAGAACTGGTGGCTGGTGGCGCTCCGAGGCGTTCTTGGCATCATATTCGGGCTGATCGCCCTGTTCACCCCGGTGGCCGCCATGCTGACGCTGGCGCTGTTCTTCGCCGCCTACCTGCTGGTAGACGGCATCTTTGCCATCTTCGCCGCCATCCGGGCCGCCAACAAGCACGAGCGCTGGGGCTGGCTGCTGGGCGAAGGTGTGATCAACCTGGTGATGGGCCTGATCGCGGCCGCCTTTCCGGGCGCCGCCGTGCTGGCCTTCGTCATCGTCACGGCCATCTGGGCGCTGCTCAGCGGCGGGATGATGCTCGCGGCGGCCTTTCGCCTGCACCTCAGCCACGGCCGCTGGTGGCTGGTCCTGGGCGGGGTGGCGTCGTTGATCTTCGGCGTTCTTCTCCTCCTCGCCCCCATGTTCGGCGCCCTGGTCCTGACATGGTGGCTCGGCGCCTACGCCATCATCTTTGGCGTCGCGCTGCTGGTGCTCGCGTTCCGGCTGAAATCCAACCGCGACTGGACGCCCACCTCGCAGACAGGCGGCACGCCCCACGCCGCATAGGCCGCCGACGGCGGGACCGGCCAGGACAGCCCGGCCGGCTGCCCCACGGACCGGGGGCCGGCCAGCCTATCCGGTCCAGGCCTGGCCCCACCGGTCCTGGTAGACGACGTCCTGCAGCGACGCCCGCCGCACCGGACCAAAGCGGCCCATCGGGTAGCCGATCGGCAGGATCGCGTAGGAATGCACGCCCTCCGGCAGGCCAAGCGCGGCCTCGGCCTCCTGCTCGAAGGCCAGATACAGCGTGGTCAGGGTTGCACCCAGGCCCAGCGCCCGGGCGGCCAGCAGCATGTTCTGCACGGCCGGGTAGACCGAGGATCCCGCGGTCCGGCTGCGCGTCGCTGAGCTCGCGCAGGGCACGATCCAGACCGGCGCTTCATGGAAATGGTCCGCGAGGTACTGCGCCGCGTCCAGCATGCGGGCGAAGCGCTCTGCGGTCATGCCGGGCGCGGGTCCGCCGGCGCGGTACCGCGGCCCCACCTGCTCATCCCAGGCGCGCTTGTAGAGCGCGCCCACCGTCTGCTTCACCGCGGGGTCGCGCACCACCAGGAAGCGCCAGGTCTGCATGTTCCCGCCGTTGGCGGCACAGACACCGGCCTCCAGCACCTGGCGGATCAGCTCCTCCGGCACCGGATCAGGCTTGAGCCGGCGCATCGACCGCGTGGTGCGGATGATGTCGAACAGGTCATGCTCGGCCATTGCTGTCTCCCTGCTTCATGGGCCGCTGCCCAAGCCGGGCCTTGCCGTCACGCCCGGCACGCGCATTGTGCGTGCCGGCGCGCCTCAGGACCAGCGCAGGTTCCACGGATACGGCGAGGTGCTCTCCACCAGCCCCGTCAGGGCCCGGTGGTGCGAACTCAGGATGAAGAAGCGCCCCAGCACCACGGTCGGCACGTCATCCATCGCCACCTGATGGATGACGCGCGCCAGACGAACGCGTTCTTCCTGCGTCGGGGCGACAGTCCATTGCGCCACCAGTTCCTCGATCCCCGGGTTCGAGTACCAACCGGCCCAGCCCTTGGCACCCAGGCCGCGCAGGACCGGGCTGATCGCCGGATTGATGAAGGACGTGCCGAGCCACCAGTTGTGGAAAATGGACCAGCCGCCCTTTTCCGGCGGATCAGACTTGGTGCGGCGCTGCGCCAGCGTATTCCAGTCCATGTCCTGCAGCTCGACATTCATGCCGATGGTCTTCAGGTACTCGTAGGTGACCTGGCCGAACGGGCTGATCGTCGGCACATCGGCGGGGTTCAGGATCACCACCTTCTCCCCGGCGTAGCCCGCGTCCTTCAGCGCCTTCCTCGCGGCGGCCACATCGCCGGTCATGCCCGCGCCGCCGATATCCTCGCCATACGTCGTGCCGCAGGGGAACAGCGCCTTGCACGATTTCCAGATCGCCGGATCGTTGCCGGTCACCGCGCTCATGTACTGTTCCTGGTCCATGCCCAGGCGCACGGCGCGGCGGACAGCCACGTTGTTGAACGGCGGATGCAGGTGGTTGAACCGCATCGTGCCGAAGAACCCGACCGGGTTGAAGTTGGTCACGGTCAGGTCACGGCTCTTGCGCAGCAGCGGCAGCAGGTCGGGCTGCACCTGTTCCCACCAGTCGATCTCGCCCTTCTGCAGGGCCGCGGACGCGGTCGAGGGATCGTTGATGATCGTCCATTCGATCCGCTCGATATGCGCGACCTTGCCGCCCGAGGCCCAGGACGGCTTTTCCTGCCGCGGCACATAGTCCTTGAACCGCTCGTACGCCGAGCGGCTGCCGGGCACGAACTCGCCCTTGAGAAACCTGTAGGGACCGGAGCCGACCATCTCGGTCACCTGCTTCGAGGTTTCGATGCTCGCCAGGCGCTCCGGCAGGATGGCGGGCAGCATGCCGTTCGGCTTGGCGATGGCGTCCAGCAGGATGGGAAACGGCGACTTGAGCTTGATGCGGATAGTGCGGTCGTCGGCGGTGGTAAACGTGTCGACGAAGGCGCCCATGGCCTGGCCGTAAACGTCCCGCGCGCACCAGCGCTTCAGGCTGGCGGCGGCGTCGCGGGCCAGCACCGGCTCACCGTCGTGGAACTTCAGTCCCTCGCGCAGCCGGATATCCCAGGTGCGGCCATCGTCCGACACGCTCGCGCCTTCCGCCATCTGCGGCCGCGGCGTCTGGGTGTGATCGATGCCGTACAGCGTGTCGAACACGTAGTAGCCGTGCGTGATCGAGACCTGGGTCGTGGTGAAGGTCGGGTCCAGCACCGACAGATCGGCTGTGGGCACGTAGCGCAGCAGCTTGTTGGTGCGGGCACTGGAGTCAGCGATCGCGAAGCGGGATGGCAGGGCGGCAACGGCCGCGGCGGAGGCTGTGGACTTGAGGAGCGTGCGTCGCCGCATGGATCGTTCTTCCCTGATTTGATAATCAGCATATCCTACACAGGGAACCTCCCCCGCCGCATCCGCCGCTCGGCGCTCGTCTGACCACCGCGGGAAGAATGGCAGCTATTGCCCCGGCCGCGGGCCCCGACGGAAACTGCGGGCCGAGACAATCTCGCAGCCGGGCGGCACGGCGGACAGGTCGGTGGCCGGGGTCCCCCGCACGTCCAGCCGCCGCAGGCGCGGCAGGCCCGCGAGCGGCGAGAGGTCCCGAACCTGCGTGTCGCCGAGGTCGAGGATTTCCAATCCCCGCATCGCGCTCAGGGCGGTGATGTCGGCGACCCGGGTGCTGGCGAGTTCCAGGCTGCGCAGACCGGTCAAGGCGGAGAGCGGCGCGATGTCCGTCACATCGGTGCCGCCCAGGTCCAGCCGTTCCAGCCGGCGCAGCCCCGCGAGCGGCGCAACATCCCGCACCGGCGCGCCGGTGAGATACAGGCTTTCCAGGTTCACCAGCGCAGCCAGGGGCGTGATGTCGGCGATCGGCGTCAGCGACAGGACCAGGCTGGTCAGGCCGTTCAGGGAGGCGAGCGGCGCGATATCCGCCACCCGGGTCAGTTTCAAGGACAGGCGGGTCAGCCCGGTCAGGCGCGCGAGCGGGGCGACGTCGACCACTGGGCAGCGGTTCAGGAACAGGCCGCGCAAGGCCGGAAGGTCCGCAAGCGGGCGCAGGTCTGTCAGCGGCAGCCGTTCCAGCCGCAACTCGGTGATGGCCGGCACCCAGTCGGGCGGCATTGGCGTGCCGGCCAGGATCCGTGCCTGCACGTCGGCGGGTTGCGGTGTCGTCCCGCTGCTGCTCATCCGGCCACTCCCAGAAGGTCGTCCGCCGCGGCACGCGCCGCCGGGGTGATCGTCTCGCCCGCCAGCATCCGGGCGATTTCCTCGCGACGAGCCGGCAGGTCCAGCATGTCGACCAGCGTCGCCGCCCGGTTGCGGGAGGCGGATTTCGCGACCCGCAGATGCGCCGAACCTCTGGCCGCGACCTGTGGGCTGTGCGTGACCACCAGCACCTGCACCCGTTCGGCGACACGCGCCAGGCGCTCCCCCACCGCCGCGGCGGTGGCGCCGCCGATGCCGGAATCGACCTCGTCGAACACCAGCGTCGGCACGGTGGAATCGGCGGCCAGGACCACCTTCATCGCCAGCATCAGCCGCGACAACTCGCCGCCCGACGCGATCTTCGCGAGCGGTCCGGGTTCCTGGCCCGGATTGGTGGCGATCAGAAACCGCACCGCATCCATGCCGCTCGCCCCCCAGGCGGGTTCCGGCAAGGGGGCAACCTCGGCACGGAACCGGGCCTTGTCCAGGCGCAGCGGCGGCAGTTCCCGCGCGATCGCCTGGCTCAGCCGCTTCGACGCGTCCAGGCGGGCGGCCGTCAGCGTCTCGCCGGCGGCCACGTAGTGCGCCCGCGCCTCCGACGCCGCCTTCTCCAACCCGACCAGTTCGGCTTCGCCGGTTTCCAGCGTGGCCAGCCTGGTGGCGAGCGTGTCCAGGAGAGCCGGCAGTTCGCCGACGGTGACGGAATGCTTCCGCGCCACGGCGCGCAGCGCGAACAGCCGCTCCTCGGCCTGTTCCAGCATGCGCGGATCGGCGTCCGCCTCGGCGGCAAGCCGGGTCAGCAGGGTTTCGGCTTCGGCCAGGGCTTCCTCGGCACGCTCCAGCGCCGAGAGCGCCGGACCGGCGGGGTTGGCGGCGTCCTCCTGCCCGGGCGGAATCAGGCGCTGCAGGGCACGTGCCGCCGCGCGCAGGGCAGCGGCCGGACCCGAGCTGCGGCGGTCATGCGGCGTCAGTTCGGCGATGGCCGCGGCGATCGCCTCGGCGCGCCGCTCTCCCTGCTGCAGCCGCTGACGTTCGGCGGCCAGCTGCTCCTCCTCGCCCTCCTGCGGTGCCAGGGTCGCGAGTTCATGCACGGCATGGCGCAACCATTCCTCATCCCTGCGCGCCGTTTCGATGGCGGCGCGGGCGGCGTCGAGCGCGGCTACCGACTCGTGCCATGTGCGCCAGCATGCGGACACCGACTGCCGAAGGGTTGCGGGCACTCCGTAGATGTCCAGCAAGGCCGCATGGCCAGCCGGATCGGCGAGCCCCATCTGTTCATGCTGGCCCTGCACTTCCACCAGCAGCGTGCCGAAGCGCCGCAGCAGCCCGACACCGACGGGATGATCGTTGACGAAGGCGCGCGACCGCCCGTCCCGTGCCACCAGGCGGCGCAGCACGATCTCATCCTCGAGGTCGAAACCCTGTTCGGTCAGCAGTGCGAATGCGGGATGTCCCGCCGGCGGCGAGAAGCACGCGGTCACGCCGGCCTGTTCGGCGCCCGCGCGCACCAGGCCCGCCTCCGCCCGGGCGCCCAGCGCGAGTCCCAGGCTGTCCAGCAGGATCGACTTGCCGGCGCCCGTCTCTCCGGTCAGGACCGTCAGACCCTCGGCAAAGGACAGGTCCAGCCGTTCGATCAGAACGACGTCCCGTATCGACAGCGCGGTGAGCATCCTGCCCTCCCGCCCGTCCGCTCAGAAAATGGAGCGCCAGGCGCGCGTGAAAAACCCCGGATCCGCGTCAGACCGTGTGGACGATGAGCGGACCACGCCGTCGTCGGCAAGCTGGTCGTAGCTGTCCTCATACCACTCGCTGCCGGGGTAGTTGTGCCCGAGGACGGCGGCGGTGGTCCGCGCCTGATCCTTCAGGCCCAGGACGAGGTAGATTTCGGTCAGGCGGTGCAGCGCTTCCGGAACGTGATTGGTGGTCTGGTATTCATCGACCACGCGCTGGAACCGCCCGACAGCGGCTTCATACAGATGCTGCTTCTGATACCAGCGGCCGACTTCCATTTCCTTGCCCGCCAGGTGGTCGCGGCACAGGTCGACCTTCAGACGGGCATCGCGCGCATAGGCGCTGTCCGGGAAGCGGTTGATCACTTCCTGCAACGCATTCATCGCCTGTTCGGTGCCGCGCTGGTCGCGCTGGATATCGGCGATCTGCTCATAATAGCAGAGCGCGCGCAGGTAATACGCATAGGCGATGTCGCGATGGGCCGGATGCAGCTGGATGAAGCGATCCAGCGTGCCAAGGGCGTCGGTGTATTTGTTCTGGAGGTAGAGGGCGTAGGCCTGCATCAGCTGCGCGTTCACCGCCCAGCTTGAATACGGATAGTTCTGCTCGACCGCCTTGAACTGATCGCCGGCGGTGGCGAAGCGCTGCTGGCTCAGCGCATCGACGCCGTTGTTGTACAGCACTTCAACCGGTGGCACCGGCCCCAGTTCCGGCACGTCCTGATCGCGGGAACCGCATCCGGACAGCAGGGGCAGCAACAAGGCGACCGCGCAGACGGCGTGCGGGGCGCGGGCAATCAAAGGACGAATCTGTTCCATTGCGCCGCTTATACCATGCGATGTTCGGACGCGAAGCCGTGTCCTGAACCCGTCTGGCCGCGGCATCCGGGTATTTTCCGTACCAGCCGCCCTTGCTCGGGGCGCCTCGTGCGCATGCCGTCTGACCTCGTTGCCGCGCAATGTGCCAAGGCGCAGGGTCAGGCGGCGACCGCCTCCAGGCGCCTTGCGGGGGCAGCCACATCAGCGGCTTCCGCGAGCAGCGCCCGCAGCAGGCGGTTGTTCAGGGCGTGGCCAGCGCGGTGCGCGACGAAGCGGCCATGCAGCGCCCCGCCCGCCAGTGCAAGGTCGCCCACGGCATCGACCAGCTTGTGGCAGGCGAATTCGTTGTCCATGCGCAGCCCGCCCGGGTTCAGCACCTTGTCACCGTCGACCACCACGGCGTTATCCAGGCTGCCGCCCTGCGCAAACCCGGCGGCGCGCAACTGTTCCACTTCCTGCGCCAGGGCAAAGGTCCGCGCCCGCGCGATGCCGCGGCGGAACGTGTCCGTGCCGAGACGCAGGGAGGAGGACTGACGGCCGATGGCCCCGGCCGTGAAATCGATCGAGACATCCAGTTCCAGCACCGGCCCGGCCGCCTGCGACAGGCCGGGAAGCGGCTGGAATTCGGCATAGGCGGCGCCGTCGCTCACGCGGACGGCATGCCGGATTTCGATGACATTGCGCGCCTCGGCCTGTTCGGCGATGCCGGCGCAGTCGATCAGGAAAAGGAAGGGCGCGGCGGAGCCGTCCAGGATCGGCAATTCCGGCCCATCGACCTCGACCAGCGCATTGTCGATGCCGGCAGCGGCGAACGCGGCCATCAGATGTTCGATCGTACCGACCCGGGCCGATGCCCAGTCCTTGTCGCCGATCACCGTGGACAGCCGCGTGTCGACCACACGGTCGTATCTGGCGGGGATCCGGCGGTTGAGATCCGTGCGGTGGAAAACGATGCCGTGGCCGGCTTCGGCGGGACGCAGCGTGACACTGACCCGGCGCCCGGTATGCACGCCGACGCCAACGCAACCGATGGCGGACTTCAGCGTGTGCTGCCGCCAGCCTGCGCGTTCCGGGCACGCCGTCTCCTGACTCGGAAGCTGCACCACGGTGTCCATGCGTCCATTCCCAACCGACACGGGCCGGAGCGCCTGCGTCATACCGGTGACATACGCGCACGCCAGACGCTCCGCCAGTCAAGGATTATTGCTGAGTGTTACTCTATAAGCCACTGATTTTGAATAATTTGCGGCGATGCGCAACACCACGCCCGAAACGCAGATGACCCGCTTCCGGACAAGCCGGAAGCGGGTCATGCCGCAACGCACCACCGGAATGGTCCCGCGCGGACGGGCGGGACCGCTAGCGGATCAGGACGACTGGCGTCGCAGGAAGGCCGGAATCTCGATGCCGACCTCATCGCCCATGTGCGCCTGACGCACCGACGGGCGCGGCGCTTCGGCCACCATCTCCTGGATCACGGGCTCACGCCGGGTGGGGGGCGGCATGTCCTGCGCGATCGGCGCCGCGGCCTGGCGCCGGCGGAAGGCACCGGTCACCGTGCTGAACAGGCTTGGGCGCTGCGGCTCCGCGGTTGGCTGCGGCGCGACGGGTCCGGTGACCGGCGGCACGCTGGCCGGACGGCTTCCGTCTCCGAACAGGCCCGGACGCGCCATCGGCTGCGGCGTCGCCGCTGGCTGACGCAGCGGGATCGGCTGGGACCCCGGATGGCCGCCAATCTGCGCCGGGGCATAGGATTGCGGTGCGACGGCTGCCTCGGCCATCGCCATCGCGTCCTGATGCAGCACGGCTTCGGCCTGTGAAACTGCGGCCGGGTGACGCAGCGGCACCGGACCGGTCCCGACCGGGGCGATGGACGATACCGCGGCGGCCTGCACGGCACCGACCTGGTTCGGCGCGCCCGACGGCACATGGATCGGCTGTGGCGCCGGCGCCGCGCCGCCGCCCACCGCCACGAGGCGCGGGCGCTGCTGCTCTGCCTTCGGCGTGTCGATACCGGTCGCGACGACCGACACGCGGATCCGGCCAGTGAGCGATTCGTCGACGGCGGAGCCGAAGATCACGTTGGCTTCCTCGTCCACTTCCTCACGGATGCGGTTGGCGGCCTGGTCGACCTCGAACAGCGTCAGGTCGTCGCCGCCCGTGATGTTGATCAGCAGGCCGCGCGCGCCGGCCATCGAGGTGTCTTCCAGCAGCGGGTTGTTGATCGCCGCCTCGGCCGCGCGGATGGCGCGATTCTCGCCCTCGGCCTCGCCGGTGCCCATCATCGCCTTGCCCATCTCCGCCATCACCGTGCGGATGTCGGCGAAGTCCAGGTTCACCAGGCCATGCACCATCATCAGGTCGGTGACGCCGCGGACGCCCATGTACAGCACCTGGTCGGCCATCTTGAACGCATCCTTCCAGGTGGTGCGCTCGGTTGCCATACGGAACAGGTTCTGGTTGGGGATCACGATCAGCGTATCGACGTATTGCTGCAGCTCCTCGATCCCCTGGTCGGCGGCTCGGGCGCGGCGGACGCCCTCGAATCCGAACGGCTTGGTCACGACACCGACGGTCAGGATGTTTCGCTCCCGCGCCATCCGCGCGATGACCGGTGCCGCGCCGGTGCCGGTGCCGCCGCCCATGCCGGCGGTGATGAACACCATGTGCGCGCCGTCGAGATGACGGTACAGCTCATCGGCGGCTTCCTCGGCCGCGGCCCGCCCGATCTCGGGCTTTGCGCCGGCGCCGAGCCCCTGGGTGATGTGCGGCCCCAGCTGGATCCGCCGGTCCGCCCGACTATGCATCAATTGCTGCGCGTCAGTATTTGCGACAACGAACTCAACGCCCTGGAGGTTGGCGCTGATCATGTTGTCGACGGCATTCGTGCCGCCTCCGCCCACACCGATTACCGTGATGCGGGGCGTGAAATCCGTATGAGCGGTCTGGGCTACTGTAAGATTCAGTGTCATTTCGTTCTCCCCCGTGTCACGGGTCACCGGTTGACATGCGTGTTACGACAGAGCGGTCGATTCGCGAGAGCTCACACCCGCTCCTTGAGAAAATTCACAAGCTTTCGGAACAATCCTGCTGGGCGTTCGACGTCCATATCGACATCATGGAAGGTCCTTCCGTTGCCGGCGGACCAGGACAGCAGCCCGGCCGCGGTTGCGAATGCGGGTCCGGAGGCAAGCTCGGGCAGCCCGCGCAATGCGGTCGGGCGGCCGAGGCGCACCTGACGGTTCAACATGCGGGCCGCCATCTCGCGCAGCCCGGGCAACTGGCAGGCGCCGCCGGTCAGCACCACGCGATTGCCCGCGGCGCGCGCCATGCCGGAACTGTCCAGCCGGTCCTTGACGTATTCGAAGGTTTCCTCGATGCGCGGGCGAATGATGTTGACCACCATGCTGCGCGGCACCCGGGCCAGCTGGTGATCCTCTTCCTCGCCGACGAGGGGAACCGGAAGCAGTTCGGTTTCGTCGTCCGGACTGCTCTCGACATTGCCGTACAGCGTCTTCAGCCGTTCGGCATGCGCAAGCGTGGTCGAAAGGCCGGTCGCCAGGTCCTTGGTGACGTGCAGCCCGCCGATCGGCAGTTGCGCGGTGTGCATGAGCTGGTTTTCGGCGAACACCGCCATGCCGGTGGTGCCGCCGCCCATGTCGATGATCGTCACGCCGAGCTCGCGCTCATCGTCGACAAGGGTCGACAGGCCCGCGGCCATCGGCGCCGAGACGAGTTCCTCGATCTCCAGGTCGCAGCGGCCGATGCAGGCTTCCAGCGACCGCAACGCGGTCGAGACGGCGTCGATGATGTGCAGCCGAGCGGTCAGGGTGGTGCAGAACAGGCCGCGCGGATCGGTGACATGGTCCGTCGCGTCGACGGCGAAGTGCAGCGGCATGGCATGGATCGCCACGCGTCCGTCCACCGCCGCGCGCACCCGGCCCTCGTTCACCACGCCGCGGATATCGTCGTCGGAAACGGCCCGTCCGCCGGCTGGCCACTGCACGTTGTAGAGACGCGATTCGGGCTGTCCGCAGCTCAGGTTGACGGTGACGGCCCGCAGCCGCGTATCGGCCATGTCCTCGGCCTGGCCGACACAGGCACGGATGGCGCGCTCCGCCTCGTCGAGGTCGACGATGCTGCCGCCGCGGACGCCGCGGCCCTTGTGCCAGCCGAACCCCAGCACGCGCAGGCGGCCATCGCTTTCCACGCGCCCGATCAGGCAGGCGATCTTGGTGGTGCCGATATCCAGAACGCCGAAGGGACCGGTCCGGTGATGACGCGGCCGTTCGGCCTCTCCCGGACCGCCATCGGACGGCAACATCGTGCGACGCGGCATGTCGTTCATGTCCCGTCCCTCCTCATGTCGGCTTCTTCGCCGCGACGGAACCGGCCGGGGAAGGCGATCCGGGCTGGGTTCCCGATGTCGGTTGCACGTCGATACGCGCGTCGGGGCGCGGGCGCACCACGAGCCGGTCGCCGAGGCGCATGTCGATGGCGAGCAGGGGACGGTCGAGGATCGCCTGCGTTTCATGCAGTTGCATCAGCCGGTCGATGGCCACGCGTTCGTGTCCTTCCGGCAGCATGACATCGGCGCCGTTCTTCAGATGCAGGTTCCAGCGCCGTCCGCCGACCCGCACCGCCGCCTCGACGCGGGCGGCCAGGGCGGGGCGGTCGGTCAACGCATCCAGCAGGGCCGCGGCGGCGAGCGGTGCGCCGACGCCCACCACCAGCGGCAGGTGCTTGAAATCCACGACGTCGCGGTTGGTGACGACCTGCCCGGCGCGATCGATCAGCAGGAACTTGCCCTGGTTCTGCCAGATCGCGAACGGGCGGCGTTCCTGCAGCACGACGATGACGGTATCCGGCAGGCGCCGTTCCACCGTCGCGTGTTCGACCCAGGAGAGTTCCTCGATCCGCTTGCGCGCCTCCTCGACCGAGAAGCCAAGGATGGGGTCGCCCTTGCTGATGCCGATCGCGGCGCGCAACAGCGGTTCCGGCGTATTCGCCCGCCCCTCGATGACGATGTCCGCGACCCGGAGGCCGAACCCGGCGGCCATGTCGCCCACGCGTTCACGCAGCGTGACGATCGAACCGCCCGGCGCGGCGGAGCGCGCCAGGACCAGAACGAACACGACGACCGTCGCGGTGAAGGCGACCCAGCCCGCCAGACGGCTGTAGCGACGCGCACGCCGCCAGATCAGTGTCCAGGCCGAAGGACGATCCTGCACCGAATTGCGCGGGGCCCGGCTCATGCGCGCTGCCCTTCCACCCGGGTTTCGCGCTTCTCTGCGGACAGGCGGGTTACATCCGGCATGCGGCGTTCTCCACCATCCAGGCACAGAGTTGCGAAAAGCCGATGCCGAAATGCGCCGCCTGCTCGGGCAGCAACGAGGTCGGCGTCAGGCCGGGCTGCGTATTGATTTCCAGCAGCACAAGCCGACCCGGCTCGCCCCTGGTGTCGTCGTAGCGGAAGTCGCACCGCGAGGCGCCGCGGCACCCGAGGACGCGATGCGCCGCGAGCGCGACATCCAGTGCGCGTGCATAGACATCAGGGTGGATGGCGGCCGGCAGGATGTGACGCGACCCGCCCGCAGCGTATTTCGATTCGTAGTCATAGAACGCGCCGGCATCGGCCAGGATCTCGGTCACCGCCAGGGCGCGGTCGCCCATCACCGCAACCGTCAGCTCGCGGCCCGGCACGAATTCCTCGGCCAGTGCCGTACGTCCGAACCGCCAGGCCCGTGCGACCTCCGTCCGGCGGTTGTCGCCGGAGCGGATGATCTCCACGCCGACCGACGATCCTTCGTTGATCGGCTTGACCACATAGGGGATCGGCAGCGGGTCGGCCGCCGCGAGATCGGCCATCGACACGGTCCGGCCCGAGGCCACCGGCAGGCCAGCCGAGGCGAACAGGGCCTTGGCGGCGACCTTGTCCATCGCCAGCGCCGAGGCGCGCACGCCGGAATGCGTGTAGGGAAGGTCCAGCCAGTCCAGCACGCCCTGGATCACGCCATCCTCGCCGAAGCGGCCATGCAGCGCGTTGAACACGGCATCGGGGCGCGGGGTCAGCGCGGTGAGCAGCGCGCCGAGATCCTCGGTGACGTCGATCGGGGTCACGTCGAAGCCGGCCTCGCGCAGCGCGGCGATGACCTGCGTGCCGGTGGACAGGCTCACCTCGCGTTCGTTCGACATCCCGCCATACAGGACCGCGACACGTGTCATGACACGATCTCCGGCCGGCACAGCGGCACGCCGACGCGGCGGATTTCCCATTCCAGCGTCACGCCCGTCGCTTCGCGTACCCGGCGGCGGACTTCCTCGCCCAGCCCTTCGATATCGGCCGCCGTCGCGGATCCGGTGTTGATCAGGAAGTTGCAGTGCTTCTCGCTGACCTGCGCGCCGCCGCGACGCAGCCCGCGGCAGCCGGCGGCATCGATCAGCTCCCAGGCGCGCATGCCTTCGGGGTTGCGGAAGGTGGAGCCGCCGGTGCGCGCCCGGACCGGCTGCGAGGCTTCGCGAAGGTTGCGGATCTCGGCCATGCGCGCGGCGATCACCGACGGCGCGCCAGGCAGCGCCCGGAGGCGCGCCCGCACCACCACGGCGGCCGGCGGCAGGTTGGAATGCCGGTAGGCGAAGCCAAGCTGGTTGCCCAGGAGACGATGGCATTCGCCGTCGCGGGTGACGATGTCGGCCCAATCGAGCACGCTGGCCATGTCGCTGCCATAGGCGCCGGCGTTCATCGCCACCCCGCCGCCGATCGAACCGGGAATGCCGGAGAGGAATTCGAGCCCGGTCAGGCTGGCGGCGGCGGCATGTTCGGCGACCGTCATATCCAGCGCCGCCGAACCGGTGATGACGCCATCGGCCTCGGTGGTCACGCCGGCGAAGCCGCGGGCGAGGCGGATCGTCACGCCGGGCAGGCCGCCGTCGCGCACGATCAGGTTGGAGCAGGCGCTGATGACCGAAACCGGGATTTCGGGCGGGAGCGCGCGCAGGAACTGCGCGAGGTCGTCGGGATCAGCGGGCCGCACCAGTGCCTCGGCATGGCCGCCGGCGCGGAACCAGGTATAGGGCGCGAGCGGCGCATCGGCCTGGATGCGCCCGCGCAGCGGCGGCAGCGATTCGATCAGGCCCTGGGCGATGCGCGGCGCGGGGCGGGTCATCCCATCCCCCCGGCGGCCCGCCTGGGGCTGCCCGCCTGAAGTTCCTGCAGTTCACCGGGCAACGCCGCCGCCCACTGGGTGATCGATCCCGCGCCGAGGCAGATGACAAAGTCCCCGGGCCGGGCGATGGCATGCACCATCTCCGCCAGCCGTCCGGGGCTCGGCAGCGGCACCACGCTGCGATGGCCGCGCGCGCGCAGCCCCTCGACCAGGGTATCACGGTCGACGCCCTCGATCGGCGCCTCGCCGGCGGCATAGACATCGGCCACGATCACCGTGCCGGCATCGTTCATGCAGGCGCAGAACTCGTCGAACAGCGAATGCAGCCGCGAGTAGCGATGCGGCTGCACCACGGCGACCACGTCGCGGGCGCCCGCCTGGCGCGCGGCCTTGAGCACGGCGGCGATCTCCACGGGATGGTGGCCGTAGTCGTCGATGACCGTGATGCCGCCGGCCTCGCCGGTCTTGGTGAAGCGCCGCTTCACGCCCTTGAAGCTCAGGAAGGCGCTGCGCAGCGTCGCGTCGTCGATTTCCATTTCGATGCCGACGGCAATGGCGGCGAGCGCGTTCTGCACGTTGTGCTGGCCCAGCATCGGCAGGCGGAATGGCCCCATCCGGCGGGAGCGGTTGCGCAGCCGGTCGGTGATCATGATTTCAAAGGTCGAGCCAAGCTTGTCGGGCACGACGCGGTCGGCACGGATGTCGGCCTGGGGTGAGAAGCCGTAGGTGATAATCCGGTGGTCCGACAGGCGCGGGATCATCTGCTGCACCGCCGGATGATCGATGCACAGCACCGCAAAGCCGTAGAACGGCACATTGGCGACGAACTGGTCATAGCCCGCGACCATCGCCTCGGGGGTGCCCCAATGGTCCAGGTGTTCGGCGTCCATGTTGGTGACGACGGCGATGACGGCGGGCAGGCGCAGGAACGATCCGTCGCTCTCATCCGCCTCCACCACCATCCAGTCGCCGGTGCCCAGGCGCGTGTTGGTGCCGTAGGCGTTGATGATGCCGCCGTTGATGACGGTGGGATCGAGATGCGCGGCTTCCAGCACCGAGGCGATCAGGCTGGTGGTGGTCGTCTTGCCATGCGTGCCGCCGACGGCGATCGACCATTTCAGCCGCATCAGTTCGGCCAGCATCTCGGCGCGCCGCACGACGGGGATCAGGCGCGCGCGGGCGGACGCGACCTCGGGGTTGTCGCGCTTCACGGCGGTGGAGATGACCACGACCTGCGCGTCACCCAGGTTCCCCGCCTCATGCCCGATGGTGACCGGGATGCCGGCGGCGCGCAGGCGCTGCACGTTGGTCGATTCGGCGATATCGCTGCCCTGCACCGAGTAGCCGAGGTTGTGCAGCACCTCGGCGATGCCGGACATGCCGATGCCGCCGATGCCGACGAAATGGATAGTGCCAATGCTGAGCGGCAGCGCCCTCATGAACGGGCCTCCTGGATCATGCGGGCCTCGACCAAATCGGCCAGGCGGGCGGCTGCGTCGGGAAGGGCGAAGTCGCGCGCGGCGACCGCGGCCCGGTCGAGGGCGGCGGGATCGGCCAGCAGCGCCGACAGGCGTTCGGCGAGCGCATCCGGGGTGAAGCCCGGTTGCGGCATGACCCATGCGCCGCCGCCCTGCGCCAGGGCCGCGGCGTTGGCGGACTGGTGGTCATCGATCGCGCCGGGCAGCGGCACCAGGATCGCCGGGCGTCCGACCACCGCCAGTTCGGCGACGGTGGAGGCGCCGGCGCGGGCGATCACCAGAGACGACGCGCCCAGCCTGGCCGCGACGTCGGGGAAGAAGGGGGACAACGCAGCGGCAATACCGCCCCCGGCGTAGGCCGCGCGCACGCGATCAAGGTCCTCGGGGCGGCATTGCTGGGTGATGTCCAGACGGCTACGCAGCGCCTCCGGCAAGGCAGCAGTGGCGGCCGGCACCACGTCGCTGAACACACGCGCGCCAAGGGAGCCGCCGAGGACCAGCAGGTTCAGCCGTCCGGATGGGGCGGCATAGGATGACTGCGCCAGTGCGGTGATTGCCGGGCGCACCGGGTTGCCGGTCAGCAGGCTCGCCACGCCGGACGGCACGCGCTGCGTCGCCGCGAAGCTCAGGGCCAGCGCATCGGCCCGCCTCGCCAGGAACCGGTTGGCGCGTCCCAGCACCGCGTTCTGTTCGTGCAGGATGATGCGGGGGCGCCGCCGCAGCAGGCGCGCGCCCAGGACCGGGGCGACGCAGGGATAGCCGCCGAAGCCGACCACGGCCGCGGCGCCGAGGGATGCCAGGATCGTGCGGGCGCGGGCGATTCCAGCCGACAGCGACAGGACGGCCTTGGCCGCCCGCACCGCGCCGCGCCCGGCGATGCCGGCGCCCGGGAGCACGTAATGCTCCCGTTCGGCAAAGACCGGGCTGGCGAGCCCGCCCGAACGGGCATCCGTCATCAGGACGATGCGGTGGCCGCGGGCGACGAGTTCGCTCGCCAGCGCCTCGGCCGGGAAGAAGTGCCCGCCGGTGCCACCGGCGGCGATCACGATCGGGCGGACGGCCGGCCCCCTCATGTCTCATCCTCCCGGTGACGGCGGCGCGTCAGGGCGAGCAGCATGCCCATGCCGAGGGCGACGGCGATGACCGAGGAGCCGCCGTAGGAGATGAAGGGCAGCGTCATGCCCTTGGTGGGAATGAGCTTCAGCGTCGAAGCCATGTTGACGAAGGCCTGCAGCCCGAACCCGGCCACGAGACCGGTGCAGGAGAGAACGACGAAGATGTCCTGCTCCTTCAGCAGGCGCAGCAGGCCGCGCAGCACGATGAAGGCGAACACCAGAAGGATCAGCAGGCAGATGAGCATGCCGAACTCCTCGCCGGCGACGGCGAAGACGAAGTCGGCATGCGCATCCGGCAGCACGTCCTTGACCCGACCCTCGCCGGGGCCGCGGCCCATCAGGCCGCCATTGCCAAAGGCTTCCAGCGCCGTGGTGACCTGATAGTTGTCGCCGGTGCCTTCCCAGAAGCGTTCCACGCGGCTGCGAACATGCGGGAACAGCGCGTAGGCCATCACCGCGCCGCCCGCCATCAGCCCGGCTCCGGCGCCGACCAGGATCAGGTGCATGCCGCCGACATAGAGCTGGGCCAGGAACACGGCGGTGATGACGGCGAGCATGCCCACGTCCGGCTGCGACTTCAGCAGCGCGAGGATCAGGCCGAAGATCAGGAAGGCGATGATCATGCCGGGGAAGCGCGGTGTGCGGCGGCCCTCGGCGATCAGCCAGGCGGCGGTGACGGCGAAGCAGGGCTTCAGGAACTCGCTGGGCTGCACGGTCATGCCCGGCAGCGAGATCCAGCGGCGCGCGCCCTTGATCTCGGTGCCCATGACCATCGTCGCCGCGGTGAGCGCGAGGGCGATCAGACAGCCGACGATGGCGAGGCGCTTGATGGAGCGCGGTGACAGCAGGGAGACGGCGACCACAACGATGCCGGCCGCGGCCAGGAAGAACACCTGCTTGACGATGAACATGTCCCGCGTCGAGCCGATGCGTTCGGCGACGGCGGGCGTGGCGGCGAGCATCATGATGTAGCCGAAGCCGATCAGCACCCCGATCGCGCCCAGCGTCCAGCGGTCGACGGTCCACCACCAGCGGCCCAGCAGGGAGTTGTCGGCACGCGACAGCGTCGGCATCAGGCGCCTCCTCCGCCGAGGCCGCGGGCCAGGTCGGCGAAACGGTCGCCGCGGGCGTCGAAGCCGGTGAACTGGTCGAAACTGGCGCAGGCGGGGGACAGCAGAACGACCGGGGTGCCCGTGCGGCGCGCGGCCGCCAGTGCCGCGGGCACCGCCGCGTCCAGTGTTTCCACCGTCTCATGCGGCACGCCGTGCCGAGCGAGCGTGCCGGCCAGGACCGGGGCATCCTGGCCGATCAGCAGCGTATGCACGAGGCGCGGGAAGTAGCTGGCCAGTGGTTCGATGCCGCCTTCCTTGGCGAGACCGCCGGCAATCCAGATGATCCGGTCGTAGCAGCCCAGCGCGCGGGCGGAGGCGTCGGCGTTTGTCGCCTTGCTGTCGTTGACGAAGGCGATGCCGTCGATGGTGGTGATCCGTTGCTGGCGGTGCGGCAGGCCGGGATAGGTGCGCAGCCCGTCCCTGATCGCGTCCCGCGAGGCGCCGAGGAACCCCGCCATGGCCGCGGCCGCCGCGGCATTCTGGGCGTTGTGCGCGCCGGGCAGCGCCGGCGCCTGTTGCATATCCAGGATGATGCCGCCGGCGTCGCGCAGTTCGCCGGCCTGGCACCAGACGTCGGCGGGCTGGTGGCCGGAGACCGTCACGACCCGGGCGCGCGTGGCCGCCAGCGCGAGCGTCCTGCGGCCCCATTCGTCATCGATGCCGATCACTGCAAGATCGTCCGAACCCTGACGAGCAAAGATTGCCGACTTGGCGCACGCGTAACCATTCATGTCGCCGTGACGTTCCATGTGGTCCGGAGTGAGATTCAGCATTACGCTGGTATCAAAGCGGATCGTTTCGATTCGCTCCAACATGTAAGACGAGAGTTCGAGCACGTAGATGCCGTCGTCGGGCAGCAGCGGCAGCGACAGCGCCGCGGGTCCCAGGTTGGCGCCTGCCGCGACGGGGATGCCGGCGCCGGCGAGGATGTGCGCAAGCAGGGCGGTGGTGGTGGACTTGCCGTTGGTGCCGGTGATGCCGGCGAAGCGCGCACGCGACCCGGCGCGCCGCACCGCCTGATACAGAAGTTCCACATCCGTCAGGATCGGCACGCCGTTTTCGCGTGCGCGGGCGGCGATGGGATGCGCGCTCGGGCGGATATGCGGGATGCCCGGCGAGAGGATCAGGGCGTCGAGGTCGAATGGACCGGTGCGCAGGTCGCGCAGCTCGAGCCCGTCGGCGGTATCGCGGGCGGCATCGCGGGCGGCTTCGCTGTCATCCCAGGCAAGGACGGCGGCGCCCATGGCCGACAGCGCCTGCGCCGCTGGCAGCCCGTTGCGGCCGAGGCCGACCACGGCGAAGCGCTTTCCGGCGAAGAGGTTTGGCGGGAAGTGGGTCATCGGATCTTCAACGTCGCCAGGCCAACCAGGGCCAGGATCATGGAAATGATCCAGAAGCGGATGACGATGGTGGGTTCGGCCCAGCCCTTCTTCTCGAAGTGATGGTGCAGCGGCGCCATCAGGAAGACGCGGTTTCCGGTGCGCTTGTACCAGAAGACCTGGATGATGACGGAGACGGTCTCGACGACGAACAGGCCGCCGACGATCATCAGGACGATTTCGTGCTTCGTCGCCACCGCGACGGCGCCGAGAGCGCCACCCAGTGCGAGGCTGCCGATATCGCCCATGAACACCGCGGCCGGCGGGGCGTTGAACCACAGGAATCCCATTCCCGCGCCGATCAGCGCGGAACAGAACACCGCAAGCTCGCCCACGCCGGCGACGGAGTTGAGCTGCAGGTAATCGGCGAAGATGCGGTTGCCGACCAGGTAGGCGATCAGCGCGAAGACGCCGGCGCAGATGATGGTCGGCACGATGGCGAGGCCGTCGAGACCGTCGGTCAGGTTCACCGCATTGGATGCGCCCATCATCACGAGCATCGCGAAGACCGGGAAGAACCAGCCGAGCTGGATGATCACGTCCTTGAACACCGGCACGGTCAGGTCGGTGCCCATCGAGGCCCTGCTGAGCCAGGCGATCCAGCATGCGGCGATGAAGCCGACGCCGGCTTGGACCAGCAGCTTGACCTTGCCGGGCACACCCTTCGTGTTGCGCTTGGTCACCTTGAGGTAGTCGTCCCAGAAGCCGAGGGCGCCGTATCCCAGGGTGACGAACAGGACCGCCCAGACATAGCCGTTGCGCAGGTCGCCCCACAGCAGGGTGGAGATCGTCAGCGCGAACAGGATCAGCAGCCCGCCCATGGTGGGCGTGCCCTTTTTCTCGATCAGGTGGCGTTCCGGCCCGTCGGCGCGGATGGGCTGGCCGTGCCGCTGCACGGTGCGCAGCCAGCGGATCATCATCGGCCCCAGCCAGAAGCTGACGATGAGCGCCGTCATGCAGGCCGCGCCGGAGCGGAAGGTGATGTAGCGGACCAGGTTGAACAGGATGAACTGGTCGGCGAACGGGCGAAGCAGGTTGTAGAGCATCAGCCGGCTCCTCCGTCGCGTACGGCCAATGCGTCGAGCGCGTCGACAATGCGCTTCATCCGGCTGCCGAGGCTGCCCTTCACCAGGACCGCATCGGCCTTGGTGAGCGTGGCGGCGATGAGCGGCGCCAGGGCGGCCGAATCGGGAGCGTGTGCGCCGCGACGCGATGTGGGGAGTGCGTCGAACAGGTGGCGCATCAGCGGGCCGCAGGCGAAGACCAGGTCGGCCGAGGCGGCGGCCGGCTCCGCGAGCGCGGCATGTTCCGCCGGTCCCGCTTCCCCCAGTTCCAGCATGTCGCCCAGGACGGCGATGCGCCGGCGGGCAGGCTGCAGGCGCAGCACCTCAAGCGCGGCGCGCATCGAGGCGCCGTTGCCGTTGTAGCTTTCATCGAGCAGCAGGATCCGGCCGGCCGGGAGCGTGAGCGTCCGGCGCGCGCCGCGTCCGATCAGCGGCATGAACCCTTCCAGCGCACGGGCCGCCTCGGCCGGGTCCAGGCTCAGCGCCGCGGCGGCGGCAAGGGCGGCAAGGGCGTTCATGGCCATGTGCCGGCCTGGCGCCACCAGCCGCATGCGGATGTCCCGCCCGCCAAGCTCCACCTCCAGCGTCGATCCGTCGCTGGCAGAGTCGCAGGCGGTCAGCCGCGCCTCGGCCTGCGGACCCGTGCCGAACGGAAGGATGCGGATCCCGTCCGGCGCCGCGGCGCGCAGCCGGGGGAACAGCGGCGAGTCGGCGGGCAGGATCGCGGTGCCGCCGGGTTCCAGGCCGGACATGATCGCGGCCTTCTCATCGGCGATCGCCTCGATGGAGCCGAGGTGGCCGATATGCGCCTTCTCGATGGCGGTGATCACCGCGACATGCGGACGGGCGAGGTGGGCGAGCGGGGCAATCTCCCCAGCATGGTTCATGCCGACCTCGGCGACGCAGAACGCGGTGCCGGCGGGGATGCGTGCGAGCGTCAGCGGCAGGCCCCAATGGTTGTTGTAGGACGCGACGGCGGCATGCGTCGGTGCGACAGCCGAGAGCATGGTCCGCAGCATTTCCTTCGTCGTCGTCTTGCCGACACTGCCGGTGACGGCGACCAGCGCACCGGCGAAGCGGGAGCGGGCATAGGCCCCGAGGCGCGAGAGCGCGGCGAGCGTGTCGTCGACCCGCAGCAGCCGCTCCGCGCCGGGAACCGGGCGGTGCACCATCGCCGCGGCCGCCCCCTTGGCCAGCGCGTCCAGGACGAACTCGTGCCCGTCCCTGCCCTCTCCGTGCAGCGCGATGAACAGGTCGCCCGGTTGCAGCGTGCGGGTGTCGATCGAGACACCGGTCGCGGCAATCGGCGTCGTGGCCTCGCCGCCGGTCGCCTCGGCCAGGTCCTGCGCGGTCCACAGCGCCGTCATCGCATGCCCGCCGGCCGGGGTATTCCCGGCATTGCGGATGCCATGCGTCGCATTGCCAGGATCGGCTTCATCCCAGGAGCGGTGGCTTGCCGCAGCCGGGACGTCCGAGAGCCGGTCGCGCCAGTGTCCATCATGATCCATGCGCCAACCCACGCAGCACGGAGACGTCATCGAACGGGATCACCGTTGCGCCGATCGTCTGCCCCTGTTCATGCCCCTTGCCTGCAACGGCCAGAACGTCGCCGGGGCGCAGCATGTTCAGTCCGGTTTCGATCGCCCGCGCACGGTCGCCGATGTCCAGCGCCCCCGGACAGGATTCAAGGATGGCGGCGCGGATTGCGGCCGGGTCCTCGCTGCGTGGATTGTCGTCGGTGACGATCGCGACATCCGCGAGACGGGACGCCGCCTCGCCCATCAGCGGCCGCTTGCCACGATCTCGGTCGCCGCCGGCGCCGAACACGACGACCAGCCGCCCGGCCGTGTGGGGGCGCAGCGCCGACAGCAGGCGTTCCAACGCGTCCGGCGTGTGGGCGTAATCGACATAGGCCGCGGCGCCGTTCGGCAGGCGGGCGGCAAGTTCCATGCGCCCGCGCACGCCCGTGAGGTGCGGCAGACGGTCAAGCGCGCCGGCTTCGCCCAGGGACTCGGCCAGGGTCGCCGCCATCAGGGCGTTGTCGGCCTGGAACCGGCCGGCCAGGGCCAGCGCGATGTCACGCCGCCGCCCCTGTGTCTGCACGGAGAGTATCTGCCCGTCCGCCCGCGGCCGGACGTCGAGGATGCGCAGATACGCGCCGGACTCGCCAACGGTCAGCAGGCGCAGCTTACGGTCGGCGGCGATGGCGGAAACTGCCCGCACCGTCTCGGGATCCATGTCGGCATGGACCACGGCCGGGCAGCCGGCAGGGAGCAGCGTGTCGAACAGCCGGAGCTTGGCGGCGCGGTAGGCGGCGAGTGTGCCGTGATAGTCGAGGTGGTCGCGCGTCAGGTTGGTGAACGCCGCAGCCTGCAGGCGCACGCCGTCCAGCCGGAACTGGTCGAGCCCGTGCGAGGAAGCCTCCATGGCGGCGTGCTGGATGCCGGCACGGGCAAGACCTGCCAGGGTTTCGGCAAGCGAGACCGGATCGGGCGTGGTCAGGCCGGGGCCGGGATCGAAGCCGGGGGCGGTCACGCCGAGGGTGCCGAGGCTCGCCGCTTCGCGGCCGGAGAGCGTCCAGATCTGGCGGAGGAAGTCCACCGTGCTGGTCTTGCCATTCGTGCCGGTCACGGCGACGACGGTCGCCGGTTGCGGGCCTGCCAGCACCGCCGCGATGCGCGCGAGCACGCGGCGCGGTTCCGGATCGATCAGCAGCGGACGCGCCGGCACCCCGTCGGGCCAGGCAGTGTCCGGTGGGGCCAGCACCGCCGCCGCGCCGCGCGCCACCGCCTCGGCGATGAAGCGGCGGCCGTCCGCGCGCAGTCCCGGCAGCGCGGCGAACAGATGGCCGGGGGCAACGCGGCGGCTGTCGGCGGTGACGCCGGCGATGTCGAGATCCGCCAAAGCCTGCCAGATGGCGGCGGGTGGCGTCCCCGCGCGGTCGGAAACCTGGCGCATGAGTTCAGCGCCCCGCATGGGCGGGTGCCGTCGAGACGGCGACAACCGGCGCCCCGGTCGGGGTGGTCACCGCCTGCTGGCGCACGGGCCGCATCACCGGGCGCCCCGTGGGGGTGGGCGCCAGGGAAGGCGGCGTGTTCGCGGGCGGCACGGTCAGGACGGGTTTAACCGCCGGGATGGACGGGCGCTCGCCCGAACCCGAGACGGCGGGGCCGCGCGGGGGGCGGCCAGGCTGCAAGGGAATGGCCAGCGACTGGTTGATCGCCGGCATGTTCTGGATGTCGGGCAGCATGCCCAGCATCGGCCCGATCCGCGCGATCACCTTGCCGGCGGCGGGTGCGGCGACCCAGCCCGCGGTTGCGTAGCCATAGGTGCTCTTGTTGCCCTTGGGTTCGTCCAGCATCATGTAGACCGCATAGCGGGGCGCATTCATTGGGAAGACGCTGGTGAAGGCCGAGACGTTCGCCTTCTTGCGATAGCCGCCGCGGGCCGAGACCTTTTCCGCCGTGCCGGTCTTGCCGCCCGGGTAGTAGCCCGGCACCTCGGCGTTCTTGCCGAAGCCATCGGTGACGATCAGGCGCATCAGCCGGCGCATCACGTCGGACGTGGATTGCTGCATCACGCGCACGCCCTCGGGCTTCTCGCCGGGGTCCAGCGCAAGGATGGTGGGCCGGTAGACGATGCCGCCATTGGCGATGGCGGCGGTGCCCTTCACCACATGCAGCGGCGAGACGGAAATGCCGTGGCCGAAGGCGACCGTCAGCGTGACCACTTCCTTCCAGTTGGCGGCGGGCTGCACCAGCGGCCGCCCGGCTTCCGGCAGTTCGATGCCGACCCGGCCGAACATCCCCATCGCGCGCAACCAGTTGCGCTGGCGTTCCGCGCCGACGGTCTGCGCGACATGCGCGGCACCGAGGTTCGAGGAGTAGGCCAGCACCTCGGGGAAATACAGCCAGCGCTTCTTGCCCTCGAAGTCGGTGATCGTATAGCGGCCGATCGAGATGTTGCGCGACGCGTCGAACTGATCCCACAGCCGGACGGTGCCGTAATCGAGCGCCATCGACGCGGTCTGCAGCTTGAACGTGCTGCCCGGCTCGTACATGCCGGTGACCACGCGGTTGAAGCGATCATCGGCCGGCGCGGTGCGGAACTGGTTGGCGTCGTAGTCGGGCAGGCTGACCATCGCCAGCACCTCACCCGTATTGACATCCATCACGATGCCGCAGGCGCCGATCGCATTGAACGTCGTCATGGCGTTCAGCAGTTCCTCGCGCACCACCGCCTGCACGCGGACATCGAGCGACAGGCGCAGCGGCGACGGATCCTCGCGCAGGCGCTTGTCGAAATACGCCTCGACGCCGGCAACGCCGATCTCGTCCACGTCGACGCCGCCCAGCACCTGTGCCGCGGTGCGGCCCAGCGGGTAGTGCCGCTGCTGCGTCGGGCGGAAGTCGATACCGGGGATGCCCAGGTTGTTGATCGCCAGTTCCTCGCGCGGGGTGATCTGGCGTTCGAGGTAGACGAACTTCTTGTCCGATTGCAGGCGGGCGAGCGCCTTGTTCTCGTCGAGGCGCGGCAGCACGCGCTTCAGTTTCTGCACCGCCTCCTCGGCGTCGATGATCTGGCGGGGATCGGCGAACACCGAGACCGTATTCAACGAAATCGCCAGCGGCTGGCCGTTGCGGTCGGTGATCATCGCGCGCTGGCCCGGCAGGCTGGTTTCCAGCGTGGCACGCGGCGCCGAGGCGGCGACGATCTGCGCGATCTGCTTTTCCGGCCGGTGCGGTGTCACCGGCATCAGGATCGTCGCCAAAGCGAGCTTGCCGATCACCGCCGTGAACAGGACGGCGAAGCCGCCGGCCGCGATCACGAGGCGCGCGCGGGTCTTTTCCATCGCGCGCCGGCGGTCGAGATCGGGGGCGGTGACGCGCACGGTTTCGATCCGCGGCACGGCGTCCAACCGCGCCGCACCTCGCCGGCGGGCCGGCCGGCCGAAGCGGCCGTCGTTCAGCGGGGCGGAGTCGGCGGACGGGGCGGTGGGGCGGGGATCGGTCACGGGCTCAGCCGCCATCCAGGTGGGCGGGGTAAACCGGGACGGGCCGCGGCAGCGGCACCGGCGCCGGCGGGCCGCCGGCGGAGCCGCGCGCCATGCCGAGAAGTGATCCACCATAGGCGGGCGCGGCGGGTTGCGGCGGTGCGGCACGCCGGGGCGCGGCCTCCTGGACTGGCGGCGCCGAACGGGCGACGACCGGCGTAACCGGCCGCGGGGGCGAAGGCGGGCGCATGTCAGCCGAACGGGATTCGACGACACGCGGCGCCGGCGCGCGCGATTCGGCGACGGGAACAGGACGCGGCAGTGGCGTTTCGGCGACCGTGCGCGGGAGCGGCGCGGGCCGACGTTCCGGCTGCGGCGGGACGACGGGTGCGGCCGGCACCGCGACGGCGACGGGCGGTGGCGCGGGACGCCGCTCGACCGGCGGCGGGGCCGGTGTGGCGACGATCGGGGATGGGGGCGGCACCGGCATCGGCGGGACCGGCAGCACCTCCTCGGCCACGACCGGCTCCGCCTCTTCCTCGGCCGGGTGCGGCAGGTCGGGTTCGCCGTCGACCACCGGCACGGGGTCGTCGGGCGTCGCTGCCGGGGGCCGCTCCGGCTCCAGCGGCCGCGGCGGGGGGATGCGATTGGGCAGTTCGGTCAGGGTCGTGAACTGCTGCGGCGTTACCGTCCGCAGTGTCAGGTAGCGATCGGAGAACTGACGGAGCCGCTCGGGATCGTTCAGCAGCATCCATTCGGCGTGCAGCATCCTGGTCTGCTCGCGCAGGGTCTCGGTGTCCCGCACGGTCTTCTCGATTCGCCGGTCGAGCAACTGCACCGCGTGCTTCGACTGATAGAGGTAGAGACCCGAACCGAGGGCGAGCAGCGCGCAGACGCAGGTGATGGGACGGATCATGGGCGGCGGCTCCCCGCGGGTTCCGGCAGTCGCTCGATGGCCCGCAGGCGCGCGCTGCGCGCACGGGGGTTCGCCCTGATCTCCTCAGGGCCGGGACGCAGCGCCTTGCCCGTGAGCAGGCGGAATCGGGCACTGCCACGCGCCAGCAGCCCGGCGGGGTCGTGGCGGGAGGGCGCCGGCGTGCGGCCGGCCGCCTCGCTCATGAAGCGCTTCACGATACGGTCTTCCAGGGAGTGGAATGCGATCACCACCAGCCGCCCGCCCGGCGTCAGCAGGCGGCAGGCCTGGTCGAGGGCGCGCTCGATCTCGCCCAACTCGTCGTTCACCCGGATTCGCAGCGCCTGGAAGCTGCGAGTCGCGGGGTCGATTCCCGACCGGTCGGGCGGCAGCACGCCGCGGATGATCTCGGCCAGGCGCTGCGTCGTTTCGATCGGTGCCTGGGCGCGGGCGGCGACGATGGCGCGGGCGATGCGCCGTGCGGCCCGCTCCTCGCCGAATTCGAACAGCAGATCGGCCAAGGCCCGCTCATCGAGGGAATTGACCAGGTCGGCGGCGGTTTTCCCATGCCGTCCCATGCGCATGTCGAGCGGGCCGTCGGCACGGAAGGAGAAGCCCCGGGCGGGATCGTCGATCTGATAGGAGGATACGCCGAGGTCCAGCACCACGCCATCGAGCGCCGTGACGCCGGCGGCGGCCAGCAGAGCGAGCATGTCGCCGAACTGGCCCTCGATCAAGTGCAGCCGGCCGGCATGCCGCCGGACCAGATCCGCGCCGCGGGCGATCGCCGCGGGGTCGCGGTCGAGCGCCCAGACGGTGCAGTCGGCATGGTCCAGGATGCGGGAGGTGTAGCCGCCGCCCCCGAAGGTTCCGTCCAGGTACGTACCATTATTATGCGGCGACAATTCCCTGATCATTTCGGTTGCCAGGACGGGGATATGACCGCTCATGCGTCCTGCCTCGCCTTCAGGGTCATCCGGTTGTCCCGCGCCCGCTCGCGGGCTTCGGCACGCCGCCGTTCGGCTGCCGCAGGCTCCCAAATCTGGAAGCTGCGCCCGAGTCCCAGGAAGGCGACGGTGTCAGTCAGCTCGGCATGGGCGACGAGTTCGGCCGGCAGCACGATCCGGCCTTCCTTGTCGGTCTCCATCTGAAACGCATCGGAATACAGTGCCATCGCGAAATCATCGTGTTCCTGGCTGAACTGTTCGTAGTCGGAAAGGGATCCAGCAAGCGACTCGAAGCCCTTTTGCGACCACCCTTCAATGCAATGATATTGGTGCGATTGACGCAAGATAATCGGTACGCCAACCGAAGATTCGGCACCGCTGGAGCCTGCCCGGAGCAGAGTGCGGAATTGGGCCGGCACCGATACGCGCCCCTTTGCATCCAGCTTGTTGAAATATGTGCCGAGGAATTGGGTCATGCCGACCCGAGTGCCTTTCGCGCTGGGTGTCTCTCCGGTGATGGCTGAAGGCTGCAACCGATCGTTCGCAAAGGCGGGCAGCGCGATGACGTGCCCTCCCCCACGGACGCTGATCTTGCCCCCTCTTCATGGGATAACGTGGGATATCATGGGTTCATATGGCCGTCAAAGTATTTTGGCCCCGACGCGATGGGAAGGACTGAATTTGATCCGTGAGGTCAAAGTCTTAGGTCCTGCGGGCACCCTCCATCACGAGGGCCTGAACCGAAACGGAGTTTCCCGTTTCGTTCCTGTGGACAATTATGTGGATATATTTGGGGTACGCGAGTGGGAAATCGTCAGATGGCCTGTAAGCCGGGTTCTGTCCGCGAGTCCGGATTGCTCCGGCACGCGGGACGGCCATTCCTCTGGGACGCGCCTCGCGGCACGCCTCACGCGACCAACCCGGACGACGGGACGGGAATGTCCCTGCACCTCGCGGTGCAGTCGTCCCTATTCGGTCTTGCTCCCGGTGGGGTTTACCGTGCCACCCCTGTTGCCAGGGGTGCGGTGCGCTCTTACCACACCGTTTCGCCCTTGCCGGCGGGAGGATTGCTGGCGCGAATCCCCTTGCGCAGGCGGTTTAATTTCTGTGGCACTCTCCCTGGGGTCGCCCCCGCCGGCGGTTAGCCGGCACCGTATTCCCGTGGAGCCCGGACTTTCCTCCATCGCCGGGAGGACCCCGGCGACAGCGGCCGTCCGGCCATCTGACGCGCTTCTGAGATGCGCCCGCCACGGCGGCGGGTCAAGCGATTCGGTGGGCATCCACCGGCCGCGGCGACGCCCGATGCGATACATGATCGCGGGCTGGCATCCGCCTGGTTTCACGCGCAATCGCCAAATCAACCCCTGCGCGTGCCGTGATGTCGGGCGCAGCCGTCACCCCAGCCCTTTGCGCGTTCGGCGATCCGCTCGCGAGGTGTCAGGCGAGGCCCGAGCCGTAGCCGGACCGGACAAGGCGGGAGACTGCGAGAAGCCGCACCAGCGTGCCGTCGTCGGCCTGGCCGTTCACCGCTTCCGGCCGCCAGTGACGCTGGAACGCGCGCAACACGACGGACAGCGCCGGGTCCAGCGCACCCTCGGGTGCAACGCGATAGCCGATCTCGGCCAGCGCCGCCCGGACCGGACGCAGCCCGATCGCGTCGCGAATCGCGCCGGTGGTCCCGAGATCGGGGGCGTCCACCGGCCAAACCCCGACGCCGCTACGGGCCAGCGCCTCCCACTCGAACCGCTCACCCGGGTCCTGCTTGCGGTCGGGTGAAACGTCGCTGTGCCCGACCACGTTGCGCGGCGGGATGGGATGGCGCGACAGGATCGACAGGCACAGGTCGCAGACCGAGGCAAGCTGCAGGACGGGGAAATCCCGATAGCCCCATTCATGGCCGGGATTGACGATCTCGATGCCGATCGAACGACCGTTCAGAGCGGCATGGCCGCGCCAGTGGGAGACGCCGGCATGCCAGGCCCGCCTTTCCTCCGGCACCAAGCGGAAGACGCTGCCATCCTCCTCCACGACATAGTGCGAGGAGACCTGCGCCTCGGGGTCGCGAAGCCTGTCGATCGCCTCCTGGCCCGTCTTCATGCCGGTATAGTGCAGGATCAGCATGTCGATCGGCATGCCATCGGGCCGGTCGTCCTGGTTCGGGCTCGGCAGGTCCCGGATCGACAGCATCGAGGCGGTGAAGCCGGTCGGCCGAGCCTGATGCGTCGGAACAAGGCGGAGATAGGGATGCGAATCGCCCTTCGTCACAGCCCCCTCTCACGTTTGATGCGATCCCAGGCGGCATTGATGCGCGCCACCTTTTCGCTGGCCCTGGCGACGAACTCCGGCGGGACACCACGCGCGGCCAGGCTGTCGGGATGGTTCTCCCGCATCAGCCGCCGCCACGCGTCCCGCAGCTCCTTCTCCCCGGCGGAACGGGCGACGCCGAGGATGCTGTAGGGGTCGGGCTCGTCATTCGTGGGTGGCCGCGGCATGGTGCCGGACGCCCGGTCCCAGGCGACCTGATCGAGGCCGAAGCACCGATGCACGGTGCGCAGGAAACTCTGTTCGGCGACGGTGACCGGGCCATCGGCGCGGGCGATGTTGAACAGCGCGTTCAGCACGTCTTCCAGGGTGCCGCGGTTGTCGGCAAACGCCTCGCCAAGCTGGATGGCATAGGCTTCGAACCCGTCGGAGCTGTCACGTGCCTGGTCGAACAGCCGGCCGATATCGCGCACCGAATCGGGGGGAATGCGGAACTGGCGCTTGAACGCGTCGATCTCCTCCCGCTTCACCGGGCCATCGCATTTCGCGAGCTTGGCAGCCAGGACCACGACGGTGATCGCGAAAAGCTGGTCGCGCCGGCCGAACATGGCGGCAACCCGCGCGGGGCTGATCGTGGACCTTACGCCGAGGGGGACCTTGAGGTTGGACATGGTGCCCGAGTCGGCGGCATGGCCCAGCGCAGCACCGACGAGAGCGCCGAAGGGCCCGCCGACGAGAAAGCCCGCCGAACCGCCGATGATCTTGCCCCAATATCCCATGGTCACCGAGTAGCACGCCGCGACGGGCGGGAGCAAAACACGAACGCGACGGAATCGAAAGGCATTGGTGCCGGCACGTGACGCATCAGAAATCGGTGCAGCGGCCCTTATGCTCCCAGTCGCCGTAGCGGGTCGGCTCGGGGCCGCCTGTGCCGCCGATTTCCTTGGGCATCGGGCGTGGCGCGGCCGGCGGTGCGGGTGTCGCGGCCGGTTCGGCCTTCTCGGGTTCGTCGCTCATATCCGGCACATAAGACTTGGGCGACGGGCCGGCAACCGCGGCTTTTCAGCTCCCGCCCGCGCGGGCCGGGCTCAGGGTGTTCCAGGTCGCGGCCGGGGGCGGCGGGCCGGCGTCGGGGTTCCAATGCCCGGTCTTCTTCAACGCCTCCGCGACCTCCTTCGGCATATAGGTTTCATCGTGCTTCGCGAGCACTTCCGAGGCGCGGAAGGTTCCGTCCGGCTGCAGCATGCCCAGGGTGACGACGCCTTGCCCTTCTCTGAACAGATCCGGCAGGATGCCGGCATAGGTCACTGCGACGCTGTGCGCGCCGTCGGTCACGCGGAACCGCGCCGAGGGCGTGCCCTGCGTCGCGCGCTGCACGCTCCCCTGCTCCACGAGGCCGCCGAGGCGCACGGTGCGGCCGTTCGGGGCCTGGTTCGCCAGGTCGGACGGGGAGACGAAGAACACCAGGTTGTCGCTGAATGCTGACAGCGTGAGAGCGGCGGCCGAACCGATGCCCAGGCCGCAGACCACCAGCAGCCACAGGCGGCGGCGCTTGCGGGTCACCGCGCCGCCCTCCGCGCCGCGCGGGGATCGATCGCGTCGAGGCGACGACGAGCCAGCCGGGATCGCCGCCAGGCGTCGAGACCGAAGGCGAGAGGCAGCAGCAGCCCCAGCCCATAAGCCGCGGCGATGAAGGGCAGATGCGTCATGCGGGGTCTCCGGCGGCGCGGTCGGAGGCGGCGCGCGCCATCAGCAGGGCACGGATCCGGCGCTCCATCACCGCGGCACGGGTGCGCGCGGTGACGATGGCGGCGAACAGCAGGGAATAGCCCAGGGCGCTGACCAGCAACGGGAACAGCATGTCCACGTGCATCGCCGGGGCCGTGGTCAGGCCAAAGGACGAGGGCTGGTGCAGCGTATTCCACCAGTCGACGCTGAACTTGATGATCGGGAGGTTCACGACGCCGACAAGGGCCAGGATCGCGCCGGCGCGGTAGCCGCGGGTCGGGTCATCGAAGGCGCGTACCAGGGCGATGTGGCCGAGGTAGAGGAAGAACAGCACGAGAACCGAGGTCAATCGCGCGTCCCAGACCCACCAGGCGCCCCACATGGGCTTTCCCCAGAGACTGCCGGTCGCAAGGCAGAGCGCGGTGAACCCGGCCCCGACCGGCCCGATCTCGGCCGCGGCGAGGTCGGCGAGCGGATGGCGCCAGACCAGCGACAGGACCGAACACACGGCAAGGCCCAGATATCCCGCCGAGGCGAGCCAGGCCGCGGGTACATGTACATACATGATGCGCACCGCGTCGGCCTGCTGCCAGTCCGCCGGCGCGACGAACAGGCCCCAGCCCAGGCCCAGCGCGGTCAGGATGGTGCCGGCGACGGCGAGCCATGGCAGGAGCGTGCCGGAAAGCCGCAGGAAGCGGCCCGGATTGGCGAAGCGATGCAGGGATCGCCCTCTGGCGGGCGTCGCGTCCACGGATGATGCGTCCACACGCCCAAGGTAGCGAATCATCCCGGCGGTTTGAAGCGGCACCACGTCTGCCTGATGTCGGTTGGAGGGAAGGAGCACATGATGGAGGCGTATACAGCCCGGGCGCCGCACGCCAGCATTGAGATGGGTCAATTCTGACGGGATCGCTTTGCTGGCGTCCGACGCCCGGGGCCGCGTGCGTCCGCAGGGTCATTCAGCGCTCCGTTCGTCATCGAGCACCAGGATGCCGCGCAGCAGCCAGACCGCGCGCTCGAAACAGGCGGTGATCGTGTGCAGCAGCTCCGGAGGGACGTGACCATTCCGCTCCGCCCGCAGGCGCCGCATCATGTCGCTGCGATCCTCGGTCAACGCGAACAGCACGCTGCGGTCATCGGCATTGTCCGCCTCCGCCGTCCGCTCGACCAGAAGGTGCAGAGCCTCGGTCAGGTGCGGCACTGGCGCGACCGCACCGGCCAGCGCCGCGGCCTGGACGAAATCGGCCACGGTTGTCCGCAGGTCCGTCAGCAGGCGCAGACGGGCCTGCTGGCGCACGGCCTCGACCAGCGCATCGTTCGCCAGTCCGAAGCCAAGCAGACGCTGGAGAAACTCGTCGAGGCGCGCCTCGACAGGCCTGGCGGTGTCGGACAGGACGGCAGGTGGCAGAGGCGGCGGATCCGCGTCGGCGCGCGTGTCGTCCAGCAGCAGCGGCAGGCGGGCGAGCAGCCGGTCCTGCTCGCGCTGCGCCAGGACCAGGGCACCCGGCGGGTCCGAAACAGCCTGGTCATAGATGAATTGCGGCCGGGACAGTTCCTCGCGCGGGGTCGGCGGGATCCACCAGGCCAGCAGCCGGACCATCGGCGCCTGCAGCGGCGTGAACAGGACGGCGGTCACAAGCTGGAGCAGGGCGAACAGCCAGCCGAGGTGCAGTTCCGGCTTGTCGGCGATGCGGTCGGCCAGGGCATGCACCAGCGGGGTTGCGGTGACATGCTCGACCATGCTGAGCGTCACGAACAGCACAGCGCCGACCGTCTTGAAAATGGCCTGATAAACGACGAGGCGCCTGGTCGTCCCGATGAGATCGCCGGCCAGGAGATAGGTAGCGAGACCGGATCCCAGCGACGCCCCGTAGATCACCATGGCGGTCTGATCGAAACCCAGCAGCTTCACCTTGAACAGCGCGATGGCCAGGATGCTGACGGTGGAACTGCTCTGGGCCAGAAGCGTGACGGCCACGCCGGCTGCGAAGGCGGCCAGCAGGGCACCGGAGGCGAACAGCAGGAATTCCCGCACCAGCGCCAGGTCACGCAGCGGCGCGGCGCCGGCCTTGAGCACGGCGAGACCGAGGAACAGGAGACCGACGCCGACGACCGCATGCAGGGCGGGTCGCCAGCGCCCGCCGGCGTCCAGGTTGAAATAGGTCATGCAACCGACGGTGCCGAGGAGCAGCAACGCCGCCAGCCGCAGGTCCACGGTGGCCATCAGCACCAGCACCGCGGTGCCGACATTGGCCCAGCCGATCAGCGGCAGCGCGTGCGAAACGCTCAGGAGTCCGCTCATCTGCATGTTCGCGGCGATGAAGGTGACGGCGTTGGTCGACTGGGTCAGGGCACCAAGTACCAGGCCGACGACGGGCCCGGCGGCAGGCAGGGCGGTCAGGCGCGCCGCGGCACGCCGGACGCGGGGGCCGGCAAGGGCCTGCAGATTCTGGCCGATGGCCTTGATGCCCAGGAAGAACAGCCCGAGACCGCCGAACAGGCCGGCAAGGATCTCCATCGCCGTCAGCGACGGGAGGCGACGAAGACGAGCCCGACGGCCGCGAGCGAGCCGATCGCTGCCGTGGCCAGCAGCATCATGCGCATGCTTTGATAGACCGAGGCGGCCTGGCCTTCGGCTGTCCGGAACGCCTCGGTCACTGCTTCGGTCTGTTCATCGACCAGGGAATCCAGCATGTCCTGCAGTTCGCGGTCGATGCCGCGCAACCGCGCGTCGGCTTCGCGCGCACCCTCGGCGCTGGTCACGTCGGCTCCGGCGCGCACCATGGCGTAGCTGCGGTCCACCGCATCATGGCTTGCGCGGGCGGCCTCTGCCCGGGGGCCAAGGGCACGCAGCGCTTCGGTCACCGTCCGGCTGTGATCCTCGAAGCTGGCCTGGTGGCGCGCAAGCAGCGTCTGGTCGTGGCCGCGGAGCAGGACGTTCTTCCATTCCTGGACCTGGATGCGAAAGGCGGCCTGGGCCCGCTGCGCCGCCTCCAGACGGGTCATGGCCGCGGCGAGCGCGCCCTGCATCTCCGCCTGCTGGCGATGATTGTACCAGAGCGCGAACAGGCCCGCTGCCCCCTGCAACAGGATGACGACGATGACGAGGCCGCCCAGTGTCAGCGACGCCCTGACCTTGCCGGAAGACATGATGGTTCTGTATCGGCATGCCGATCTAACCGCAAGGCAGCCCATACAGAGCGCACCCGTCGGTCCGGATGCGGTTCCAGCATGTGATGTTCCCGGATGCGGCAGAGGATACAGGCATCGGGTCGATGCGCCGAAGCCGGTGCCGGGCGCGGATGTTCGCCTGTCATCACGGGCTGTGCTAACCACACGCAACTCCACGCCCCACAGGCCCGCATCCGCCATGCCCCAATTCTGGCTCGTCAAGTCCGAACCCGACGCGTTTTCCTGGGACCAGCAGGTCGCCAATGGCGTCGAGCCATGGACCGGCGTTCGCAACCACATGGCCAAGAACAACCTCAAGGCCATGAAGGCCGGGGATCGCGCGTTCTTCTATCACTCGAACCAGGGCAAGGAGATCGTCGGCATGGTCGAAGTGGTGCGGGAGGCGTATCCAGACCCCACAGCGGAAAAGGGCGACTGGGTCGCGGTGGACATGAAGGCGGTGGCGCCGATGCCGGTGCCGGTCACGCTCGCCGCCATCAAGGCGGATCCCGCGCTTGCCGGCATCGCGCTGGTGCGGCAATCCCGCCTGTCGGTGATGCCGATTTCCGACGAACACTGGAAGGTTCTGTGCCGGATGGGACAATGGAAGGGCTGATACCCGAGGAATTGCGGGCGCTGTGCCGGATCGAGGACATTCCCGACGGCGGCGCCAGGGGATTTGCCGCGTCACCGGGAGGCTTCACCGGGCTGATGGCGGTGCGGCAGGGGGATGCTGTCTACGTCTACATCAACTCCTGTCCGCATATCGGCACGCCGCTCGATTGGACGCCGGACAGGTTCCTGTCGAACGATGGCAGCGTGATCATCTGTGCCACGCATGGTGCGGAATTCCGCATCACCGACGGGGAATGCACCAAGGGTCCGTGCCGCGGAGATTACCTGGAAGCCGTGGTGACCCGCATCGAGGATGGCGTTATCTACGTGCCGAGGGACGCAGGGTTGTAGACCCAGACAGAAACCGAGGATCGCACGTCCATGTCAGACAACAACCAGACCGCCGCTCAGATCTTTCCGGTGCTGCCGGAATTCGCCGCCAAGGCGCATGTGAACGAGGCGCAGTACCGCGCCTTGTACGAGCAGGCATCACGGGACCCGGACGGCTACTGGCGCAAGGAGGCGCAGCGCATCGCCTGGATGAAGGCGCCCGCGAAGGTGAAGAACACGTCCTACGAGGGCAATGTCTCGATCAAGTGGTTCGAGGACGGCACGCTCAATGCCTCGGCGTCCTGCCTTGACCGGCATCTGGCGACGCGCGGCGACCAGACGGCGATCATCTGGGAAAGCGACGACCCGAACGTCAGCAAGCACGTCACGTATCGCGAACTGCACGAGATGGTCTGCCGCCTGGCCAACGCGATGAAGGGCCTGGGCGTGAAGAAGGGCGACCGGGTCACGATCTACCTGCCGATGGTGCCGGAGGCAGCGGCGGCCATGCTGGCCTGCGCGCGGATCGGTGCGATCCATTCCGTGGTGTTCGGCGGGTTCTCGCCCGACAGCCTGGCCAACCGCATCCAGGACTGTGATTCCAACCTGCTGATCACCGCCGACGAAGGCCGCCGCGGCGGGCGCAAGGTGGCCCTGAAGGCCAACGCGGACGAAGCGCTGGCGCATTGCCCGTCGGTGCAGAACGTGATCGTGGTGAAGGTCACCGGTGCGGACGTGCCGATGCAGAACGGCCGGGACCACGATTTCGGCACGATCTGCGCCGCCGCCTCCCCCGACTGCCCGCCGGCGGAAATGTCGGCCGAGGACCCGCTGTTCATCCTCTACACCTCCGGCAGCACCGGAAAGCCCAAGGGCGTGCTGCACACGACCGGCGGCTACATGGTGTGGGCGAGCTACACGCATGAACTGGTGTTCAACTACCGACCCGGCGACATCTACTGGTGCACCGCCGATGTCGGCTGGGTGACCGGGCACACCTATATCATCTACGGCCCGCTGGCGAACGGCGCGACGACGCTGATGTTCGAAGGAATTCCCAACTACCCCGACAGCTCCCGCTTCTGGCAGGTGGTCGACAAGCACCAGGTCAACATCTTCTACACCGCGCCGACCGCGATCCGGGCGCTGATGCGCGACGGCGAGGCGCCGGTCGAGCGGACGTCGCGCAAGTCACTGCGCCTGCTGGGCTCGGTGGGCGAGCCGATCAACCCCGAGGCCTGGCTGTGGTATCATCGTGTCGTGGGCGACGGCCGTTGCCCGATTGTCGATACGTGGTGGCAGACGGAAACCGGCGGCATCCTGATCAGCCCCCTGCCCGGCGCGACCGCGCTGAAGCCCGGATCGGCCACGCTGCCGCTACCGGGCGTGAAGCCGATGATCGTCGATGGCGACGGCAATGAACTGCACGGGGCGTGCGAGGGCAATCTGTGCCTGGCGGATTCCTGGCCAGGGCAGATGCGCACCGTGTTCGGCGATCATGACCGGTTCGTACAGACCTATTTCTCGACCTTCAAGGGCCTGTATTTCACCGGTGACGGCGCGCGCCGGGATGCCGACGGTTATTACTGGATCACCGGTCGTGTCGATGACGTGATCAACGTCTCCGGCCACCGGATGGGCACAGCCGAGGTGGAGAGCGCGCTCGTCGCGCATCCCAAGGTGGCCGAGGCGGCGGTGGTCGGCTTCCCGCACGACATCAAGGGCCAGGGCATCTACGCCTATGTCACCCTGCGCGCCGGTGAGGAGCCGACCGACGACCTTCGCAAGGAGCTGGTGGCCTGGGTTCGGAAGGAGATCGGGCCGATCGCCTCACCGGATGCGATCCAGTGGGCGCCGGGCCTGCCGAAGACCCGCAGCGGCAAGATCATGCGGCGTATCCTGCGCAA
>JBFXDK010000041.1:7598-40995 GCA_050181195.1 Acetobacteraceae bacterium | reverse complement strand
AGCTGCTGCAGGTTGGCAGGCACCGTCGGGTCAGGATGGTGGGCCGGAAACGTGCCGTCGATCGTGCCGTTCAGCACGATGTGCTCACCGGGCAGCGTCGCGACCAGCTTGTCCAGCACGTCGCCGGCCGACCCGTTGCCGTTGTCCCACACGACCTTCAGCATGCGGTCGCCGCCGTCCCAATCGGTGAGCAGGCGAGCCACGTAATCGTCGACGATATTCACGCTCTGTTCGCCGCCTGCTTCCGCCTCCACCACGTCACCGGCGGCGGCCATCGCTCCCAGCGCCTTGATCTGCTCGCCATAGAACGGCTTGCGCCCCAACATCATCTTGAAGCCGTTGTAGTTCGGCGGATTGTGGCTGCCGGTGACCATCACCGCGCCATCGGCCGATTGCCTCGTGGCAGCGTAGTACAGCATCGGCGTCGGACCGCGGCCGATCCGGTTCACCTGCATGCCGCTGGCGATCAGACCGCGCACAAGCGCTGCCTCAAGCGAGGGGCTGGACAGGCGCCCGTCATAGCCGACGGCAACTGTCTTCCCGCCCCCACGCGCGACGATGGACCCGAAGCAGCGCCCGATCGCGAAGGCGTCCGCCTCACCCAAGGTTTGGCCGATAATCCCGCGGATATCGTATTCGCGCAGGACGGTAGGATCGAAGCGGTGGGAAAACGCCATGGGATCGGATCGCTCTTGTCAGGAGTAGTTCTTCAGGAAGTCACGTACAGCCGGAGCCAAATCAGGTCGTTTCAGCGCAAATGCGATCTGCGCCTCCAGGAACCCTACCTTGTCGCCGCAGTCGAATCGACGGCCTTCGTAACGTAACCCATGGAAAGGCTGCGTCCCGATCAGCTTGGCCATGCCGTCGGTCAACTGAACCTCGTTGCCCGCGCCACGCTCCATCTTCGCGAGGTGACCGATGACCTCGGGCATCAGCACATAGCGACCGATGATAGAAAGATTGGAAGGCGCATCCTTTGGCGCGGGCTTCTCCACCAACCCCTGGATTTCCACCAGGCTGCCGTTCGCCTTGCCCGTCTTGAGGATGCCGTAGCGGTTCGTCTGCTCCCACGGGACCTCGGTCACCGCGACGACATTTCCGCCGGTGTCCTTGTAGGCATCGGCCAGCTGGCGCAGGCAGGGGGTTTCCGACAGCACAAGGTCATCGGGCAGCAGGATCGCGAACGGGTCGTCGCCGATGAAGGCTCGGGCGCACCAGATCGCATGCCCCAAGCCCAGCGGCACCTGCTGGCGGACGGTCACGATCGAGCCCGGCTCCACCTGCGTCTGGGCAAGCTGCTCCAGCGCCTCGGTCTTGTTACGCTCCTTGAGGGTGGATTCCAGTTCGAAAGCGATGTCGAAATGCTCGACGAGCGCGGTCTTGCCACGGCCGGTTACCATGCAGAACTGCTCAATCCCCGCCGCACGCGCTTCCTCAATTGCGTATTGGATCAACGGCTTGTCGACAACCGGCAACATTTCCTTTGCGGTTGCTTTGGTCGCAGGCAGGAAACGTGTACCCAACCCGGCAACGGGGAGAACGGCCTTGCGCAACGGCTTCTTCACGGTTCGGCTCCACTGTTGGTCAGGCGCAACCACCACCACGCTTCACGGGCGGAAATGTGGCGCCCTGCGCTGCGATCGGCGCTGCACGTGCCTGTGAAAGTGATCACGAGATTGCGCCAGATCAAGCCCGACGTGATCCAAGTAGCACATCACGTGCCTGATTGACGCGCGCGGCGAGCCAGTCGGACCCGCCGCTGTCGGGATGCGCGCCCCGCATCAGGCGGCGATGGGCGGCGCGGATCTCGGCCTCGGACGCGCCCGCGGCAAGTCCCAGCACCTGGTAGGCCTCATCACGCGTCATGGGACCAGAGGCCTGGCGGAACGGATTGTAGCCACCTCCACCCTGGCGTGCGCCCGGACCCGGCGCGGCCTGTCCGTGGCGAAACGCGCGGAACTTCTGCCAGAGCAGCGGGCCGAACAACAGAAGGCCACTCAATGCCAGGCCGCCGCGGCCGGACAGGATCAGCAGCAAAGCAAGCGCGATGCCGCCAAGAGCGGCGATCCAGGCGAACAGCGTCTTGATGCTGCTGACGTGCGCCCGCTCGAAAGCGCGCAGGCCCCACAGGAACAGCAGCAGAATGAGGCCGCCAAAGACAAGCCAGATGATCACAACGCGGCCACCCGATCCATCGCCCGGTCGCGTTGCCGGATGGACACGCGGTGCCCTTGGAGACCCGTGTGCCTGGAAGGGCTTCCGGCCTGGATGATCACGCGCGATGCCATGCCTGCATGATGGGCGACGTCAGGGCGTGCGGCAAGGTGTGGGATGAGCCACTCTGAAGCCGCAGGTTGCGCCTGGGCCGCGAGGCGGCACCGGCGGGCGACCCCCGTCACCACGAGGCCGGCAGGACATGTAGCCCGGGCGATCGCGCAGGCGGCAAGACACGGGGTCCGGCGGCGACCGGGACCCAGAGCCGTGCCGCCGCCGCTCCGTTACACCGTCAGTGCAGCCCGTAGAAGCCCATTGCACCGCCCGCCATCACCTGCCGCCTGGTCTCCGGCGACGCGTCGGACAGCAGTTTGCGCACCATCTCCGGCGCGCCCGGGAAGAACCCGTCGGGGTGCGGGTAGTCGGTTGCCCACAGGATCTTGTCCGGGCCGACATATTTCGCGAGCGCCTGCAGGCAGCCTTCGACAGGCTCGAAAGCGATCCAGCAGTTGCGCTGGAACAGTTCGCTGGGGCGCATCGACAGGCCGGAATCGTTAAAGCCCTGGTCGTCGTAGTGCCGGTCCATGCGGTCGAGCCAGGGTGCGATCCAGCCGCCGCCGCATTCCAGGAAGCCGATCCGCACCTTCGGATGCTTGTCGCACACACCGCCCCAGATCACCGCGAGGGCCACCAGCATCATTTCCATCGTGTGCGTGATGATGTGGCGGGCGCCACGGCCGTCGAACCGGTCGATGCCTACCTGCGGCATGCCGGCCCCGGCGCCTTCATGGAAACCGATTGCCATGTCCAGGTCCTCGGCCACCGACCAAAACCGGTCGTAGTCGGGATGGTTGATCATCTTGTTGCCGTAGGGGTTGGGCCGCAGAAAGCCGCCGCGGAAACCCAGTTCCTTGCGGGCGAACTTCATCTCCTCGATCGCGTGATCGACCGATTGCATCGGCAGCATCGCCACCCCGAACAGCCGGTCCGGGTACGGCTTGCAATAATCGGCCAGCCAGCGGTTGTAGGCCCGAGCCACCGCCGCCGCGAGCGCAGGATCCTGGATGGATCCAACGAACAGGCCGATGCTGGGATACAGGAAGGCCGCGTCGATGCCGTCCTGGTCCATGTCCGGGATGCGGGCGTGCGGGTCGAAGCCGCCCTTGCGCCCCTGGCTGTATTCCATCGTGTCGTCGACGACGGTGCCGTCGCGGGCACCGACAGCGCCCAGCGCGCCGACGCCGCGCTCGCTGCCAAGCGTCTTCTCCTCGATGATCAGGCGTTCCTTGCCGCGGGCGTCGCGGACCAGGCGCGGCGCCCTGTCGCGGAAGGCAGGCTCCATGTAGTCCTGCCAGAGCGACAGCGGCTCCAGGATATGGCCGTCCGCGTCTATGACATTGTAGGCACGAGTCATGGCACGTCTCCGTTTGCTGGATTATCGGCGATGCGCTCGCATTCCACCGTCCTGCGACGGTGCGAGACCCCTTGGACGTTGAGGAAAGCCTTGCACGGGATCCGCGCATCGGCAAGTGCGCCCGCAACCGCACTTTCCCGGGGGAAACGATCGCTCCGGGCGAAGTGATCTCCTGGCGGACTCTGTTCATCAGCTTCGCGGACCAGCGATCCATCCAGCCGCAGGCGGCCTCACGTTCTCGTCAACAACGCTGTGGAACGGTCAACAGCCGGATGGCCGCGAGAATGACAGGTTTCCTCCGTCACGGGCCGCCAGGAGTTGCACCCATGTTCCGCATTGCACTTGTCGCTATGCTATTCATGACGTCTGTCATGTCATCGGTCGCCGTCGCCGCTCCCGCGCATTACCGCCTGCTTCCGTCCAAGGGCCTGTATGGCGCGCTGAATCCGCAGCCGCTGCCGCCGGCGCCGCCCGACCGGATGCTGCGCTATCGCGGCGGCTACAACAGCCTCAACCCGCAGCCACTGCCGCCAGAACCGCCACATCTTCGCTTCCTGCCGCGATGACACGGGCCGCGGGCTAGATTCCGCCAGCCCCGGTCCGTCCGGCAGGGTCGGACGGGCGCCCTACCCGCCCTGCGCCTCCACCACCGCTAACGCGCTCAGGTTCACGATCCCCCTTGCCGTCACACTCGGTACCACGACGTGGATGGGCTTTGACATCCCCAGCAGCATCGGTCCCACCGGCAGCCCATCCGCCGCCGCCTTCAGCAGATTGAAGGAGATATTGGCAGAATCGAGATTCGGCATGATCAGCAGGTTGGCCGTCCCGCTCAGGCGGCTGTCCGGCACCGCGCGCTCGCGGATGGCCTCGACCAGCGCCGCATCGGCGTGCATCTCGCCGTCGATCTCAAGCTCCGGATCCCGCACGCGGATCATCCCCAGTGCCTGGCGCATCTTGCGCGCCGAGGTGCTGTCGCTCGCCCCAAAGCTGGAATGCGACACCAGCGCCGCCTTGGGCGTGATGCCGAAGCCACGCACCGCCTGCGCCGCCAGCAACGTCATTTCGGTGATCTGCTCCGCCGTCGGATCGATCACCATGTAGGTGTCGCAGATGAACAGCACGCCGTTCGGCACGATCAGGCAGGACAGCGCATAGACCCGGTTCACGTCCGGCCGCCTTGGAATGATCGGCAGAATATATTGGATCTGCCGCCACCATGCCCCGGTGCCGCCGCAGATCGCGGCATCCGCCAGGCCCGCGTGCAGCATCATGGCCGCCGCAACGGACGGACGGGTTGCCATGCGACGGGCCGCCGGCTCGGGCGGCGTGCCGCGCCGTCCCGCCAGCAACTGGTATTGCGGCACCAGCGGATCGAACACGTCGCTGTCCGCCGCCGGGTCCAGCACTGTCACGCCGTCCGTCAGGTCGATACGCAGCCCCATGTCCCGCACCTTGGCGGCGATCACGGCATGCCGGCCCAGCAGGATCGGGTGCGCGATCGCGTCATCCACCAGGGTCTGCGCCGCGCGCAACACGCGCTCATCCTCCCCTTCCGCGAAGACGATGCGCTTGGGATCACGGGTTGCCGCCTCGAACACCGGGCGCATCAGGTAGCCCGAGCGGAAGACGAATCGCTCAAGCTCCCGTTGGTAGACGGCGAAATCGGCGATCGGTCGGCGCGCGACGCCGGTTTCCATCGCGGCGCGCGCCACTGCGGGGGCGATTTCCAGGATCAGGCGAGGATCAAACGGACGCGGAATGATATACTCCGGCCCGAACACCGGCGCGACGCCGCCATAGGCCGCGGCGACCACTTCACTGGCCTCCACCCGCGCCAGGCGCGCGATCGCCTCCACCGCGGCGATCTTCATCGCCTCGTTGATGGTGGTGGACGAAACGTCCAGCGCGCCGCGGAAGATGAACGGAAAGCACAGGACGTTGTTGACCTGATTCGGATAATCGCTGCGCCCGGTCGCCACGATCGCGTCCGGGCGCAGCGACCGGACCAGCGCGGGATCGATCTCGGGTTCAGGGTTCGCCAGCGCCAGGATCAGCGGCCGCGGTCCCAGCAACGGCAGGAAGTCCGGCTTCAGCACGCGGGGCGCCGACAGGCCCAAAAAGACATCCGCATCCGGCAGCGCGTCCTGCAGCGTCGCCTGGTTCGTCTGACGGGCGTAACGCGCCATGTTTGGCAGCATGTTAGGCCGGTCGGCGCGCACCACGCCCTGGATGTCGGTCAGCGTCACGTTCTCGGGCCGCAGACCCATCGACACCAGCAGGTCGATGCAGGCCAGCGCCGCCGCGCCGGCGCCCGAGGTTACCAGCCGGACCGCCTCCAGCGACTTGCCCTGCAGCAGCAGCCCGTTGCGCACCGCTGCCGCCACCGTGATGGCGGTGCCGTGCTGATCGTCATGGAAGACGGGAATGCCCATGCGACCACGCAGCTCCGCCTCGATCGCAAAGCATTCCGGCGCCTTGATGTCCTCCAGGTTGATCGCGCCAAAAGTCGGCTCCAACGCGGCCACGACATCACAGAACCGCGCGGGATCCTGCGCATCGACCTCGATGTCAAATACATCGATTCCCGCGAATTTCTTGAACAGAACGGCCTTGCCTTCCATGACCGGCTTTCCGGCCAGTGCGCCGATATTGCCAAGGCCCAGCACGGCCGTGCCGTTGGAGATCACCGCGACCAGGTTGCCGCGTGCGGTGTAGGTATAGGCAGCGGCGGGATCGGCCTTGATCGCCTCGCAGGCCGCGGCAACGCCGGGGGAGTAGGCCAGCGCCAGGTCGCGCTGGGTTGCCATACGCTTCGTCGGCTCGACGGCGAGTTTTCCAGGGCGCGGCAGGCGATGGTAGTCAAGCGCGGCCCTGCGGAAATCGTCGTCCATCTTTTCCAGTCCCTGATCCATGCGGCGCGCCAGAGTGACGGAGCAAGAGGGGCAACGCAACGAGCGTCGAACAACCGGAAGCGGCTGTGACGGCGTGCTCCCGGATCCTGCCGGCCGGGCGAACATTGCGCCGTTTCGCACGGTTGCCTCCCCCGCGCGGACGCACCCGCGCGCCGGCCGAACAGCGGAACCCATGCGACCCCGGCTGCCTCGTAGCCTTCCGGCAAAGGCAAGTCAGCGGTGACGCAGTGGGTGGAAAGGGCTGGGTTCGATCCGTATGCCCGTGCTCGGGTCATGGCATTTGGCCTCGAATCATGCACGCTCCTGATAGGCCGCCGGGCCGGCAGTTCGACCCGGCCGCGCTGCTGAAGGCTTTGTGAAGACTGCGCCGCGCGTCTCGGCAGGCATGCGCCGGGGTAACGACGTACGCACGTAGTGACAGCTGTCGCAACGACGCGCCAGGGCACCGAAGGCGCTGAGCTCCCCGGCCTGCTTCCGCTGATCGCAGCAGAAGAATGCAGATCGGCACCCAGTCCTGCCATGGCGGCGCCGCGACCGGACGGAGCCTGCAAGGCCATTCGGCCGGCGGTGTGAATACTTTGGCACATCTCTGCGCAGCGCACCGGATTCCGGCGCGAACAGTCACGGAACGGCGGTGAAAATAGCGGATCGTCCAGGAAGGTGCAGCTCTGCCTGAGACTTTTGTGAGGCAAACCGGTGATCATTGATGCCGTTCAGCCGCGGTCAGCCACCCCGCCGCGGTGCGTCCAATCCTGCGGAGCCGCGGTTCCAACGACGGAGCACGCATCGATGTCCGGATCCATGTCCAATGGCGGTTCAGGTTCAGGCAGCGGTTCTTCCGGTGAGGACACACCCGGCCCCGGCAGTGACCTCTTCTCCATAACCGGCCAGACCGACGAATTCACGCTGAGCGGCGATGCATCGTTCGCCAGCACGGTACCGGGTGCAACGAACGGCGACTATATCGTGCTGCCCGGCGCAACTGGCATCCAGGACATTTTCGACGGTGGAGCAGCGGCAGCGTCATCCGCCGCCATCACGCTTTCAGTGCCGGAATCCGGTTGGTACACAATGGATTTCCGGTATGCGAACGGCAGCAACGCCAGCGGCTACCGCAACCTGCTGGTCAACGGCGAAGATGCGCCAGGGCTGGTGGAGTTCGACAACCGCTACGCCCAGGACAGCTGGGGCACCACCCGCGAGACATTCCCGTTGAACGCCGGCGAGAACCGGATCGAGATCAACAACGACATCAGCGGCGTGTCGGGTCGCCTCAGCACTGCGGACATCGACGTGCTTCTGGACCAGGTGACGCTGACGCAGGGAACGTCCCCGTCGGACGATACGTCTGTCCGGTCGCTTGCCATGAACAACACCACCGACATGGTCGGTTTCGTCGAGACGGCTCGGCTGGCAGCTGATGACCAGTCGGCATTCGGCCCTGCCCTGCAGGAACTGCATTACGCGGCCAACTGGCCGGTGAGCCAGGTCGATTATGGCGCGATGTGGTTCCGTGACGTCAGTGACGGTGCGACGCCACGAACTTACGCACCCTATTTCGACAGCACGATCAACTTCGACGACCGTGGAATCATGACGGTCGAGTATGGCGACTACTTGCCGACCGGCGAGGCGCTGCCGGTGAGCGTCACCGAGGAATACGCGATGGTACCCGGTGAACCCCTGCTGGTGGAACGGGTCACGCTGACTAACCAGCAGGAGACCGGCACGGAACCGCTGCAGTGGGATGTCATGCGGGCGATGCGCCTGAACCCCGAACTGCAGCAGCGTGCATCCTGGGACGAACGGCGGCAGGCCTGGATCGTGGAAATCGAGCAGGGCGAGGGGGAAGCGCCGCTGTACCTCGCGACCGGCGCATTCCAGCCAACTTCGGCGCGTGGCGCGGGCGAAGCGGGTGAGAATGTTGAGGCGGAAGGTCGCCTACCGTTCAGCAGCCTGGGCAGGGACCCTTCGACATCCGAGGGCGGCACCGGTGTCATCGGTCAGTTCGAAGCCTCGGGCGAGATCGGCGGCGACGCGACGAGCGCCAGCGGCGAAGGCCTGACGGTCGGGGTCGAGTCGGATTCCGTAACCCTGACGGCAACGCGGCCGGTCGAGCTTTATTACTACACGACCCTCGCCTCCAGCCTGGACGAACTCGACGCCAATATCGCCAACGCACTGAATCCACAGCAGACGCCGACATCCGGCTCCCCGAGTTTCTGGTTCGACCGCACGGAGGAGGCCTGGGCTGACCGGCTGGAGCAGGCCTTCGCCATCCCCGGCCCCGGATCCGCCAACGCTCTGCCCGGCACGCCGGCCGAGGCGGTCGAAGGCCGGACCCTGCGCGAGGTATCGGATCCCGCCCTGGTAACGGCATATCAGCGCAGCCTGGTCACGATCCTGCAGTCGCAGCAGCCGGAATTCGGATCGTTCCTGGCGAGCACGAACCCTGCCTATGAATACAAGGTCTGGCCACGCGACGGCGCGGCAACCGCGATCAGCCTCGACGGCGCCGGAATGCTCGACGACGCCGACCGTTACTGGCGCTGGATGGCCTCGGTGGAGGAGGACGGCACCGGGGACGATGCCGAGCAGTTCCCGAATGGAACATTCTACACGAATTACGGGTTCTATGCCGAGGACCAGCCGATCGACTTCGTCCAGCCGGAATGGGATGCCCAGGGCCTGTTCCTGATCGGCTGCTATCGCCACCACGAAGCGCTGATTGCCGCGGGCCGGGAGGAGGACGCGGCGGCGTTCGTCAATGATCCGACCGTGCGGCAAGCCTTCGTGGACGTTGCCAACTTCATTGCCGATGGCATCGGACCCAACGGCCTGGGTCCGCCCGACTTCTCCATCTGGGAGGAATATTTCCAGTACAGCACCTTCACCCAGGCTACCTATGCGGCAGGCCTGAACGCCGCATCGCGCCTGGCCGAGGAAGTCGGCGCAGCGGATAGCGCGCAACGTTGGGCCGATGGCTCCACCACCATCCGCGAAGCAATGCTGCGTCCGATTTCGGCCGATCCGCCTGGGCTTTGGAACGAAGAGGCCGGCCACTTCGTGCAGGGCATCCTGCCCAGCGGCGAGGTGCAGGAAAAGCTGGATGCCTCCACGAACATGTCGCTCGTGCTTGGCGTCCTGGACCCGGGCGATCCGCGGGCGATCAGCCAGATCGACGACACGATCGCTGTCTTGTCGAAGAACGACTATGGCATCTCACGCTACGAGGGCGACATCTTCTACGCGTCATCGCCCTACAGCCCTGGCGGCAGCTACGAGAGCCTGGTCGAGGAAGCCGCCTGGCCGCAGATGAGCAGCTATGTCGGCATGGTCAAGACGCTGCAGGACGATCCGGACTGGGCGCTGAACAGCCTGAACTGGACCGTGTCTCGCTACGGTGTGGGCTTCATGCCACCCGGTGAGGGGGTGGACTGGTCGACGGGCGAGCCGTTGCCGAGCACGATGGCCGAACCGGTGACGGCGGGATGGTATATGCAGAATCTGCTGACCTATACCGGGCAGTACGAGCCGACGCTGCCGAACGTCAGTTCGTCCGGGGCCTGAGGGGGAGCAGGCGCTGTTCTGACCGGAAAAGGCGGCGCCGAAGGCCCCGGCATTCCGCGCGCCGCCCGATCACTCTTTGCCCAAGGCCGCGCTGCCCGCCCGGCGCGGCACCGCCACAGGGGATATCGGGCGGGAAGCCAGGATCTTGTCGATGCGGTTGCCATCCATGTCCACCACCTCGAACCGCCAGCCGCCGATGGTGACATGGTCACCCGTGCCGGGCAGCCGGCGAAAGGCGCTCAACACATAGCCGGCCGCCGTCTGGTAATCCCGCTCCGGCGGCAACTGAATCTGCAGGTGCTCGGCCATTTCGTCCGCCGGCAACCATCCGGCCAGCAGCCACGAGCCATCCTCCCGGCATACCGCACCGGGTTCCTCGGCCTCGGCCCGGAAGACGCCCGTGATCGATTCCAGCAGGTCCGCCGGGGTTACCACCCCCTCGAAGTGACCGTATTCGTCGAACACCAGCGCCAGCGGCACTTCCGCCTCCCGCAGCATCGCAAGTGCCCCAAGCGCGCTTGCGGTATCGGGGATGATCGGCACGGTCTTCACATGCGTCCTGACATCGACGGTACCGTCGACCAGGAGGCGGGTCAGAAGATCCTTCGTCTGCACGACGCCGATCAGGGAGTCGTTGGATCCCTCCCCCACCGGCAGCCGTGAATGTTCGGTGGTGATCAGCGTTTCGCGGATCTGCGCTGCATCGGCGGTGACGTCGAGCCAGTCGATTTCGGTACGGGGCGTCATCACCGCCCGGACCGGGCGATCGCCGAGTCGCATGACGCCGGCGATCAGGTGGCGTTCGGCCGGCTCGATCGTGCCCGCGCCTTCCGCTTCGGCGATGAAGGCGCGGATCTCCTCATCGGTCACGACCGCGGGCTGTTGCGGGCCAACCCGGAGCAGACGGAACACCGCTGTCGTGGAGGCGTCCAGTAACCAGACCGCGGGAGCGGCGATGCGTGAAATCAACGCCATGGGCGGCGCCATGACGCAGGCGATGCCTTCGGGATTGCGCAGCGCAAAGCGCTTCGGCACCAATTCGCCGACCACGATCGACAGATAGGTCACACTGACCACGACCAGGCCGAGACCAACCGGATAGGCCACCTGCTCCGACAGACCCCATTCCCGCAGTGTGGCGGCAAGACGAATCCCCAGCGTGTCGCCCGAGAACGCGCCCGCCAGGATGCCGACCAGCGTGATACCGATCTGTACGGTGGACAGGAAACGCCCGGGATGCTGGATCAGAATAAGCGCGGCCGCGGCCCCTGCCCGGCCTGCGTCGGCCATCGCCTGAAGCCGCCGCGGGCGTGATGAAACCAGGGCGAGCTCCGAAAGGGCGAACGCCCCGTTCATCAGGATCAACAGGAAGACGGCGGCGAGTTCGAGTTCGATCATGCGGTCGATCCTAGGACGCAGAGGGACCGCACAAGAGAAGCGGCATGGATTTCATGGCGTGCCTGACTTTGCATCAGTGTACCCGGTCATGGCTATCCCGGTGACGAAGGTCTGGCCGAAGCAACGTTCAGCAGGTTTGAATGGCGGAGCGGACAGAAAGGCCCGGGAGCGCCGCTCATCCATGGCACCGCGGACCTGGCAGACCGTTCAGAGCTGGAGATCAGCAACCAGGGAGACCAACGATGGACATCATGCGTAGTGGCTCGCAGCCCTCCGGAAAGGGGCCGGCGGACTATTTTACGGGAATCGTGCGCATCGACCCGCTGTTCAGCCCGCCCGATCCGGCGCGAGTCGCGGGTGCGCTCGTGACGTTCGAGCCGGGCGCGCGAACCGCCTGGCACACGCATCCCCTTGGACAGACCTTGATCGTGACAATGGGTCTCGGGTGGGTGCAGCGCGAAGGCGGCCCGATCGAGGAGATCCGGCCAGGCGATGTCGTGTGGTTCGCGCCTGGCGAAAAGCACTGGCATGGCGCCACCCCCACGACAGCCATGAGTCACATCGCCGTTCAGGAGAAGCAGGACGGAAAGGCCGTGGAGTGGATGGAACACGTGACGGATGACCAATACAGGCGCTGACGCGGGTTCTTGCTGGTAATCCAGACGTTTCGAGCGGCACCAGGGTTCCAATCGTGCGGGCACGCAGGAGGGCAGAACCTGGTTGCGCCACACCCGGCGGATGAAACGGGCGTGCAACGGCCGACCGGTATGCTGGCCGGCACATGTGGACCAGAAAGAGCCTTCGTCTTCGATACCGGTTCGCACATCGGCGCCCGTTCCCGCCATTTGGCGTGGCTTTAACGCTGGTGCTGCTCGGCGTTGCCGTGGGTATCGCAATCGACCATCGGCTGGCGGACGGCGCTGCTCCGGCTGCGGCGCCGATCGTCTATCTTGGTGCCGGCGACATGTACGAATCGGCCCCGAGAAACTGCGGCGAAGCCCGCACGCGCGGGCTACGGAATATTCCCCGCGGTTCGCCCTACTACGCGCCCTGGCTTGATGCCGACGACGACGGCATTGCGTGTGAACCGTGGCTGGGGCGCTGGACATCGTCCTGGCGACGCGCGGCGCCGCACTGAAAGCGCTTCAGGTCAGGGGATCGGGGAACCTGGAACCACGATCTGGTGCGGTCGAGAAGACTCGAACTTCCACGAGGTTACCCCCACAAGCACCTCAAGCTTGCGCGTCTACCATTCCGCCACGACCGCACCGTGGTATGACAGGCGGCGGGGTATAGCCGATGAACGACAGCACTTCAATCACCACGAGCGCGCCGGAATGGCGAATCACCGAGGGCCTCACCCCCTACCCTGAGGCGCTGGCGCTGATGCAGGACCGCGTCCCGGCCATTCGCGCCGGCACCGCGGGCGAACTCGTCTGGCTCGTGGAGCATCCGCCGCTCTACACCGCCGGCACGTCGGCCCGTCCCGAGGACCTGACCGATCCCGCACGCTTTCCCACCTACAAGGCCGGCCGCGGCGGGCAGTGGACCTATCACGGACCCGGCCAGCGCACCGCCTATGTGATGCTGGACCTGACGCGCCGGCACGGGCAGGTGCCGCCCAGCGACATACGCTGTTACGTCAACGGATTGGAGGAATGGCTGATCCGTACCCTCGACCGGTTCAACGTGAAAGGGGAGCGCCGGCCGGGCCGCGTCGGTATCTGGGTCGCCGATCGCGCCACCGGCACCGAGGCCAAGATTGGCGCCATCGGCGTTCGCGTCACCCGTTGGGTGAGCTGGCATGGCATTGCCCTGAACGTCGAGCCGGATCTGCGGCACTTTGGCGGCATCGTGCCGTGTGGCGTGCGCGAGCATGGCGTTACCAGCCTGGCCGCCCTGGGCATCCCGGTGACGATGCACGAGGTGGACATCGCGCTGCGCGCGGCGTGGCACGACGTGTTCGAGACCGGCACGCGGAACGGCGACGTTCCCTGATGGCTGAACCCCGCTGTGTCGTCCTGTACGGCGCCGGATCGCCCGTTGTGGTGGATGTCGAGGAAAGCTGCGCCCGCGCCGGCTGGACGATCCGCGCCGCGGTGCGCAACGTGGACGGACCGGTTCATGTCGATCCGTCGGTTCCGGTCGTTGACCCCATGGATGCGTTCTGGCATCGATACGGTGTGCTGTTGCCACTGTTCTCGCCTGCCAACCGCCGCTTCGCCCAGCATCAGGCCGCCGCGTTCGGTGCGGCCGACTTCCCTGCCCTTGTGGACCCCACCTCGATCCTGCCACGCCGCATGGACATCGGCTGCGGGGTCTACGTCAACGCCGGCTGCGTCTTCGGTGCCGCCTCCCGTCTCGGCCGCTTCGCCTTCGTCAACCGCGGCGCCCGGCTCGGCCATCACCTCGATCTCGGGGCGTTTGCCTCGATCGGGCCGGGCGCGGTGATCGCGGGACAGGTGACGATCGGCGACGATGCCCTGATCGGCGCGGGCGCCGTCGTACTGCCGAAGGTGACCATCGGGGCCGGCGCGGTGATCGGCGCGGGTGCCGTGGTGCGCGCGGACGTGCCGGCGACTGCCAAGGTGGTCGGGCGCTATCCGTCATGACCCGCCGCCGCGCCCGTCCGCGCATCTGGCTGTTCGCCCTGAGCTGGAACGAGTCCCGCGTCCTGCCCTTCTTTTTCCGGCACTACGACCCGTGGGTTGATCGCTATGTCATCTATGACGACGGATCCACGGACGACACGCTGGAACAATTGCGCCGCCGCCCGAACGTGGAGATCCGGCGCTTCGAGCGAACGATCCCGGACTCCTTCGTGGAATCTTCCCGCGTGTGGCAGAACACGGTCTGGAAGCAGGCGCGCGGACAGGCGGACTGGGTGGTGCTGACGGCGATAGACGAGCACCTGTTTCACCCGGACATGCCCGGCTATCTCGCCGCATGCAGACGGGACGGTGTCAGCGCAATTCCGGCGCTGGGGTTCAACATGGTGGTGGAGGATTTCCCGCCGTCGGGCACCTGGCTTGCCGGCACGTGCCATCGCGGCATGCCGCATTATGAAATGAGCAAGCTGTCGCTGTTCGATCCGGACCGGATCGCCGAGACCGACTACTCAGCGGGCCGGCACTTCGCCACGCCGACGGGCGACGTGGTCTATCCGCTGATCGATGAGGTGCTGAACCTGCACTACAAGTATCTGGGCCGCGACTATGTCCTGGCGCGCCACGCCCTGCTGCGAAGCGGCCTCGGCGCGCATGACCTGAATGCCGGGTTGGGCAAGCAGTACAGCTGGACGCCAGAGGACCTGCGCGCCGCGTGGGACGACATGTCCCGCCAGGCGATCGACTGCCGGGACCCGGCCGTGGGATTTACCACGCACATCCAGCGCTGGTGGCGCGGCCCGCGGCTGCGTGGCCCGATGCCTACCAGCTGACCGGTTCGCGCGTGACCTTCACCGTGCCGTTTCCGGTCAGGCGCACCACATTCACCGTCTTCGCCAGATCCGGGGAGCCGGAATAGAAGGCCGGCACGGTCCCCGGCCCCACCTCCGCGGCCCGGTTCCAGTGGCCCAGCGCAATGTAGTCCGCGGCCGTCGCCTCGATCTCCTGATCGCTGATCAGCCAGGATGGGCGCAGCGGCGTCACGCCGTCCGGCTCGTAATGCCCATGCGCGAGGACGATCTGCCAGCGCGAGGTCCTGGGCCGGGGGGAGCGCAGCGGCACCATGTTGGAATAATCCAGATGCGGGTGGCCCCAGAATTCCAGGTCGTGGTCCGGGAAATGCACCGCCTGGTCGTGCGTCACGCCGATGATGTGGACATGCGGGATATCGCCGAACCCGCCGCGCAGATAGACCGAGTCCGGAGTAACCGGGTCGTGGTTGCCTGGCAGGATCAGCACCGGCCGGCCGGCATCCGCCAGCAACCCGGCGGAGCGGACAAGGATCGCGTTGGACTGGCGGTTGTTGTCGAACACGTCGCCCACCAGCAGCACGAAATGCGCGTCGTGCGACTTGGCGGCCTCTAGCACGACGCGCAGGCCGGTCGTGCCGTCGTCGCCGTAGGTGGGCTCGTGGGGATCGTCGTCGACGTGCAGGTCCGAACTGTGCACGAGCACGATATCGTCGTGGCGGTTGGTCACGGGGCAAGGATCCAGGGCCAGGAGAGAAGGCCAGTAGCATGCCTGCGGATCAGCGGCAGTCAACCTCGACGCAGCGACGCCTCCCGGACCGCCATCCAGACCCCCACGGTTCCCGCCGACCACTGCCTCGGCTAGTCTCATCCGAGAGGATCCAGGACAACCAGGAAAGACAGCGCCATGATCGATCTGCATTTCTGGCCGACGCCGAATGGCAAGAAGGTGACGATCCTGCTGGAGGAAGCAGGCATCCCCTACACCATCGTCCCCTGCAATATCGGCCGCGGCGACCAGTTCACGCCGGAATTCCTGAAGATGAACCCGAACCATCGCATGCCCGTGATGGTGGACCATTCCCCCCCGGGCGGCGGCGATCCCATGGTCGTGTTCGAATCCGGCGCCATCATGATGTACCTGGCCGAGAAATGCGGCCGCTTCTTCCCGCAGGATCTGCGCGGCAAGTACCAGGTCACGCAATGGCTGATCTGGCAGATGGCGAACCAGGGGCCGAAGAGCGGCGAATGCGGCCATTTCCGTCGCCTCGGCGACAAGCAGGGCGACCAGTCGTATGCCGTGCGCCGCTTCACCGATGAAGCGAACCGGCTCTACGGCGTGCTGAACAACCGCCTCTTCGAAAGCCGCTACCTCGCCGGTGACGAGTACACGATCGCCGATATGATCTGCTATCCGTGGACGGTGAACTGGAAGGGCCAGGGCCAGGACATCGAGGAGTTTCCCTATTTCAAGCGCTGGTTCGAGGAGCTCGGCGCGCGTCCGGGCGTGCAGCGCGGCATGGCGGTCGGCGCCGACCTTTCCGAGGACGTGACCAAGCTGCCGCAGGCGGAACAGGAGCGGCGGGCGAAGATCCTCTACAACCAGCGCGCCCGTCCGGTTCCGGCGTAATCCATCCAGCCAAGAGCAGCCCGGCGCCGTCAATGCCGCGGACCAGTCACGAACAATAGCAATGGGAAGAGTTTCAATGGCCGATATCGAATGCTTTTTCGACTGCTCCAGCCCCTGGACCTATTTCGCCGTCCACTCCCTGCTGCAACTGGAAAAGGAGATCGGCTGCACCGTCGCGTTCCGCCCGCATCTGGTGGGCGGCGTGTTCAACGCGGTGAACCCGAGCGTGCACAATTCCCGGGAAAAGCCGGTGCCCGCGAAATCCGCCTACTCCAAGAAGGACCAGCAGGACTGGGCGCGCTACCTGGGCATCCGGATGCACTACCGTCCCAGCGTGTTCCCGGTGAACAGCGTCAAGGTGATGCGCATCTGCTGCCTGCTGGAAGGCACCGACAAGCTGGTGCCCTTCGCCATGGCGACCTTCGATGCCTACTGGGGGGACGACAAGGACATTTCCCAGGTTCCGGTGATCGAGGAAATCTGTCGCAAGGCCGGCCTCGACCCCAAGGCGATGCTGGAAGGGATCGAGCAGCAATCCATCAAGGACAAGCTCCGCACCAACACGCAGGAACTGATCGACCGCGGCGGCTTCGGCTCCCCCACCATGTTCGTGGGCGGCGACGACATGTATTTCGGCAATGACCGCATGCCGCTGATCCGCGACGCGGTGCTGCGGCGGCGAGCGAAATGAGCCTGATCGCCGTCGCGATCGAGGATCGCGGCGAGGCCGGCAGTGTCGCACGTGTCACGGTCAACAACGCCGAACAGCGCAACGCGCTGGGCAATGGGGGCAAGCGGGAACTGGCGGAGCGGATCGAGGAGGTGTCCCATGATCCGCGCCTGCGGGTGATCGTCTTGACCGGCGCGGGCGAGCGGTCGTTCATCGGCGGGGCGAACATCAAAGAGATGTCCACCTTTACCCATGGCCACGCCTCGGAAGGCCCGGCGCTGACGCATCGTGCCTGCGAGGCGATCCGCCAGGCGCCGGTGCCGGTCATCGCCCGCGTCAACGGCTATTGCTTCGGGGCGGGGCTGGAGATTGCGGCGGCCTGCGATATGCGGGCCGCGGTCGATACGGCGAAGTTCGGCATGCCGGAAGTGCTGTTCGGCCTGCCGTCGGGTATGGAAGCCTGCCTGCTGCCGCAGCTGATTGGCTGGGGCAAGACGCGGGAGCTGGTGTTTACCGGGCGGCACATCGATGCGGCGGAAGCGGCCGCCTGCGGCCTGGTGGAACGCGTTACGCCGGCCGATCGGCTGGACGCCGCAGTTGAGGACTGGGTATCCGCCATCCTGTCCGCCGGCCCGAATGCCATCCGCGCGCAGAAGGAACTGATCCGCGACTGGGAGCGAATGTCGCTCGCCGACGCCGTCCAGCAGGGTATCCGCGCCGTCGCGGCAGCACATGGCACCGAGGAAACCAAACGCCTGATGGGCGCGTTCGTGGAGAAGCGACAACGCAGGGGAAATTGACAGATCAGGCCGCGACCGATCGATGCCTGCGCCCTACTATTCGGCGCGGCCCTGTTACTGCTGCCAGTCCATGAAGCAGCCCTCGCACGAGGGTGCGAATGGTTGCCGCCGTGCAAAGGCTGCGGCTGCCGTGGCGGGCCCGGCTACCGCGCCCCCGACGGGCACTGCGTGAGTTTCCGCGAGCTGGATCGCACCTGCGGCAGTCCGCCGACCCAGCGCTGCCTTTTTGAAAACGCGCCCAACACCGGCCGGAATGCCGGATGCACCAGGCGGCGATAAGCGGCGACAATGACGCGGCCTGGCCTCACCACAATTTGCCGCAGCCGCCTCGCGTGCGATGACATGCCCGGGAGCGGCGACGTCCCGGGCATACTCTGCGCCTACCGGCCTCGGTGGCAACCCAGCCATTGCGCAGACGGCAGCGGTCAGAGACCCACGTTGCGCTAGGTCGGCCCGACGGCTGCACAGCCGCCGGACCAACCGTGCGCATGAACGGGTCGTCTGATGTCAGTGGTAACGATCGACCCAGGCGCTCTGCTTCCACTGGCTCGCTTGATCATTGGACCAGTTGCCGGACCAACCGCCGTTGCGCGACCAGGAGCCGTTGTCATTCCAACCGGACCAGCGCGAGGGGGCAGAGGGCGCTTTCCAGTCGCTGGTGGAGGCCGACCACCCGCCGGTGCCTGCTTGATTGCTGCTGCTTCCCCCGGCATTGGACGCCGTGGTGCCGCTGGACGAACCACCGGTGGACAGGAAACTCATCCCACCGCTGTCCCCGGTTCCCGACGACAACGACGCCGAGGAGACGGTCGCGTTGCCGTTATCGGTCGCCCCGGACGTCCGGGGCGAACTTCCCGTGTTCGTCGTGGACGCAGCGCCACTGTTGTTGTTGCTCTGATTCCCGCTCGACGTGGACACGCCTGCTGCAGCGAAGTTGGAATCGTCGGGCGTGCCGGACTGGCCACCCGCCGGAACATAGAAGTTCCACGAACCATTCGTCGGCAGCTGCAACGGCGTGTTGCTGCCCGCGACACCGTTATAATCAATGCCATTCACATACAGGTTCTGATCCTGGTTATCCAAAGCCATGCCGCTCGGCCCCAGGGCGCCAATGCGGTCGGAAATGTAGCTGACCGTGATCGTATGGGCGCTGGGACCCCAGTCGCCATAGAAGTTGAAGACCTGCTGCTGGCCCATCCAGGAATTGGCCGTTGTGGTATGCACGCCGCCGACCTGCTGTCCATCGACCCGCAGCGTGAACTGCGCGTCCCCCTGATACGGATCTTCCGACATGCGCATCGTCAGCCGGTCCGGCCCCGAGCCGACATTCACGGGACCCGGGCTGGTGATGCCGCCGCCATTCCCGGTCGCCGGCGAATTGTCATAGACGGTGAACACGGCATTGCCCGGCGAGGAGCCTTCGGGGGGGAACAGCGGCGATTCATAGATCGGGGTAGTTCCATTTGAAACCGTTGTGCCGTTGTATACAAGGCCTTTTACATAGATATTCCGGTCGCCATCCCGCCCGATATCGGTCTTGTCGCCCTGCGTGCCATCATTGTTGGCGAACGTCACGGCAACGCGGTGCTCGCCCTGGGAAAAATCTCCGCGGAACACGAAGGTATCGCGGCCGCCGCTGGAATTCTGCGCGTACACGGTCTGCAGGCCGCCGATCTGCTGGCCGTCGACATTCAAGGTGAACTGGCCGTGGGATCCCTGTATGTTGCTAGGACCGAACGAATCGCCCGCCATGTACAGGATGATTTCATCGGGACCCGAGCCGATGGCATTCCCCGAGGACGCGTTCGATCCGCCGCTGATCGAGCCGGACATTCAGACTCTCCGCTGTATTGCTTGTAAAGGACAATGCCCGCGCAAACCCGGCGGACGACACTGCGTTAACAGCATGACAAGGAAAGTCACAACGGCCGGAAACGGGAAATCATCTGTCAAGTGCGATTAAGCGCGGCAGGGATTGTGGATGAACAAAGCGAAGAAGAATATCATCCTACCGAACGCCAATATCGGCGACAATACGTTGCGTATTGTATTCGTTTTAAATGATATGTATTGGACTGATTCCATGTCCGCGGCAGGTCGCAACCATCAGTATCGGAACGTACCCGACATGCATCCGCCCGGCACCCGATCCATATCCTCGACCATCTCCCCGGCACGGTCAGCCTGTGCCGGGATGCGACACCTACACGCTGCGCGCCTCCGGCCGGAACCGTACCCCCGGACGAGCCAGGCCCCCACCGATGCCAACCGGCGTGCCATCGGCCCGCCAGCACGCCGCGCCTTCCAGCTTGCCGTCCAGGCCGAAGCCGATCGCGCTCATGCCGCCCGCCACGTTGCCGACCGAGGCTACGCGATGGCCGCGCGTCCGCATCGCCTCGAATACCGTGGACGGGAAACCGGTCTCGATCTCCAGATGATTTCCCTGCGTCCAGATGCGCGGCGCCTCGACCGCTTCCTGCACACTCATGCCGTGATCGATCAGGTTCGACAGCGCCTGCATCACCGAGGGGAAGATCCGCAGCCCGCCCGGCAGGCCCAGCGCCCAGACCGGCCTGTCCTCCCGTAGCACGATCACCGGCGCCATCGACGAGGTCACGCGCTTGCCGGCCGCGATTGAATTGGCAAGGCCGGGCCGCGGATCGAAGACGTACATATAGTTGTTGGGAATCATCCCCGTGCCCGGGACGATGTACCGTGCTCCGAACAGGCTGTTGATCGTCTGCGTGCTGGCTACGATGTTGCCGGCACCGTCCGCGACGGTGACGTGCGTCGTGTGCTGCTCGCCCTCTCCCGCCGACACTTCGGCCGCCCAGTCCTGCGCCCGTCCCAAAGCGATGCGCGCCCGCCGACTGGCGGCATAGTCCTTGTCGAGCAGCCGTGCCACCGGAACCCGCACGAAGGCCGGATCGGCGGTGGCCGCGAACCGGTCGGCAAAGGCGATCTTCAGCGCCTCGGCCAGCAGGTGCACGGTATCCGGGCTGCCGAAGCCCAGCGCACCGATGTCGTAGCCTTCCAGGATGTTCAGGATCTGGATGATGTGCAGCGGGCCCGAGGATGGCGGCGGTGGGCCGGTGATCTCGAACCCCCGATACGTCCCCCGCAGCGGCTCCCGCGTAACCGTCCGATAGCCTGTCAGGTCCACCATTGTGATGAACCCGCCCGACCGCGCCATGTGATCGGCGTAGTGCCGGCCGAGGGAACCACCGTACAGGATCTCCGGCCCTTCGCGGACGATCGCGCGCAGCGTCTCGGCGTAGTCGCCGGTCACCAGGCGCGAACCGGCCGCGATCGGCGCGCCATCCGGCAGATAGAGGCGGGCGATCTCGGGATCCCGCGCCATGTCCGCGGCACAGTCGGACACGCATTCATGCAGATAGGGCGTCACCCGAAAGCCGCGGGAGGCGTGACGGATCGCCGGCTCCATGACCTCGGCGAGTCCGAACGTGCCGAAGCGGCGCAGCGCCTCGCACCAGCCCATCAGGTTCCCGGGCACAGCGACCGAGGTCGATCCCAGCGCATTGCGCCGGCCAAGCGTGTCCATCGTCCCGGCCGGTGCATTGGGATCGCGTGTGTAGGTGGTCGGGCCGGTGGCGAGCGGGGCGGTGCTCTGGCCATCGATCACCAAATGCGTGCCGTCCGCAAGGCGGATATGCGCAAGGCCTCCGCCCAGGATGCCGACCATCATCGGCTCGACAACCGTCAAGGTGAAGAACGCGGCGATCGCGGCATCGATCGCATTGCCGCCGGCCGCCAGCATTTCCGCACCGGCGGCGGAGGCGAGCGGATGGTTGGTCACCACCATGCCGCGCGTGCCGGTCGCCGGCTGCTTTTCGCACGAAAACAGCGTCCCTGCGCGCACCCGCCAGTCGGTCTGCGTCATCCTGGCTGCCTCCCCCGTGTTGCCCGTCGAGTATCACCCGGCGAGCGGCAGCCCGAAAGTGTTTGTGCGGTTCGCTACCGCGGCCGTTCAGACCGCTTCGGCACAGAACCGGCCCGGCGCGGCGCAGCAGGCGCAGCCACCGGGATGGGACCGGGTCGGCATGCCGCCCCCCATATCCTGCTGCGCGCCGCCGGCGATCGCCGGCAGGGTCAACAGCCGCGCTGCCATTTCACCGCAATCGGGACAAGGTTGCGGCTTGTCGAACTCCGCCATCGGGCGGGATTGCGCAAAGGGGCCGCAGGTCTCGCATTCGTAATTGTAGTTCGGCATCGTGCCCTCAATCTGTCTCGGCCGGTATTGAAGGCATTTTGCCACCGGCGGCCATCCGCGGTCCAGCGGTCCGCTCCGGGAACGCCGGGACGATACAACCGGCGGGGCTGGCCGGCTCCGGGTTGAAACTATGCCATGGCGAGTTCGTACCGTTCAGGTTGCGCGGTGGTCGGTCCGGCATCGGCGATCGTGGTCCGCTGCATCAGGCGCTTGTGGCGAACCGTGTCGTAGGCCGTCGCCCGGTGCAGGACGGCGCGATTGTCCCAGATCACCAGGTCCCCCTCGCGCCAGGCGTGCGCGTAGCAGAAGCGATCCTGGGTCGCGAACTCATTCAACCACTTGATGAACGCCCGTCCCTCGTCCAACGGCCAGCCGATCACGTGCGAGGCATGGGCGCCGGCGAAGATCGCCTTCCGGCCGTTCACCGGGTTCACCCGCACCATGGTCTGCCAGGCCCCCGGCAGTTCGGCTTTCATGTCCGGCGTCAGGACATTCGGCGTCGCCGTCTCCCGCGAGTAAACCAGGCTGTGTTCGGCAACAAGGCCTTCCAGCTTTCGCTTCATGTCCCCTGGCAGTGCGTCATACGCGGCCCGCATCGAGGCGAATTCGGTGTTGCCACCCTCTGGCGGGACGACCCGCGCCGACAGCAGCGAACACAGCGATGGCACGGGCTTGAAGGAACTGTCGGAGTGCCAGAGATAGTTGCCCTTCTGGTAGATCATCCGCCGATCCTCGGACGGAATGACCTCGCCCGTGCGGATGTCCAGGTTCGACTGTCGCGCGAAGTGCGTCCCCGTCCCCGGGTTGGCCTTGCCAGCGGTTTCAAGTGGACCGAAACGGCGACTGAAGGCGATCTGGCGTTCATCGTCCAGGCTCTGATCACGCAGGATCAGCACCGAGTATTCCTCGAAAGCGGCACGGATTTCCGCGATTGTCGCATCTTCCATCGACTTCCCGGCATCGACGCCACCGATCTCGGCGCAGAACAGCGGGTGCAACGGCCTTACTGTAATTTTCATCGAAACGTCTCCTCATGATGTTCCGCCGCGGCTCGGCGCCGGCCGCGTCCTGCCGATGCCCTTCGCAACCCGGATTGCCGGCCGGCCCTTGCGTGATCAGGCCAGGTCGCGTGCCCGCTCGATGTCTTCCAGCACGCCGCCGTGCGACACCAGCAGCACCTCATCGAAGCCGAGTTGCCGCAAGCGCTGCAGGCGCCGGCGCGCCTCCTCCGGCGCGCAGACCAGGGATGTAGAGATATCCGCGAGTTCAGCCGATTCCGGACGATTGCCGAAACCGACGGCGACATTGGCGAGCACGGCATTCATGCCGCCGGCTTCGCGGTAGATGCGCATGCCGTGTTCCAGGTCGTCCCAACTGCTGTATCGCCCGGACGGTGTCCACCCCTGGCATTCCTTCGCGGCATAGGTGATCCAGCGCGGGCTGCGCCAGGCGCCCATCAGGATCGGCGGCCCGCCCTCGCATCCCGGCCACAGGGACAGCGTGCCACCGGCATTCGTCGGCTCCCCGCGCCACACCTGCCGCATCGTGTCCAAAGACCGCTTCATGGTGCCGAAACGCTTGTCATAGTCGGCGCCCAGCAGTTCGAAATCGGCTCGCGTCGATCCGCTGCCGACGCCAAGGCGCAGGCGGTTCGCCGACAGGGCCTGCACCGACTGCACACGATGGGCAAGTTCGACGGGGTTTCGCAACGGCAATTGCAGGACGGAGATGCCCAGTTCCACCGTCCTGGTCACCGCAGCCAGAACTGAGAGTTCGATCAGCGGATCGAGCGTCGGGCGGCCCCGGCCAAGCGAGTCCCCCACCCAGATGCCCGGAAACCCGGCCGCTTCGATGCGCCTTGCATACTCCGCCATGCCATCCAGGAGCCGGTCATGGGAGTCCCGGCCGGGGCTGGGGCGGATCATGGTGCTGACGCGCATCGGAGTCCTCCTGGGTCTTATTTGAGCGACGAGTGTACGAAGCAATCTCATCGGCGGCTATCGTGGGCCATCCTGGCGTCCGCGCGTCTCCGCCCTGGGGAGCTCGACTCGAACAGAAGTTCGCAATATGTTCTTGTTTTATGGAGCAAGGCGACCTCTTCCCCGATCCGCGCCCGCTTTGTCCGATGAGGAGATCGCCACGGTGCTGCGGGCCGCGATTGCGCGTGGCGGACGGCTGCCACGCACCGCGGAGTTGTGGCTGAGCAGCCTGTGCGCCGAATTCCTGGTCGCGGAACTGCGCAACGCCGGACTGGATGTTGTTCGACGGCCCATGATGCGATTGCGGGATTAGACGGGGCTGCTCTTGCATCGTGCGAGCGGCAGCTTCCCGCCCGCACGGTTCGGATTTCAGCCGGGCCGGCCGCCGCGTCCAGGCAAACGGCAGCGCAGCGAGGCATGCAATCGAGGGAATGCGCGCATGGGATGGAACCGCGACTGCGCTTTCCGCCCGTGACAGCAATACGGGATCGTGATGACCTGTCATGGCCTGCAAGAGCAACTCACCTTGTGTGCAGAGCGTTTTCCGCGCCCGGGACGCAGCGTATCCGCCGCCGAATCGTTAAATTGTCGCAGTCTTTATTGGGGAACGTACACCTTGCTACCACAGCCGGCGGCCAGGCTTCGGCTCTTCCATCCGCTCGCCCTGCTCGTAGGGATCTCGATCGCCCTGGTGTCCCACGGCGTCCTGGCCGCGGAGGCCGGGCCGGGGAAGCCTTCGGAATCCATCTTTGTCGTGCAACTGACGCTGCTGCTCGTGTTCGGCCGCCTGCTTGGCGAGGCGATGCAACGCATCGGCCAGCCTGCCGTGATGGGCCAGCTGATCGCGGGCATCATCCTCGGGCCCTCGGTGTTCGGTGCGCTCTGGCCCGGGCTGCAGGCAGCCGTGTTCCCGAATGTCGGCGAGCAGAAGAGCATGATCAATGCCGTGTCGCAGCTTGGCATTCTGATGCTGCTGCTGCTCACCGGCATGGAGACGGACCTTTCCGTGGTGCGCAAGGCCAGGCGCGCCGCGCTCAGCGTGTCCCTGAGCGGCATCGCCGTGCCCTTCGCCTGCGGGTTCGCCTTGGGCCAATTGCTGCCCGACGCGATGCTGCCGGATCCCGGCCGCCGCCTCATCACGTCGCTTTTCCTCGGCACCGCGCTGGCGATCTCCTCGGTGAAGATCGTCGCGATGGTGGTGCGGGAAGTCGGGTTCATGCGCCGGCTTACCGGGCAGGTGATCATCGCAGCGGCGATCGTCGACGACACGATCGGCTGGATCATCATGGCGATCACCTTCGGGATCGCGCAGCACGGCAGTGTCGATCTGATGTCGGTCGGGCAGAGCGTGGTCGGTACGGCCCTGTTCCTGGCCGCCAGCTTTACCCTGGGCCGACGGGCCGTGTTCCTGCTGATTCGCTGGGCGAACGACAACTTTGTGATGGAGATGCCGGTCATCACCGCGATTCTGGTGGTGATGGGGCTGATGGCGCTGATCACCCATGCGATCGGCGTCCATAGCGTTCTGGGCGCGTTCATTGCCGGGGTCCTGGTCGGGCAGTCACCCATCCTGACCCGGCACATCGATGAGCAGTTGCGTGGCCTGATCGTGGCGCTGTTCATGCCCGTCTTCTTCGGCCTGGCCGGTCAGCACACCGATCTGCGCGTGCTCGCTGATACCTCGATGCTGCTGCTGTCGCTGGGCATGATCGTGATTGCCAGCTTGGGGAAGTTCGGCGGCGCATTCATCGGCGGCCGGCTGGGCGGCCTGACGGGGCGCGAATCGCTGGCACTGGGCTGCGGCATGAATGCGCGCGGTTCGACCGAAGTGATCGTCGCAACACTCGGCATGACAATGGGCGTGATCAATGAGGGCCTGTTCACCGCGATCGTGGCCATGGCCGTGATCACGACCATGGCGATGCCGCCAATGCTGCGCTGGGCGCTGGCGCGGGTGCCGCTGCGGCCGGAAGAAAAGGAACGGCTGGAGCGGGAGGCGATGGAAGCGCGAGGCTTCGTCAGCAACTTCGAACGCCTTTTGGTTGCCGCCGACCGCAGCCCGAGCGGGCGGTTGGCATCCCGCCTCGTTGGCCTGCTCGCCGGGGTGCACCGTCTGCCGACCACGGTGTTGCCGATCGATGAGGCCATCGTACAGCCGGCACCACGCCGCGGCCTGCTATCGGCGCTCGCACGCGAGGATAGCGGCGCGAAACCGCCGCCGACAAACGAGGCCGAGACGGTTGTCAGGGAAGTGGGCGAGCGGGTCGCGAAGCAGGACGTGACGCCTGACGACTCTGCCGATGACCCCATCGACGTCGTGGTTCGGCCACAGGAAGCGCCCGTGGAGCAGGCGGTCGCCCAAGAGGCGGCGAAGGGCTACGACCTGCTGGTGATCGGTCTCGAACTCGAGGCCGAGGACGGACCGCTGTCCGGACGGATTGCCCGCGTTGCCGAGGGGTTCCACGGTCCCTTCGCCATCATCTCGGCCCGCGGTGCGCATCGGGACGATCCCGACCATTTCGAGCGCAATATTCTGGTGCCGATCACCGGCACGGACTTTTCCCGGCATGGAGCGGAGGTAGCCCTGGCGATGGCACGGGCCAGCCGAGCGACGGTGACAGCGTTGCACGTATCTCCACAGCTGCACGCACGCCAATGGATGCGTCGGGCCAACAGAGGATGGGCAGGCAGCCGAGGGACCGCGATCCTGCGTGAGATCGTGCTTCTGGGCGAGCAGCAGGGCGTTCCGGTCCGGCCGGTGGCGCGCCGGCAGGGTTCGGCGACCGAAGCCATCCTCTCGGAACTCAGCCGGGGGCGGCACGACCTGGTGGTAATGGGTGTCAGCCAGCGGCCCGGAGAGACACTGTTTTTCGGCGAGGTCCCGGACGCTGTTCTGGGACAATCCGATCGCTCGGTTGTCCTGGTGGCGAGCTGAACCAGGGCGGCAGTGAACCTGCCCGTGATTGTTGGAGGCCGCTGCCGAACGAAGGCGCCGGAACGGTTGCTGCCGCGGAACGCCCGCGCCGGATCAGGCCGGCTGCTTTTCCTTCAGTCGCTGCACCGCCTGCTGCACCAGCGGGTCCAGCTTCACCTGGTCCAAATGCGCGAGCAGGTCGCGCCGCATGCGCGGGTCCCAGAATTTCAGGATGTGGTCCTCGATTCCCGCCACCGCAGTGTCCTGCTTCTGGGCGGCAAAGAATTGGCCGATCTGGTTGGCCATGTAGGCAAGCTTCTCAGGCGACATCTTGTATCGGTTCCGGACGAATGCGGTGGGGATGGGTGAAGACCTCGAACCCGTCCTGGCGGGCGATGCCGATCAGGGTCAGGCCAGCTTCCTGGGCCACGCGGACGGCGAGTGCGGTCGGCGCCGAGACGGCCACGATCACCGGCGCGCCGAGTGTCGCGGCCTTTTGGACCATTTCCACGGACACGCGGCTGCTCAGCAGCAGCAACCCTTCCTGCGGCGGCTGGTCGCCTCGGATCAAGGCACCCGAGAGTTTGTCGAGCGCATTGTGCCGCCCGACATCCTCGCGCACCGCGATCAGCCCCTGTTCCGGCGTCCAGAATGCCGCCGCGTGCACGGCGCGGGTCAAATGGTTCAGCCGCTGCGCCGCGGGCAACGCACGCATGGCCGCATCGACCTGCGCGGGTGAGAACATGCCAGCCGACGGTATATTGGGCACCGGGCGTACCGCCGCGGCCAGGCTTTCCAGCCCGCACAGGCCGCAGCCGCTGGCGCCCGCCATACGGCGCTGGCGCCGGGTCAAGGCCGCGAGCGGATCGCCGACGAGATCCATCCGCAGTTCGATCCCCTCGGCAACCGTGATGACCTCCAGCGCCTCAATCTCCGCGGCCGACGCGATGATCCCCTCCGACAGGCTGAACCCGTAGGCGAAATCCTCGAGGTCCGAAGGTGTCGCCAGCATCACCGCGTGCGTCGTACGGTTGTAGGTCAGCGCGACAGGGGTTTCCTCCGGAATGGTCCGGTCGGACCGGTGGGCGAGACCGTCGCGCCAGACCACGCGCGGAACGCCAAGCGCGGGCTGTGGCACGACGATATCGCCGCGTTCGGTCATTTCGCCATCACCGCCTCGATCCGGCGATGCTGGGCCGACATCTCCTGATACTCTTCCTGCCATTCGCTTGGCCCGTTCGACGGCGTAACCTGCACGGCGGTGACCTTGTATTCCGGACAGTTCGTCGCCCAGTCCGAATATTCGGTGGTCACCACATTGGCTTGCGTCACAGGGTGGTGGAACGTGGTGTAGACGACGCCCGGTGCCACGCGATCGGTGATGAGCGCCCGGAGCGTCGTGTCGCCGGTCCGGCTGGCGAGGCGCACCCAGTCGCCATCCGACACGCCACGCTGCTCGGCATCGTGCGGATGGATTTCCAGAACGTCCTCGGCGTGCCACACCACGTTCGCGGTGCGGCGGGTCTGCGCGCCCACGTTGTACTGCGACAGGATGCGGCCGGTGGTCAGCAGCAGCGGATAGCGTGGTCCCACCTTCTCATCCGTCGGCACGTATTCCGTGATGACGAAGTTGCCCTTCCCGCGCACGAACCCGTTGCGGTGCATCACCGGCGTGCCTTCGGGCGCGGCGTCGTTGCACGGCCATTGGATCGTACCCTGGTCCACCTTGGCATAGTTGACGCCGGCGAACGTAGGCGTGGTGCGGGCGATCTCGTCCATGATCTCGGACGGATGGTTGTAATGCATCGCGTAGCCCATGGCGTTGGCGATCGCCTGGGTCACTTCCCAATCCGCCATGCCAGCCCGAGGCGCCATCACCCGCCGGACGCGGTTGATCCGGCGTTCGGCGTTGATGAACGTGCCGTCCTTCTCCAGGAACGTCGCACCCGGCAGGAACACGTGCGCGTAGTTGGCGGTCTCGTTCAGGAACAGGTCGTGCACCACGACGCATTCCATTGCCGCCAGACCTTCCGTCACATGCTTCGTATCCGGATCGGACTGGCAGATATCCTCGCCCTGGATGTAGATGCCGCGGAACGATCCATCGACCGCTGCGTCCAGCATGTTGGGGATGCGCAGCCCGGGCTCGGGGTCGATGGAAACGCCCCATTCCTGCTCGAAGATCGCGCGCACGGCTGGTTCCGACACATGGCGGTAGCCCGGCAGTTCATGCGGGAAGCTGCCCATGTCGCAGCTGCCCTGCACATTGTTCTGCCCACGCAGGGGATTCACCCCGACGCCGGGCCGGCCGATATTGCCGGTGGCCATCGCCAGATTTGCGATCGCCATCACGGCGGTGCTGCCCTGGCTGTGCTCGGTTACGCCCAGCCCGTAATAGATCGCACCGTTGCCGCCGGTGGCATAGAGCCGCGCCGCTCCGCGCACCACATGCGCCGGCACGCCGGTGGTCTTTTCCAGCGCCTCGGGGCTGTTGCGCGCCTCGGACACGAACGCGACCCAATCGGCGAACGCATCGGCCTCGCACCGCTCCTCGATGAAGGGACGGTTCACCAGCCCCTCGGTCACGACCACATGCGCCAGCGCCGTCAGGACCGCGACGTTCGTGCCCGGACGCAGCGGCAGATGATAGGCCGCCTCCACATGCGGGGTCCGCACCAGGTCGATGCGCCGCGGATCGATCACGATCAGCTTCGCTCCCTCGCGCAGCCGCTTCTTCATGCGTGAGGCAAACACCGGATGCCCGTCGGTCGGGTTGGCGCCGATCACCACAATGACATCGGCCTGTTCGACCGAATCGAAGTTCTGCGTGCCGGCCGAGGTGCCGAACGTCGTCTTCAGCCCGTACCCGGTCGGCGAATGGCAGACGCGCGCGCAGGTATCGGTGTTGTTGTTGCCGAACGCCGCACGGGTCAGCTTCTGCACCAGGAAGGTTTCCTCGTTGGTGCAGCGCGATGAGGTGATCACGCCAACCGCGCCCTTCCCGTAGGACGCCTGGATGCGCTTGAACTCGGATGCGACCCGGCCGATCGCTTCGTCCCACGACACTTCCCGCCAGGGATCCGTCGTCTTCTCGCGGATCATCGGGTTCAGGATGCGGTCGGGGTGGTTCGCGTAACCCCAGGCGAAGCGGCCCTTGACGCAGGAATGCCCGTGATTGGCCTTGCCATCCTTCCATGGGACCATGCGCACGACCTGGTCGCCCCGCATCTCGGCCTTGAAGTTGCACCCTACCCCGCAATAGGCGCAGGTGGTGACCACCGAGTGTTCGGGCTGGCCCATCTCCACAACGGATTTTTCCATCAGCGTCGCGGTCGGGCAGGCCTGCACGCAAGCGCCGCAGGAGACGCATTCGCTGGTCAGGAACGGCTCGCTCATGCCGGCCGCGACCTTCGAGGCGAAGCCGCGTCCCTCGATCGTCAGCGCGAATGTCCCCTGCACTTCCTCGCAGGCGCGCACGCAGCGCGAGCAGACGATGCACTTCGACGGATCGAACTGGAAATACGGGTTGGATCCGTCCACCACGGCTTCCAGATGGTTCTCGCCCTCATACCCGTAGCGAACCTCACGCAGCCCGACCTCTCCTGCGGTATCCTGCAGCTCGCAATTGCCGTTGGCCGAACATGTCAGGCAGTCCAGCGGATGATCGGAGATGTAAAGTTCCATCACCCCGCGCCGGATCTGCCGCAGCCGGTCCGTGGTGGTGCGCACCGTCATGCCGGGTGCCACGAGCGTGGTGCAGGACGCCGGCGTCCCTGCCCGTCCCTCGACCTCGACCAGGCACATCCGGCAACTGCCGAAACTGTTCAGCATGTCGGTCGCGCAGAGCTTCGGGATCTTGATCCCGGCTTCCATCGACGCGCGCATGATGGACGTGCCCTCGGGCACGGTCACTTCCTGGCCATCGATCGTCAGGGTGACGCTGTTCGCCGCCTCAATGGCGGGGGTGCCGTAGTCGAGTTCCTGGACCAGGGGCATCTTGGCCTCCTTCCTATTCCGCCGCCAGGCGTTGCGGCGCACGGAAATCCTCGGGAAAATGATCGAGCGCGCTGAGCACCGGATAGGGGATGAACCCGCCGAGCGCGCAGAGGGAGCCGAACTTCATCGTGTGGCAGAGGTCGCGCAGCAGTTCGAGGTTGGCGTCGACATTGCGCCCGGCCATGATCTTCTCGACGGTTTCCATGCCGCGCACCGATCCGATGCGGCAGGGCGTGCATTTGCCGCAGGACTCAGCAGCGCAGAATTCCATCGCGAAACGCGCCTGCTTCGCCATGTCGACCGTGTCGTCGAACACCACCACGCCGCCATGGCCGATCAGCCCGTCCTTGGCCGCGAATGCCTCGTAATCGAACGGCGTGTCGAACAGCGCGGGGGGAAAATACGCGCCGAGGGGGCCGCCGACCTGGACCGCGCGGACGGGACGGCCCGACAACGTGCCGCCGCCAACATCGTTCACCAGCTCGCCCAGCGTCATGCCAAACCCGGCCTCGAACAGGCCGCCGAAGCGGACATTGCCGGCCAACTGGACCGGCATCGTGCCGCGCGACCGGCCGAAGCCCATCGCCTGATACGACTCGGGACCGTCGCGCAAAATCGCAGGGACGGTCGCCAGTGTGATCACGTTGTTGACGACCGTCGGCCGCGCGAACAAACCCTTGTGCGCCGGCAACGGCGGCTTGGCCCGCACTTGGCCGCGCCGGCCTTCCAGGCTTTCCAGCAGCGAAGTCTCCTCGCCGCACACATACGCGCCGGCGCCGACCCGCTGCTCGATGTCGAAGCGCAGGCCGGACCCCATCACGTCCTCGCCCAGAATTCCGGCCCTGCGCGCCACCGCCAGCGCCGCGTCAAACGTCGCGATCGCATGCGGATATTCCGAGCGGGTGTAGACATAACCCTTCGTCGCGCCGACGGTGATGCCGGCGATCGCCATGCCCTCGATCAGACAAAACGGGTCGCCTTCCATCAGCATGCGGTCGGCATAGGTGCCGGAGTCACCCTCATCGGCGTTGCAGACGATGTACTTATGCTCTCCCTGGGCGTCGGCCGTGGTCTTCCACTTGATCCCGGTCGGGAACCCGGCGCCGCCGCGGCCACGCAGGCCCGATTTCAACACCATGTCGAGTGTCGCCGCCGACCCCTGCTCGATTGCGCGTTGCAGCCCGATCATGCCGCCATGCGCGCGGTAATCCTCCAGCGAGAGCGGGTCGACCACACCGCACCGGGCGAAGGTCAGTCGGGTCTGCCGCGCGAGGAAGGGGATATCCTCCGGACGGCCCAGGCGCAGCCGATGCGCGCCGCCAGTCAGGGCGCCGGCCTCGATCAGGCCGGGAACGTCGGCAGCAGCAACCGGGCCATAAGCGATTCGGCCGCCCGGTGTTTCCACCTCGATCATCGGCTCCAGCCAGAACATGCCGCGTGATCCGGTGCGCACCACTGTCGCGTGCGGCGCCAGCGCCGCCGCAACCGCGTCGGCGCCCAGCGCCAGCGCGGCAGCGTCCCTGGGAACAAACACCCGGGTCACGATACCTGCTCCAGCACCGCATCCATCCGTTCGGCGTCCAGGCGCGCGAGCGGCTGGCCATCGAGCAACGCCGACGGTCCCACCGCGCAGAGGCCCAGGCAGAACACGGGCTCCAGCGTCACCCCACCATCCGCCGAGGTTTCGTGCCAGTCCACCTTCAGACGGTCCCGCACATGCGCCACCAGTGCATCGGCGCCAAGGGCCTGGCACGCCTCGGCGCGGCAGACCCGCAGCACATGCCGGCCGGGCGGCTTCCGCCGAAACTCATGATAGAAAGAGACAATCCCATGTACCTCTGCTCGGCTGAGGTTCAGGGCCGAAGCCACCATCGGCACCGCCTCGGCCGGGATGCAGCCGAAAGCATGCTGTAAAGCGTGCAGGATCGGCAGCGCGGCGCCTTCGCGGCCCGCTTCGGCGCCGATGATTTCCGCGGCGCGCTGTTCATTCCAAGGTTCGAAATCGGACACGCACGTCCTCCAGGTATCAGGATGTGGGCCTGACCCGAGGGATTTTAGAGGCCCTGAGAGCCTGAAATGCAAGAAAGAGGGGTGATGTTCCGATAGAAAATTTCTATGGACCGCCCCCCGCGAAACTCTGCACCAGGCTTCCCGCCACCAGACGCCAGCCGTCCACCAGGACGAAGAAGATCAGCTTGAACGGAAGCGAAACCACATTCGGCGGCAGCATCATCATGCCAAGGCTCATCAG
>JBFXDK010000041.1:0-7498 GCA_050181195.1 Acetobacteraceae bacterium | reverse complement strand
TTCTCCTGCCCAGGCAGCCAGCCAACGACCGTGTCGCTGCCGCCTCCGGTCAGCACCAGGACCCGCCGGCCCGCGCAGCGCACCAAATGCAGACGCCGCCGCGGGTCGAGGGCGATCGTCTCTTCAATGATCAACAAGCGGTTGCCGGCGGCCCGGCTCTGAATGCCGCCAAATCGCGCCAGGCGGGCGACGAACAGCACCAGCGCGAGCACAACCGCGAGGGCAGCGACCGCGGTCGCAACGGTGGCGAGGTCAGGGATCATCGTGGCGCCGGCATGACGGACATCGCGCGAGTCACGGCCGATCGGCCATCAGGCAGCCAGTCAGCGCATCGACGCCCGCCAGCAGTACGGCGAGATCCGACCGAACCAACCGCCCCTGCTCGGGCGGCAGATCCAACACCTTCGCGCAGAGCAGTCCCACCTGCCGGTCGAATCCGGTCAGGTCTACCTGCTGCCCGTCTTCCACCAGGGTACGTGCGAGCGTGATCGCGTTCTCCAGATCGTCAAGGAAGGAACGAAGCGCGCCGAGTGCATCGGTATGGCGGGAGGGCATGGAGGCGCTTGTGACATGAAAAAATGAATCAAGCGTTAGCGGCCCCATTAACACATGGTTCAGCTTTTCCCGGCATGCTGCCGGCATGAACCCGCTTCGGATCGGCCTTTTCGACCTTGCTCGGGACCGCCTGCACTGGAATGAGCAGCGTCAGGCGGTGCTGGCCCGGAACATCGCCAATATCAGCACGCCGGCGTATGAGGCGAAGGATCTGCCATCCTTCGCGAAGACGCTGGCACGCTTCGATGCCGCATCTCCGGTACGCACGCAGCCCAACCACCTGGGCCGGACCGGCGATCACGGCATCCGGCCGATCACCGATCGCGCCACGGCCCGTTCCCCCGATGGCAATTCGGTCGCGTTGGAGGCGCAACTCACGAAGGTCGCCGATACCGAAACGACGCAATCCCTCGTCACGACGATCTACAAGAAATACATGGGCCTGTTCGGCATGGCCCTGGGCAAGGTGTAGGGACCATGGGCGACCTGACGAAGGCACTGGGTGTTTCCGCGACCGGCATGGACGCACAGACCGTGCGTCTGCGCGTAATTGCCGAGAATCTCGCAAACCAGGACACCACCGGGTCGACGCCTGACGCCGATCCCTACCGCCGCAAGACCGTCTCCTTCGAGACTCGGGTGGACGCGGCCCTGGGCGTGGATACGGTCCGCATCCGCCAGATCGGCCGCGACAAAAGCGAATTTCCGACCCGCTACGATCCGGCGAACCCAGCCGCCAACGCCGATGGATATGTGAAGCTGGCCAACGTCAACAGCTTCATCGAAATCATGGACATGCGTGACGCGCAGCGGTCCTACAACGCAAACCTCTCGGTGATGCAGGCCACGCGCGGCATGCTGAACCGCACGATCGAGATGCTGAAATGACCACCATTCCGACGACGGTCGTCACGCCCTCGTTCGCCGCCGATGTCTATGGGCGGGTGGACCGGGGCGAGATGCCGAGCGCGGCGGGCGGCTTCGGCGCCACGCTGCAGCGTGCGCTGGAGAGCGCAGTTCAAACCGGCCACACCGCCGATGCCAAGGCAATGGAGGCAATCGCCGGCGGCGGCAACCTGACGGATGTCGTGACCGCCCTGGCCCAGGCCGAGCTCACGCTGCAGACCACTTCTGCCGTTCGGGACCGCGTTGTGCAGGCCTATCAGGACATCATCCGCATGCCGATCTGACAGGGACGCCCGGATCATGAACGCAGCCGATGTCGCCGGACTGATCCGGGACGGGATGATCGTCGTGCTCAAGGTCGGCGGCCCGATGATGCTGGCCGGACTCGCGGTGGGATTGATGGTGTCGCTGCTGCAGGCAATCACCCAGATCAACGAGGCGACGCTTGCCTATGTCCCGAAGGTTCTTGCGCTGGGCGTCACCGCCCTGCTGACGGGCGGCTTCATGTTCTCCACGCTGTCAGGCTACATGCGGTTGCTGTTCGACCGCATGGTCAACTCAGGCCTGCAGTGACCGAGCTGACGGGAATCCCGACGGCCGAACTCCAGGCCTGGAGCTTTCCGTTTCTTCTGCTGCTCGCGCGGATCGGTGCCGCCCTGGCGGTGCTGCCCGGCATCGGCGAGAGCGCCCCACCGCCGATGCTGCGCGTCGGCCTCGCGCTCGCCATCACGCTGCTTCTGCTGCCGATCCTTGGCCCGCTGGTCCCGGCGGTCCCGGATGCGGGCCTGCAGATGGCAGCCATGGCGATGGCCGAGGCCGTCACCGGCCTGTGGTTCGGCTGGCTCGCCCGCCTGCTCGCGCTGGCCCTGCCAATGGCGGCCGAGTTCATTGCCTATCTCCTGGGCCTTTCCTCCGTCCTGCAGCCCGACTCCTCACTTGGCGGACAATCGACGGCGCTCTCGAAGCTGTTCGCGATCGGCGCTCCGCTGATCCTGCTGATCAGCGGCCTCTATACGCTGCCACTTACCGCCCTGGTCGGGCTGTATCAGGTCATTCCGCCAGGCACGCTGCTGCCCGCCGCCGACGGCTCCGCGATGGCGGTGAAGATGGTCGCCCGGATATTCGCCCTCGCCCTGGGCCTCGCCTCGCCCTTCATCCTCGCGGCCATCATCTGGAATACGGCGATCGGCCTGACGGCACGCCTGGTGCCGCGGATCCAGATCTACTTCGTGGCCATGCCCGGCCAGATCCTCGGCGGATTGCTGCTGCTGGCAGTTCTTTCCAGCGCGCTGGTCTCGGCCTGGCAGGTCAGTGTCCGTGGCGCGCTTGAAGCGATGCCGGGAGCGGGTTGAGCCGCATGGCCGAAGGCGGAAGCGACCAGGACGACAAGACCGAAGCCGCTACGCCGAAGCGGCTGCAACGGGCCCGCGACGAAGGGCAGGCTCCGATCTCCCGCGAAATGGCCCTGTTCGCGGGCCTTGCAGGCGTCACGCTCGCCGTCATCATGCTGGGTCCGTCGCTGATGCGGGACACGGCCTGGCGGTTGTCGGTGTTCCTGCGGCGTGCCGATGCCACCGACCTTGCGGGTGCGGAAGGAATCCGGCTCGCCGCGCGGGCAGCCGTGCATGGCGCGATGCCGTTCGTGCTGGCGGCGCTGGTCTGCGGCGTTGCCGCGGTGCTGCTGCAGAGCGGGTTTCTGGTCACCGCCAAGCCGCTGCAGCCAAAACCCGAGCGTCTCAATCCGCTCGCCGGCCTGCGCCGGCTGTTCAGCGCCGACAGCCTGATGGAGGCCGGCAAGTCGATCGCCAAGATCGCCGTCATCGGAATCGTGGTTTGGCGGGTCCTCGCGGCGGACCTGCCGCTGCTGCTGGGCATGCCCTTCCAGGGTCCTCTGGCCATCCTGTCACAGCTTGGCCCGATGCTGGCGCATGTGCTGCTGGCGGTCCTGGCGGTGCATGGGGTGATTGCCGCGGCCGATCTGTTCTGGGTCCGCTTCCGCCATGCCAGCAAAATGCGCATGAGCCGCCAGGATCTGCGCGACGAGCAGAAGGAGACCGAAGGCGATCCGCACATCAAGGGCCGGATCCGCCAGTTGCGCCTGCAGCGGTCACGCAAACGCATGTTGGCAGCCGTGCCAAAAGCAACGGTGGTCGTCACAAATCCCACGCATTATGCCGTGGCTTTGTCCTATGACCGGCAGACGAGCGCGGCGCCCACGGTGGTGGCAAAGGGCATTGACGACGTGGCTGCACGCATACGCAACATCGCACAGGAGAACGGCGTGCCCCTGGTTGCCAATCCGCCGCTCGCGCGGGCTTTGTACCAGGTGAAGCTGGACACCGAGATTCCGGCCGAACACTATCAGGCCGTCGCCGAAATCATCGCCTATGTCTGGAAGCTTGGGCAGCGAAGCGGAGGTGCGTCGTGACCGCACGCACCCCCAGCCGACGCCGAACGGTGAAACGCCTGATCGATCGGTTGGCGGAGCCGGGAGACGACCTGCAGATCCTGCTGTTCGAGGATCCCGGCGCCGGACTGCTCGTCGTTGACAAGACCGGCCTTATCGTCAGGGCCAATGCGACGCTGCAAGCCATGGTGGCCGAAGCCGCCGCCTGCCGCCCCGGCCAGCCTGCCCTGGACCTGGTCTCGGTCCAGGACCGGCGACGCTTCGACGACGTGCTCCTCGCCGGCCGCCGCGGCGACCTGCTGGGCCGCCCAGAACGCATCCGTCTCCGCGGCCCGGATCAGACCGAGGGACGGCGCGTGATGCTGTCGATGATGCCGCTGAGCGAGCCGGATCGCACTTTCAGCGGCGTGTTGCTGCGCCTGACGGACATCACAGCCGAAACACATCTGGAAGCGGAACTGGCCGAGGGGCGGAAGCTGCAGGCCGTCGGACAGATGGCGGGCGGCATCGCCCATGATTTCAACAACCTGCTGACCACGATGCTGACCGCGGCCGACAGCGTGCTGGAACGCCCGGGGATTGAGCCGGATATTGCCGACGACATGCGGGTGATGCGCCTTGCCGCCGAACGCGGGGCGGCGCTGGTGCGTCAATTGCTGGCATTCAGCCGCCGCCAGCCCCTGCGTCCGCGCGTGCTTGCGGTCAATGGTGAAATCCAGGACCTGTCCGGCCTGCTGTTGCGGTTGCTGGGCAACAGTATCCGCCTGGACCTGGTGCTGGAGGAACCGGGCCGGAAGGTGCTCGTCGATCCCACGCAGTTCGATCAGGTGCTGATCAATCTTGCGGTGAACGCGCGCGACGCCATGCCGCGGGGCGGGCGGCTGATCGTGCGCACCGGCCACCAGACGATCTACCGGCCGGAACCGATGGGCGCCGAGGTGATCTCCCCCGGTCGCTACGTGACCATCGATGTCGAGGACACGGGCACCGGCATCGCGCCGGACGTGCTGCCTCGGATCTTCGAACCGTTCTTTACGACGCGCCGGCATGCCGGCGGCACGGGCCTCGGGCTTTCGACCGTCATCGGCATCGTGCGCCAGTCGGGCGGGTTCATCACCGTGCACAGCATCGCCGGCCGCGGCACGACCGTGCGCGTCGCCCTGCCCCGCTGCGATGAACCAGCAAGCGAGCACGATCCGGAACCGGACCGGCCGGCGATCGCGGCGGAGCCAGCGCGGTGCGGCACAATCCTGCTGGTGGATGACGAAGAACCGCTGCGGTTGATGACCGAGCGCGCGCTGCGCCGCGGCGGCTGGACGGTCATCGCGGTCAGCAGTGCCGAGGAAGCGTTGAGCCTCGTCAGATCCGGCCAGGTGACGGGCATCGACGTCCTGGTGTCCGACGTGGTCATGCCTGGACTGGACGGCTTCGGCCTGGTGGCAGGATTGCGACAGATGTTGCCGAACCTCGCGGCCGTGCTGGTTTCGGGCTATGCCGAATCGGTGCTGCGGCGTGATGCTGCCCTGGAGCGGGTCGCTTTCCTGCCAAAGCCTTACCAGATGAAAGACCTGACATCCGTGATCGGGTCATTGCTCGAGCATCCTGTTCTTATTTAGTTCTTGAGTTCCGGAGCGCGGGCGAACATATAGCAAACAAGGGTTGTGACCGTATGCGACTGTCCGTGACCCCGGGAATACAAATGGCGCTTGCGCGGATCGGTGCAGTGATGCACCTTATGCGCGAAAATCTCACTGAAATATCGACGATGGGTTGTGGCGTAGCACAGGATCGGTAGCGACAGGACAAGGTGGCTGAGATGGAAAAGAACAAGGCGCTCGACGCCGCGATGGCGCAGATCGAACGGGCCTTCGGCAAGGGTTCGATCATGCGGATGGGCGCCCGGGCGGGCGATGAGCAGATCGAGGTCATCTCCTCCGGCTCCCTCAGCCTCGATCTTGCCCTGGGCATAGGCGGCCTGCCGCGGGGCCGCATCGTGGAAATCTACGGCCCGGAAAGCTCGGGCAAGACCACACTGGCGCTGCATGCGATCGCCGAGGCGCAGAAGCGCGGCGGCACCTGCGCCTTCGTGGACGCCGAACATGCGCTAGATCCCACCTATGCGCGCAAGCTCGGGGTTGATGTCGACAACCTGCTGATCAGCCAGCCGGATGCCGGTGAACAGGCGCTGGAAATCGCCGACACGCTGGTGCGGTCCGGGGCGATCGACGTCCTGGTGGTGGACAGTGTCGCCGCGCTGGTGCCGCGTGCCGAACTGGAAGGTGAGATGGGCGACAGCCACATGGGCCTGCATGCCAGGCTCATGAGTCAGGCGCTGCGCAAGATCACCGGCAGCGTGTCGCGCAGCAACTGCATGCTGATCTTCCTGAACCAGATCCGGATGAAGATCGGCGTGATGTTCGGCAGCCCCGAAACCACCACCGGCGGCAATGCGCTGAAATTCTATGCCTCGGTCCGCCTCGAGATCCGCCGCATCGGCTCGATCAAGGAACGTGACGAGGTCGTGGGCAACCAGACCCGCGTCAAGGTGGTGAAGAACAAGCTGGCGCCGCCGTTCCGGCAGGTGGAATTCGACATCATGTATGGCGAGGGCATCAGCAAGGTCGGCGAACTGCTCGACCTCGGCGTGAAGGCCAGTGTCGTCGAAAAGTCCGGGTCCTGGTTCAGCTACGACAGCCAGAGGATCGGTCAGGGACGCGAGAACGCCAAGCAGTTCCTGCGTGACCACCCGGAGATCGCCACGGCCATCGAGACCCGAATCCGCGAACAGTCCGGACTTGTGGCGAACGCGATGCTGGCCAGCCCGGACGAAGCCGAGGAAGCCGAAGCCGCGGAGTAGCCGCCGGCGCTGCGGGATCCCCGCCGCGCGACCCACCGGCGGCAGGCAGTTCACCCCCACCCGATTCCGGCGAGCCGTTCGGCCCGTCGGAACCAGCTAGTCGCCGCCCCGTGCGGCTGACAGCGGCGGAGCAATTTCCTCCAGGGGACGTCGCTCCGCCTGTATGGCCATCAGAGCCGCTACGATGGCCGCGATCACCATCAGCACGGCACCGAACAGGTATCCCCAGAAGATCGACATCCGCGATCCGGTATCGATCAGCGCGCCGAAGATCGCCGGCCCCGCGACACCCCCCACCCCCGTGCCGAAGGCATAGAACAGCGCCAGCGCCACGGCACGCACCTCCAGCGGAAAACTCTCGCCCACCGTCAGATAGGCTGAGCTCGCGGCGGCGGAGGCGAAGAAGAAGATCACCGTCCAGGCGATGGTCTGCTGCACCGCATCCAGATAGCCCAGCGCGAAGATCCAGCCGGTCAGTCCCATCAGCACGCCCGAGACGGCGTAGGTCGCGGAAATCATGATCCGCCGGCCGATCGTGTCGAACAGCCGGCCCAGCGTGAGCGGTCCCAGGAAATTGCCGATCGCGAAGACCAGGATGAAGATCCCGACATTGGCCGCGGGGATGTCATAGAAGCGGGTCAGGATCAGCGCGTAGGTGAAGAAGATCGCATTGTAGCAGAACGCCTGCGCGGCCATCAGCACCACACCCAGGATCGTCCGCCGCCGATACAGGCTGAACAGCGCGTGCGCGCCGGCGCGGAACCAGGTCTGCC
>JBFXDK010000040.1:39755-41176 GCA_050181195.1 Acetobacteraceae bacterium | reverse complement strand
CTCGTTGGATGCATGAGGAGGAGGAGCCCATGTCCGACCGTTTCCCCACCCGTTCCACGGGCCGGTCCTGGTTCCGGACGCGGGCCCTGGCCACCCTGGCGGTGATGCTGCGCACCGCGCGCACGCGGGCGCCGCTGCGGGAGATGGAGCCGCACATGCTAGCGGATATCGGGATCACCCGGTCCGAGGCGCTCGCCGAGGCGTCGCGCGCTCCGTGGGAGACCGATCCCGCCGGCGCGCGGGAGCGCTGGTCGCCGGCCGCGATGCTGCGGCGCTGGCAGGGGCGGCGGCTGTTGCGGCGGCTGGATGCCCGCGGACTTCGCGATCTCGGACGCAGCTATGCCGAACTCGAGGCCGAGGCCAACAAGCCATTCTGGCGGGCGTAGCGGCGCGGCATCCGTCCGTACGCGACGCCATGCACACGAAAAAGCCCCGGCGCACCCGTCGCGGGCGGCCGGGATCAGGCTCAGGCAAGGCCTGACGGGCAGCCGGTGCCGTCCCGCGAGAGCCTCATCGGTTCCGCGCGCGGATCGGGCAGGCCGGCGTCAGATCCGGCGGGACGTGTCGTCCCAGTACGGCGAGGCCCCGTAGTGTTCGTAGACGCGCCGCGACCACGCGGGGTCATTCCACTGCGGAGCTTCGTCCGTGCTGTAGGATGGCGCATTCTCCAGCGCCTCGCGGTCGATATCGACGACGTAGCCGCCCAGGCTGGTATCGTAGTGCAGCTTCTCCCAGGGCAATGGGTAGTGACGATCGCCGATACCCAGGAAGCCCCCGAAGCTCAGCACCGCGTAGCGCACCCGGCCACCCCGCTTGTCGAGCATGATGTCGTCCACGCTCCCCAGCTTGTTGCCGGAGGGATCATAGACGGTGGTTCCGCTGACGCGGTCCGCAGCGATCATCTCGGTACCCTGCTGGTCGCGCGGGGTATCGATCGTGCGCGAGGTCGTGCCGCCGGCATGCGGACGGGCGCCGAGCTCCGCGGCGGTCGAATTACCGATAGCCTCGCTTCTGGCGTCCGCGGACACGGTATACGGCCCGGCCGCGGGATCGAAACGCTCCCACCCCCCGGCGCGGTATTCCTGCTCCCGCGTCTGCCAGTCGACGGACTGGCGGGAGTCCATGATCTTCTTCACCTCTACGGCGTGGTCGTCGTCGGTACGGACCGTCACCAGCGTGCCGCCGCGGCGGACGCCTTCCGCATAGACATTCGCCTCCCGCTCCGACACGCCCGCATCGGTCAGTGACCCGATGATGCCCCCCGCCGCGGCACCCACCGCGGCGCCCGCGCCGGCGCCGGTGATGGTGGCGATGAGCCATCCGGCGGCCACCACCGGCCCGAGGCCCGGGATCGCCAGCGCGCCCAGGCCGGCGAGCAGGCCCGCGCCGCCGCCCAGAACCGCACCGGCCGTCGCACCCGT
>JBFXDK010000040.1:19956-39655 GCA_050181195.1 Acetobacteraceae bacterium | reverse complement strand
GTGGTGGACGGGGACGTCTGCGCAATGGCCGCTCCTGTCCACAGGATCGCGGCAGCCGCACCGATTGCAATCGCCTTCATGCAACTCCTCCGTATGCGTGTGGCGCAACAACGCCGCGGGCATGACGAAGGTTCCGGACCGATACGAACGACGTCGCGACGAGGGGTCACTCTTTGGCGCGCCGGATCGCGGTTGCGTCATCCGGCCTCGGCATGGCACCCGCGGGCATCACCCTGGCCGCCGGCGCACGCGGACGGAACAGCCGTCCCGCCCGCGCGCATGGAATCAGTCCTTCTGGTCCTGTTCCGCCCGCAACGGCACGGGCGCCGTGCGGCCCGGGGCACGCGGCTTAGGCGCGGCTTCCGCGACGACGCCAAACCGGATCATGTAGGGACGGAACGTCTCACGTTCCTCGGCCTCGTTCAGGCCATGATCCTCGAACCGGTAGTCGCGCGGCCCGTAGCCGCCATTCGGACGTTCGCGCACATAGCGCGTGATCGCCTGCTGTGCCGCATCCGGCAAGGTCATGCCGAAATGCCGGTAGACGGAGTCCACCGTCGCCAGCGGGTCCGAGATCAGGTCCATGTAGTGCACATGGCAGATCGGCTCCGGGAAGCCGGCCTCGTCGTCCGCGGCCATCATGCGCGTGGTGCCTTCCATCCAGCGCCGGCTTTCGTCGCGGCCGATCGTGCGCGGGTCCAGCCGGCGGGTGAACGGCCGCCGCAATACCTCGGTCAGCTTCGCCACCGACAGCAGCACCTTCACGGGGTCACGGTGCACGAAGACCAGCCGCGCGTCGGGATACACCTGCCGGATCGCCTCCAGGGCGAAGACATGCTCGGGGCATTTCAGCACCCAGCGGCGTTCCTGCCCGTCCCGGTGCTGCAGGTGTTGCAGGAAACGCTTGTGGAAGCGGTAGCCGGGCACGTGCCGCCCGACATCGCCATCCAGCCAATGCCGATAGGACGGGATCTGATAGTTCGTATCGAACCGCAGGCTGCGGAACACATGCGCCGAGATCTCGCTGCATTCCTGGGGCGATGTCGCATCCAGCGGGTGCAGCGCCCGGAACTCCGGCGCCAGCCGCTCGAACGCGCGCAACTGCCGGTCGACATCCGCGATGCGGGAGTCACGCTTCGCCTGACGCGCATCGGCATAGGGATAAATCGTCTCCCATACCAGCGGGGCGCGGCTTTCGGCGTCCGCCATCATCAGCCGGTGCAGGAATGTCGTGCCGCTGCGCGGCACCCCCGTGATGAAGATTGGCCGCTCGATCGGCTCCTGCCCGATCGACGGCGCGCGCCGCTCTGCTTCCCGCATCCGCAACAGATTGGTCAGGAACCGCGTAATATCCCATTTCGTGGCGACGCGGCCGACGACGCCCAGGCTTGCTTCCGCATCACAGGCCGACAGAAGGCGGCGCAGCGGTTCGTGGATTTCCTGGTCCCCGAAATCGTCCAGCCCCGTCCGGCGCACCGCCGAAACCATCAGCTGTTCGGCGGCAAACGGTCCCCGCAGCAATCCCAGGCGCAGGGCGACCGCATCCAATGCGCGCAAGGCGCCGCTCTGGATCGACAAAGATCAGGAACTCCCGTCACTGATTGATGGGTTTACAGAACGGCACGGGCGAGGTGAACAGCGCCCGCCGCTCACAGCCGGGTGATCCTTGCATTGCCGCCATGCACTGCCATACGCCGAAACTGTGGTGGGCGGGAGGACCGGCAACCACCGCTTGGGACAAGCCGTCGCGATCATCCGTGCCGATGGTGCCGCCACGCGGAGCACCGGGCCAGGCGATGACACCGGATGTGATGCGCCGCACGCCCGCGCGGCCAGCCCCCGCTGGCCCCGGTATCCCGAACCGGCGCGCCCCCGGCCTCCATACCCATCCGGGAGCCGGCCGGTTCTCCAGCCGGCCCAGGGAGGTGCGTCAGGAACCCGCGGCGACGGGCGCCGACGTCATACCGCGGTGACGGGCGCCGACGTCACACCGTGGCGACGGGCGCCGACGTCATACCGCGGCGACGGGCGCCGACGTCATACCGCGGCGACGGGCGCCGACGTCATACCGCGGCGACGGGCGCCGACGTCATACCGCGGCGACGGGCGCCGACGTCACACCGTGGCGATCGGCGTCGCCGGCGATCCGACCGCGCCCGGCAGGCGCAGCGGTGGGGCGGTCAGCAGGAAGCGATTGCGGCCGTTGGCGCGCAGCCAGTCCGCCAACTCCTGGTGGTACCACATTTCGCCGAGGTAGCAGCCCAGCTTGAACAGGCAATGGGCGTGCAGCGGCAGGGTGGCACAGTAATCATCGGCACAGGGACGAGCGGGGGCGGCTTCGACGGCGTAGTTGTCGGCCAGCAGGGCGGCGGCGCCGCTGTCGGTGATCCATTGCAGCAGCCGGTCGTCCCGTCCGTCCAGCGCCGAGGTGGTGGAGAACAGCACCTGCGGATCGGGCTTCTTCTGCATGTCCAGCAGCAATTGCGCAAAGCCGGTACGGATGCAGACCAGATCGCCAGACTCGACCTGCACCTTGTCCTTCTCCAGCACCATCATCAGGTCGTCGTAGCCAACGATCTTCCCGGTGCGGCCGAAATGCGCCAGCAGGTCGATCATGACGCCGCGGCCCTGCACGCCGTGCACCGCCATGTTCTCGACGCCCAGTTTGCGCGCGCCGGATTCCTGGTTGGTGGGCGTCTGGTTGCCCTTCTCGTCGTACAGCACCGGGCCGATGATGTGCTGGCCGGCGCGGTAGCCGTTGTAGAACACGTCCTCCGCCTTGCCGTCACCATCGACGTCGAACATCTGCCCGACATGCGCCAGCGTATCCCACTGCGTGGAATACTGCAGCGTCAGCAGCACCATATCGTCGCAGACCACGTCCAGCGCGGTCGGATCGTCGCAGCGCAGCGGGTAGTTCATGTTGGGCCGCCCGTTGCGATCGGTCGGGCGCAGCTCCGGCGGCCGGCGCCGCGGATTGATGATGCTGCCGCCCGGGTAGTCCAGCGGCAGGGACAGGCAGAAGGTCTTGCCGACCTTCACTTCCCGGATGCCTTGCAGGACCTTTTCCGGCGTGACGAGATTGAGCCGGCCCAACTGGTCATCGGGACCGAAATCGCCCCAGGTCGAGCCGGCCGGTCGGCGGGTCCAGCGGGGATTGTCTGCCATGGTCGTTATCCTTCCTCTCGCGCGGCGTTACGCCGATGACCCGCGTACGGTGCCATGGCGGGGTTGGGGCGCCAAGGGACAGAGAGGCCGCAGATGACAGGGATCACGATCCGGGAGATGACGGATGCCGATGAGGCGGAGGTCGTGCGCCTCTGGCACGACTCCGGCGTGTCGCGGCCATGGAACGACCCAGCAACCGATATCGCATTTGCCCGCCGCGCGCCGCATTCGACGATCCTGCTGGCGGCCGCAAACGGATCGGTGCTGGCGAGCGCCATGGTCGGCGAGGATGGGCATCGCGGCTGGGTCTATTACGTCGCGGTCCGGCCGGAGCGGCAGAAGGAAAGCCTCGGACGCCGGATGATGGATGCGGCCGAGGCATGGCTGGTTGCGCGCGGCGTGTGGAAAATGCAGTTGCTGGTCCGCGCTGACAACGCCCAGGCGAAAGGGTTCTACGAGCGCCTGGGCTATCGGGACACCGGCTCGATTTGCTTCCAGAAGGTGATCGGCGGCTGATGGTCCGTCAGTTCTTCTTGCGCATGTTCCAGAACGCGACGTGCTCGGGGATGGCAATCACGCCTTCCAGCGAGTCGCGCCAGGCCGCCGGCAGCAGGTATTCGCCGTAGGGGATCGAATGGCCAATCTCCATGCCCCGTTTCTGGATTTCGACCGCGATCGTGCGCGCCTTCACCGGATCGGCCTCCTTCAGCCAGGCGGAGCGCAGGTCCTCGTAGCGTTGGTCACATGGCCAGCCGGGAAAGGACTTTTCGCAACGGGCCGGGGCCAGGATCGAGAAAGCGGGATTGGCGCCGGCCACCTGCCCGCCCGTTGTCATGATGATGTGCCAGCCATTCGGCCCCGGTCCCTTGATCGTGCGCCGGCTGATGACCGTCGCCCAATCCACCGTCTGCAGATCGACGTTGACGCCGGCCCTGCGCATGACATCGACCAGCACCAGCGTCGCGTTATGCTGCATCACCTGGTCGGTCGCATCCAGCAAGACAATCGGCTCGTTCCTGTAGCCGGCGGCACGCATCATCTCGATGCCGCGCTTCGCCCGCACCTCGACCGGATCGTTCGACAGCAGCAGCTCCGCACCTTCTTCGGACCCGGCGGCGGAGCCGCACATCGCCATCGCGCCGCAGACCTTGCCGTCTTCCAAATTGCCCATTACGGCCATGATCATGTCGGGCTGGATGACGAAGTTCTGGATTGCCCGCCTTATGCCCTGGTTGTCGAAGGGCGGATTGGTCCAGTTCAGCCGCATGTGGCCCTGGATGCCCACAGGCCAGAGCGGCCGCACGACGATCCCCTTGGTCTTGCGCAGATCGGCCAGGATGTCGGGCGGGGCGAACTGGATGAAGTCGATCTCACCGGTTTTCAGCGCGGCGACCTGGGTCGCGGGGTCGGTGATGTTCAGCCACTCCACGCGATCGACGAACACCCGCTTGCCGCCGGCGATCGAGGATGGCGGTTCGTCGCGCGGCACGTAGCCGGGGTTCTTGACATAGACGACCTTGCTGCCGGTGACCCACTCCTCCTTCCGCATGATGAACGGGCCGGACCCGGTGGGATCGGTGAACTGCTTGTTCGCGGGCAGGCCATCGACGATTCGGGCCGGATAGACGAAGGTGGGCACGGCGGAGGGCTTTCCCAGGCTGTAGATCAGCTGGGGAAACGGTGCCTTCAGCCGGATGACGAATGTGCGCGCATCCGGCGCATCGATGCCCACGAGGTATTCGGTGATGTACTGGCCGGCGGAATCCACGATCATCCAGCGTTTCAGCGAAGCGATCACATCGGCCGAGGTCACCGGCGCGCCGTCGGAAAAGGCGAGCTTTTCGCGCAGGGTGAAGGTGTAGGTCAGGTGGTCGTCGCTTTCGGTCCAGCGATCGACCATCTGCGGGCGGATCTGCATTTTCTCATCCGCGCCCAGCAGCGTGTCGTACACCATGTAGGCATGGATGCGGGTCTGCGGCGCGATGGTCCACAGCGGGTCCAGGCTGCGCAGGTCGCCGTTCATCACCGCCCGCACGGTCTGGGCCGGCGCGGGTTGCGGCGTCAGGGCGGCGAGGCCGGCCGCCAGCGCTATGGCCGCCCAGGATCGATACTTCGGCTGCATGACGTTTTCCCCGATTGTTCTGTCTTACGCGGTACTCCCGCGTGGATGATGGGACCGTGGCCTGCCTGGCGGCAAGGCATGCGCCGGCGATGGCGAAGGCGACGATTTGCGCCTATGCTGCCCCCGTTGCAGGAGGAGTCCCACCATGAAGGCAACCTGGAACGGGCGCGTGCTGGCCGAAAGCGACGACATCGTCGTGAACGACGGCTACCAGTATTTCCCCCCCTCGGCCGTGCGGCTCGACTGGCTGGAGAAGTCGCCGAGGACCGAATCCGATCTTCGCTGCCCGCACGGTGTGCAGTTCTACGATGTGGTGATCGACGGCGAACGCTCGCCGCGCGCCGCCTGGTCGTATGAGGCGCCGAAGCCGAAGATGGCCGAGGTCGGCGGCCGGTTCGGGTTCTGGGAGGACGTGCAGGTCGGCTAACCCCGCCGCCGGTTCACCCATCCACGCCCAAATGCCGGTGCATCAGCGCCGGGTCCGCCCGCAGTGCGTCGGGCGGACCGGCATAGACGACGCTGCCCTTCACCAGCACCACGGCGCGGTCCGCGACCGACAGCACCGCGGAGACGGTCTTGTCGACGATGATCGCGGCGACGCCGGCCTGCCGGACAAGGCCGATCGTGCGCCAGATCTCGTCGCGGATCAGCGGCGCGAGGCCCTCGGTCGCCTCGTCCAGGATCAGCAGGCGCGGGTTGGTCATCAGCGCCCGCCCGATCGCCAGCATCTGCTGCTCGCCACCGGACAGCTGGTTGCCGCGGTTGCCGATGCGCTGGCCAAGGCGGGGGAACAGCGACAGCACCCGCTCCTCGGTCCAGGCGCGGGCGCCGTCGATGCCGGGTCGCGCGCCGAGGCGGAGATTCTCCCGCACCGACAGCGTGGCGAAGATGCCGCGATTTTCCGGCACCACGGCAATGCCGCGCCGCGCGCGCTCGAACGGGCGCAGGTGGTCGGCCGGCGCGCCATCCAGCAGCACCTGGCCCTGCAAGGGCGGCAGCAATCCCAGCAAGGCGCGGATCAGCGTCGTCTTGCCCATGCCGTTGCGGCCCATCAGCCCGATCGTCTCGCCCGCGCCAATCACAAGGTCGATGTCGCGCAGCACAAGGCTGCCGTCATAGCCGGCGGCGAGGCCGCGCGCCTGCAGGATCGGCGTGCCGGTCACGACGGTACCGAGTGGCCGAGATAGGCATCGCGCACGGCATCGGAGGCGCGGATGTCGGCCGGGACGCCTTGTGCCAGCACGCGGCCGTCCACCATCACCGTCAACTCATCCGCCACCGCGAACACCACGTCCATGTCATGCTCCACCAGCAGCACGGCATGATCGGCGGCGAGCGTGCGCAGCAGGTCCGCCAGCGGCGCGCTTTCCTCGGCGCCCATCCCGGCCAGCGGTTCATCCAGCAGCAGCACCTTGGGCCGGCCGGCGAGCGCAATGGCGATTTCCAGCTGCCGCAGCCGTCCGTGGCTGAGCGTGCGGGCCACACTGTCGGCCGCATCATCGAGGCCGGTTCGGCGCAGGGCGGCGTGCGCGGTGGCGATCAGCGCCGTCTGCCGCCGCACTGCGTGCAGCAAGCCACCCGCGCCGGCCTGGGCGGCGAGGCGGACATTCTCCAGCAACGTCATATCAGGCATGACGTTGGTGCGCTGGAAGGAGCGGCCGATGCCGGCGCGGGCCATCCGCCAGGACGGCAATCCCGTGACATCGGCGCCATCGAGCAGGATGCGGCCGTCGGTCGGCGCCAGCTCGCCGGACAGCAGGTTGATCAGCGTGCTCTTGCCGGCACCATTGGGGCCTATCACCGCATGCAGGCGGCCGGTTTCCACCGTCAGGGAGACGTCGGAAACCGCGAGCAGCCCGCCGAACCGCCGGCTCAGCCCGATCGCCTGCAACGCCGCGCTCATCGCCGGAGCCCGGCCAGGCCGTGGCGCAGCAGCAGCACCGCGGCCAGGATGACCACGCCCACGACCAGCCGCGGCCGTTCCGTGACCAGATGCCCGAGTTCCTGGACGGCGGTCAGCGCGAAGGCGCCCAGGATCGGGCCGTGCAGCGCGCCGATGCCGCCCAGCAGGATCATGAGCAGGGCCTCGGCCGAGCGGTGCCAGCCCAGCAGTTCGGGGCTGACGAAGGCGTCGGTCAGGGCCGCCATGTGGCCGGCCAGCCCGGCGAGCGCGCCGGCGATGACGAAGGCCGCCAGTTTCAGCCGTTGCACGTCATGGCCCATCGCGCGCATGCGATGCTCATTGGCGCGGATACCCAACAGTGCATGGCCGAACAGCGTGCGCATCAGTGCCCACAGGCCGATATACATCAGCACCAGCACAGCGAGGTTCAGCAGCAGGAATACCGTGGGACGCGCCGCGCGCGGCACTGGCCAGACCAGGCCGGGCCGCTGCAGGAACACCCCGTCGGCGCCGCCGCCCAACGGGGTGTCGTGGAACAGGAAGAACAGCATCTGCCCGAAGGCGAGCGTGGTCATCAGGAAGAAGAAGCCCCTGGTGCGCAGGGCCAGCGGGCCGATCACCAGTGCGGCGAGGCCGGCCAGCAGCACCGAGGCTGGCAGCGAGACCAACACGACCGGTGTTTCGCCCAATGCCTGGTTCAGCAGATGCACGGCATAGGCGCCGAGCCCGAAGAAGGCGGCGTGTGCCAGGCTGACCAGCCCGGCGCCGCCCACCAGCAATTGCAGGCTGAGCGCGAACATCGCCGCGATCATCGCCGTGGACGCCAGTTGCATGTGATAGGACGACGCCCAGAGCGGCATCGAGGCCACCGCCCCCGCCGCCAGTGCCAGCAGGAGATTGCCGAGCGGACCGGCGCTTTTCATGTGCGGGCGAACAGGCCTGTCGGGCGCCAGAGCAACACGAGCGCCATGATGCCGAACACCGCCATGCCCGCGACCTCGGGGACATAGGCCTTTCCCAACGTGTCGATCAGGCCGACCAGCAGCGCGCCCCAGAACGCGCCGCCAACCGAGCCGAGCCCGCCAATCACCACGACAACGAAGGACATGATGAGGAAACCGTCGCCCATACCGGGGTAGACCGCCTGCAGCGGCGCGGCGAGCGCGCCCGCGAGCATGGCCAGCGCCGTGCCCGCCGCGAATACAAGTGTATGGATACGGCGTGCGTCAACGCCGAGGAGATCGACCATTTCGGGGTGTTCGGCGGCGGCGCGGATGGTGGCGCCGACCCGGGTGCGCTCGATGAAGGTCACCATGACGGCGGCGACGAGCAGGCAGACGCCCAGCACGGCCAGGCGGTAGGCGGAATAGGCGAAGTCGCCGACCACCGGGATGGAGAAGTCGAGCGCGGCCGGAACGGGGACGCTGTGGAACTGGTTGTCGACCAGCGCGGCGCGCGCTTCCTCGAACAGCAGGATCAGCGCGAAGGTCAGCAGAACCTGGTCGAGATGTTGCCGGGTGCGGAAGCGGCGGAACAGCACACGTTCCAGCACGGCGCCGAACAGCGTGCCGGCCAGGACGGCGACGAGCAGAGCGAGCCAGAGGGGCAACGCGGCGGCGGTGAGCACATAGGCAAGGTAGGCGCCGATCATGAACAGGCTGCCATGCGCCAGGTTGATCACGCCCATCACGCCGAAGATCAGCGTCAGGCCGCTGCTGATCAGGAACAGCAGCAGCCCGTATTGCAGCCCGTTCAGGACCTGGGCGAGGAAGCCGGTCACGCTGCTCCCGGCCGCATGTCAGGCCGGCATCTTGCAGCCGGTGCCGGGATCGGCCAGCGACTCGGCGGCGGCGCCGATGACGCGGTTCTCGCCGCCCTTGGCCTCACGCAGCCAGATCGTCTGGATGGGATTGTGCGAGGCCGACAGCGTGAAGGCGCCGCGCGGGCTGTCGATGCGGGCGGCGCGAATGCCGGCGGCGAAGGGCTTGATGGAAGCCGCGTCGCCCTTCGTCGCGGCCAGGCCCGCGGCCAGCATCTGGCCGGCGTCGTAGCCCTGCACGGCATAGACATCCGCCTCGCGGCCGGTCATCGCCTTGAAGGCGGCACGGAATGCGGTGTTCTTCGGATTGTCCAGGCCATCGCCGTAGTGCAGCGCGGTCTGGATCCCCTCGGCCGCCGGTCCCTGCGCCTTCAGCACGCCTTCCGTCAGGAAGCCGGAGCCGCACAGCGGCACCTTGTCGCGCAGTCCCGCCGCCGCGTACTCCTTCACGAACTGCACCGCGCCGCCGCCGGCGAAGAACGAGCCGACCGCCTCGACGCCCAGGCCCGGAACCTGCGCGAGCAGCGGCTGGAAGTTGGTTTCCGGGAAGGGCAGCGTCAGCACGCGCACCAGTTCCGCCCCGCCCGAGGCCAGGCCGTCGCGGAACCCTTCGCCCGATTCCTTGCCGGCGGCGTAGTCCCAGGTGATCCAGGCTGCCTTCTTCACGCCGCGCGCCGCCAGTGCCTTGCCCATGCCATAGGCGGGCTGCCAGTTGCTGAAGGAGGAACGGAACACATAGGGTGAGCAGAGTTCCCGCGTCGCCGCCACATTGCCGGCGTTGGGGATGATCAGCGGCACTTCCCTTTCGCGCGCCGCCTGCACCAGCGCCATCACCACGCCCGAATGGACGGTGCCCACGAGGACGTCGACATTGTCGCGCCCCAGCAGCCGGTTGGCGTTCGCCGGCGCCTTCGACGGATCGGATTCATCGTCGACCCGCACCAGGGTCACAGCCCGGCCGCCCAGCGTCCCGCCCTGGTCCTTCACGCTCATTTCGAAGGCCGCGGCGATGTTCTCACCCAGTGCCGCATAGGTGCCGGAGAACGGCAGCATCAGGCCGACCTTCAGCGGTGCGTTCTGGGCGATGGCCGGCCGGTACAGGGCGGATGCCGCCACACCGCCGGCAACCGATGCCAGCACCGTCCGGCGCGAGACGTGACGCTTCATCGAACCTCCCCTGGAACCTCGGCAGGCAGGCCACGGATTGGCCGCTCGTTGTCACACCCCATATCGCATGCTAGCTGAACCGCCCGCAACAGACCGGTGTTCGTCCGCATGACCCCTCAGTTGCCTGCCGATCCCACCAAGCGCTTCTTCGAACACTACCCGGCGGGTGCGGTCTTCGAGATCGGATCGTTCACCGTTTCCGAACGCGACATCATCGATTTCGCGCGCCAGTACGATCCGCAGGACATGCATACGGACCCCCAGATCGCGGCGGCGGGGCCGTTCGGGGAAGTGATCGCCAGCGGCTGGCACACGATCGGGCTGATGATGCGGCTGCTGGTGCAGAATTTCCTGCCGAAGAACGGCCTCGCCGCGCCCGGCATCGATGAGCTGCGCTGGCCGCGCCCGGTGCGCCCGGGCGACACGCTGCGCGTGCGCGTCACGGTGCTGGACGCCCGCCGGTCCCGATCCAAGCCCGATCGCGGGCTGGTGCAGAACCTGGTCGAGATCTTCAACCAGAACGACGAGCTCGTGCTGTCGATGAAGCCGCTCAACATGGTCCGCTGCCGCCCGGACATCGCCGCATCCGCCGCCTGACGCCCTCGTCCGCATGGTGTCGCATGAGCGGCTCGACTGCATGAAATGCCCGGCGCTGTGCTGCCGCATGGCCGGGTATGTGCGCGTCAGCCGTGAGGATATCCGGCGGCTGGCCAAGCACCTGAACCTGACCGTCGCGGAGTTCGAGCGTCGCCACATCGTCGAAACGACGAAGTCCGGCGAGAAGCGCATCAAGGAAGGGTTCAAGACCTGCCAGTTCCTAACGGCGGACCGGCTGTGCGGGGCGTATGAGGCACGCCCGCATGACTGCCGCGGTTATGTCTGCTGGAACCAGGAAGACGAGACCGTCTACGACTACGCCGTCTTCCTGCAGCAACCCGTGCGGACGCTGCGCGAGCGGGAGAAGACCATCAAGAAGTGACGCGCTGCGTCGCCGAACGGAGATGCTGGGCCAGGAAGGCGCAGATCCGTTCATACTCGGCCCGCGCGGCGGGTCCGGTGAAGCGGGCGCGCATGAAGCCGTGGATCATGCTGCGCGCTTCCCGATACGTCACGTCGATGCCGGCCATGGCGAGTTTCGCGGCGTAGATGCGTCCGTCATCGCGCACCGGATCGAGTTCCGCCGATACGACATAGGCGGGCGGCAACCCGGAGAAGTCGGTTGCGACGGCCGGGCGGGCATACGGGTCCGAGGCCATGGCGGGGTCCGGCAGCAGCAGCTTCATATAGTTGTGGCAGGCAGCAGTGGTCAGGCCGTAGCCCTCGGCGTTCTCGACATAGGACGCGGCGGTCATGTCCGTCCCGATCACGGTATAGATGATCGCCTGGGCGGAAATGCGCGGCCCCTTGCGATCCCGTGCCGCAAGGCACAGCGAGGCCGCGAGGTGCCCGCCGGCGCTGTCTCCGGCCAGACCGATGCGCATCGGATTGATCCCGAACTCCCGCGCATTGCCCGCGACATAGGTCAGGACGCCGTAGCAGTCGTTGAACGCCGCGGGATAGGGAAATTCCGGCGTCAGGCGGTAGTCGACGCTGATGGTGACCGCGCCGGTTTCCTGCGTGAATCCCCAGGCGATCGGGTCGGAGCTGTCCAGGTCGCCCTTCATGAACCCGCCGCCGTGCATATAGATGATGCAGGGCAGCGCCTCGGGGCTGTCCGCCGGGCGGTAGATGCGCACCGGCACCTCGCAGTCCTGCGTCGGAATGAACGCGTCGCGCACGATCATGCCGGCAGGACGGGGCGGCGCGAGGCGGCTGGTATAGGCGGTCCAGGCCGCGCGCTGTTCGGCGATGGTCGTGCCGCCATAGGCGACCTTCTGCGCCTCGGTCAGGACCTTCATGTCCGGATGGGGTACGCGTTGGGTGGTCGTCATCGCGGCAGGCTCCTCGGTTGCACCCGGCGCCGGCATCATACCGCGGTTTTGTGGCGTGAGGGCACCCGGGACGCAGCGATGGCTCCTCGCCTGCGTCCCATCGTTCCGTGCCCACGGCGCGCTCGGCAACGACGCTATCGATACTGTGAGCAGTCCGGGTCAGGCGCATCCGGATCGTAGCCCGGCAGCCCGGGAATACCATGACCCGGGAGGACGAGCCTTTGCAGGTCATCCGGCGTGGGCGCCACGCCGAACCACTTTTCCGAGAGTTTCGCGACGGTGCCGTCCTGCTTCATGCATTTCAGGACATCGTCGACCTGTCCGCGCAGGGCGGCCGAGTCCGTGCGGAACGGCGCCGCCCACGGCGCACGCGTATCCGGAAGGACCATGCCAGCGGCAAACATGGGATTGGTCCGTTCGGCGTAACGGATCACCGTGTCCGCGGCGAGGGCGGCATCGGCGGTGCCGGACACCACCGCCCGCACCGCATCGAAACCGGCATTGAAGGCCTGGACGGTGAAGCCGTTCGCCTCGGCCGAGGTCCCGGCGAGGTCAGCGCAGGCCGTGCCCGCAACGACGGCGACGGCCTTCCCCGCCAGGTCGGCCCAGTCCTGGACCGGCGGCGCGCCTTGGCGGAGACCGAACCGGCAGGATGTCCAGAGATAGCCCTGGGTGAACAGCAACACCTCGGCCCGTTCCGGCGTGACGGTGACGGGCGCCGCCAGGAAGTCGTAGCGCCCGTCATGCAGCGCGGGGAGCAGGTCGGCGAACCGTGCCGGGGCAAACACGATCCCGCGGTCGAGACGGCGCGCAACCTCATTGAACAGATCGACCTGGAACCCCTGGATCCCGCCGCCGAGTTTCGGCATCGCGTGCGGCGCGGCCGTGGCGTCGATACCGGTCATGAACGGCACCTGCGCACGGGCGACGGCCGGCGCCAGCGACAGGACCAGGGCAAGCGGGAGCGCGAGCCAGCCGCGCCGCTGTGTCACGGCCGAACGCCCCGGCTTGTCGCAGGTGCGGGTGTCATGCGGGCGGATGCGCCGGCGGACAGGGTCAGGCGTGCTCGGGGAACAGCCCGATCAGGCCATCCGCGCTGGCGGCACAGCGTCCGCGCTCGGTGATCAGACCCGAGACAAGGCGGGCGGGCGTGACGTCGAAGGCCGGGTTGGCGGCCGGGCTGCCGCCGGCGGCGATGCGGACCGTGGCAATGGAGCCGTCGGGCAACTGGCCGGTCATGTCGGTGACCTCGGCCTGGGACCGCTCCTCGATCGGGATCTCCCGGATTCCGTCCGCCACGGTCCAGTCGATGGTGGACGACGGCAGCGCGACCCAGAACGGCACGTTGTTGTCCTTCGCCGCGAGCGCCTTCAGGTAGGTGCCGATCTTGTTCGCGACGTCACCGGTGCGGGTCACCCGGTCGGTGCCCACGATCGCGAGGTCCACCTGGCCATGCTGCATCAGGTGCCCGCCGGCGTTGTCGGCGACAACCGTATGCGGCACGCCGTGCTTGCCGAGTTCCCAGGCGGTCAGGGCCGCTCCCTGGTTGCGCGGGCGCGTCTCATCCACCCAGACATGGATGTCGATGCCGGCATCATACGCCTTGTAGATCGGTGCCAGCGCGGTGCCCCAGTCCACGGTCGCGAGCCAGCCGGCGTTGCAATGCGTCAGGACATTCACGCGCCCGCCGCCCTTCGCCGCGGCCGCCTGTTCGATCAGCGGCACCCCGTGCCGGCCGATCGCCTCATTCTGCGCCGCATCCTCATCGGCGATGGCCGCGGCTTCGGCGTAGGCGACGGCAACACGCTGGGCGGGCAGCGTGTTGCGCAGCCGGACAAGCATGCGGTCCAGCGCCCAGCGCAGATTGATCGCGGTCGGACGCGTTTCGGCCAGCATCGCCGCATCGCGTTCCATGGCGTCGGTGGAGGCGTCGTCGCGCAGCGCGAGGCAAAGCCCGTAGGCGGCGACGGCGCCGATCAGCGGCGCGCCACGCACCTGCATGCTGCGGATCGCGTGCGCGACCTGGTCGCGATGCGTCAGCCGCAGGATCTCCAGCGCCCAGGGCAGGCGCGTCTGGTCGATGATGTGCACCGAGGCGCCATCCTGATGATCCACCCACACGCCCCGATACGCGACGCCGTCGACCTTCATGATGACAATCCTCTTCGCGAATGGGCGTCTATCGCGCCGACACCCTCTGGTGCAGCACGCAGACCAGCGTGAACAGGCGGCGCGCGGTGTCGAAGTCGATGTCGATCTTGCCGGCCAGACGTTGGCGCATCAGGTCCGCGCCCTCGTTGTGCAGGCCGCGGCGGCCCATGTCGATGGCCTGGATGCGCGCCTCGCGCCCTTCATGCACCGCCTTGATATGGCTGTCGACCAGGAGTTCGTAGTCCTTCACCAGCCGCCGGAACGGGCCGAGCGCAAGGACGACCGCGGAAACTGCGGTATCGTCGGGGTCGCGGATGTCGAACAGCAGGCGCCCTTCGCGGATCGCCAGGTGCAGGACATAGGGACCGGGCGAGCGCACATGGGTCAGCGGCGCGAAATGACTGGCCGCGGCGAGATCGGCGACGGCCTGCTCCCGATCCGCCTCGATGAACGGGGACAGTGCCGTCAACGCCTCATTGTCCAGAACCACCCTTTCCAGACGAGCAACGACGGTGTCGGTCAGGGTCATGCTCCCGTCGGGTCGTTCTTCAGCATGTTCAACGTCACCATCACCCCGACGGTGCCGCCCTTGATCGGGCGCAGCAGCGCAAGGCACAGGATGGCCGTCAGCGGCAGGAAGATCGCGGCCATGACCCAGACATCGGGCTCCTGCGCGCGCTCGACCAGCAGCATAAGCGGCACGATGATGTGGCCGACCACGAAGATGGTGAAATAGGGCGGCGCGTCGTCGGCGCGTGCCAGGCCAAGGGGCGCGTGGCAGTTGCGGCATTCCGGCACGACGCGAAGGTAGCCGTTGAACAGGTGGCTTTCACCGCAGGCCGGGCAGTGACCCACCAGGCCGCGCATGATGGCGGTCCAGACCGGCGGCACGGGCCAGGACGGCCGGGGAACCGAACGATCAGGCTGCCATTGCGTGGGAGACATCAGACGATCCTTGCGCGCCAGGGAACGGGGTTGGCGCGGCAGGATAGCCTATGCTGCACCGCAACACCAGATCGTGTGCCTTGCCCCTCGGCGCCAGAGGGGAGACACTCCGTGCATGGCACGTATACTCGTGGTCAACCCCAATTGCTCCCCCGATTGTTCGGCGGGCATTTCCGAGGCCATCGCGCCGTTCCGCTTTCCCGACGGACCGGCGCTGGATGTCGTGACATTGGCCGAGGGGCCGCCAGCCATCTACAGCTGGCGGGACTGGCACGGCGTGGTCGAGCCGCTATGCCGGCTGATCGAGCGGACGCCGGCGGACGTGTATGTGATCGCCTGCGCATCCGATCCCGGAATCGAAGCCGCACGCGCCAGCACCGACCGTCCCGTTTTGGGTGTGTTCCGCTCGGCCCTTGCCACGGCCGCGGCGCGGGCCGAACGATTCGGGGTGATCGCGATCGTCGATGCGTCGAAGGCGCGTCACATGGCGGCGCTGCGGGCCATGGGCCTCGAGTCCCGGCTTGCCGCCGAGGTCGCGCTGAACGTGACCATGGAAACGCTGCTGCGGCCCGAGGCGGCCCGTGCGCGGCTGATCGCCGCCGGCCAGGAACTGGCGCGGGCCGGCGCCGAGACGGTCATCCTGGGCTGCACCGGCATGGCGCATCACCGCGCCGCGATCGAGGACGCGGTGGGGTTGCCGGTGATCGAGCCGTGCCAGGCGGCAGCGGCGCTGGCGCTTGGCACCGTGCTGTCCGCCACGCCCGGGCTGACGCTGGCGGCGCAGTAGCTCCGCGGCCGTTATCGGGTCGCGCCCTTCCCTCGGTCAGGGCGCCCGCGGCGCCGGTCAGGGCGCCGGCGTGGGATCCGTGCTCCTGTCAGGGCGAACGGCGCAGGGTCAGGGCAGCCGGCCTTCGTTCAGGCTTCCATATCAAGCGCGCGGGTCTGCTGCTTGTCCTTCTGATCGGCCTTGTTGACCTCCGCCGTCGTTTCCGCCGAACGATCACGGCCGTGATCGCCGTCGATACGCTTCGCCAGACCCTGTTCGGGCTGCACGCCGGGGGCCGCGCCGGAGGTGGAGGTGGAAATGCCGCTGATCGAATCCATGCCGAACACTCCCTGAACGGAGAGGCCGTTGCAACGGCCGATGATCCGGCATAGCACGCACAGGTTAAGGACCGATTAAGCCGGTTCGGTGTCGTAGAAAGCCGGTTTGTCAGCGAATTCGTGAGCACGCAGGCGCCATAAGACGAAACCGGCCGGGAAAGGCCCGGCCGGCGTCCGAAGGGAGCACACGATGAGCAAGCATCGTCTTCTCCTGCAGCGGACAGCGGTGATGATCGACATTCGTGTCAAGATCATCATCAAAGGACGGTAGGAGAACGACCGGTCCCCGTCGGGACCGGTCACCTTCGGAGCCTTACCCGCGCCGCACGAAACGCCCGTCGCCGGGGCGGGCCAGCACCGACACCCCATCCCAGATCAGCCGTCCCCGCAGATAGGTGGCGGCCACACGCGCGCGCATCGGCCGGCCATGATAAGCTGACCACCGCATCTCCGGCCGATCGACGATACGGGCCTGGTCGAAGACGAAATCCCCCCGCTCCAGCACCAGGAGATCGGCATCGGAGCCGACCCGCAGCGCGCCTTTCCGCGGCCAGATGCCATGCAGCTGCGCGCTTCGTTCGGCGCAATACGTCGCCATCAGGGTCGGCGACAGCCCCCGCTCCGCCAGCAGCGTGAACATCAGCGGAGCGAAGCTCTGCAGGCCGGTCAGCCCAGCGCCGCACGCAAAGATGTCATCCAATTGCTTGCGCTCGATCGGCCACGGCGCGTGATCGGTCGACACATAGGCAACCTTGCCTCCAACCAGCGCCGTCCACATCCGCTCGACTTCATCGGCGGTGCGGAACGGCGGGTTGCATTTGCCGAAACCCTTCAGGCGGACAATGTCCTCCTCCGTCATGCACAGGTACTGGATGCAGGCCTCGCCGGTGGTCGTCGCCCCCAGCGCCCGGAACTGCTCCGCCAGTTCGAACCCACGGGCGATCGACGAATGCGCGATATGCACATGTGCCCCGGTCTCCAGCGCCATCTCGAAGATCTCGAGGTCGGCCATGGATTCGGCCAGCGCGGGCCGCGTGCGGCAGTGCATGATCGGGTCCGTCCGCCCGGCGGCGCGCGCCTCGGCCGTCAGTTTCTCGACGAGTTCCTGGTCCTCGTTGTGGATCGCGCAGGGTAGCCCGGTCTTCGCGATCTCACGGAACGCCGCGATCATCGTCGGGTGATCGATGCGCGGGAACCGCACCGCGTCATACTCGTATGTCGACAGTTTGAACGCCGAGATTCCGCCGGCCGCCAGCCCGGGAATGGCGTCCACGCCGCCCGTCTTGGTGATCGTGCCATACAGCGCCATGTCGACATGCGCCGTCCGCTCGACCCAGTCGATCTTCTCGGCCAGCAGCCTGGCGTCGGTCACCGGCTTCGGCACGTCATAGGGCATGTCGCAGCAGGTCGTGACGCCGCCGGCCGCGGCGGACAGCGTCGCCGTCTCGATTCCCGGCCAGCCGGTCGATGACGAAGTATGCATGTGCCCGTCGACCAGGCCCGGCAGGATCAGCTTTTCATCATGATCCACCGTTTCGGTCGCGGCCGGCGGCGTGCCCTGCCCGATCGCGGCGATGGTTTCGTCCCGCACGGCCACCCAGGCGTTTGGCAGGATCTGGTCGGTCGTGACCAAGGTGCCCATGATCACACGGTCGAACGGAGTTGCCATTCCTGTCTGAGCATCCTTGGGTGCTGCTGTTCTCGCCTGCGCTTGCCGTTCCGACTGCGCGACCTTACGAAGCAGCCGATGGCCTGAAGTCCAGGCTAGACCGCGCCGGATAATCAGCCAACCCTTCTGTCCGCGCAATCGGAGGAACCGAATGATCATGCATGACGTGAGGGTTTATCCCTCGAAGGCCAACCTCAAGCGCGAGGACCAGCTTGCCTGGAAGATCGCCGGCGTCGCCGCGGACAGGGTCGCCGTCCCCAAGGACGTGATCGAGATGATCATCAACCGCATCATCGACAATGCCTCGGTCGCCATCGCCGCCATCAACCGCCGCCCGGTCGTTTCGGCGCGCGACATGGCGCTGGGCCGCCCGAACAAGGCCGGCGCCACCGTGTTCGGCGTCGCACCCGGCAAGCGCGTCAGCCCCGAATGGGCAGCCTGGGCGAACGGCACCGCGGTGCGCGAACTTGACATGCACGACACATTCCTCGCCGCCGACTACTCGCATCCCGGCGACAATATTCCCCCGATCCTTGCCGTGGCGCAGACGATGGAGAAATCAGGACGCGACCTGGTCCGCGGTCTTGCCACCGGATACGAGATCCAGATCGACCTGGTGCGCGCGATCTGCCTGCATGAATTCAAGAAGGATCACATCGCGCATCTTTGCCCGGCACAGGCCGCCGGCATCGGCACGCTGCTGGGCCTGAAGCAGGACGTCATCTATCAGGCAGTGCAGCAGGCGGTGCATGTCAGCTTTTCCACCCGCCAGTCGCGCAAGGGCGAAATCAGTTCCTGGAAAGCCTATGCCCCTGCGCATGCCGGCAAGCTGGCGGTGGAAGCAGTGGATCGCGTCATGCGCGGCGAAGGCGCACCGAGCCCCATCTACGAAGGTGAGGACAGCGTCCTTGCCTATATGCTGGGCGGTGCGCAGGCGCAGTACGAAGTGCCGCTGCCGGCGGCCGGCGAGCCGAAGCGCGGCATCATGGACAGCTACACCAAGGAACACAGCGCCGAATACCAGTCGCAGGCGCTGATCGATCTCGCGTTCCGCATGCGTGAGCAGATCGCGGATGTCGAGCAGGTGGAGAAGATCGTGATCCATACCAGCCATCACACGCATTACGTGATCGGCACCGGCGCCAACGATCCGCAGAAGATGGATCCGAAGGCCAGCCGCGAAACGCTGGACCATTCGATCATGTACATCTTCGCCGTGGCGCTGCAGGACGGAACCTGGCACCACGTCGACAGCTACACGCCGAAGCGGGCCGCGCGCGCCGATACCGTGCGGCTGTGGCACAAGATCGAAACCCGTGAGGATCCGGAATGGACGCGCCGCTACCGCGCGACCGATCCGAACGAACTTTCCTTCGGCGGACGGGTTGAGATCTTCATGCGCGACGGCTCGAAGATCGAGGACGAGATGGCGGTGGCCAACGCCCATCCGCTGGGGGCGAAGCCGTTCGAACGCGACGATTACATCCGCAAGTTCAGAACCCTGACGGAAGGCCTGATCACGACGCGCGAGTCGAACCGCTTCCTGGAAGCCGTGCAGGATTTGCCGAAGCTGCCCGCGGGCGATCTGCATCGGTTGAACGTGGCCTTGCCGGCCGGCACGCTGGCCGTCGGCAAGCCCGGCATTGTCTAGGCAGGCATTCATGGCCTGGGCCACGAATGCCTGTTCGCGACGTGCAATCAGCGCATCATTCGATCGGCT
>JBFXDK010000040.1:0-19856 GCA_050181195.1 Acetobacteraceae bacterium | reverse complement strand
AAAGGAGAAAACCATGAGTGACACCGCTGCGCTGCCAAATCGCGCGAAGAAGGGCGTCGGCCTGTCCGGTGTGACCGCCGGCAACACCGCCCTGTGCACCGTCGGACGATCCGGCAACGACCTGCATTATCGCGGCTACAACATCCTGGACGTCGCCGACACCTGCGAGTTCGAGGAGGTCGCGTACCTGCTGGTGCACGGCTCCCTGCCGACCCGCGCCGAACTCAACGGCTACAAGGCCAAATTGAAGTCGCTGCGTGGCCTGCCGCTCTCCGTGAAGGCCGCACTGGAAGCATTGCCGGCGGCGGCGCATCCGATGGACGTCATGCGCACCGGTGTCTCGGCACTCGGCTGCGTGCTGCCCGAGAAGGACGACCAGAACCCCGCCGGTGCCCGCGATATCGCCGACCGTCTGATGGCGTCGCTCGGATCCATGCTGCTCTACTGGTTCCATTACGCCCACAATGGCCGGCGGATCGACGTGGAAACCGACGACGACAGCATCGGCGGTCATTTCCTGCATCTTCTGCACGGCAGCAGGCCCAGCGACGCATTCGTGCGGGCGATGCACACATCGTTGATCCTGTATGCGGAGCACGAGTTCAACGCCTCGACGTTTACCTGCCGCGTGGTCGCCGGCACGGGTGCCGACATGTATTCGGCCATCACCGCCGGCATCGGTGCGCTGCGCGGTCCGAAGCATGGCGGCGCCAATGAAGTGTCGTTCGAAATCCAGAATCGCTACGCCACGCCTGACGAAGCGGAAGCCGATATCCGCCGGCGAGTCGCCAACCGCGAAGTCGTCATCGGGTTCGGTCACGCCGTCTACACGATTTCCGATCCGCGCAATGCGGTGATCAAGGACGTCGCGCGCCGCCTGTCGCAGCAGGCCGGTTCGATGCGGCTGTTCGACATCGCCGACCGTATCGAGGCAACGATGCTGGATGCCAAGAAGATGTTCGCGAACCTCGACTGGTTCAGCGCCATCTCGTACCACATGCTTGGCGTCCCGACGGCAATGTTCACACCGTTGTTCGTCATCGCCCGCACCTCGGGATGGGCCGCGCACGTGATGGAACAGCGCGTCGACAACAAGCTGATCCGCCCGACAGCGAACTACATTGGCCCCGAGGATCGGCCGTTCGTGCCGATCGATCAGCGCGGCTGAGAACATCGCTGATCCTGGCTGCGAACCGCCGCGATCCCCTTGGGGACCGCGGCGGTTCCGCGTTTCAGGGCGACGCGTCAGGGCAACACCCGACCGGCACGAACATTTTTTTGCCCGAACGGGGAAGAAATCACGTGTTTTGATTGACAGACAGTGCGTCCACAGTGAATAGCGGATTCTGCGCCTGCGAATCGGACGTTCGCCGCCATCAGACGTTGATCGGCAGGCGCGCAACAGAAGGACGGTCCATGGACCGCAGCCTTGTCCGGACGAAGCAGGATGGATCGGTTTCTCCCTCGGGATGGGCCGGTTTTTCCGCGTACAACGATTGTCACGACGCCATACGAGACACGCACGCAAGCGCTCTCGAAGGTTTGCGGCAATCCGGTCGGAACCGGCCGTGCGCCGCACCGACAAGCGGACATGCCCTTGGTCAGGCAGAACTTGGTCTGTCCTTCCTCGAAATGTCCCGATCGGTTTCGGGACAATACTTGTCGGCCAATGAGGGCGCGAACGGCGTTCCCATCGAAGGCGACGCAGCGGCATCCGCCGCCGTGGTCGGCGCCGTGATGGATCGGAGCGCCACGAACAGGAGTCGCAACTGGTGAGCACGGAAGACACGACACAGGACGCCAAGCGGGCGAAGGCTTTGGCGGTTCCCGCAAGCCCCCGCAAGACTGCCGCCAAGAAAAAGAGCGCATCGGCCGCCAGAACGGCGAAGTCGGCCAAGCCCGCAACGCGCAAGGCGACAGGCAAGACAGCGGCCGCCAAGGCCGCGCCGCGCAAGGCGGCGGCGAAGAAGGCACCGGCGAAGAAGGCCGCGGCCCGCAAGACTGCCGCACCGAAGACAGCGCCGAAAACAGCAGCAAAGAAGGCCACCACGAAGAAGGCGGCCGCGCGTCCGACAACGGCGAAGACCGCGACACGCAAGTCCGCCGCGAAGACGACAGCGCGCAAGGCCGCTGCAAAGACCACCTCCGCGAAGACCACCGCCCGCAAGGCGGCGCCGAAGAAGGCCGTCACACGCAAGACGGTCGCCCGGAACGGCGCGGTTCGGCCGGGAACGCGCAAGGCCACCGCCAAGACCGCCCGCAAGACGGTCGTCAGGACGTCGCAGCCGGCGCCCGAGGCGCCCATGCAGCAGGCGGGCAGCGTGAACGTCGAGGAGTAATCCCGGACGGCGCCGACAGCACGACGCGTCGGCGCCCCCTGGTCATGGCTCGCGCAACCAAGCCAGCCGAGCTCGAACGAACTGCATCAACGAAGGTGTGGACGGCAGGCCTAGGCCTGCGGTGACGGCAGCACCGGCCACGAGCCGGAACAAGGATTGTGCGGAACGATACCGGCACGCACCCGCACCGGCTGACCGCCGGCGCGCCATCTCCCGGCAGGTGACCGCCGCGTCGTGCCCCAACCGGCTCGTCTTTCGGGCCGGCAGGCGGGGCCGGCTTTCCGTGTTTCCCTATCCGAACGTCGTCAGCAGGTCGTCCACCTGTGCGTCCGTCAACAGCCGCGGCGCGGCGGCGCGCAGGATCAGGAACAGCTTGGCGGCTTCCTCAACTTCCTCGGCCGCGTACACGGCGTCGGTCAGCGTCCTGCCGGACACCACCGGACCATGATTGGCCAGCAGCACCGCCCGTGCGCCGCGGGCCGCGGCGTGGATCGCCGGCTCCATCGCCGAATCCCCCGGCCGGTAATACGCGACGATCGGCATCACGCGGCCGACCCGCATGACGAAATACGGTGTCAGCGGCGGGATCGGATTCGTCTGGTCCACATCGGGAAGGCAGGACACCGCGGTCGCCTGGGTGGAATGCAGATGCACAACCGCGCCGGCGTCCTCACGCGCCGTATAGAAGGCGCGGTGCATGAACACCTCCTTGGACGGCTTGTCGCCGCCGACATGGCGGAAGTCGCGATCCAGCTTCGAGATCCGCGCCGCATCGAGCCGCCCCAGCGATGAATTGGTCGGCGTGATCAGATAGCCGTCCTCCAGCCGCACGCTGATATTGCCGGCACTGCCGACGGAAAAGCCGCGCGCGAACAGGCTCGCCGCCAGCGACACCAGAAGATCACGGATTGCGGTCTCGCTCATGTCTCAGCCCTCCAGCATCCGGAACGCTTTCAGGAAGAAGTCGGGCGCACCGAAATTGCCCGACTTCAACGCCAGCAGCAGATCGGCGGAACCGCCGCGCGCGCAGGTCCAGGGCACGCCGGGATCGATCTCGGCACCGATCTGCAGGCTGCGCACGCCAAGCCGCGCAACGACGGCGCCCGAGGTCTCACCACCCGCCACGACCAGCCGGCGCGCGCCCCTGTCCACCACGCCGGCGGCAATGCGGGCCAGTGCGTCCTCGATCAGCGCACCCGCCGCATCGCGGCCCAGCTTCGCCTGCAGCGCGGCAACCTTGTCGGGTGGAGCCGAGGCAGCGATGACGATCGGGCTGTCCGACAACCGTTCGCCGGCCCAGCGGAGCGCCGCCTCACTCAATGCCGCGGCGTCGGGCGTGGCCAGCGCGTCCAGGTCGAGCACCGGCACATGCGACCGCGCCAGGCCAAGCTGCGCGAGCGTGGCGCGCGAACAGGAGCCGGACAGTACGACGGCATGTCCCCGCACCTCCGGCAGTGCCGCCGGGTCCCCCAGCCCGGACAACAGTCCCGCCCGCCGGAAATTCCCGGGCAAACCCATCGCCACCCCGGACCCTCCGGTCAGCAGCGCATGCGCTTCCGCCGCCTCACCGATCGCCAGCAGATGCGCGTCGGTGATGGCATCGACGACGGCATAGCGCCGCCCCTGTTCCTTCAGCGCTGTCATCGCCCGGCGGATCGCAAGCGCGCCCTGGTCGACCGTGGCAAAGGGCACCAGCCCGACCGTGCCATCGGTCTGGCGCGACAGCACCCGCACCAGGTTCGGGTCGGTCATGGGCGTCAGCGGATGGTTCTCCATCCCGCTCTCGTTCAGCAGCACGCCGCCCACGAACAGGTGTCCCTGGTAGACCGTGCGGGCATTGGTCGGAAACGCCGGGCAGACGAGCGCGAAGCCGCAGCCCAGGGCATCGACCAGCGCGTCCGCGACCGGGCCGATATTGCCCTGGTCCGTGCTGTCGAAGGTCGAGCAGTATTTGAAGAAGAACTGCCGGCAGCCGGCGCGCCGCAGCCAGCCCAGCGCCTGCAGGCTCTCGCCCGCCGCCTGCCGCACCGGGGCGGTGCGGGATTTCAGCGCCACCACCACCGCATCGGCATCCGGAACCGGGTCGTCCGCGCCCGGCACTCCGATCAGCTGGATCGTGCGCATCCCGCCGCGCACGAGCATGGAACAGAGGTCGGTTGCCCCCGTGAAATCATCGGCGATCGCGCCAAGCAGCATCGTCCCCTCCCCTTTCCGGCTGATGTCCTGTGGCGTCGGCGCGCGGCCGCCCCGGCAATCCGGCGTGCCGACCGCCCATCCGGTCTTCCGGACCCACGTCCGTCTTCCTCATGCCAGGGACTCGGCGAACAGCGCCGCCTGCGTCTGCCACGATGGCAGCTCCTGGCCGGACTGCCAGGCCACCTCCGCCATCTCCCGGCGCAGGTCTTGGCTGAAGATCAGCCGGCGCAACGCCTTCGAAAGCTGGTCCTGGTCGCCAACCGGGCAGACCACGCCGGCCTCGGGTCCCACCAGCACGCCCGCGGCCCCGCCCGCGGTGACCGCGACCGGCACGCCGCGCTTCAGCGCCTCGGCGATGACCATCCCGAACCCTTCATAATGCGTGGCGAGCGCGAACAGGTCGGCCTGCCGCCACAGCGCTTCCAGTTCCGGACCGACCACTTCGCTTGCGAAGGTGACACGCTGCGTGATCCCCAGTTCCTCGGCCAGGGCAACCAGCCCGTTCGCATGCACCATGTCGCGATCGGGCGAACCGACCACCGTCAGGTGCCAGTCCAGGTCGAACAGGCGCGCCAGCGCGCGCATCAGCAGGTCGTGGCCCTTGCGCGGCACCAGTGTCCCGATCGACAGGATCCGGCAGGTTGGCCCGCCGGATCCCTGGCAACGCGCCGCATCGTCGGTGCCGGGGATCACCACCCGGATCCGCTCCCGGTCCAGGGCGAAATCGGTCACCAGCCTCTCGGCCGTGGTTTCACTGGTCACCACCAGCCGGGTCATGCGGTGGAACAGCCGTTTCTCCACCCCGAACAGCACCTGGCGCGCCGGTTCGTTCAAGCCGGTCTCCAGCGAGGTGGGATGGTGGATCAGGCCCACCGTGCCGCGCGCGATCAGCGCGTCATCAAGGCCGGTGAAGGCCGGCAGCGCCAGCCCGTCGATCACCGGCGTGCTGTCCTCCGGCAGGCGGTCCCACGCCGAACAGGCGGATTCGCGCGCGAGGTCGTCGGTGACGGGGTAAGCGCCCGGCAGTTCCACCACGTCCACCCTGTGGCCGGTCGCACGGAGCCCGGCAATGATCCGCCGGTCATAGACATAGCCGCCGGAGACGGTTTCGAACGGCGCCGGCACGATCCAGGAAATATGCATGCGCCGACACTACCCCGATCCGCCGACCATGACGACGGGCGGCGAAAAGCATGTAACGATATCCGGCCTTGCGTGTCCCACGAAGGAGCGCCCCGACCGGCGCGCCGCATCTCAGGGAGAACACGCATGAACCGCATCCATCGCCTGCTGACCTGGCCGGCTTCGCTCTATATCGCCTACATCTTCCTCTGGTACGAGCAGTACAAGCTGACCGGCAATCTCGGCTCGGTTGAGCTGTTCACCACGATCACCGACTGGCTGTACCTGGACGGCTACGAGAAGCCGTTCCGCCTGACGGTCGCCACGGCCGAGATCATCGCTTCGGTCCTGGTCGTCGTGCCGGCCACCCGGATGTATGGCGCCACGCTCGCGCTCGGCATCATATCGGGTGCCATCTTCTTCCATGTGGCGAGCCCGCTGGGGATCGATCCCTACAATGACGGCGCGACGTTGTTCAAGGAAGCCTGCGCCGTGTGGCTGTGCGCGGTGTTCATCCTCGTATCCTACCGCGAGGAGGCGATGGAAACGGTCCAGGGCTGGCTGGCTTTCACGAGGCCCCGCGCGGCGTGAGACCACGCAGCCAGAACACTGATCCATCGGGCAACGGTCGCCGGACCGCTGGGGCGGGACGGCGACCGTGTCGGCCGTCCGGCGCTGCGGCGAGAAGCTTCGCCGGTCAGGGCATCGATCGTCTGGCGGATGCGGCAACGGGCGCGATGCAGCAGCACGCGCTGGTTCTCTGGCGTGATCTGCAGAAGGGCGCAGACCTCCTCGGCGTCCTGCCCTTCCATGTCGCGCAAGATGATCACCGCCCGCTGGCCAGCCGGCAGGCGCTCGATCGCGTCCTGCACATGATCCCAGAGCTGGCGTCCGCCGACGATCCGTTCCGGGCTGATCTCATCCCACAGCCGGGGCGGATCGACCCAATGCCCGTCCGCCTTGAAGGCTTCGGACGGTGCCGCGCGCTCTCCCGGCGCGGCACCGTCCAAAACCAGCGGCAGACCCACCAGCCGCTTTTCCCGGCCGGCCCGGGTGCGGGCGCGGTTCAGCACGATGGAAATTACCCACGTCGTCAGGCTGGATCGCCCCTCGAACCGGCCGATGCCGGAGAACACCGCCAGCCACGCATCCTGCACCACTTCCTCGGCCTGGGCGCGGCTGCCGATGATCGAGGTGGCGACGCCGATCAACGAGGCATGGAACCGACGGATCAGCGCGCGATAGGCCGCCGGATCGCCGGCGCGCAGCCGATCCAGGAAGGCGGGTTGGTCGAATTCGGTCTGCCGCATCCCCCTGAATGCCTTTTCTTTGCGGCCTGCACGCGGCAGTGTAACGCATCCGCCGGCCGCGAGTCAGACATTCTTGAGCGGCCCCTTGTCCCCATGAGGTCCCCCGATTCCCACCTGTGAGGCGATGTCGGAGCTGGTCACCGACTATCTGGAACGGGAACTGCCGTTGCGGCAGCGACTCGCGATGCGGATCCACCTGTTTCAATGCACCGCCTGCACCAACTATTTCGATCAGATGCGCCGGACCGTTCAGCTGTTGCGCCAGGCGCCGTCTCCCCCGCCGGCTGCGGAGGTCGAGGATCGGCTTCTGCGCCGAGCGCAGGAGCAGTCGCGGGAGGAGGGTGGGTCCTGAAGGGCGTCGAGTCCTATTTGCGAGAGGCGGGATGACGGCCGGGCCGCGGGCATATGCTGCTATTTTCGGCGTCTTTCGCCTGTTCCTCCAGCAGACAGTGATTCTTTCCCCACCGCCTGCGCGCTGTGGTTGAATGCGCGCATGATACCCGGATCGTCACGGTTAACGGCGTGTTTAAGAATATGCCGGTATGTTGAAGCGAGCGGCCGGACCATGCCGGACCGGTGAATGGTATCGAGGGGCATCGATGCACCTTTCGACCGACCCTATCGATCATCTCCTGCTGTTGCCCGTTCGGGGACACCATCGATCGGCCTGCCCATGCGGGCATGTGTGCTCTGACGACACAGCCAAACATTCCAGAGCACGTCTGGAGCGTATTTCACTTGAACCGGGAGACGACCTTTCTCAATATACCGCGAGTGACCGCTTGTCCATATGGCAGATGCATGCGGAAGCTTCCTGCTTCCACCGACAACTCCCGCAATTCCGCGGGATCGCGGGTCGGGTGCGCAGATGCCAGCACGCGCTGGTGATGCGCCGCCCCAGAGCGACGCGCGGTCCCCGAGCATTCCAATGGCGTTATGCAAGGCGAAACCCGCGTGGGGCAAAGCCGTCATGGGCCTCCCCGGAAGGAACCCATCATGATTGAAGACTCCCGGCCGCAGCGAAAGAAAACGTCACAACGCGGCGAAAAAACATTCACGCGACAACACCCGTCTACGCTACCGTCAACCCCATCTTGCATGGGGACAAGAGTTACAACCCTCAGCAATGGAGCGACCGATGCCCGCGGTCGATGACATCTTTTCCGCCTACGCCCGCAGCTTCGAGGTTCATCGCGAAGCCGAGATGACGCTCGCGGAATATCTCGATACCTGCCGCAACGACCCGATGGCCTATGCCACGGCGACCGAACGCCTGCTCGAGGCGATCGGCGAGCCGGAGATGGTCGACACATCGAAGGATGCGCGCCTCGGCCGCATCTTCATGAACCGCACGATCCGCCGCTACCCGGCCTTCGATGAGTTCTACGGCATGGAGGAGACGATCGAGCGGATCGTCGGCTTCCTGCGCCATGCCGCCCAGGGCCTCGAGGAGAAGAAGCAGATCATGTATCTGCTGGGTCCGGTCGGCGGCGGCAAATCCTCGCTCGCCGAACGCCTGAAGGCGCTGATGGAGACCTATCCCGTCTACGTCCTGAAGGCCGGCGAACATATCAGTCCGGTCTTCGAAAGCCCTCTCGGCCTGTTCGACCCCGAGCGCATGGGCGGCCTGCTGGAAGACCGCTACGGCATCCCGCGCCGGCGCCTGACGGGCTTGATGAGCCCCTGGTGCCTGAAGCGGCTCGATGAGTTCAACGGCGACATCTCCCGCTTCACCGTCCTGCGCATGATGCCGTCGCGCCTGCGCCAGGTCGCGATCGCCAAGACCGAGCCGGGCGACGAGAACAACCAGGACATCTCCTCGCTGGTCGGCAAGGTCGATATCCGCAAGCTGGAACTGCACGCCCAGAACGACCCCGACGCCTACAGCTACTCGGGCGGCCTGAACCGCGCGAACCAGGGCCTCCTGGAATTCGTCGAGATGTTCAAAGCGCCGATCAAGATGCTGCACCCGCTGCTGACGGCGACGCAGGAAGGAAACTATATCGGCACCGAGAACATCGGCGCGATCCCCTTCCAGGGCATCATCATGGCGCACTCCAACGAGGCGGAGTGGCAGAGCTTCAAGAACAATCGCAACAACGAAGCCTTCATCGATCGCATCTACGTCATCAAGGTGCCGTACTGCCTCCGGGTCACCGAGGAGCAGAAAATCTATGACAAGCTCGTCAGCCGCTCGGAGCTCGGCCAGGCGCCCTGCGCCCCGGCGACGCTGGAGATGCTGGCGCGATTCTCGGTCCTGACGCGGCTGAAGCGTCATGAGAATTCGACCCTGTTCGCCAAGATGCGCGTCTATGATGGCGAGAGCCTGAAGGAAACCGACCCCCGCGCGCGCAGCCTGCAGGAATACAAGGACGCCGCCGGCGTCGAAGAAGGCATGGACGGCGCATCCACCCGCTTCGCCTTCAAGGTCCTGGCAGCGACCTTCAACCACGACACGACCGAGGTCGCGGCCGATCCCGTACACTTAATGTACGTGCTCGAGCAGTCCATCCGCCGGGAACAGCTGCCGCAGGATACCGAGAAGCGCTTCCTGGAGTTCATCAAGGCCGAACTCGCGCCGCGTTACGCCGAATTCATCGGCAATGAAATCCAGAAGGCCTATCTGGAGTCCTATCACGATTATGGCCAGAATCTGTTCGACCGCTACGTGGCCTATGCCGACGCCTGGATCGAGGACATCGACTTCAAGGACCCCGATACCGGGCAGCTGCTGAACCGGGAGCTGTTGAACCAGGAACTGACCAAGATCGAGAAGCCGGCCGGAATCGCCAATCCGAAGGATTTCCGGAACGAAGTGGTGAAGTTCAGCCTGCGGGCACGTGCCAACAACAACGGCAAGAACCCGTCCTGGACCAGCTACGAAAAGATCCGGGAAGTCATCGAACGGCGCATGTTCAGCCAGGTGGAGGAACTCCTGCCGGTGATCAGCTTCGGCTCGAAGAAGGACAGCGAGACCGAGAAGAAGCACAACGACTTCGTTCAGCGCATGACCTCGCGTGGCTATACCGAACGGCAGGTCCGGCGGCTCGTTGAATGGTACATGCGGGTGAAGCAGGCGGGATGACCCCCGCCTGACACCACCCAGGTGAAAGGCCTGATCGGTAATGCACATTGTTGACCGTCGCCTCAACCCCAGCGGCAAGAACCTCGCGAACCGGCAACGCTTCATGCGGCGGGCGAAATCCCAGATCCGCAAGGCGGTGCACGAAAGCTCGGGCAGCCGGGGGATCAAGGACGCGGACCAGGGCGGGGAGGTCGTGCTCCCCGCGCAGGGTGTGCACGAACCTTCGTTCCACCGCAGCCCCTCGGGCGGCGTTCGCGACCACCTGCTGCCCGGCAACAAGGAATATGTTGCCGGTGACACCATCCCTCGCCCGCAGGGCGGGGATGGCGGCGGCGGGTCCGAAGGCAGCCCGGATGGCGAAGGTGAGGACGATTTCCGCTTCGCCCTCTCGCGCGACGAATTCGTCGACCTGTTCCTGGAAGACCTGGAACTGCCGGATCTGGCCAAGCGCCGCGTCGTCAGCGCGGAAGCCATGACCTGGCATCGCGCCGGCTATTCCGTCACGGGTTCGCCCGCCAACCTTGCGCTGATGCGTACGGTGCGCAACAGCCTCTCGCGCCGTATCGCCCTTCGCCGCCCGCGGGCGAGTGAACTCGACGCGCTGCGCGAAGAGATCGCGGCGCTGGAGGAGAATGAGGACGCGGCCGACCGAAGGCGGGAACTCGAGGACGAACTGGCGCGGAAGATGCGCCGGGTCGGCCTGATCCCCTATATCGATCCGCTGGACGTCCGCTACAAACGCTTCGACCCGCAGCCGAAACCCGTCGCCCAGGCGGTGATGTTCTGCCTGATGGACGTGTCGGGCTCGATGACCGAGCACATGAAGGACCTGGCGAAGCGGTTCTACGTGCTGCTCTATATTTTCCTGAAACGGCGGTACAAGAACGTCGAGGTCGTGTTCATCCGCCACACGCACCAGGCGTCCGAGGTCGACGAGGAAACCTTCTTCAACAGCCCGGAAACCGGCGGCACCGTCGTCTCCACCGCGCTCGAGGAGATGCAGCGCGTGGTGGACGAACGCTACAGCCCGGATTCCTGGAACATCTACGCGGCACAGGCCTCGGATGGCGACAACACCGCCAGCGACAACGATCGCACGGCGTCGCTGCTGACCAACGTGATCCTGCCGATGTGCCAGTACTACGCGTATCTGGAAGTCGGGCGGGACGCGGAACACTTCCCGCCCGGCTTCATCCGCCGCGACAGCGACCTGTGGCAGACCTACAGCGCGCTGATCAAGGCCGGTGCGCCGATGGCCATGCGCAAGGTCGGACACCGGCGCGACATCTATCCCGTCTTCCGCGAACTGTTCGCGAAGAAGACCGGCACGGAGGCTGCAACGGCATGAGCACGACCCTGATCCGCGCCGAACGCCCCCTGTTCGAGGGGGCGGACTGGGAATTCTCGACGATCCAGCGCTGCCATGACGCGATCGAGAACATCGCCACGAACGAACTCGGCCTCGATGTCTACCCGAACCAGATCGAGGTGATCGGCACCGAGCAGATGCTTGATGCCTACTCCTCGATCGGCATGCCGCTGTTCTACAAGCACTGGTCGTTCGGGAAGCACTTTGCCCGAAACGAGGCACTCTACCGCGCCGGCATGCAGGGCCTCGCGTATGAGATCGTCATCAATTCCAACCCCTGCATCAGCTACATCATGGAGGAAAACACCGCCACGATGCAGACCCTGGTCATCGCCCACGCGGCGTTCGGCCACAACCACTTCTTCAAGAACAATTACCTGTTCAAGCAATGGACCGACGCGGACGGCATCCTGGACTACCTGGAGTTCGCCCGTGACTACGTGATGCAGTGCGAGCAACGCTACGGCGAGGTCGCGGTCGAACGCCTGCTGGACGCCGCGCACGCGCTGATGAACCAGGGTGTCCATCGCTACCCGCGCAAGCGCACGACCGACCTGCGGATGGAGGAAAAGCGGGAGCGGGAACGCCGTGAACACGACGAGAAGGTGTTCAACGATCTCTGGCGCACCGTTCCCGGCCGGTCCAACAATCGCCCGGACCCCACGGCCGAGGAACGCCGGCGCGCGCTGCTGCAACTGCCGCAGGAAAACATCCTGTATTTCCTGGAGAAGACCGCACCGCGGCTGATGCCGTGGCAGCGCGAGCTCCTGCGCATCGTGCGGATCATCGCGCAGTATTTCTACCCGCAGTCCCAGACCAAGGTCATGAACGAGGGCTGTGCCACCTACGTGCACTACCGGATCATGAACCGGCTGCACGAAAAGGGCCTTCTGACCGACGGCGCGATGGTGGAGTTCCTGCGCTCCCACACCAACGTCGTCTTCCAGCCCAACTTCGACGACCCCCGCTATTCCGGCCTCAATCCCTATGCGCTCGGCTTTGCCATGATGCAGGACATCGAGCGCGTCTGCACCGAACCGACGGCCGAGGATCAGCAATGGTTCCCCGACATCGCGGGCTGCGGCGACCCGATGCAGGTGCTGCGCGATTGCTGGGCCAACTACCGCGACGAGAGTTTCGTCCTGCAGCACCTCAGCCCGCGGCTGATGCGCCAGTTCGGCATGTTCCACGTGCTGGACGACGCCAGCGAACCCAACCTGCGGGTCGAGGCAATCCACGACGAGCGCGGCTATCGCAAGATCCGCAAGGCGCTGGCGCGGCAATACGACATCGCCTGGAACTCGCCGGATATCCAGGTCGTGGACGTCAACCTCTCGGGCGACCGCAAGCTGATCGTCCACCACCGCGCGATGAACCGCATCCTGCTCGATGAGCGCGATGCGCGGATGGTGCTGCAGCACCTGGCCGATCTCTGGAGCTATGACGTCCTGATGAAGGAGATCGATCCGGCCACGGACGCGGTGCTGAAGGAATACGGCGCCAGCCCCCGCGGCGGGATCGTGCAGCCGGACGCACCGTAGGTCGGTCAGGATCCATCGGTCAGAAAGGGCGGGACGGTACGGCCGTCCCGCCCTTTCTTCGTTCTACTCCGCCGCCCGCTTCCTGCCCTGCGCCTTGATCGCCGGCCAGTCCTGCACCGGGATGCGCGGCAGTTCGAACCGGTCGGTCACGCGGGAATACCAGCCGGCACCGTGCATGCGGCCGATCAGGTCCAGCTTCGGCGTGTCGATGTAGCAGCGGTCCTTGTCCAGCACGCAGTCGTCACGGACATACATCGCGACCACCTTGCCCAGCACCACGGCGCGATCGATCCCGACATCCACGATCACCAGCCGCTCGCATTCCATCGCCACCGGCGCCTCGGCGATGCGCGGCACCTTCACATGCATCGACGGCGCGGTGGTCAGGCCGGCTTCCTTCAGCTCATCCACCTCCTTCGGGAAGTCGATGGCCGTGACGTTCATCGGTTCGGCAAGCTCGAAGCTGCACAGGTTGACCACGAACTGCCCGGTGCGGCGGATATTGCCACCGGTGTCCTTCACATCGCCCGGGCCGCGCCCGCCGATGCCGAACGCCACCACCGGCGGATTGCCCGACATCGCGTTGAAGAAGGAGAACGGTGCGGCGTTGACCGTGCCATCCACATCCTGCGTGGTCACCCAGGCGATCGGGCGCGGACCGATCGTGGCGACCAGCAGCTTGTAGACATTCTCATTGGCGGTGTTCTGGAAGTCGAACAGCATGACGGAGCCTCCGGATACATCGCCGCGACCGTTACGCGCCGAACCCGTCCCTGTCCAGACGCCCTATCCGGCGGCCACCCCGTAGCCGCCGGCGCCCGGCGTCTCGATCACGAACACATCGCCCGGACCGACCTCGGTCTTGTCCGTTCCGGTCAGGTCGGTGCGCGACCCATCGGCGCGTTCCACCCATTGCCGCCCGGGCGCCCCGTCGGCGCCGCCCTCCAGTCCGAACGGCGCGACGTTGCGGCGCGAGGAGACGATCACCGCCGTCATCGGCTCCAGGAAGCGGATGCGCCGCACCGCGCCATCGCCACCCCGCCACCGCCCTGCCCCGCCCGAGCCGGGGCGGATCCCGAAATGCTCCAGCCGCACCGGATAGCGCAGTTCGAACACTTCCGGATCGGTCATCCGTGTGTTGGTCATGTGCGTCTGGATCGCCGAGGTGCCGTCGAAGCCCGGGCCGGCGCCGTTGCCGCCGCAGATCGTTTCATAATACTGGCGCGTGGCATCGCCGAACAGGAAGTTGTTCATCGTGGCCTGGGAGCAGGCGATGCTGCCGATCGCACCGAAGATCGCATTGCAGGTGGCCTGCGACACCTCGGTGTTGCCCGCGACCACCGCAGCACCAGGCCGCGGTGACAGGAACGTGCCATCGGGGATCACCAGTTTCAGCGGCTTCAGGCAGCCATCGTTCAGCGGGATGTCGTCGCCCACCAGGCAGCGGAACACATACAGCACCGCCGCGCGGGTCACCGCCGGCGGTGAGTTGAAATTGCCCTCGTCCTGCGGTCCGGTGCCGGTGAAATCGACCGTCGCGCTGCGGGATTCGCGGTCGATGCTGATGGCGACCCGCAGCGGCTTGCCGTTGTCCATCCGGTAATCGAACGAGCCGCTGCCCAGCCGGTCGATCACCCGGCGGACGGATTCCTCGGCATTGTCCATGACATGGCGCATATACGCGCTGACCGTTGGCCAGCCGTATTGCGCGACGACGCGCTGCAGTTCCTGCACGCCCTTCTCGTTGGCCGCGACCTGCGCCTTGATGTCGGCCACGTTCACATCCGGGCTGCGGGCTGGGTATGTCGCGCCCGCCAGCACGGCGCGGAATGCGTCTTCCCGGAAATCCCCGCCATCCACCAGCAGGAAGTCGTCGATCACGACGCCCTCCTCCTCCAGCGTATGCGACATGGGCGGGGTCGAGCCGGGCGTGATGCCGCCGATATCGGCGTGATGGCCGCGGCTGCCCAGGAAGAACTGGATCGCCTTGCCCGCGGCATCGAACACCGGCGTGATCACGGTCACGTCCGGCAGATGCGTGCCGCCGTTGAACGGATTGTTCAGCGCAACGACATCGCCCGGCTTCAGCGTGGACCGGCGGTTGCGCAGCACCGTGCGCACGCTCTCGCCCATGGCGCCCAGATGCACCGGCACATGCGGCGCGTTGGCGACCAGATACCCATCGGCGTCGAAGATGGCGCAGGAGAAATCCAGCCGCTCCTTGATGTTGACGCTCATGGACGTGTTCTGCAGCACCGCCCCGGTCTGTTCCGCCACGTTCATGAACAGGTTGTTGAACAGTTCCAGCAGCACGGGATCGGGCCGGTCGCTGCCCTCCGGCACCCGTGTCGCCATCCGCTCGGTGCGCCGCAGCAGCATGTGGTCCAGCGTGGTGACCTCGGCGGTCCAGCCCGGTTCCACCACGGTGGTGGCATTGGCCTCGCGGATCAACGCGGGCCCGGCGATGCGGTCGCCGGCGAGCAGGTCGCCGCGGTCATGCACCGGGCAGTCATGCGCCGCCCCGGCGGTGTGGATGCGCACGGTGTCAACGACCGGCGGCGCGCCGTCGGTGCGGGACGGCAGCGTCGCCTCGCGCACCTCCTCGCCCGGTGCGGCCGCCTCGACCGCCACGGCTTCCACGATCAGCGGACGCTCCGGCGTGGCGAAGCCGAAGCGGGCGCGATGCGCGGCGGTGAAGTCGGCCTTCAGCGTGGTCACCACCGTCTCCAGCCCCGCGCCCGTGGCCGATCCGGCCTCCTGCGGCAGGGCGACGATCAGCGCCGCCTCGGTGCCGGCATAGCGCAGATGCAGCGACTTCGCGGTGATGATCGTATCGGCGGCAGCGCCCTGCGAGGCCAGCGACTGCGCCACCTCCGCGCCCAGGCGGTCGGCCAGCGCCGCCAGATCCGGGATGGCGGCGGCGTCCAGCGTGCGTTCGACTGCCTGTTCGCGCATCGTCGCCTGGTCGGCGAGCCCCATGCCATAGGCGGACAGCACGCCGGCATAGGGGTGGATGAACACCGTCTCCATCCCCAGCGCGTCGGCCACCAGGCAGGCATGCTGCCCGCCCGCGCCGCCGAAGCATTGCAGGGCGAAACGCGTGGCATCGTGACCCTTCTGCACCGAGACCTGCTTGATCGCGTTCGCCATGTTGGCCACCGCGATCGCCAGGAATCCTTCCGCGACCTGTTCGGCCGACCGTTCCTCGCCGGTCGCGCGCGCGACCTCGGCGGCCAGATCTGCGAATTTCTGTCGCACGACCGCGGCGTCCAGCGCTTCGTTGCCGTCGGGGCCGAAGATCGCCGGGAAATGCGCCGGCTGGATCTTGCCCACGCAGACATTCGCATCCGTCACCGTCAGCGGTCCGCCGCGCCGATAGCAGGCCGGTCCCGGATCGGCACCGGCGGAATCCGGCCCGACCCGCATGCGCGCCCCATCGAACTGCAGGATCGAGCCGCCGCCCGCCGCCACGGTGTTGATCGCCATCATCGGCGCGCGCATCCGCACGCCGGCGATGGCGGTTTCGAACGTGCGCTCGAACGCGCCGGCATACAGCGCGACGTCGGTCGAGGTGCCGCCCATGTCGAAGCCGATGATCCGCTCGATCCCCGCCATGCCCGCGGTGCGGGCCGCGCCGACGATGCCGCCCGCCGGCCCCGACAGGATCGCATCCTTGCCCTGGAAACCGCCGGCTTCGGCCAGCCCGCCATTCGACTGCATGAAGAACAGGCGCGTGCCCGCGAGTTCGCCCGCGACCTGGTCGACATAGCGCCGCAGGATCGGCGAGAGATACGCATCCACCACCGTCGTGTCCCCGCGCGGCACGATGCGCAGCAGCGGACTGACGGCGTGGCTGGTCGAGACCTGTCCGAACCCGGCTTCCCGCGCCAGCGCCGCCAGGCGCTGCTCGTGCGCCGGATACTTCCAGGCATGCATCAGCACAATCGCGACGGCGTCGATCCCGTCGGCGCGCGCGGCGGCGAAGGCGGCACGGGCCCCGGCCTCATCCAGCGCCTCGATTTCGTTGCCGTCCACGCCGACGCGTCCGCCGATCTCGACGACACGCTCATACAGCATCGTCGGCAGCGTGATCGCCAGGTCGAACAGCCGCGGGCGCGCCTGGTTGCCGATGCGCAGGCAATCGGCAAAGCCGCGGTTGACGATCAGCAGCGTGCGGTCGCCCTTGCGTTCCAGCAGCGCGTTGGTGGCGACCGTGGTGCCCATCTTCACCGCATCGATCAGCCCGGGCGGGATCGGCTGGTCCAGCGGGATGCCCAGCACCGTCTTGATGCCGGCGATGGCGGCATCGCGGTAGCGGCCGGGGTTCTCGCTCAGCAGCTTGTGGGTGGAAAGCCGTCCGTCCGGATCGCGTGCGACGATGTCGGTGAACGTGCCGCCGCGATCGATCCAGAACTGCCACTTCGCGTGCATCCTGCGCCCCTGCCTTGCAACCCCGGAATCTGGACATCGGCGGCGGCGGATATGCAAGCCCGTATTGCGCTGCGAAACGGCTTTGCGTCCCGCGGTGGATGCGTGCGACACTTTCCCGGCCGCCACCAACTCGCCCTGCCCGCAAGGAGAGGTCTGCCATGTCCGCCAGCGCATTGCCGAATGAGACCCTGCTCGACGCGTACCAGGCCATGACGCCGGGTTCCGCCGCGCTCGCCGCCAGGGCGCGCGAGTTGCTGCCCAGCGGCCTGGCGCACGACAGCCGTCATTTCGATCCGTATCCACTGTATGTCGACCATGCGAGCGGCCCGCTGAAATGGGACGTCGATGGTAATCGTTACGTTGATTACTTCGGCGGCCATGGCGCGCTGATCCTGGGCCACAATCATCCGAAAGTGCTGGCCGCCGCCCATGCCGCGCTGGATCGCGGCACGCATTTCGGCGCCTGCCACGCGCTGGAGGTGCGCTGGGCCGAACTGGTCACAAGGATGGTACCGTCAGCGGAACGGGTCCGCTTCACCGGGTCGGGCACCGAGGCGACGCTGATGGCGCTGCGGCTGGCCCGCGCCGCGACCGGGCGCAGCAAGCTGGTGCGCTTCCGCGGCCATTTCCACGGCTGGCACGACCACATGACCAGCGGCCATTCCAATCATTTCGACGGCACGCCGACCGCCGGCGTGGTGCGCGGCATCAGCGACGACGTGCTGCTGTGCGATCCCAACGACGTCGCCGGGATCGAGCGCATCTTCTCCGAACACAAGGACATCGCGGCCGTCATCCTGGAGCCGACCGGCGCCAATTTCGGCAAGATGCCGATCCGCCCGTCGTATCTACAGCTGTTGCGCGACCTGACTCGGCAGGCCGGCACGATCCTGATCTTCGATGAGGTGGTCACGGGTTTCCGCGCCTCGCCGGGCGGGGCGCAGCAGGCGCTGGGCGTCATCCCCGACATGACGACGCTCGCGAAGATCGTCGCGGGCGGCATGCCGGGCGGCGTGGTCGTGGGGCCGAAGGACGTGCTGGACTGGCTGGATTTCGACGTGGCGAAGCGCACGGGGCGCGAGCGCATCTATCATCCCGGCACGTTCAACGCGAACCCGGTCACCGCCGCCGCGGCCGTGGCCACGCTGGAAATCCTCTCGGCCACCGATGCCTGCGACCGCGCCAATGCCTATGCGGCCGAATTGCGCGGCCGGATGAACGACGTGCTGGTCGAGGAAGGCCTGAAATGGTCCGTCTACGGCACGTTCTCGGGCATGCACATCTACACCAACCCCGAGGGCGCCGATATCGACCCGCACGGCTTCGACGCCACCGATTTCATTCCGAAGATGATCGACAAGCCGCGCGGCGCCGGCGTCACCAGCCAGGTGCGCATGGGGATGCTGGTGAACGGCGTGGACATGAACACCGGCCCGTCCGGCTGGGCATCGTCCGTGCATGGCCCCGAGGAGATGGCACTGACCGTGGATGCTTTCCGCACGACCATCCGGGCATTGAAGCGGGAGGGTGCGGTTCACTGATCGCGCCCCGAGGCGACTGCGCCCCGAAGCCGGTCCAATCGGCTTCGGGAAGACCGCCGACCGGTCGAGCGCGTCCAACCTCGCGATCGACGACCGCGCCATCATCAACCTGCGCGTCAGCCTGGTCCACACGTTGACGCACGCCCCCGGACGTCCGCAAGAACTCAAGGCCTTGGCGCTGGTCTGAGCACGACGCGGTCAGCGCCCCGCGCCCGGCCTTGGCTGGCCGGACATCGTCCTGCCGCGCGCACCTGAAATCCGCATCCACTGCCAGACGCGTCCGCCCGGCCCCGCAGGACCGGGAAACAGCCGAAGCAGCGCGATGGACAATCTGCCCTTCCTCGCCCTGATACTACTCGGATTACCCGGCAAAGTGGATATATAACCCACCGTCACCCTGAAATGACGTGACGAACGGCAACAAAAGCCCCAGTGGTTTGCCGTAGATCAAAATAAAGACGCACTAAAACGCAACGATAACGGGAGGCTTGACATGCGTCGTCGTGATTTGTTGAAGGCCACGCCCTTGCTGGTGGCCCCCGCGCTGGCGCGCGCGGAAAACCGCCCGCTGCGGTTCATTCCCAATGCGAACCTGTCATCCATCGACCCCATCTGGACCACCGCACTGGTGGCCCAGGAACACGGCTATCTGGTGTTCGACACGCTGTACGGCATGGATGCAACCGGTCAGACACGGCCGCAGATGTGCGCGGGACACGAGCTGTCTGACGACAGGCTGACCTGGACCTTCACGCTGCGGGACGGCCTGACGTTCCATGACGGCGAAAAGGTCGTGGCGAAGGACTGCGTGACGTCGCTGCGGCGTTGGGGCAGCCGCGATTCGTTCGGACAGGTGCTGATGGCGGCGACGAACGAACTCACGGCCCTGGACGACCGGCGGTTCCGCTTCCGCCTGAAGAAG
>JBFXDK010000039.1:0-41522 GCA_050181195.1 Acetobacteraceae bacterium | reverse complement strand
TCGTCGCCAAGGGCGCGGGCGCGATCGTGGAAATGAACAATGTCATGCTGCTGCCCACCGACTACAGCCCGATGAAGTGATGTACACCGCCTCCCGTCCGGCGGGAGGCATGCAAGGACGTTTCCGCGATGAAACTCGGCCTTTCGATCGGTTACTCCAAGGCCCGGCTGGACCTGCCTGTGCAACTGGTCCAGCGGGCCGAGGAACTCGGCTATGATTCCGTCTGGTCGGCGGAAGCCTATGGCACGGATGCCGTCACGCCGCTTGCGTTCCTGGCTGCCGTGACGAAACGCATCAAGCTGGGCACCGGCATCATGCAGATCGGCGCCCGGACCCCGGCCAACGCCGCAATGTGCGCCGGCACCGTCGACGCGCTGGCGGGCGGCGGGCGCTTCATCGCGGGGCTTGGCGTGTCCGGCCCGCAGATCATCGAAGGTTGGTATGGCACGCCGTGGGGACGGCCGTATTACCGATTGAAGGACTACGTCGCGATCATGCGCAAGATCTTCAAACGCGAGGAACCGCTGACGCATGACGGGCGCGAGATCCAGTTGCCCTATACCGGTGAAGGCTCGGCCGGCGTGGGCAAGCCGCTGAAATCCATCCTGCACATGAACCCGGACATCCCGATCTATCTGGCCACCGGCAACGAATCCACCGTGAAACTGACGGCGGAAATCGCCGATGGCTGGATTCCGATGGGCTTCGTCCCGGGCGCGATGGAGGAATACCGCCCCTGGCTGGAGGAAGGTTTCAGACGCGCCGGCAACGGCAAGAGCCTGGCGAAGTTCGAAATCCAGGCTTCGGTGCATGTCGAGGTCGGCAACGACGTCAAGGCCGCGCTGGACAAGCTGAAACCGGAAGTCGCGCTGTATGTCGGCGGCATGGGCCATCGCGACAAGAACTTCCACAAGGACCAGATGGTGCGCCGCGGCTTCCAGGACGCCGCCGAACGCATCCAGGAATTGTACCTGGCACACCGCAAGGAGGAAGCGATCGCCGCGGTGCCCGACGAATGGGTGGATCTGAAATCACTCGTCGGCCCGCCCGAGCGGATCAAGCAACGTTTCCGGGCCTGGCTGGATACCGGCGCCACGGGGCTGACCGTGCGGTCGCGCCAGCCCGAGGCCATCGAGGTCATGGCGGAGGCGGCCCGCCTGAACTGACCACGCCGCCATCCTGGGGAGGGAGTGATGCGGTTTCACGAAAGGATTGCACTGATCACCGGCGCCGCCAGCGGCATCGGGCGGGCCACCGCGGAGATCATGGCGCGCGAGGGCGCCACGGTGGTTGGTGTCGACAACAACCAGGAACGCCTGGACACCGTGGTGAACGCGCTGAACGCGGCGGGCGGACGCGCGCAGGGGCGGCTGTGCAACGTGCTGGACCCGGCCCAGGTGGACGCGCTGGTGTCCGGCGTCCACGGTGATTTCAGCCGTATCGACATCCTGGTGAACGCGGTCGGCGGCAGCACGATCATCGCGAAGCAGAGCGCCACGATCGAGGAACATTCGCTGGATGACTGGCAGCGCGTGCTGGATTTCAACCTGAATGGCACGTTCAACCTGCTGCACGCCGTCATTCCGGTGATGAAGGCGCAACGCGGCGGCAAGATCGTCAACCTGTCCTCGATTGCCGGACGCGGCCTCAGCCCCAGCAGCGGATCGGCCTATGCCGCGGCCAAGGGCGGCATCATCGCGCTGACCCGCAAGCTGTCCTTCGAGCTCGGGCCGTACAACGTCAACATCAATGCCATTGCCCCCAGCACGACACTGACCGAACGGATCCGTCCGCGCTGGCACCAGCGCCCGCCCGAGGAGCAGCGCCGGCGCCTGGCCAACACGCCGCTGGGCCGCGTCGCCGAACCCGAGGACCAGGCCAACGTCATCTGCTTTCTGGCGTCGTCGGACGCGGATTTCGTCACCGGCCTGACGATCGATGTCACCGGCGGGCAGTCGGGCTGAGAGCCGGTCGGCAGCAACAACAAGGAGGAAACGATGCGATTCAAGGACAAGGTCGCGCTGATCACCGCCGTCGCCAACGGCATAGGACGCGCCACCGCCGATATCATGGCGCGCGAGGGCGCGATCGTCGTGGGCGTCGACAATCACCAGGAACGCCTGGATACCGCGATGGAGGCCATGAACAAGGCCGGCGGACGCGCGCATGGACGCTTGTGTGACGCGCTGGACCCGTCGCAGGTGGATGCCGTGGTCGCCGGCGTGAAGCAGGAATTCGGCCGCATCGACATCCTGGTGAACGCGGTGGGCGGCAGCACGATCATCGCCAGGCCCAGCGCCCTGGTCGAGGAACATTCGCTGGACGACTGGCAGAAGATCATCAACTTCAACCTGAACGGCACGTTCAACTTCCTGCATGCCGTGGTGCCGGTGATGAAGGCGCAACGCGGCGGCAAGGTGGTGAACCTGGCCTCGATCGCCGGGCGCGGCATGTCCGTGGCGAGCGGCGCCGCCTATGCCGCGGCGAAGGGCGGGATCATCGCGCTGACCCGCAAGCTGGCGTTCGAACTCGGGCCGCACAACGTCAACATCAACGCGATCGCGCCCAGCCTGACGCTGACGGAACGGATTACGCCGCACTGGAACCAGCGCTCGCCCGAGGCGCAGCAGGTGCAGATCGAATCGACACCGCTGCGGCGCGTCGCGGTGGCGGCGGACCAGGCCAAGGTGATCTGCTTCCTGGCGTCGTCGGACGCCGATTTCGTCACGGGCCTGACGATCGACGTCACCGGCGGGCAGTCGGGCTGACCGGCGGTCGCGCCGCGGTATTCTTCAGGACAACGGCAGCGCGCGGATCTTCTTCACATCAGCGCGTCCGCCGCTGAGGATATACAGCGTGTCGGACCCGCTGGTCAGGTAGCGGACGCCCAGTTTCAGCAGGAACGACTGGAACTCGGCGTCCTCGCGCACGCCGCCCACGCCCATTGCCTTGCCGTGCTGCTTCGCCGCCGCCGCGACAGTCTCGAACGCCGCGACCATCCGATCATGCCGGTAATTGCCGGGAATGCCCATTTCGGTGGACAGGTCGGACGCGCCGATATGCACGGCATCGATCCCGTCGACCGCGGCGATCTCCGCGGCGTTCGCCACCGCTTCCGGCGTTTCGATCATGGCCATCAGCAGGGTTTCCTCGTTCACCCGCTGGCACACCTCGGCCTGGGACAGCGGCGCGTAGCCCAGGGATGGCAGCGATCCGGCGGCCGACCGGTGGCCCATCGGCGCGAAACGGCAGGCTTCCACCACGGCACGGGCCTCGCGCGCGTTCTGGATATGCGGCACCATCACGCCTTGCGCGCCGCAGTCCAGGATGCGGGTGGAATCATGCGGATCATGCGACGACACGCGGCAGATCGGCGTGATCCCCAGGCCCAGCGCCGCGACGCAGATGGCCGAGGCGGTTTCCAGCGATGTCGGGTTGTGCTCCAGGTCGATATAGATTGCATCGAAGCCGCAGGCGGCGGCCAGCATGGCGACATTGGGCGTGCGCAACTGGTTGACGCCGAAGCACAGCACCAGCTCGTTGTTGGCCAGTTTCCGCTTGGCGTGGTTGGTTCCGATCCGGGTGGGCATGGACGTTTCCTTTCGTTGTTACCGGAACTTCGCCTTCAGCCGCCCCCAGTCCTCGATCGCCGCCTCGTTGCCCGGGGTCAGCTGGATGGTGAACTGCGTGTAGCCGGCATCGCGCAGGGCGGCGATGCGCTGCAGCAGGTCGGAGTCCGTGCCGGTGAACGTGGTCTGGCGGATCATCTCGCCGGTCACGAAGCGGCGTTCATTGTCCATCACCTTCATCAGGTGCCCGCGATGGTTCTCCAGGTAACGGGCATCCGCCGGCTCGAACGTCTTCGCGAATTCCACATAGGCGGCAACGGTGTCGGCGACCTCGGGCGGAATGGCGGAGGTGTTCGGCAGCCCGGCCAGCGCCTGGTCGGCGGCGCGGTGCAGCAGCACGGCCGCACGCGGGCCGGACTGTGCCATGGCGCGCGGTGAATCCAGCGCTTCCCCCGGCTGCAGCACGCAGCCCAGCGCGAAGGCCACCGCCGTCAGATCGGCGGGCGTTCGGCCGGCATCGGTCCAGCTGTGCTGCATGGCCCGCATCGCCGCGATGCCGCCCGCGACGTCACCCACGAAGTTCAGCCAGCCCGCGCCCAGTTTCGCGGTCAGCCGGCGCGCACGGGGACCATAGGCCGAGATGTGCAGACCGACCGGATCCCCAAGATTGATCAGATCAAGTTCGGGATTGAGGAATTCGATCTTGTGCCGCCCGCCCTCGACGGCGAATTCCACCGTCTTCCGCTGCAGCAGTGCCATGACGACACGGATATACTCCTCCATGTCAGCCAGCCTGATCGCGCCCAGGCCCATGGTGCGCCGCCCGGTGAAGCCGGTGCCGACACCGAAATCGATGCGGCCGGGGGCGAGCGCGTTCAGCGAGGCGAAGCCGTTGGCGGTGACCGGGGCGATGCGATTGGACGGGATCAGCACGCCGGTGCCCAGGCGGATGCGGCTGGTCTTCACGGCGGCGGCGCCCATGGCCACGAACACGTCGGCGCACAGCATCTGCGTGTCGTAGAACCATGCGTGCGTGAAACCCAGTTCCTCGGCGCGGGCAACGATCTTCCAGGCGTCGGACGCGGTGGGCAGGGCGATGCCGAATTCCATGCTGAACCTCCCGGGGCTGCGGCGAAGCGTTGACTGGCACGGGAAGGGAGGAGGTGGCAACCTGGGGCGCAAACGGGGGAGACGGCCATGACCGACGCGACACGCGCAACCCACACGTTCCGGGATTTCCGGCTTGCCAGCGGCGAGGTCCTGCCCGAGGTCACCATCGCCTATGTCACCCGCGGGACGCTGAACCCGGACGGGCGCAACGCCATCCTGGTGACGCACGGTTACACCAGCGGACACGGCATGATCGAGGCCGGCGGCGGGTCGGCCGAAGGCGCATGGAACACGCTGGTCGGGCCAGGAGCGCCGATCGACACCGACCGTTACTTCGTCGTGTGCTCCAACATGCTGGGGTCGAGCTACGGCTCGACCAATGCCGCCTCGATCGATCCGCGCACGGGCAAGCCCTATGGCTCGCGGTTTCCGGTGATCACGGTTGCCGACATCGTCACCGCGCAGCACCGGCTGCTGGCGCATCTGGGCGTGCGGCACCTGCGCGCCGTCATCGGGCCGTCCTATGGCGGGTTCCAGGCGTTCCAATGGGCGGTGACCTTCCCGGATTTCATGGACGGGGTCGTGCCGGTGGTCACCTCGCCGCTGCCGCCGTCAACCGACCGGGTCGCCGGGCTGATGAAGTGGTTCGGCTCCGATCCGAACTTCCATGGCGGCGACTACTACGACACCGACGGGGTGAAGGCGACGCTGACGAAGCTGCGCGTCGACACGCTGACCCGCTATGGCATGGCGGACAGCCTGGCGGACCGTTTCCCCGACAAGACGCGGCGGGATGCCGAACTGCGTCGCATCGCGGCGGCCTGGGCGGATGTGTTCGACGCCAACTCGCTGTTCATCCTGGGGCGCGCGATGGAAAGCTACGACATCACGCGGGACTACGCGAAGATCCGCGTTCCCGTGCTGTATGTGCTGTCGCGCACGGATGCGCTGTTCCCGCCGTCACTGGCGCCGGGGGTGATGGCGGGGCTGCGGCAGGCCGGTGTCGAGGCGACGTATTTCGCATTGGACAGCGACCACGGGCACCTGGCCTCGGGCGCGGATGCGGCGAAATGGGCACCGGCGCTGCGGGATTTCATTGCGGGGCTGGAGGACCGGGAGCGGGTGGCGTCGGCGGTGCGGGCGCTGTATCGCGCGATGCTGGCGCATGATGTGCCGGCACTGGACGCCATGCTGACGGAAGACCTGGTCTACGTGCATTCGCCCGGCTTCGCCGAGACGAAGCGGCAGTTCCTCGATGGCGTGCGGGACGGGCTGTATGAGTATGAGCGCGTACGGCCGGTGGATGAACGCATCCGTGTTTCCGGTGACATGGCAAGCGTGTATACGACGCTGGACTTCATGGGCGGCGCGCGCGGCAAGCCGCATCCGCCGGTCACGCTGATCACCACCCTGGTGTGGGTGCGCCAGGACGGATCCTGGCGGATGATGCTGCGGCAGGCGACGCGGGTGCCATAGCGGCCGGCAAGCGCCTTGCGCTGCCGGACGCAAGGAACCGGCCGGGCGGCGTCGGCAAACGGGCGGCAGCCGCGTGCCTTTGCGACGGAAACAAATCGACTTGGGGCGGCCGGTGGTGTAGGTGCCCTCGCGTGATACTGCATCCCGTCGCTGCCATTGTGGGTTTCTTATGCTGCTGTCAAACTTTGATCCATGTCATCTTGCGAGCATTCCGCCGCACCGCACCGTCGTTTCCTTCGCGCATGGCGCCGACATCAGCAACCGCGTCGCACTTTTCAAGTTCCTGCTGTCATCGGGCGAATCCGAGATTTTGTTCCTGCCGATGAACATTGCATTTTCCGTGCGGAACCGGCTGGTTGCGTTCTGCCGCCGCACGGGGCGGCCAGGCACCGTTCCCAGGGCGGATGATACCGGCCCGGACGCGGATCATGTGCATGCGTTTCATGACAACATGCCGTCGGTGCAGCCGGACGATTTTCGCTCGAACGGCAATTTCGTCCTGGGGAGCGAGGCGTACAGCTACGACGACCGGTTGTATCTGGTCTGGCACCCGGCCCGGGCCGGGTGCGTGGTGCACCGGCTTGCATGGCCGATCGTGCCATTCCTGCTGGCCGTGGTGAGCGAGTTCGAACGCGATGGGGATCTCGTGAACAATGAAGCCCTGCGGCCGCCAAGCACCCGGATCAACTGATCGGCGGCCTTCCGGGCGACACCGGCTCGCCGCTCACCCCTGTGCCACGCTGGCGTCGATCCGTGCGATCAGATCCGCCGGCAGCGTCCCGGCCTCGGCCGCGGCGACGCATTCGGCCAGTTCCCGGCGGTTCTTCACGCCCAGCACCAGCGTATCGATCGGCAGCGACAGCGCATAGCGATGCGCGATCACCGCCGGGTTTTCCCCGATTTCGGCGCACAGTGCCCGGAAGCCGGCGGCGCGGGCATAGTCCCGCATTTCCGGATGATCCTCGGGCAGCGTGCGGTCGATCGCCGCCGTCAGCGCCCCGGCCTGCACCGCGCGGATGCCCATCACCCCCACGCCATTGGCCCGCGCCGCCGCCATCACCGCCCGCGGCTTGGCAGGGCCCTCGAAGAACTTCAGCCCGCCGGGCGAGTCCAGCAAGTTGGCGATGCACTGCACGGCGGCTGGCTTCGGCGACTGTCCCAGCACCTCGATGATCGCGTCCGGATGGCCGATGCCGGTCAGGCCCCAGGCGCCGATCAGCCCGTCTTGCACCAGCTTCTCGAACGCCGGCCGCACCCGGTCGGTGAACAGTGACAACGGCGTCAGGCGGCTGACATCCGGCTGGTTCCACATCGGATGTCCGTCCGGCACGATGTTGGAGTGCAGGAAGAACAGGTCCAGCCGGTCGCGTTGCAGCAGCCGCAGGCTGGCCTCGATCGACTGGCGCAGGATGCGGTCCACCCGTTCCGGCGGCGGGTTGCCCAGGTTGCACTTGCTGGTGACCCGCACCCCGTCCGGCAGCCGGCCGCCAAAGGCTTCCCCCGCCACTCGTTCGGCCTTGCCGTTGCCATAGCGCGGGGCGAGGTCCAGCAGCGTGATTCCGGCATCGACGGCGGCGCGCACGGTAGCGACGCATTCCTCGAACGTCGTCTCGCCCCACAGCATGCCAAGGCCGCCGCCACCCAGCGTCAGGACGGAGACAGGGGCAAGCGGCCCGAACGGGTTCTGGCGCATCGACAACGACCTTCTGCTGCTGAGCGCAGCATGCCCCAGTTCCGGGTCGGGGCACAGGGCTCCGGCCGCCCCTGACACGGCGGCGCCCAACGGCCCGCTGGTGCAATGTCCGGCTTTGCCGAGGGCAGGCGGCATTGGAAAAACCGGTGCATCACAATCCTGTCAAACGAAGACTATTGTATGATTTTACGCAGAAATCCACCAGTCCGCCGGCAGAATATCTTGCGCGCACGGATGACAGTACAATATCGAAAGAAACCATGAACGGGGCGCTGTCCAAGCTTCACATCCGTCAAGGAGTTCGCCCATGTCGATCTCGAACATCATGGGCCGCACCGCGATTCTCGCTGCCGTCCTGTGGTCAGGGGGCATCGGCGCGGCCTCGGGGTCGCTGCTCTACACCAGCGTGCAGGCCCCCTATCAGGTCAATGTCCCCGGCCTGGGATACCAGGCCACCTCCACCACTGAATTCGGCGACCTCGTGCACTTCACGGGGACCGACCGCAGCCTGTCGAGCATCACCGTGCTCATGAGCAACTGGGCCAAGTACAGCGACTGGTCGGCCAGCTACGGCCTTGCGGGGTATGCGGTGCCGATCACGATGAGCCTGTACAACGTGCTGAATCCGCTGTCCGGCCCTTCGGTGGGATCGCTGATCGCGTCGCGCACCATCACGCCGACCATCGTCTGGCGGCCGGAGCCAAATCCCACCTGTGGATCCGGATTCCTGGGGTGGGACAACAGGTGCTACAGCGGGCTTGCGCAGGCGATCGTGTTCGACTTCACCGGCGTCTGGGTGCCGGATGACGTGATCTATGGCCTGTCGTTCAACACCGAGAACTACGGCCCGACCCCGACGGGCGTGGCCGGCCCGTACAACTCCCTGAATGTCGGCCTGGTCACAACGCCGCCGATTGTCGGTACCGATCTGGATCCCAACGTGGTGTTCTGGAACACGGCGCATGCCGGTTTCCTGACCTCGGGCATTGCGGGGGTGTTCGGCCCGGATTCCGCCTGGGCGCCGTACAGTCCCGCGATCTCGATCGAGGCGATACCGGAACCGGCCAGTCTCGCCTTGTTCGGCATGGCCGCGCTGGGGCTCCTCACCGGGCACCGCGCCTGCCGCCGCCGCCAGGCCTGATCCGTCGGGGCCGCGGTCGACCGGCCGCGGCCCCGGTCCGTTACTGCGCCAGACGATCCGCCAGGCGCTTCTTGTAGTCGGCGATGGGCATGAAGCCCGGGTCCTTGCGGCAGTGATCCTCGGTCTCCCGCAGGATCTCGTCGTCGGACTTCGTCAGATCCAGCGGCACGCCATGCGGCTGCGGCACATGGAAGGGCGAGTCGAGATAGGCCTCGATCGTGTTGCCCTCGGGATCCTTGAAGTAGCAGGACCAGGCGTTGCCATGGCTCACCACGCGCATGTCCGTGGCACCATTCGCCAGCGCGCGCCCATGCACTTCCCGCAGCTGCGCGAGCGAGTCCACCATGAACGAGATCTGGTTGATCGGATTGTAACCCGCCGTGTCGGGACGGCCGCTGACCAGCACGAACTGGTGATGGTTCTCGGAATTGGCGCTCATGAAGGTGAGCTCGACGCCGTTGCGGCCTTCTCCCTTGTCGGTCACCACCAGGCCCAGCACGGTGGTGTAGAACTGCTCCAGCTTCGGCTTGTCGTGGGCGTAGACGCCGACATGGGCGAGTCGCGCGCGAATGGATCCCATGGTCGTTCCCCTTGATGGCTTGGAACGCACATTCAAGGTCGGTCCGTGGTCCGATGCAAGCGGGGTGTGCTGTCGCGCCGGTGCGCGTGCGCCGCGGTCGCCAACGAACGCGTGGCGAAGGCACTGCACGGTTCAGGCCCGAATTTCGTTGCGTGTCCGGTTTCGCCCGTCCTGTTGTGCCGGCCGTGTGTCGCCGGGCATTCCGCATCAATTCTTCCTTTACCCGCGCCTGCTCTACTTGTGGCCCGTGGTAAGGACATCGCTCATGGGACGCGTTCTGGAGGATGCAACGTTCGTTCGTGCCTTGAACGAGGTGGCGCGGGAGCAGGGGATGACCCTGGGGCCACGCCACATCTACGGCGATGACGCGGTCATCCTGCTCCACCACGCCGAGGAGCCCGAGGCGATGCCCCGCGTCGGCGCGGTGCTGCCGGTGGATCACCGCCTGATCGGCGAGCTGTCGCAGCCACGGCATTCCCGCGTCGCGCTGAAACGCATCCTGCGGGAAGATTTCTTCTCGGACCCCGTGATCGATGACGACGTCATGCCGGGCGACGGCGTGCGCGATCTTCGCCGCCTGGGCCTGGTGGGCTGTCACGTGCTGGCCGACCTGCTGGGCCCCGGTGCCACCCGGGCCGGCATCCAGGTGACGCTGTCGCCCGACCCGGCCTGCGTGCGGGTGACGGCCAGCCTGGACACGCGGCTGCGCCTGACGATGGAACGCGACCTGATCATCCTGCTGCGGCAGTTCCATCGCGGAGCGCGCTACGCCCGGGCCTATTTCGCGTTCCTGCGGCAATTGGAAACCATCTGACCCCGCGCGCCGCCGGCCTTGCGATCCGCGCCCGCGACGCAATATCCGATCCGGTTTGCGGGCGAGGGCGCGGATGGAGCGGTTGCTGGGCGGGTATCGGCGGTTCCGGCAGGGCCAGTGGCCCGAACGGCGGCGATTGTTCGAAGCACTGGCCGATGACGGCCAGCAGCCGCGGGCGATGGTGGTGTCCTGCGCCGACAGCCGCGTCGATCCGGGCATGATCTTCGATGCCGGGCCGGGCGAGCTGTTCGTCGTGCGCAATGTCGCCAATCTGGTGCCGCCCTATGCGCCGGACAGCGCCTATCACGGCACCAGTTCGGCGCTGGAATTCGGCGTGCGCGTGCTGCAGGTGCGCGACCTGCTGGTGATGGGGCACGGATTGTGCGGCGGCGTGCGCGCCCTGCTGGAGGGCACGCCGCCCGAGGCGTCGGACTTCGTGGCGTCATGGATCGGCATCGCCGCCGTGGCGAAACGGCGGACCCTGGCCTGCGACGATGGCATCGACCGACAATTGTATTGCGAGCAGGAGACGGTGAAGCTGTCCTTGGAAAACCTGCTGACCTTTCCCTGGATCGCCGAACGCGTGCGGGATGGCCGGCTGCGGCTGCATGGCGGGCATTTCGACATCCGCACCGGACAGCTGAGCATGCTGTCGCCGGACGGACGCTTCGAAGTCGTTCCGGTCGGATAGATCCGCGACCCGTCGCGCGCGCCCGGCCGCCGCCCGGCCGGTGGCGTCGTTTCACAAGCGTCCCCGAAATCTCTCCGCCCGCTGACACCAAGGACTGTCGGGTCCGACACGCCGGCGGTGCTTCCCCGTCATGGCGGGGTTCAGTCCCGCGATCCCTGACGTTGCCGATGCGAACAGCGAGGGGTGTGATGGCCCGCCTGTGCCAACCTTGACGGTGAGGCGCCGGCGATCCGTCAGAGTCAACGGCCCTTTGGTATCATACGGCAACCCCGACCGGCGCCGCCGTCACGACCTCGCTCTCGATCCGCCCGTCCCGCAGGCCGACCAGCCTGTCGAAGCGGGAGAAGATCTTGTCGTCATGCGTCACCACCAGCACCGCGGCACGCTGTTCGCCGGCGACCCGGCGCAGCAGGTCCATCACCGCCTGGGCACGCTCGGAATCCAGCGCCGCGGTCGGCTCATCCGCCAGGATGATCCGGGGGCGGTTGGCCAGCGCGCGGGCGATCGCCACACGTTGCGCCTCGCCCCCCGACAGCTTGGCCGGCATCGCCGATCCTCGGCGCCCGACGCCCAGGTAATCCAGCAGATCCCGCGCCCGGTCCCGGGCGATGGCCAGCGTCGTGCCGTTCAGGGTCATCGCCAGGGCCACGTTGTCGGTGGCATTCAGGAACGGCAGCAGGTTGTGGAACTGGAAGATGAAGCCGATCTTCTCGCGCCGCAGCGCGCGCAGGTCGCGGCGCATCCAGCGTCCCTGCCACACCGCCTCGCCGCCCAGGCGCAGCGTCCCGGCATCCGGTTCCAGGATGCAGGCCACCAGGTTCAGCAGCGTCGACTTGCCGCTGCCGGACGGGCCGCGCAGCCCGACCACCTCGCCGGCCGCGACCCGCAGCGTGACGTCCACCAGGGCCTGCACGCGCGTCTCGCCCTGGCCGAATCCCTTGGCGATCCCGTCCAGCTCCACCAGCGGCGGTTCGGTGCCCGGCGCGCTCATCCGCCCAGCGCCTGCGCCGGATCGATCCGCAGGGCGTAGCGCACGCCCAGCAGGCTGGCGAGCAGGCAGATCAGCAGCACCACCAGCCCGAACCCGATCAGTTCCTCCGGTCCCAGCAGCACCTTGCGCGGGAACTTGTCCTTCACACCGAACAGCAGCGCCGAACCGCCCGCGTAGCCGATCATGCCCAGCAGGATCGCCTGCTGCATCACCAGGGCGACGATCGTGCGATCCGGTGCGCCGATCAGCTTCAGCGTCGCGATCTCCCGCCGCTTGTCCATGGTCAGCGTATAGACGATCAGCGACACGATCACAGCCGAGACCAGCAGCAGCACGGTGGTGAACATGCCCAGCTGGCGGCGGGCGCGTTCGACCACGCTGCGGGTCAGCACGGTTTCCTGTTCGGCGGCCGTCAGCGCGGCGAAATGCTTCCAGCGCCGGACCTGCGCCGCGACATCGTCGACCCGCGCATGCGGCGAGAGGCGCGCGATGACGGCATTGACCGTGTTGCGCGGCTGGGTCGTGCTGCCCGAGGCCTGGGCGCGCCGTTCGGCCGGCGGGGTCAGGCGGAACTGCAGTTCCTGCGCGTCGCGCAACGTGATCCAGCCCAGGGGATCGCCGCCGGTGGACACGGCCCCGGCGGTCAGGCCGACGACGCGGTAGCGGATGTTCGCCATCTCCACCATCGCGCCCACCGGCACGCCCGCGCCGCGATCCAGCACCATCTCCAGCCGGCCCTTGCCAATCCCGCGCCCTTCGACGATCGGCGGCGGTCCGCCGGGGCGGTCCGGTTCGTGGCCGACCACCTGCAGGCGCAGCACCGAACCCACGCGCTGCCGCCCGGCCTCCCCGGCGCGTTCCAGCACCTGCTCCTCATCCGGCGTGTCCGCCGTCCCAGGTCCGCCGGCGCGCCTGGCCTCGACGATCTGGAACGTCACCGCGCCGGCGGCGACAACGCCGGGCAGGCGCGCGAGCGCTTCGCGCACATCGGCTGGCAGGCGGCTGGCTTCGGCGAACGGGCCGCGCGTGCCGCCTTCCACCACCCAGAGATCGGCGCGCAGGATGCGGGCGAGCGACAGCGCTTCCTCGACCACGCCGCGATAGATCCCGACCATTGCTAGCGCCACGCCCAGCAGCAGCCCAAGGCCGAGGCAGGTCAGCAGGAAGCGCCCGAGATCGTGGCGAATGTCGCGCAGCGCGAGGTTCATGGTTCCACCCGCGCGGTCCGGCCGGCCCGGACGCCCGGGGGAATGCGGGTCAGCACCGCGATCCCGGCCGGCAGCGCCGGGTCCAGCGCCAGGCGCGCGTCGAGGGTGCGGGCGATGAAGCGCATCTCGCGCTGTTGCAGCACGCCGCCCTCGATCGTCCAGACGCGGCCGGTCGCGCCGTCGAACCCGTCCACCGCGGCCTCCGGCACCAGGCGGGCGGAGGGCAGGCGGCCGGTCTCGATCTCCACCTGCACCTGCTCGCCCAGGGTCGGCCGCGGCGGACAGCGATGGCATTTCACGTAGACCCGCCGCTCCTCGGTGGCGCGGTCGCTTTCCAGCCCGATGCGGACGACGGAGGCGGGGAAGATCTCTCCGGGCAGGGAGCGCAGCCGGATCTCGGCGGCTTGTCCCTCCTGGATCGCGCCCGAGCGGCCTTCATCGACGAAGGCCAGCGCCCAGAGGCTGTCCGGCGCGATCAGGGTGAACACGGCCTCGCCCGGGGCCAGGGCCGCGCCCGGCTCGCGATGGCGGGCGATGACCAGGGCCTCGAACGGCGCCGTCAGGGTGTGCTTGGCCAGCATTGTGCGTTCGGCGGCCAGGTTGGCGGTGGCATCGGCGAGTGCCGCGTGCGCCACCGCCAGATCCGCCCGGGCCACGGCGAGTTCGGACTGTGCGATCGCCGCCTCGGTTTCCGCGATCTCGGCCGTCTCGGGCGAGGCGCTGCCGTAGGAGGCGAGTTCCCGGCGGCGCTGCGCCGTGGACCGTTTCTGCTGGTATTGCGCCGTCGCGCGTTCCTGGGCCGCGGCCGAACGCCCCTGTTGCGCGTCCGCGCTCTGCAACCCGGCCTCGGCCCTGGCGACCCGCGCCTGCTGCGAGGCCGCGTTGATCCGTGCCAGCACCGCGCCCTTGGGCACACGGTCGCCGTGATCGGCCAGCACCTCGGCCAGCGTGCCCGCGACCTCGAAGCCGATGCGCGTGCTCACGCGGGCCTCGATCGTGCCCAGGCCGAAGACCCGGATGGGCACGTCTTTCTCCTCCTGTGCCACCTGCACGGCCAGGGGCCGGCCGAACGTCGCCCAGGCAAGTCCGCCGGCCGCAACGACGAGCAACAGCCCGATGAGAAGGACCTTGAGACGCATCGGCTGCTGGACTCCCCGCGGCGCGTGCCGCTTTGGGGGCCAACCTGCACATCACCGGCGGGCGCGCATTGATTCGTGTCAATCCGGTATGATCGGGCCGGACTGATCGGGTCGGTCCGATCAGGCGGATGCGTCCAGGTGCCGGGATGCGTCCGGGCGAGCCTTCAGGGCCGACCCGTGGCGGGCGGCGAGGCGGGCGATGCGCTCCGGCGCGAAGCCCAGATCGACCAGGCCGGGCGTGGTGTCGGCGACCTCGCGGTATGCGGCGATCAGCCCGTCGCTTATCGTCATGATGGATACGCCTTCGAACATCGCCCGCCGGCCGGCGGCATCCGGCAGTTTCGAGCGGAAGCTGAACACGTAACGGGCATAGAGCGTGGTGCCGTCGAACACCGGCTGGTGCATGTCCCAGCGGAAGTCCGTGGCGTCGCGATGGAACCAGCCGGTGATCATCGCGGCAATGCGCTCCCGCCCGGCGAAGGTGCCGTAGAACACGTCATGATAGACCCCGTCCGGCGTGAACAGCGCCGCGAATGCCGCCCCATCGCCGGCCTCCACCGCCTGGCAGAACGATCGCAGCATGTCCGTCACGTTCATGGTGCCCTCCGTGTGCGTCCGCCAGGGTCTGTGGCAGCTTGCGGCCGGGTGGTCCAGCCGGGTCGGGGGCCTGCGCGGAGCGGGAGGGCGTGCGGCTGCGCGCTGCGCCCGGGGGAAAGTCCGGACGGGTCTGTTGCCGTTGTCGGCTGGGGTATGGCTTTCACAGAGGCATGCGGGCGGAACACAGAGGGTCACCGAGGCCGGGGGAATCCACGCCGGCAACGACGCTTCGGTTGTGTATGGCGTCCTGCAACCGCGGCTCGCGGGCGGGGGCTGAATGCCCGGCGCCGGTGCGTGATGGAACCACGACGCATGCTGTCCTGCCGCACGGAAGGTGCGGGAATCGCGCGAAGCGCCCGAGCGATGCGGGGTCCCCCGCGTCCCCCAAGGCAGCGCAGGATGCCGGGGCAACGACTTTCGTGACCCTCGGTGTTCCTCGTCTTCGTCCTGTGTGAAAGCCGTTGCGGTCGGCCAAACCGGCACGGACCCGCCCGCGGACCCGCTGACCGCGGGCGGGGCTCCTGCCGCGCTCCGGCTGGAACTCAGGCCTTTGCCTTGGCCCAGGCGTCCATGACCGCCATTTCCTCCTCCATCTCATGTACCGAGAGGATGGCGTCCAGCAGGTTGTCGTAGCCGCAATGGGCGATCACGATGCTGTCCGCATCCGGCGGTTCCCGCTTGATGATGACGCCGTCGGTGGTTGCAAACAGGACGGTTTCATGATCCAGGAGAAACCGCTTGAAGATGGCGACGCGTCCGCGATGCGGATTCCCCAGTTGCGATATGCGGCCGAGAACGAGGGTGACCTGCATGCTGAGGTCGCGCCTGATGTCCTCATGCGAACAACAGATGTAGGCGGACTTGTAGCTACGATAGAAGTTGCCGATGCGCGGCAGCATCCATTCGCAGTTGCGCTCGGATGCAGGTGTGGCAAGGATCTCTTCGATCAGCATCTGCCGTTGATGGCGCAATTGCCCCAGACGTGATCTTTGAACTTCGCGGTCGACGTCGTAATCGCTCATGCTGTCATCCGATATATCAAATCCGGAACGGGCAGGCGGGCGTGTTCCGAAGGCAGGATTACCGGCCTGCTCACGGAAACGTCAACGGAATTGTCGGATACGATATTCCATGATGCATATCATATCGGTTTAATGTCAAATTTTCAGGAAAGAATTCGCATCTTCCCGGTGCGTGCGGGCGCGCCGAACCATGCCGTGCGCCACCCATGTGCGTGGCGCCAGGCAGGATCAGGATGGGACAGGCCAGCCACGCCTCCGGCCGGTCCCCGGCGACTCCGCGGGACGCGGCGCATGGCTGGACCCGGGCAGCGCACCGACCGGGAATGCCTGCCGTCCCGTCCGGGCTTGCGGCAATTCCGCGCAAAACGGAAAGTCGGCCGGTTCGGCAGAAGGGGAATGAGATGGGAACGCGCGCGGACGCCATCGCCAGGGCGACGAGGTTCTTCGACGAGGGCGGGTTTCGTGACCGTCTGTCCGAACTCGTGGCGATCCCCAGCACCTCGCAGGACCCGGGGCACCAGGCGGATGTGCAGCGCTATCTGGCCGACGCCATCCAGCCCTGGCTGGAGCGGATGGGCTTCACCGTCGCCATCCACCCCAATCCGCGCGATGGCTTCGGGCCGATCCTGACCGCGCAGCGGATCGAGGATCCGTCCCTGCAGACGGTCCTGACCTACGGCCACGGCGACACGGTGCGCGGACTGGAAGACCAGTGGCGCCCGGGCCTCGATCCCTGGACGCTGACCGAGGACGGCGATCTCTGGTACGGCCGCGGCAGTGCCGACAACAAGGGCCAGCACGCCGTCAACCTCTCCGCCCTGGAATCCGTGCTCGCCGAACGTGGCGGCCGGCTCGGCTTCAACCTGAAGCTGGTGCTGGAAACCAGCGAGGAACGCGGCTCCACCGGCCTGCGGGAGTTCGTCGCCGCCAATCGCGATGCGCTGAAGGCCGACGTGCTGATCGCCAGCGACGGGCCGCGGGTGATGCCGGAGGTGCCGACCATCGCCACCGGCACGCGCGGCACGTTCCATTTCGACCTGGTGCTGGATGTGCGCCCGGGCGACGTGCATTCGGGCCACTGGGGCGGTCTGACCACCGACCCGGCGGTGGTGCTGACGCATGCGATCGGTGCCATCATGGACCGCCGCGGCAAGATACTGGTGCGGGACTGGCTGCCCAGGAATGGCGTGCCGGCCGCGGTGCGCGCGGTGCTGGACGGCTGCCCGGTGGGCGGCGGCGGTGAAGCGGCGAGCATCGACCCCGGCTGGGGCGAACCCGGTCTGACGCCGGCCGAGAAGATCTATGGCTGGAACAGCTTCATCGTGCTGGCGATGGTGTCGGGCCGGCCGGAAAACCCGGTGAACGCGGTGGCGCCGGACGCAAGGGCGCATTGCCAGATCCGCTACACCGTCGACACCGACCCCGAGACTTTCGCCCCGGCGTTGCGCCGGCACCTGGACGAGGAGGGATTCCAGGACGTGCGGATCGAGAACGCCTATGTCCGCATGCCCGCCAGCCGCACCGATCCGAACCATCCCTGGGTGCAATGGACGGTCGCGAGCATGGAGAAGTCGCTTGGCAAGCGGGTGCAGGTGATCCCCAACTCCTCGGGCGGGCTGCCGGGCGATGTGTTCGTGGACCACCTGGGGGTGAAGCTGATCTGGATTCCGCACAGCTACAACGGCTGCAAGCAGCACGGTCCGGATGAGCATTTCCTGAAGGGACCGGCGCGGGAGGGGATCGCCGCGTTCGCCGGCATCTGGTGGGACCTGGGCGAACCCGGTACGCCGCGGCGGGATGCGTAGCAGAAGCGCCTGTATCCCGCATCGCTACTGCTGCGACAGGGGCATGCCCTTGGTTCCCGCGTAGAACACGATCAGCACCGCGCCCTGCTCGCCGGTCACGCCGCGATGCACGCTGCCCACCATCTCGGGCAGCGTGTCGCCGGGACCCAGGCGTTTGGTCAGCCCGCCCTCCTGCTTTTCCACCAACAGCTCGCCGGACAGGACATAGGCCGCGTTCGGCATCGGGTGGGTGTGCCAGGGCAGGGCGGTCCTGGGTGGGATGCTGATCTTCAGCACGGTCAGCTCCGGCGGGCCGGCGGGATAATGCTCATACGCCACCCCATCCCAGGCCTTCTCGGTCTTCAGCAGCGTTTCCACCGTGACCGATGGCGTATCCGCGGCCTGCGCTGCGGGGACCCAGGCAAGCAACGGGAGAAACAGCAATAGACGCATTCCGGGTCGCTCCCGCGGTCAGTAAGCAGTCAGCCCGCCATCCAGCAGCAGGATCTGGCCGGTGATATACGATGCGATCGGGCTGGCGAGGTAGCGGATCGCGCCGGCCATCTCCTCGGGCGTGCCGAACCGGCGCAGCGGGATGCGGCTCAGCATGGTATCGCGCCGCACCGGGTCGGTCAGGCTGCGCTGGCGGGATTCGGTGGGGGTGGACCCCGGCGCGATCGCGTTGACGCGGATGCCGTGCGGCGCCCACTCGATCGCCAGGATCCGCGTCATGTGGCTGATGCCCGCCTTGGCGATGCCATAGGCCGACGTCCCGGCGAACCCGACCGTGCCATGGGTCGAGGCCAGGCTGATCACGCAGCCTTCCCGCCCGGCCGCGATCAGGTGGCGGCCGAACGCGGTGCTCATGAAGAAGGTTCCGGTCAGGTTCACCGCGATCACGGTGTCCCATTCGCCGCGGGCGACATCGATGGCGGGTTTGCCCAGGGACGGCACGCCGGCATTGTTCACCAGCACGTCCAGCCCCGGCAGGTCCGCTGCCGCCCGGGCGACGGCGGCCTCCACGCTCGCCTGGTCGCGCACATCCAGGGCCAGCGCAACGGCGCGCCGGCCGGCGGCTTCGATGGCGGCCACGGTCCGGGCAAGTGTATCGCTCGACAGGTCGGTGACCGCGACATCGAATCCGTCCTGGGCCAGGCCCACGGCGGTGGCATGGCCGATACCGTAGGAAGCGCCGGTGACGAGGGCGGCGCGGCGTGGTTCGCCGGTCATGACGGCCCCCTACGGCGTGAAGATGCTCTGCCACTGCGCCTTGGCCTGGCGGATCGCGGCTTCGTCGATCGCGTCCCAGTCCATCTTGATCAGCGTCAGGCTGTCGATCGAGGGGGCATACTCGGGCAGGGGACTCTTGAAGCCGCTGCGGCCGGAGATCAGCGCCTCCCGCTTGGAAAGGATGGTCTGGCCCTGTTCCGACAGGGTGAAGTCCAGCCACAGCTTCGCGGCGTTGGGATGCGGCGCCTTGGCCAGGATGAAACTGGCCTGGCCCAGCAACACGACGCCTTCCTTGGGCAGCAGGAACTTCAGGTTGGCGCCCCGCTCGTTGAACTGATACGCGCGGGTCGGCATGCCGCCGAAGGCCATCAGGTCCTGGCCGGAGACCAGACGTTCGGCCGTCTGCTCCGAGCGGACGATGAAGACGGGCTTCATCTTCGCGAGATCCTTGAAGTAATCCACGCCCAGGACCGAGCGGAGGCCCATATAGGCCAGGAGACCGGTGGCGGAGTTGCCGGCATCGTTCAGGCTGATGCGGCCGGGCGGGACGGCGCCCAGGACGTCCTTCCAGCTCTTGCCCTTGAAGTCCAGGCTGTCGGCGCTCCATGTCGGCACGAACATGTAGGCGCCGTTGAATGCGTAGTATCCCGGCTTGCCCAGGCCGGCGGCGAAGGCGGCGCCGAACGCCTGGTATGCCGGCGAATCGTATTTCATGACGTGCCCGCCCTTGATAAGCGTGTTGATCCAGGGCGGGGAGGCGATCGAGGCGATGTCGATCGTGACATTGCCCGACCCGACCTCCTGTTCCACGCGGGTGACCAGGGCCAACGTGGGGCTGAGCGTGTATTTCACCGCGAAGGAGGCCGGCATGCCGTACGCCTTGCGGAACGCCGCGGCCAGCTCGTCGTTGGTTTCCGGCTGGATCACGGTGTCGAAGTAGCCGACGCTGCCGTCCTTCTTCGCTGCCTCGATCAGCGCCCGCAACGCGTCCTTCTGGTCCGCCGGGGCCGCCTGCACGGCGGGCGGATCCTGCGCGAGTGCCGGTGTCGCCACGACAAGGGCGGATATGATCGCCAGGACCGACAGAAAGCGTGTCATGCGGAACCTCCTTTCAGGGACGGCCGGACCCGGTCAGGGGGACGGCTCGGCTTGCGGCAGAATGATCCAGTCTTCCGGGACGAGTTGCACGTGGACGGCGTCACCGCGTGCGAAGCCGGCGGCGGGGCGGGTGGCGCGGATTGCGACGCCCGCGACATCGACGATGTATTCCTCGGCCACGCCCAGGAAGGAGGCGGCCTCGATCGTGCCGGGATGGCTGCCAGGCAGCGGATCGCGCTCGACGCGGACCGACTCCTTGCGGATGCAGGCCAGGACGGGGCGGCCGGGTTCAACGACCAGCCCGTCTCCGGGCAGGCCGCGGACCGTCAGGCGGTCGTTCAGCCGGACCTCGACCAGGGGCGTGTTCCCGGCCGGGGCCGCGATGCGCGCGTCCAGGACATTCAGCCCGAAGAACCGGGCGACGAAGGGCGTGGCCGGGCGGCGGAAGACCGCGCGGGCCGGCCCCAGGGCCTCGATCGCGCCCTGGTTCATCACCACGACGGTATCCGCCAGCCCGAACGCCTCGGCCTGGTCGTGGGTGACATAGATGGCGGTGAAGCCCAGCCGTTCCTGCAGGACGCGCAGTTCCAGGCGCATCTGCTCGCGCAACTGGGCATCCAGGTTGGACAGCGCCTCATCGAACAGCACGAGACGCGGTTCGGCGACCAGGGCACGCGCCAGCGCGATCCGCTGCTGCTGCCCCCCGGACACCATGGTGGCCGATCGGCTTTCGAACCCCTGCAGGCCGACGGTCTCCAGCATGCGGGAGGCGCGCCGCAGCCGATCGGCCTTGCCGGCGCCACGAACCTTCAGGGGGAAGGCGACATTGTCCGCGACCGTCATATGCGGCCAGACGGCATAGGACTGGAACACGATGCCCAGTTCCCGCTGCTCCGGCATCAGATCGATCTGGCGCACCTTGTCGAAGACGCGGGTGCCGCCGATTTCGATGATGCCGGCTTCCGGGGTCTCCAGGCCGGCGATGCAGCGCAGGATCGTGGTCTTTCCGCAGCCGCTGGGGCCGAGCAGGGCGAGGGTGCTGCCTTGCGGCACGTCGAACGACACGTCCCGCACGGCCGTGTGGTCGCCATAGCGCTTGGTCAGATGCGTGATGTGGACGAACCGGTCGGTCATGCTCAGCCTTGGGAAATCGACGTGCGGGTCAGGCGGAAGATCGCGAAGGCGGCCAGCAGCATCAGCAGCTGCACCATGGCCAGCGCCGCGACATACCCCGAGCTCCGCTCACTCAGGACGACCATGGCGACACTGATCGTCTCGGTGCCCTGCGCGAACAGCAGGATGGTCGCGCCGAGCTCGCGGATGAAGATGACGAACAGCATGAGCCAGGCCGCGATCAGCGCCGGGCGCAGCAGAGGCAGGACGATCATGCGCATGGTCTGCAGCCAGCTCGCGCCGGAGGAGCGGGCGCTCTGCTCCAGTTCCGGGTTGATGGCCAGGAACATGGCGGTGACCGTGCGCGTGGCGAAGGGAAAGAACCGGGCGATATAGGCGATCAGGATGATGGTGAGGGTTGAATACAGCGGCGTGCGGATCGCGAGGATCAGGAACCCGAGACCCAGGATGATGCCGGGAATGCCCAGCGGCAGCGACAGCAGGGCATCGACAAAGGCCCGCCGGCGCGGGTTGCCGCGGGTAAGGTAGTAGGATTGCAGCACCGCCAATCCCACCCCCAGCGTCGCCCCGACCAGCGCCAGCGTGAGACTGTTGGTGATGGCCTGCCGCGTGAGGTCATATTTGGTCAGCACATACTCGAAATTGCCGGTGGTCGCGGTGCGCCACAGGAACCGCCCGGTCCAGAGCTTGGAGAACGAAACCAGCGCCAGTGCCACCAGCGGCAGGATGACGCCGCCGCCGACATAGATCGCTTCCAGGGTCAGGGCCGCGATCTTGCCGCTCCGCCCCAGGCGGATCTGCCGGGGCCGGTAGCCCTTGCCGGTGATCGTGTCGAAGCGGCGTTTCGCGATGAAGCTGCGCTGGACCAGGGTCAGGACAATGGTGATGGTCAGCACGACGATCCCGAATGCGGCCGCGCGCCCCAGGTCCGACGGGTACTGCACCATCGAGTAGATCTCGGTGGGCATGAACCGGATGCCACGGGGCGAGGCGAGGGCGAGCGGCACGTCGAACAGCCCGGCCGAGGTCACAAACACGATCAGCCCGGCCGACAGCAGCGCCGGCAGCACCAGCGGCAGCGTGATGTGGCGCATGGTGTACCAGAACGAGGCGCCATGGACCCGCGCCGCATCCTCCAGCGCCGCGTCCATTTGGCGCAGCGGCGCGATCACGAACAGATAGACATAGGGGGTGTAGAACAGGGTCAGCACCCAGACCACGCCGCCGATACTGTAGATGTTGATCCACTCCAGCGACACGCCCAGGTAGGTGCGGGCCAGCGAGGGCAGCATCCCGCCATGCGGCGCCAGCAGGTAGATCCAGGAGATCGCGCCGACATAGGGGGAGAGGAAGAACGGCACCAGGTTCGCCGTCTCCAGCCAGGATCGTCCGGGCATGTCGGTGCGGGCCACCAGCCACGCCAGGCTGAACCCCAGCAGCAAGGCGAGTGCCGTGGTGCAGGCGCCGGCGATCAGCGTGTTGAGCGCGGCGCTGAGGAAACGCGGGTCGCCGAACAGGCGGGCGAAATTGTCCAGCGAGACGAAGACCGACGCGGCGTCCCAGACCAGCAGGGCGCGGATGATGGTGGCAAGGAACGGGCCGGCGATCAGGAGCACGCCGATGGTCACGCCCGCGAGCGGCAAAGCGTGCTGCAGCCAACGCCCGTGCGTGGCGGTGTTCACCGGTGGCGGGTCCTCCCGTTACGGCCCGTGCACCGGACCCCTTGTGATGTCGGATGACATTACGCAGAGTCCGCGGCGCTGGCCAAGGCGGTCATCCATAGGTGGCGGGAGAACAGCGATGCGGTTCGGACTTTTCGGCGCGGCCCAGGCGCAGCGCGGGGGCGGCCCCGATGTCGATAGCGCCGCGGGATTCAAGGATTATATTGATTACGTCATTGAGGCGGAGGCACTGGGATTCGAGAGTGCCTTCATTGTCGAGCATCATTTCACCGGCTTCGGCCAGGTGTCCGCCACACTCAACCTGCTGACCTGGATCGGCGCGCGCACCACCACGCTGCGGCTGGGAACGGCAGTGATCGTGCTGCCCTGGCACAACCCGGTGCTGCTGGCCGAACAGGCGGCGACGGTCGATCTGCTGTCCGGCGGGCGGCTGGATTTCGGCGTCGGCAAGGGCTACCGCCACAACGAGTTCGTGGGCTTCCGCATCCCGATGGAACAGGCGCAGGACCGGTTCGAGGAAGCGATCGACATCATCACGAAGTCCTGGGTGTCGAACGAGCGCTTCTCCTTCCACGGGCGGTTCTGGCAGTTCGATGACATCGTGGTGGAACCGCCCACGATCCAGAAACCGCATCCGCCCTTCTGGCAGGGGGCGGGGCATCCGGACTCGATCCGGCGGGTGGCGGCGCGCGGCCACAACCTGCTGCTGGACCAGTTTGCCTCGATCGACGACACGATCGGCCGTTTCAACGTCTATCGGGACGCCATGATCGCCAACGGGTTCGGCTTCGATCCGCACCAGGTGGGCGTCGCCCGCGCCTTCTTCGTGGCACGGGACGAAGCGGAGAAGGAAGCGGCGCTGGATCGCCGTATCGCCGCTCAGCGCCGGCTGCATACGATCAGCCAGCGGCCGGACGGGAACAACACGGCTAGCATCATGGCGTTCTCCGACACGCGGGAAGCGAGCGAGGAAAGCGCGCTGTATGGCGACCCCGACCAGATCTGCCGCAAGATCGAGCGGCTGCGGGCCGCCGGCGTGGAATACATCCTGCTGAACGGCGGCGGGACGTCACGCGAGAACCTGCGGCGGTTCGCCCGCGAGGTGATGCCGCATTTCCGGACGGAGGTGCCGAAACGGGCGGCGGAATAGGCCGGGAAAAGAAACACCCCGGCCAGGCGGACCGGGGTGTCGGAGACTAGGGACGCGGCGGCTGGACTATTTGTCCAACCACAGATCCTCCCACCGCCAGCCGTTATAGATGCTGTTGATCATGATCGTGACGTTCTTGACATAGGGTTGCCAGCAGGCGGCCCCGATGCTGTGGAAGATGATCGGGCGGGCGACGTCCTCGGCCAGCTTGCGTTCGATCTCCCACACCATCTTCTTGCGCTTCTCGATGTCGGATTCGACCGATTGAGCGGCGAACTCGGCCTCCAGCTCCTTGTTGCAGTAGTTGGTGTAGTTGCGCAGCGAGCCGCAGGCGTAGTTTTCGTAGAAGTTCTGGTCGGGGTCGTCGAGCGAGCTGCCGGTCTGGTTCAGCCCAATGGAGTAGTCCTTCTTGAAGACGCGGTTGTAATACAGCGGCGTGTCGACGACTTCGAGTTCCGCGTCGATGTAGATCTCCTTGAGGTGATCGACCAGGATCAGCGCGGGATCGCGGAAGGTCGGAATGTCGCGGGTGAACACCTTGGTCTTCAGGCGCTTGTCCGGCCCATAGCCCAGCTTCTGCATGATGGCACGCGCCTGCTCCCGCCGCTTGTTCAGGTCGGGGTCGTAGCCCAGCAGCGTCTTCTGGACGTCGTCCGGCATGCCCCAGACCCCGTCGGGGGCCGGCAGCATGGCTCCGCCGATGCCACCCTGGCCCTCGTTCAGGATGTCGTTGAACGACTTGCGGTCGATCGTCAGGGCGAGCGCGCGCCGGATGTCGGGATTGTCGAACGGGGGGGCGTCGCGGTTGATGATCAGGTTGGTGCTGACATTGGTCCGCCGCAGCTTGCATTCGAGTTGCGGCGCCTGGTTCTTCACATCGCGCAGCAGGGGCACGGACACGTCCGTCGGGTAGCTCATGTCGAACTTGCCGGCGACCAAGCCCAGCATGCGGGTGCCGCGGTTGGGAACGATGCGGAACTCGATGGCGTCGAGGTAGGGCAGGCCCTTCTTCCAGTAGTTCGGGTTCCGCTCGACCTTCATGCTCTCGTTCAGCCGGTACTCGACGAAGCGGAACGGCCCGGTGCCGACGGGCTTGGTGCGCATCTGCGCCGAGGAGACATGGCAGGGATAGACCGGCGACCACCCGGCGGCGAGCAGCGACAGGAAGGATGGCTGCGGACGGCTGAGGTGGAAGGTCACTTCCTGCGGGCCGTTGACCGTGATCTCCTTCAGGTTGGTGTACCAGGCCTTGCGCGGAGATTTGCGGATCTTCCCCGGCGCCAGGCCGGAAACCATGTCCCAGGTGCACTTGACGTCGGCCGAGGTGAACGGCTTGCCGTCATGGAAGGTGACACCCTCGCGCAGGGTGAAGGTCAGCTTGGTGCCGTCCTCGCTCCATTTCCAGGCGGTGGCCAGTTCCGGGCGGATGGTGTCCATCCGGTTCTGCGGTATGTGCTGATCGAAGATCACCAGGTTGTTGTAGATCGACATGAAGGGGACGACGACCGAGGCGGTGGCTTCCTCATGGATCGACGGGCTCGGCGGCGAGTCGATGTGCGGCACGGTGAGCGTGCCCCCGTGCTTCTGGGCGGATGCCGGCATGGCAAGCCAAACGCATGTTCCCAGCAGTGCCGCACACCATCTGGTGGCGCGTGCAAATCGCATCGAGTTTCCTCCCATTGCATTTGACCTGCGTCATTTTCGACCGCGGCGGTCGTTGCGCGGGAACGGTGCGATACCGCGCGTGCTCTGGCAAGTCCTTCGGCCGCGAACCGGCGGGTCCGGCTGGCGGTGCGGTGCATGGTGGTTGCGGCGGTAACGGATGCGGCCGGAGGCGTTGCTGCGCAGTATCGGTGACCGGCGGCAATCCGCGTCCCTCCCGGCCGCGGCCGCGGCGCCGTGGACGCTTCGCCGGGTCTGCAATGGACGGCGGCCGGATCATCCCGACGGCCGTCACGCAAGGCGGGTCATGACAGCGCCGGGTCATTATCACCGGACCACGACCTCCGTTGCAGGACCCAGCGTCCGGTTCGATCTCCGGCCGGGGTCAATCGTGAAATCGCAGGCTACGAAAATGAGGCGCATTCATGCACAAGATCACAGCGGCAAGGATCATGTCCGCCATTCCCGTCGAGGCCGATTGACTTCGCAACGTCCGTCGGTCACAAGGCGCCGCGGCTGCATTGACGGCACGCCATCGTAACTGGCGGAAATGCATGGCTTTTCATAACTCTTCCAACGGAACGGACGCTGCGCGTGATCCTGGCCTGACAGCCAACGAAGGCCCTCCCCTTTACATCGTCGATCCGAACCTCAAGAACGTCGTCGGTCATTATTTCGAATACGATCGTGCTGTGGCCGAAGGCGCGCGGGAGCAAGGGTTTCGTCCCGTCATCCTCGCACACCGGAACGTTGATCCTGCCATCGCCGCGAAAGTAGGCGCTCATCCGACCTTCCGAGACGACATCTGGGCGTCCGCCGGCAAGCCTGGCACCGGCCTGCGGCGGACGATCGCCCGGGTCGGCGACAATCTTCGCTTCCTCTGCGATCTGCTGCGCGCGCTTCCCGCACACGGGCTGCCCCCCGACACCACGATCTTCGCCCACACCTTCATCGACCGGCAGATGCTTGGCCTTGCGCTGCTGCCGGCGCTCCTGTTCCGCAAGCCATCGATCCGGTTCGTGCTGTTGCTGCGCTACCAGCCCGATTTCTATGAGTCGGCCGTGGCGCGTCTGTCCTTCCGCCTGCTGGAAGCATTCTCGCGGGTCTGGGATATCCGGCTGACGACGGACAGCGCCCGCCTCGGCGAGCAGCTGGAATGCCTCACCAGCCTGCCCGTCACGGTCCTGCCCATTCCGCATGTCCCGCCGGACGTTTCACAGGCGGCAGACCCGCCGGATCCGCGAATCACCCGGTTCGTCAGCCTGGGCAATGCCCGCGACGAGAAGGGCATGTTCGAGATCCTCGACGCCATCCGCATCCTGCACCGGCAGGGCGCGTTGGACGGGCTGCATTTCGTCCTGCAATGCAACGACGCGGCGCCGGACGTTGCCGCCGCGATCGAGGCCTTCCGGCAGGAGGCAATCCCGAACTGCGACCTGCTGTTCGACAAGCTGGACTCGGCCGACTATTACCGCATCCTCCACCAGTCCGACTTCGTGCTGCTGCCGTATTGGCGCTCGATCTATACGGCGCGCACATCGGGCGTGTTCATGGAGGCGTTGTCGGCCGGCCGGCCGGTGATCGCGACGCGCGATACCTGGATGAGCGACCAGCTGGCGGACCACGGCGCCGGCCTGCTCTGCGCCGACCGCCGGCCCGAGGCGCTGGCCCGCGTGATCCTCTCCGCCGCCGGGGACCGGGACCGGCTGAAGCGGGCGGCGCTGGATCGCCGGCTCGAGTGGCTCATCACGCATAATCCGGATGCGCTGGTCCGAGCCATCGGGCAGCTGGGGCAGGCGCCAACGCCGGCGCACAGGCCGCCCCGGCGCGTCGCCGTGCTGTACCCGCATGACGACTTCATCGGTGGGCAGGGCGGCGCGAGCCGGCGCGTCAACCTGATGGCCGAGTTCCTGAAGTCATACGTGCAGGAGGTGCGGGTCCTGCAAAGCGGCGAGCAGCCGCAGGCCTCGTCCAATGGCATCCGCGTCGAATCCCTGGGGCCCGAACCGCGACGCGGCCTGGCCCGTCTGTGGACGGGATTGCTGATCGCCGCTGCCTCGATCGGCAAGGGCATGAAGCACCGCTGGATCTTCTGGCAGTTCGCCCGGATGCGCGCGATCGCGCGCTACCGCCGCCATCTGCGGCAGATGATCCGGTGGTCCGACGTGGTGCTGCTGGAATACCCGTTCTGGGCGCGGACCGTCGCGGAACTGGCCCACGCCGAGGGCCGCCGCGTCATCGTCACGACCCATGACATCATTGCCGACCAGATCGTGGGCATGCCCGCCCTGCGCGGCATGGCCTGGCGCCGGGAACTGGGGGGGCTGCGGGCGGCGGATCAGGTCCTGGCGGTATCCACGGACGACCAGGCGTCATTGCAGGCCGTGGGCATCCCCGCGCTGCTGGCACCGAATCCCACCGATGGCCGGTTGTTTGAACTCGACCGTCTTCCCGCGCCCGGCGCCATCATCCGCGATCTCTTCCAGGTGGCATTGCCGGCACCGAGGATCTGCCTGTTCGTCGGCAGCCTGTTCGAACCGAACGTGCTGGCGGTCCGGGAAATCCGCGCCCTGGAACAGCGGATGCGCGGTCGGACGGGGGATGACCAGATCGGCTTCGTCGTGGTCGGCGCCTGCGCGCAGCCCGAACGGGACGGCAACTTCGTGGCCCTGGGCCGCGTCGAGGACGCGCTTCTCCTGGCGCTGTACGCCGTCTGCGACCTGGTGCTGGTGCCGATCCCCGGCGGTACGGGATCGTCGCTCAAGACCGTCGAGGCGATGGCGGCCGGCAAGGTCGTGCTGGGTACATCGGCGGCCTTCCGCGGCCTGGGCGTGACGAACGGCGAGCAGGTGCTGATCGAGGACGATCTGTCGGCCTATCCCGACCGGATCGCCGCGGTGCTGGGCGATCCTGATCTGGCGACCCGGATGCGGGAATCGGCACGCGGCTTCGCCCGCTCCTACGACTCCCGCGTCGTCTATCGCGCGTATCTCGACGTCTTGGGAATCCCCGCCGGGGACAGCGCCGACCCGCCTGAAACGGCCGGTCTGATCGACGCGACCCTGCTGTCCCTGGCCCGGGACGCGATGGCGGCGGGGCTGCCCGACCTCGCCCGGTCGCTGGCGGCGGAGGTCCTGCGCCTGGCTCCGGACGACGACGACGCGCATGCGATCATCGGCGCGCCGCAGAACGGCCAGGGCGCGGCACTGGATGGCGATCCCGGCCTGGAAGCCGCGGGCTGGGCGGTGCTGCGCGACCGGATCTGGGAACAGTTCAGGGGCGGGGACTATGATCCGGTCATCCAGCAATGCGAGCGCCTGCTGCCGGACAATCCCTCGGCGGGCGAGCTGCACTTCCTTCTTGCGCAAAGCCTGCACAACCAGGGTGCGCGGCTGGACGAAGCGCGGCTGCATTATACCCGGGCGATCACTGCCGGCCATGACAGCTACTGGTCCCTGGCCGGGCGGGCGCGTCTGCATCGTGACCTGGGAATGCCCCGCGCGCAGCTTGCCGATCTCATGCGGGCGACGCTGGCCGGTCCACGACGCTCGGCCATCCATGGCTTGCCCGGGGAGGCGATGCGGGCTGTGGGGAGGCTGCTGAAGCACCGGTCCGATCGCGGCCCCGTGTTCGCGAAGGATCAGCCCACGGCCCAATGCCTTGCACGCCTGTGGTCGGCCTTCCACGAAGGCCGCTTCCAGGATGTGGTGAGGGACGGCGAGGCGTGGCTGGCGGCCCCGGGCAGCGGCGAGGTGCATTTCCTGGTGGCGCAGAGCCTGCACAATGGCTGGATGGACCTGCCGCGGGCCCGCGGGCTGTATGACGAGGCATTGCGCCGCGGCTATGCGCCCCGCCGGGTCCGCCTGGCGCGCGGGCGGTTGTTCTACGATCTCGGGATGCCGGCCAACGCCATGCGCGATCACCTGGGCGCGGTCATGCGGTCGCCGTTCAACGCCGACTCGCGGCAGGCGGCGCGCAGGATGGTGCGTTCCCTCCTGCCGCTCGCGCGCCCGGACGTGACGAACGCCGGCATGCCGCCGGGAGGCAGCCGGACAGGGTGATGCAGGCGGGGCGGCCGCGTGGCGTCTGTGCCGCCCGCGTCCGGTCAGCCCCGCAGGATGGTGGAACCGACGGTGTCCAGGCCGACCGGGATCACCACGTGATCGCGCATGCGTTCCGCGAACACGGTCTGGCGGTCCGGCGGCACCAGCATCAGCAGGAACCCGCCATTGCCGGCGCCGCACAGCTTGCCGCCCAGCGCGCCCGAGGCGCGTGCCTTGTCGTACAGATGGTCGATGTCCGAGTTGGAAACTTTGGACGAAAGCCGCTTCTTCGTCTCCCACCCCTCGTGCAGCATGGCGCCGAAACGGGGCAGCATCCAGGCGGGATCATCCGATTCCAGGATCGCCACGCCCTCGTCGACCAGGGCCAGCAGATGCGACAACTCGGATTCCACGACGCCGTCGCGCGTGCGGGTCATCTGCTCCTCGAGCGTTTCCGAGGCGAACCGGGTCATGCCGGTATAGAGCAGGAACAGCGAGGAGGTCAGGGCGGCGAGGCAGGGGCCGGTCATCTGCACCGGCGAAATCCGCGTGCGCTCGCCCTCGAAGTCGAAGCGGTTCAGGCCGCCGAAGGCGGCGTGGTACTGATCCTGCACGCCGACATTCTCGTGCAGCAGGTCGCGTTCCACGTGCACGGCCGATCGCGCGAGGTCCAGCTTCGTCTGCTGCTGTTTCTGCAGCGTCGCAACCAGGTTGATCAGGCCGACGGTGAAGGACGACGAACTGCCGAGGCCGCTGCGCGCCGGAAGGTCGGCCATGATGGAAAGGTCCAGCGCTTCCCTGACGCCGTAGTGCCGGATCACCGCCTGCACCACGGGATGCTGGATATCGTCCGCGCCGGCGACGGTTTCAACCTTCGAGTAGCTGACGCGATAGCGGTAATCCAGCACCGAGGTGAGGCGCAGGGCGGAGATGTAGACATACTTGTCGATCGCCATGCCCAGCACGGCGCCGCGGGCGCGGCGGAAGTAGTCCGGGTAATCCGTTCCGCCGCCGAAGAAGCTGATCCGCAGCGGCGTGCGAGAAACGATCATCATCGTGGCAGGTCCTTCGCGGCTTGCGTGGCCAGGACCAGCCGCACCCCGTCCTCCAGCCCGATCCGCGGACGCCAGGAGACGGCGTTCAGGAAGATCGCGGAATCGAGGCTCTTGTAGCCGGCGCCCTGGAAACTGCCGGGCGGCTGGACGATGCGCGCGTTCCAGTCCAGCGCCCGCAGCACGGCCCCGGCGCATTGGCCGATTGTCACCGGGGTGTTGGCGGTCACGTTCAGGATGCGGTTCTCGAACGCGGTGTCGGCGTTGATCACCGCCTCGATCTGGTCGTCGACGAACATCAGGTCGCGCACCGTGTCCAGGCTGCCCCAGACCTCGAACTCCGTCCCGCCGGCACGGTGCGTGGCCGCGGCGCGGGCGATCAGGGCGGCCATGAAGTGGCTGCGGTGCGGTTCGGTGTGCGCGCCCGGGCCGTAGACGGTGGCCAGGATGCAATGCAGCCATTTCAGCCCGTATTGCGAGCCGTAGGTTTCCGATCCGGTGATCAGCACTTCCTTGGCCTGGGCATAGCCGCGGACCGAGGGATGCGGCGGGCCGGAGCGGAAGGCGGTTTCCGGCAGAGGGGCGGGCGATTCCGGATAGACGCAGGAACTGCCCAGCGTCACCAGCTTCGCCTGCGGCTGGTAGCGGCGCCAGGCTTCCAGCACATTGAGGTGGATGCGGGCATTGTCGCGCAGCAATTCGCCCTGGATCTCATACTGGATCGCACCGGTGCGCTGCCTGGTGACGGCATGCAGGATGCGTCCGGCCCGCGGCGCCGATCGGAACACCGAGTCCACGACCGCCGTGTCCGTGAAATCCCCGGCGGACCGGCCGACGGGATGCACCGGCCAGCCGCGCTCGCGCCAGATGCGCACGATGTGGCGGCCCAGGAACCCGTCTGCCCCCAGGACGATGGTCGGCTGATCATCGTAGGGCATGGCGATACCAGTCCATGGCGTTCCGCATCCCCTCGGCGACCGGGCGGAACGGCGGCAGCCCCGGCAGGATCTCGCGCAGCCGGACCGCGGTCGCGCGCCGAACCTTCACCCCGGCATTGGCGCCGGGCGGCGGTGGGTCGGTCCGCAACGGCCGTTCCCGCCCTGCTGCACGCATGGCAAGCCGCGCGAGATCGGCGATGCGGGTGGTTTCGCCCAGGGCGCAATTCACCGCTGCCTGCACGCCCCGCAGCGGCAGGGATGCGACGAAGGTATCGGCGATGTCGCCGGCATACACGAAGTCCCGCTCCGCATCCGGGTCGCCGCGCACCTCGAACGTGTCGCCGGGGCCGAGGGCACGGAGGATGAAGGCGGTCGCGACATGCGCCTCGGCTTCATCCAGCGTGTCGTGCGGGCCATAGGGGTTGGTCAGCCTCAGGCTGATCGTGTTGATGCCGGCGCGCCGGTGCCACAGATCGGCGGTGATCTCCCCCCAGCGCTTCGACCAGGCATAGGCGGCCTCGCCGTCATGCGGCCAGGCGTTCAGGTCCAGCGGGCGCGCATCGTCCTGCACGTCCCAGCCGGCCGGATAGACGGCGGCGCTGCTGGCGGCCCGGACCTCGGTAATGCCGCGATCGAGGGCGAAGCGGTAGACGAGGTCGGTCAGGCCCGTGTTCGCCGACAGGATCTCGGCTTGCTGGCGGCCGAAGCGCGAGGCGAAGTAACGGAACGCCGCCACATGGATGATCGCGCTGCGCCCGGGCAGGGGCGGCAGGTCGGCCAGGGCCGAGGCGGCGATGGTGCGCGTGCAGCCCGGCACCGGCCTGCCGCTGGCGTTCACGCCGATCAGGTCGACCTGGCCGCGAAGCGCCTCGACGATGTTCCGGCCGATGAAGCCGCTGGCGCCGAACAGCACGACGGCGTCGGGCAGGCTCATGCCGCGGCGTCCGCCCCGATGACTCTCACCGCCGGCACCGGCACGATGAACTCGCCGCCGCCGCGCAGCCAGTCGGCTTCCTTCACGACGAACTCGTCGATGAAATTCCACGCCAGCACCAGATAGGCGTCGGGACGCGGGCCTTCCTCGGCCTCGATCGGGATGCGCGCGCCGGGGATGGCGAGGCCGACCTTCATCGGGTTCTTCTCGACCGCCTTCTGCACCAGGTCGGGTCCGATCCCGAAGCTGTTCAGCAATGTGGCGCCCTTGGCCGGCGCGCCATAGGCCCAGACCCGCCGGCCGAGCGCCTGATAGTCCCGCAGCACGCCCAGCAGCCGTTCGCGCAAAGAGACGACCGCGGCGGCGAAGCGGCGATAGGTGTCGATCTCGCCCAGCCCCTTGCGTGCCTCCTCGTCGTGCAGGCGGCGGACGCTGTCGCCCAACCGACGGGTGCCGCGGCGCGCGACATGCGCCTCGATCGAGCCGCCATGGATCGGCACCACCGTTGCCTCGAACACCTCCAGGCCATGGCGTTCCAGCAGGGCCGAGAGTGAGCGCAGCGTGTAGTAGCAGAGGTGCTCGTGATAGACCTGATCAAAGGCGGTATTTTCCACCATGCCGCCGAGGTAGATCGCCTGCACGACGAAGACGCCGTCGGGCGCGAGCAGCGCCGCGATGCCGCGGACGACGCTGTGCAGTTCCTCCAGATGGAAGAACACGCCGGCGGCGGTGATCGCCTTGGCCGGACCAAGCTGCGCCAGGATGTCGCGCGCGCAGTCCTCGTTGAAGAACCGGTTCCAGGTCGGCACGCCGGCTTCCTGCGCGAGGCGCGCGACATTGGCCGCCGCCTCGACGCCAAGCACGCGGCAGCCGAACGGGGCATACTGCTTCAGCCAGGTGCCGTCGTTGCTGCCGATATCAACCACGAGGTCGGACGGCGCCAGCCCGTAGGCTGCGGCGATCCGTTCCGAGGTGTCCCGGAAGTGCGCGGGCAGCGTCTTCGTGGTGCCCGAGACATAGGGATAGTCCGAAAACATCGATTCCTTGGGGATCGTATGGTCGATCTGCACCATCGTGCAGGTGCGGCAGAAACCGACGCGCAGTGGAAAGGACGGTTCGGTCCCCGCCGGCAGGTTGCGGCGGACCAGCCGGTTGCAGTGCGGCTGGTCGCCCAGGTCGATCACCAGTTCCACCGACCGCGCGTCGCAGCAGCGGCACGCCATGTCCAGCATCCGTCCGGGCGGAGGAACGGCGAGGTTCGGCTCAGACATTGGCGAACCGGCTGTTGCGCAGCATGCGGAAGCCCTTGATCAGCTCCTGGATGCCGGCGTCGATGCCGTGATCGGGAAACCAGCCGGTCTTCTCCAGCTTTTCGTTTGAAACGAGATAGTCCCGTTTGTCCGGATCCTCGCCGATCGGCGCCTCCATGAACGCGAAGTTCGGCACGTGGCGGGCGATCCGCTCGCAGAGCTGCCGCTTCGTCAGGTTGGCCTCCGACAGTCCGACATTGAACGGCTCGCCGCACATCCGCCCGTAATTGTCGAGCGCATGCAGGAACGCCTTCACCACGTCGCGCACATGAATGTAGTTGCGGCGGAAATGCGCCTCGAACAGCACAACCGAGCGGTCGTTCACCGCCCGCCAGGTCATGTCGTTGACCAGCAGGTCCAGCCGCATGCGGGGCGACATGCCGAACACGGTCGCCAGCCGCAGGCTGATGCCGCGCCCGCTGTCCAGCACCGCCGCCTCGGCGTCCACCTTGGTCCGGCCGTACAGCGACACCGGCCGCAGCGGCGAGTCCTCGGTGCAGAACGCGTTGCCCTCGCCGATGCCGTAGCCGCTGTTCGTGGTGGGATACACGACTTGCTGGTCGCGCGAGACACGCTGCATCAGGTTGACGATGGCGTCGCGGTTCAGCGTGGTCGCGCCGACCTCGTCGCGGGCGCAGAGCGGCGCGCCGACCAGGGCCGCGAGCGGAATCACGATGTCGGCCTTCGCCAGCAGTTTCTCGACCAGCACGATGTCGCGGGCGTCACCCTTCACCGGCGTGAAATTCGGGTCGGCGCAGCAATGGGCCAGATAGGCATCGCCGCTGGCGAACGTATCGAGCACCGTCACCTGCCAGCCCCGCGCCAGCAGCGCCGGCGTCAACATGCAACCGATATAACCGGCTCCGCCTGTAACCAATACGCGCATGTTCCCCGCTCAGTCGAATTTGGGCGATTCCCGAAGATCGCCGGTCGCAGCTTCTGCTCTATACAAGTCAGGCGCGCAGCGACACAACCTGTGGCGGAACTGTCCCAGCACCGGATTTGTCCGCCCCGTCATCGAGCAGGGCGCGCAGCAGCGCATCGGGATTGTGGATCGCCCGCCAGGCGCCGGCCGCGGCGCGATACTGGTCGCGCAGCGCCGGCAGCACGCGCAGGGTGCGCTCGACCGCCGGAATGAAGTCGTCGGGGCCGTCGAATACGACCTCGTGCGCGGGGCCGGCCGCGGTCTCCATCCATGTGCCGGCAGGCACCGTGGCCGGCACGCCCATGGCCCGTGCCTCGGCCAGGATGCCGCTGCTGCGCGGGCCGTAGGCGGTGGCGTCATAGGGCAGCAGCAACAGGTCGGCCTGCCCGATCAGGGCAAGATAGTCCTCGGGTGGCAACGGATGCTGGATCAGCGCCAGCATGGGGCCGGCTTGGGCAAGCAGGGCGCGATGGGCACGCTGCACCATCGGGTCGGACCCGGCGGTGATCGGGCCGCTATGGATCGTGAACCGGGCGCGCCCCGCCAGGTGGCGGACCAGGGGCGGCAGCAGCACGTAACCCTTTTCCGCCCGTGCGCCGCCCGCGAACACCAGATGCGGCGGGCCGCCGTCATGCGGCCGCGGTTCCGGCACCTGCACGGGCAGCGGCACGACCGCGACCGGCGCGCGCGTCAACCCGCCGTACACGCCGGCGAGCTCGGCCGTGTCGGCGTACAACCGCAGACGGGGGCCGAAATGCGCGCGCAGGTCCCGCAGCACGGCGGCCACCGGCCGGGGCGCGGCATCGGTCGTGTCCATCTCCTGCGGTGTCCGCCGCAGGACGACCGCCAACGCGCCGACCCCGTCCGGGCGAAGCGCGCTTGGCAGACTGTCGAGGTTGGCGGCGGAAATACTGTGCAGCAGCACGCAATCCCGGCCGGCCCCGCCGATCGCCGTCAGCGCCGCGGCCAGTTCTCCGCCGAACCGGTCCCGTTCGGCCTGCGCGCGCCGGACCAGGCGACGTCCCGCGCGCAGCGACTCGGCCAGGCGATGTCCCAGCGCGTCCGGCAGGCGCGACGCGAGGCCATAGGACAGCGTCCGCATCCGGCTGGGGCGGGCGGCGGTCTGGTATAGCGACTCGAACACCGGAACGCAGCGCATGTCGGTCTCGGACCGCGGCGGGGAAAAGCGCCGGCTCGCCAGGATCACGGCCGGCAGGCCCCGGGCCAGGGCGGATTGCGCGACGGACCAGGAATATCCGAGATGGTGGCCGGTGCTGTCGATCAGGCCGGGATCGGCGATTACGATGCGTTCGGACTCCGGATGGGACAATGCCGCAACCTTGCTTCTGCTGGCCGGGGGCCGTCTATCACCCGGCCGATGCATCTGTCATCCCGAACGTCGCCCGTGTCTGAACATGACTCGACGTGTCAAATGCTTGTGGCGCGCGCGTGAGCATGCTTACTGCCGGCCACGCGATCATCCCTGCGCGGTCCGCCCGAGGATTGCCGACCGGGATGCAGCCGAGGCGCGCGAGGCGCGCTGGGAAGGAGGCGCCCGTCCTTGAGAGTGCTAGTCTGGCAATGGGGTCGGTTTGGCAGCGGGCCGCGTATCGCGGCGCTGCTGGCCGAGGGGCTGCGCGCCAGCCCCGGCGTGCGCGCCTTCCTCTGCCTGTCGGCGCAGGCGGATATCCTGGCCAGTGCCACGCCGCCCGCCTGCGACCTGCCGGTGCGCACTTATGACGGGCTGCCCGGTTTCGTTGCTCGCGTGCTGTCCGCACCGCTGCTGGCAAGGACGCTGACCCGCCGCATCCGGGACATGGCGCCGGACCTCGCGATCTGTGCGCTGCCCGGCCCGATGGACCTGGTGATGGCCTGGGCGCTGCAACGCGCGGGCGTGCCGTTCGTGGTGATCGTGCATGATGCCGACCCGCATCCCGGCGACGGCCTGCCCTTCCTGATGTGGCTGCAACGCCGTCTGTGCCGGAGTGCCGATGCCGTTGCGGCGCTGAGTACGCATGTCGGCGCGCGCCTGACCGAACAAGGGCTGTTCGGCTCCCGCGGTCGCGCGCTGATCCGCATCACCCATCCGCCGCTGCCCTATCCGGTGCCGGACGCCGGTGAGCGCGAAGGGCCGCTGCGCCTGCTGTTCTTCGGCCGGCTGCTTGCCTACAAGGGCATCGACCTGCTGGATGAAGCGCTCGAGGTGCTGGGGCCGCGGACGGACCTGGTGATCCGCGTCGTCGGTTCCGGGCCGGAATCGCCGGTGCTCGACCGGCTGCGCACCCGCCCGGGCATCACGGTCGAGAACCGCTGGGTGGCCGAGGACGAGGTCGGCGCGGTCATCGCCTGGGCCGATGCGCTGGTGCTGCCCTATCGGGAAGCCAGCCAGAGCGGCGTGGCCGCGGCGGCGCTCGCGGCCGGGCGGGCGGTTGTGGCGACCACAGTCGGCGGTCTTTCCGAACAGCTGGCCGGCGAGCCGGGCGCGGTCCTGTGCCCGCCCACTGCCGCGGGCGTGGCCGCGGCGATCCGGCGGATCCTGCACAGGCTGCCGCGCGTCGAGGTGTCGCGCGTCGATCCCCAGCGCGCCTGGCAGGAGATGGCGGAAAGCCTGCTGCGCCAGGCCGAACCGCTTGTGCATCAGTCGCGCGTGCACGTCCGGGCGCCCAGGGCAACGAAAAAGCCCCGAAGCGTGGCTTCGGGGCCTTCCGGTCCGGGCTAGAGTATCTCCCCCTGACTGTGCAGGGCGGAAATACTCCACCGTCTTGTCTTGTCGCGTGATCACGCTAGCACGATCCGCTCAGCGTGATCACGCTCTCTCCCGGGTGTCAGTTGCTGTTGCGGTTGCCCAGCAGCTGCAGCAGCAGCATGAACAGGTTGATGAAGTTCAGGTACAGGCTGAGCGCGTCATAGACACTCCGCTTCGCCGCACCTTCGACACCGTCGGCATAGGCGTACTGCACGTAGTCCGCCTTGATCCGCTGCGTGTCGAACGCCGTCAGGCCGGTGAACACGACCACGCCGATCACGCTGATCGCGAACTGCATCGCGCTGCTCTGCAGGAACAGGTTGATCAGGCTTGCGATCACGATGCCGATCAGGCCCATGATCAGGAAGCTGCCGAAGCGGCTCAGGTCGGCCTTCGTCGTGTAGCCATACAGGCTGGTGGCGGCGAAGGTGGCGGCCGTGATGAAGAACACCCGCACGATCGATTCACTGGTGTAGATCAGGAAGATGTTCGTCAGGCTGGCGCCCATCGCGGCGCAGAACACCCAGAACAGCGCCTGGGCGGTGGTGGTGGACAGCCGGTTGACCCCCAGGCTGAGCACCAGAACGAAGCCAAGGGGGGCGAACATCGCGATCATCGCCAGCGGGGTCGCCTGGCGGGTCATGCCGAACGGCCCCTGCACCAACGGGTAGAACGCGTTGATGAGGTCGGTGTTGGCGATCAGATAGGCGACGATGCCGGTCAGCAGCAGACCGGAGCCCATCCAGTTGTAGACCCGCAGCATGTAAGCCCGAAGGCCGGCGTCCAGGACGGCGGCCGTCGTGGCGGCGGATGCGCGCGGGTACGTTCGGTATTCGGGACTGAAAGCCATGGTTCCCTGTGTCCTTTCGGGCAGCTAGCCCGTGTCGCCCTCTCGTTTCAGAGATCGACCGGGGCGGATTGACGTCTTATGCCGGAAGCTCCGGCGTGGTTCCCCACCGGTGAGTGTCGATTCAATCTGTCTCCCTCCGGCAAGTGTCCTCCTCGTGTGCCTGTGCCACGTTGTTCGACCGGTCCTGCTACTCATTCCGCAGCATCCGAGCCGGTTTGGCGCGCAAGGCGGCAGCGGTGCCAGCATAACCGAACAAGAGCATCGTGGCGAGTGCTCCGATAACGGTAAGTATAAGCGCGCCCGGCAGGAAAACCCAGTCCGTGTGCAAAATGTAATGCGCCACGCCAAAGCTTGCGGCGGAGCCGACAAGACAGGCCAGAATGCCCGCGGTCACGCCCAGGAGGCCGAATTCGGTCAGCCAGGCCGCGCGGATCTGCCAGCGCGTGGCGCCCAGCGTCCGCAGGATCACGGCTTCCTGCTGGCGCCGGCGCTGCCCGGCGGCGATCGCGCTGACCAGCACGATGACGCCGGACACCAGGGTCAGCACGCCGGTCACGGCCAGCGCCGCCGCCACCTTGTCCAGCAAGGCCGCGACCGCCACCAGCACATCCTCCACCCGCACCCCGGTCACGTTGGGCAGCGCGTCGGTTACCGACCGCAGCAGGGCGCCCTGGCTTTCCGGCGCGATGCGAACGGTCGCGATATGGGTGTGCGGCGCATGCGACAGCAGGCCGGGACTGGCGACCATGACGAAATTCAGCGCCAGGCTCTGCCAGACGATGTCCCGCAGGCTCGCGATCCGCAGGTCGATCTCGCGGCCGAGGACATTGACCCGGACGATGTCGCCGATGCCCACGTTCCAGCCTTTCGCAATGCCGGCATCAAAGGAGACGAGCGGCGGGCCGTCATAGTCGGGTGGCCACCACGTGCCCTCGACCAGGTTCGTGCCGGGCGGCGGAACGGCGGCGTAGGTCAGGCCGCGATCGCCGCGCAGCGCCCAGGCGGTTTCCGGCGTCGTCTGGAACTGTTCGGCTGGAATGCCCTTCACCGCGACGACGCGGGCGCGCATGGATGGCACTTCCCGTAGTTCCTCGATCCCGGGCTGCGCCCGGACCAGTTCCTTGAACCGCTCCAGCTGGTCGTTCTGGATATCCACGAAAAAGAAACTCGGCGCGTTCGACGGGATCTGGTCCAGGATCTCCTGTCTGATGTTGCCCTGGATCAGGGCAACGGCGGCCAGGGTGGACAGACCGAGCCCGACCGAGAGCAGCAGCAACGGCGTCGGCGTGCCCGGGCGATGCAGGTTGGCGATGCCGACCCGCGCCCAGGCGAACGGCGTGTTCGGCGCGATCCGCGCCAGGCGCATCAATCCGGCGGCGCCCAGGCGGAACAGCACCAGCGTGCCCACCGCCGCGGCGCAGAACCACAGGGCGAAGCGCCGGTCGGTTGCCGTCGCGATCGTCAGGCCGATCAGCGCCAGGGCGACCAGGCCATTGGCCAGGATCAGCCCGCGCGCCGGGCGGGCGTGATCCGGCAGCAATCCGTCCCGGAACAGCGCGCCGCCGGGGATGCGCGCCACCCGGCCCAGCGGCCAAAGCGCGAAGCAGAGGGTGGTCAAGAGGCCGAAGGCCGCCGCCAGCGACAGGGGAACCGGGTAGATGCCCGCCACCGGCGGCACCGGCAGGATATCCCGCAGCAGGCTGGCGGCCAGCAGGGGCAGCATGGTCCCGATGATCAGCCCGACCAGGATACCCGCGCCGGCCAGCACCATGACCTGGATCAGGCAGACGCTGAACACCAGCCTGCTGGAGGCGCCAAGGCAGCGGAGCGTCGCGATCGTGGTTGCGCGCGCATCCAGCCAGGCGCGCACGCCGTTGGCGACGCCGATTCCGCCCACCAGCAGCGAGGTCAGGCCCACCAGCGTCAGGAACAGGCTGGTGCGGTCGAGGAAACGGGTCACCGTGGGCGCGGCATCCCGCGGGTCACGGATGCGCCAGCCCTGGTCGGCGAAGGTGGCGCGGAGGTCCGCGAGCACGCGTTCAGCGTCGGCAGACGGCGGCAGCACGACCCGGATTGCATGGCGCACCAGCGCGCCCGGTGCGACCAGGCCGGTTTCCGACAGCGCGTCGGCCTCGATGAGGACGCGCGGGCCGAGGAAGGAGGGCGTCGTGACGCGATCGGGTTCGTTCGACAGGGCGCCGGCGACCCGGAACGTGGCGATGCCCAGGCGCACCGTGTCGCCGGCCCGCACACCGAGGCGATCGAGTACGATCTGTTCCGCGAGCAGGCCGTAGAGGCCGTCACGTCGCGCCAGTGCCTGCTCGAGCGGCATCGGGGGCGATAGGGTCGGACGCCCCAGCAACGGCCAGGCCTGGTCGACGGCCTTCAACTCGATCAACTGCCGCTCGCCCGAGGGGGCGACCAGCATCGAGCGCATCTGCGTCACGTCGGACAGGCTGGCGCCGCGGGCGTGCAGCCATTCGCGCAGTACGTCGGGCAGCGGGCGGGAGGCGCTTTGCACCTCCAGGTCGCCGCCCAGGATGCGGCGTCCGTCGGCGGCAAGCCCGGCATCGACCGCGGCGCGCATGGTGCCGACCGAGGCGATCACCGCAACGCCGAGGGCGAGGCAGAGCAGGACGATCCAGAGGCCACGCACGCCGCCGCGGAGTTCACGGCGGGCGAGGCGGAGGGCAAGGGTCATGGTCCCGGGCGCTCCATCAGGGAGGGCTCTGCCCTCCCTGGACCCTCCCGCCAAGGGCGACGGCCCTTGGAACGCGATTCCTTGGTTGGGTTGTCGGTCGGGGGGCCAACTGAGACCTCGATAGATCCGGGTTGGCCCCCCGACCGACAGCCCAACAAACGAGTTGGGATCAAAGGGGCTGCGCCCCTTTGCGGAGGACCAGGAGGCAGCGCCTCCTGGTCGGGGTTCGGGGCGAAGCCCCGCTCCTGCCTC
>JBFXDK010000038.1:38403-42804 GCA_050181195.1 Acetobacteraceae bacterium | reverse complement strand
GCGTGGCGGCGGCGCGCGGAATTAAAACCTGGCGGCGGCGCGTGGAATTCAGGCGAGGTCCGTCGTCGCATGGAATTCGGCAAGCGGCGCAGCGTAGGAGATGCTGTCGAGCCGCAGGATCTCGGTGCCGATGACGATTTCCGGTGCTTCATCGCCCCGGCGCAGGATTTCAGCGCGGATCGCGGTGCTGGACAGGATCAGTACGTCCTGCACGCTGGGGATGGTCGCGTAGGCCCATGCGTTGGCGCGTGTTCTGGCCTCGTTCGAGGGAGACAGGATCTCCACCAGCAGGATCGGGTCCGGCAAGGCCCGGGCGTTCGTGAACGGTGCGCAGGACACACCCAGGTCGGGCATCCGTTCGTTGAATCGGGACCGCAGATGAGGAATCACGCCGGGGGTGGTGATCACCCGGCAACCTGGGCGATGGGCGCGCAGGTGCAGGCCCAGCAACATGCTGACCTGGCTCTGGATGGCACCGTGGGTGACGCTGGGCGGCGCCATGGCGGCCGGCTCGCCATCCACGAGTTCCCAGCGCAACCCTTCCGTTCCGGGAGGAGGCTCCCAGGCGTGGAACGCATCGACGGTCAGCAGCGGACGGCGCAGCGCCTGGCTCATGGCGGCATTCCAAGCAGGCATTCGTGGTCTGCGCTACGAATGCCTGCTCGCAACACACGTCAGGCGCATCATTTGATCGGCTGCGCACCTGCGGCACTGCGCCGGATGATGCTCAGCTTGAACACGGCGGCTTGTGCCACAATCCGGCCTATGATCCTGCTGGCGGGACTCTCCGCAGCGTGGCAAGAAGTGGCGCATGTTCCATAACGTCCACAGGTCTCGATGAAGGCCGGAGTCATCGTCTTTCCCGGCATCAACCGCGAACGCGACATGGTGCTGGCGCTGGAGCAGTCCTGCGGCGCCAGGCCGCGCATGATCTGGCACAAGGAAACCGACCTGTCGGGCCTCGACCTGGTCGTGATCCCCGGCGGGTTCAGCTTCGGCGACTATCTCCGCTGCGGCGCCATGGCGGCACGCTCGCCGGTGATGTCCGCCGTCCACGAGCATATCGAACGTGGCGGCTACGTGCTTGGCGTCTGCAACGGGTTTCAGATCCTCACCGAGGCCGGAATCCTGCCGGGCGCGCTGCTGCGCAACGCCTCGCTGCGATTCCTGTCGATGGACTGCCACCTGCGGGTGGAGCGCGCGGATACGGTGTTCACCGCCCGCTACCAGCGAGGCCAGACCTTCCGCGCGGTGATGGCTCATGGCGACGGCAACTATTTCGCCGATGACGAGACGCTTGACCGGCTGGAAGGCGACGGGCTGGTGGCGCTGCGCTACACCGATGCGAAGGGCCATGTCACGCCCGAGGCGAACCGCAACGGCTCTGCCCGCGCGATTGCCGGCATCTACGCGCCGAACCTGCGCGTGCTGGGCCTGATGCCGCACCCCGAAAATCTGGTGGACTCGCTGATGGGCAGCGCCGACGGCAAGCCGCTGTTCGATTCGCTGGCTGCCGCCTGATGGAACGGGAGGTCAACCAGGAACTCGCCCGCGAATTCGGGCTGAGCGCCGAGGAGTACCAGAAGGTCCTCGACATCATGGGCCGCACGCCCACGCTGACCGAGCTCGGCATTTTCAGCGTGATGTGGTCGGAACACTGTTCCTACAAGTCGTCGCGCGTCTGGCTGCGGCAGCTGCCCACCAAGGCGCCCTGGGTGATCCATGGCCCTGGTGAGAACGCGGGTGTCGTGGATATCGGCGATGGCCTCGCCGCCGTGTTCAAGATGGAGTCGCACAACCACCCGAGCTTCATCGAACCGTACCAGGGTGCCGCGACCGGCGTCGGCGGGATCCTGCGCGACGTGTTCACCATGGGTGCGCGTCCGATCGCCAACCTCAACGCACTGCGCTTCGGCCGCCCCGACCATCCGCGCACCCGCGCGGTGGTCGACGGCGTCGTGCGCGGCATTGGCGGCTACGGCAATTGCGTGGGCGTGCCGACCGTGGGCGGCGAGGTGAATTTCCATCGCGCCTATGACGGCAATCCGCTGGTCAACGCCATGACGGTGGGCATCGCCCCGCGCGACCGTATCTTCCTCTCCGCCGCCGCCGGCGTGGGCAATCCCGTGGTCTATGTCGGCTCGAAGACCGGCCGCGACGGCATCCATGGGGCCACCATGGCCAGTGCCGAGTTCGGCGCCGATTCCGAGGAGAAGCGGCCGACCGTGCAGGTGGGCGATCCCTTCACCGAGAAACTGCTGATCGAGGCCTGCCTGGAGTTGATGGCAACCGACGCCATCGTCGCCATCCAGGACATGGGCGCGGCCGGCCTGACCAGTTCCTCGGTCGAGATGGCCGGCAAGGGCGGCGTCGGTATCGAACTCGACCTCGACAACGTCCCCGCGCGCGAGACCGGCATGTCGGCCTATGAGTTCATGCTGTCGGAAAGCCAGGAACGCATGCTGATGGTGCTGCGCCCGGACCGGGAGGACGCGGCGCGCGCCATCTTCGAGAAATGGGACCTGGATTTCGCCGTCATCGGCCACATCACCGATACCGGCCGCATCACCGTCCGCCACAAGGCTGCGGTCGAGGCCGACATCCCGCTGGCCCCCCTGGCCGATCAGGCGCCGCTCTACACCCGTCCGACCACCGAAACGCCGAAGGGTGAGAAGCTCAATCCGGCGCGGATCGAGTATCGCATCGGCCTGGCGCAGGCGCTGCGGAGCCTCGTGGCCTGCCCGGATCTCTGTTCGCGCGCCTGGGTGTGGGATCAATACGACAGCACCGTCGGCGGGCAGACGGTGAAGCGGCCGGGCGGCGCCGATGCCGCCGTGGTGAAACTGGAAGGCCTCAAGCGCGCGCTCGCGATCACCACCGACTGCACGCCCCGCTACTGCGCCGCCGATCCGGAAGCCGGCGGTGCCCAGGCGGTCGCCGAAGCCTGGCGCAACCTGACCGCGGTCGGCGCGCGCCCGCTGGCGATCACCGACAACATGAATTTCGGCAATCCGGAAAAGCCCGAGATCATGGGCCAGTTCGCCGCCGCGATCCGCGGCATGGCAGCGGCCTGCGAGGCGCTGGACTTCCCCGTCGTGTCCGGCAACGTCTCGCTCTACAACGAGACCGAAGGGCGGGCGATCCTGCCCACCCCGGCGATCGGCGGCCTGGGCGTGCTGGAGGATGCGGCGCAGGCGGTGGGCATCGCGCTCTCCCCCTGGCTCGACGTGGTCCTCATCGGCAACACCTCGGGCTGGCTGGGCCAGTCGCTATGGCTGCGGGAGATCGCCGGCCGGGAGGATGGCGCACCCCCGCCCGTGGACCTGACGGTGGAACGCGCCAACGGCGACTTCGTGCGCAGCCAGATCCTCGCCGGCGCGGTGCGCGCCTGCCATGACGTCTCCGATGGCGGAATCCTGGTTGCCTTGGCGGAAATGGCGATGGCGGGCGGTGTCGGCGCGCGCGTCGCCACGCATCCGCGCGACATTCCCGGCCATGCCTTCTGGTTCGGGGAGGACCAGGGACGCTACCTGCTCGCGGTCGCCGATTCGGCTTCGGTGATCCGTGCAGCCGAGGCGGCGAACATCCCGGCCATCCGAATAGCCGTGTCTGGCGGTCAGGATTTGACACTGCCGGACGGCGGCACAATATCGGTGCGGGCGTTGCGCGAGGCGCATGAGCGGTTCTTCCCGGAGTGGATGGGCTCATAGGCCACGTGTGAACGGTCGCGCATGCGGATGGGGTATGGGAGAGCAGGTCGGATGGCGATGGCGGCGAATGAGATCGAGGCACTGATCAAGGCGGCCTTGCCCGATGCGACGGTCACGGTCTCGGATCTGGCCGGCGACGGGGACCACTACGCCGCCAGCGTGGTCAGCGAGGCTTTCCGTGGCCTGTCGCGCGTGCGCCAGCACCAGGTCGTCTATGCCGCCTTGCGCGGCCGCATGGGGAATGAACTGCACGCGCTCGCGTTGCAGACCTCCGCCCCGGACTAACACCCATCAGGAGTTCGATACATGGCCGAGACCATCAACGAGCGGATCCAGGGCGAGATCGATCAGAACCCGGTCATGCTCTACATGAAGGGAACGCCGATGTTCCCGCAATGCGGATTTTCCGCCCGCGTGGTGCAGATCCTGACCCATATGGGCGTGCCGTTCCAGACCGCCAACGTGCTGGAGGACATGGAACTGCGCGAAGGGATCAAGGAATTCTCGCAGTGGCCGACGATTCCGCAGCTCTACGTGAAGGGTGAGTTCGTCGGCGGCTGCGACATCGTGACCGAAATGTATCAGTCTGGCGAGCTCGAGACGCTGCTGTCCGAGAAGGGCGTGCAGCAGAAGACCGGAGCCTGAACGCGTCGGATGGCTATCCGCCGGCAAGTCGGATGGCTATCCGCCG
>JBFXDK010000038.1:12452-38303 GCA_050181195.1 Acetobacteraceae bacterium | reverse complement strand
ATCGTGACCGAAATGTATCAGTCTGGCGAGCTCGAGACGCTGCTGTCCGAGAAGGGCGTGCAGCAGAAGACCGGAGCCTGAACGCGTCGGATGGCTATCCGCCGGCAAGTCGGATGGCTATCCGCCGTTAACCTGATATCCACTGCCGAGCCATAGACAGGGCGCATGCCTTGTCGCTCGGCGGTGGTCCTTGCACATTTCCATCATCACGCCCGCCTGGAATGCCGCCGGCCACCTCGATGCGGCGATTGGGTCGGTGCGCGCCCAGACCTGGTCCGAATGGTCGATGACCGTCGTCGACGACGGCTCCACCGACGGAACGGCTGAACTGGCGCGTGCATGCCGCGATCCCCGGGTGGCCGTGATATCGCAGGCCCATGCCGGTGTGTCCGCCGCGCGCAATCGCGGCCTGGAGGAATGCGCCGCGGATGCGGTGCTGTTCCTCGACGCCGACGACATGCTGGTCCCGGATGCGCTGGCCGCGCTGGCACGCGCGCTGGTCTGCGCGCCGCGTGCCGTCGCCGCGGTCGGAGCCTACCAGCGGGTGGACGCGGCTGGTGTCCGGCCGCGCTCGCCTGCGGCCCCGCCGGCTTGCGGGGACATGCTGGAGCGGCTTCTGGTGGTCAACCGGTATGCCAATGGCGGCCATGTGCTGATCCGGGCGGACGCCGCACGGGCGGTCGGGCGATTTCGGAGCGACCTCGCGTTCGGGGAGGATTGGGAATACTGGGTCCGCCTGGCGTTGCTGGGGCCGTTCGCCCGGACCGCCGGATCAGGGCCTGTGCTGCGGGTGCGGGAACGCCTGGACGGCGCCTATGCCGGCGGTGCGGCGCATGTCGCGACACTGCGGGCGGCGGTGGATGCTGTCCACAGTGTTCCCGGACTGGCGGCACGGATCGGCGCCGATCGCCTGCGTGCCCTGCGCAGACGAGCCGAGGCCGAGCTCGCGTGGATTGCCGGGCGTGAACTGGTCCGGCGGGGACGGCACGCCGAGGGCCGGCCCTGGCTGCTCAACTCGGTATGGTCCGCCCCGACGCTGCGGCGGTTCGGCCTGCTGGGCGCCGCGTTTGCCGCACCCGTCCTGCCGGATGCCTGGCGCGGACCGTTCCGGTCCTATGAAGGAGTTCCCGCCGCGTCCGCCGGCTGAGCGCGACCGGGGGGCGTCATCACGACATTGTTGCGGCCGCACGCGCGATCCGAGACATATCTGTTGCGCGCATGCATGCATTCGATAGTACTTTTGGTTGGCTGGCATAACGTGCAATTTGCGCGCCATTGGCCGATCGCGGTGCTATAGGCATGACGGACACATGATCGATTTCGTTTCCGCGCCTGCGAGCCTGCCCCCTGGACAGCGTGTCTACGCCATCGGAGATATCCATGGCTGCCTCGACCGCCTGGCGAGCCTGCATGAGATGATTGCCGAGGACCTGACGAGCAGGCCGGTGGACGACGCGATCGTTGTCCACCTCGGCGATTACGTCGACCGCGGGCCGGAAAGTGCCCAGGTCATCGAATGGCTGGAGGCCGGCCCGCCGGTGCCGAACGCTACCGTGGTGAACCTGATGGGCAATCACGAGCAGATGATGCTGGCCGCGATCGCCATCGGCGATGACGATGCCGCCGGCCACTGGCTGTCGAATGGCGGGGCGGATTCGCTGCTGAGCTGGGGTGTCTCGCGCACGATCCCGCATCGCGAATGGGCCGCGCACATTCCGAAGCAGCATCTGATCTTCCTTCGCGATCTCCGGGTAAGCCATCAGATCGGCCCCTACCTGTTCGTGCACGCCGGTATCCGTCCCGGCGTGGCGATCGACCGACAGACAAGACAGGACATGCTGTGGATCCGAGAGCCATTCCTGTCGTCCAAGGCCGATCACGGCGTGGTCGTGGTGCACGGCCATACTCCGCGGCAGGAACCCACCGTGCGCCCCAACCGGATCGGCATCGATACCGGCGCGGTGATCGGCGGCGCCCTGACCTGCGTGGTGCTGGAGAACGACAGCATGGGTTTCCTGCGCACCTGATACGGGTACGAGGCCACAGAGAGATGGGTTGCAGCATGGCGACAGTGCGGTTAGGCCAGCCGGTATGAACCAGATCCCACCGGGCGATCCGCTCCGCGCAGACCAGCCGGACCCGGATCTTGCGTCGGCCGTTCGCCGCCTCGCGCATACAAGCGTACTCGTGGTCGGCGACGTCATGCTGGATCGCTACGCCTATGGCGAGGTGACGCGCATCAGCGTCGAAGCCCCGGTACCGATCCTGACGATCGAGCGGGAGGTGCAGCTTCCGGGCGGCGCGGGCAATGTGGTGCGCAATCTCACGGCGCTCGGCGCCGCCACGGCCTTCATCTCGGTCGTCGGCGACGACCAAGCGGGGTCGGACCTGACCGGCCTTGTGGGCGGGCAGGTGAATGTCGAACCCTGGTTGCTGGTGCAGGGCGGGCGGACGACCACGCTGAAGACGCGGTTCATCGCCTCGGGTCAGCAGGTGCTGCGCGCCGACCGGGAACAGACCGATCCCATTCACCCGAAGCTCGCCGAACGCATGGTGCGGATCGCGATGGACGCGATGGCCGCGACCACCGTCACGGTGTTGTCCGACTATGGTAAGGGCGTGCTGGCCGGCGAGGTGCCGCGGCAACTGGTCGAGGCGGCGCGCAAGACCGGCCGCAAGCTGCTCGTCGATCCCCGCGGCGCCGATTTCGCGCGCTATGCCGGTGCCGATATCGTCATGCCGAACCGGCCGGAACTTGCCGCCGCCACGGGCATGAAGACGGAAGGAGAGGCGGCGATCGTCGCCGCCGCGGTCGAACTGCGGCGGCGTTATGATTTCGGCGCGGTCGTCGTGACCTGCGGCAACGATGGCATGATCCTGGTGGACGATGGCGGCTCCGTGCATTTCCCGGCCGAGGCAGCCGAGGTCTACGACACCTCGGGCGCCGGTGACACGGCGCTGGCCGCGCTCGCGGCGGGGGTTGCGGCGCAGCTCGACCTCAAGGTGGCCGTGCGCCTCGCCAACCTCGCCGCCGGCCTGTCGGTGGGCAAGGTCGGGGCGGCGGTGGTGCGCGAATCCGATCTGCTTGCCGCCATGACGCCGCAGCACAGCGCCCTGCGCAAGATCGTCACGACCGAGGAAGCGGTCGAGCAGGCGGAGCGCTGGCGCCACAAGGGATGGCGCGTGGGCTTCACCAACGGGTGCTTCGACCTGTTGCATCCGGGGCATGTGCACATGCTGGAACAGGCCCGCGCAAACTGCGACCGGCTGATCGTCGCGGTCAATTCCGATACCAGCGCGCGCCGCTTGAAGGGGGAGCCGCACCCGATCCAGCCCGAGGCCGCGCGCGCGGCGGTGCTAGCAAGCCTGGCCGATGTGGACCTGGTCTGCATCTTCGAGCAGGACACGCCGGAGCAGCTGATCGAGGCGCTGCGTCCCGACCTGCTGGTGAAGGGCGCGAACTTCGCGATCGAGGATGTGGTCGGCGCCGAACAGCTGCGCGGCTGGGGCGGTCGGGTGATGCTTACGGACCTGTTGCCGGGGCATTCGACCACGGCGACGCTGGCCCGCATTCGCGGGTAGGCGCCCGCTCCGGCGGTTTCCCGCCGGAGCCGCGTGGCCGGAACCGGCGCGCGGCGATCAATGCAGATAGCCCCAGCGCGACACCGCCGGTTCGGCCGCCGCCCATTTCCAGGTATCGGGCTTGCGGCAGATGAACGTCGCATACCATGCGCGTTTCGGGTTCGGGTCCTCGCTCTCATCGACCGAAAAGGCGATCTCCTTGCATAGCGCGATCGGCGTATCGATCACCCGCATCACCTGCACGGTGCCGTACTGATTGCCGATCGGGATGTCATGACGGATTTCCCACCGGGCGCGCTCGCCCTCGGTCAGCGGGCCGGCGGCGATGGCGATCGCATCCTGCTCCGCGCCCTGCCGGCTGCGGCCGATATAGCGCAGCGCGGCATGCGCGGCCGCATCGGTGGCGATACCGACGGCAAAACCCAGCGCTGGGCTTGCGGTGGCTGTGCCGACCGCGCCGCCGGTGATCACGCCGGCGATCTGCGGCGCCGCCTTGCATCCCGACAGCCCGGCCAGGGCGAGAAGCGACAGGAGCTGCCATCGCCTCACTGCAACGATCCCCAGCGCGCCGTGGCTGGTTCGGCAAGCGCCCACTGCCAGGCCTCGCCATCCCTGCAGATCGTCGTGACATAGGCATCGCGTTCCGGCTTGTCTGGCTTGCCGTGATCGACCGAGAACACGATTTCGCGGCACTGCACGTCAGCCAGCGCCATGACACGCGTGACGACGACCTGGCCATGCGCGTCGTCCTCCAGCGGGATCGCATGCGAAACGCTCCAGTCGCCCACCTGGCCGACCGGCAGGTTGCCGGCGGCGCTCGCGATCTGCTCCTGTTCGGCGCGGTGCACGTTGCGCTGCACATATTGCAGCCCGGCATTGGCGCCGGCCGCTATGCCCAGACCGATGCCGGCCGCGGCGGCCGGGCTTTCCGTGACCGCGCCGGCGATACCCGCGCCGGCGATGCCGGCGACGTCGGCCGTGGCGGCGCTGAGCAGCGATCCGCAGCCGCCGAGGGCGAGGAGGCTGGTCAGGAGGATGGGTGCAAGGAAAGGGGGGACTCCGGATCGATACAAAATGATTTCATCTGGCATAAAGGGATCGTATGGGCATGGCAGACGCCGGGTCAATCGGACGGACGCTACAAGATATTGCGGTTGATCAAGGATGAATTTGCGCATCGGTTCCATGCGCCAGCAAAGGTTTTACCAGCGCGATCCGTGGCGGGTCGGTCAGGACAGAACGGTATCAATATGAATAATACATTCCGGAATCGGCCCAAAATGACGCGCGTGCCGCCGGCATGTCCATGGTTCCATTAGAAACGAAAGGGCCGGACTTTGGTCCGGCCCCGGTCAGATTCCGCATGCGGCGGGGCAGGGCAGGGGATCGGCGATCCCCTGCCGCCTTGCGTCAGTCCAGCAGCCAGGGCGCGGCGGAGGCCTGCGCGATCTGGCGCACCTGCTGCAGCAGGCCGGGACCGACCGGGATGCCATTCTCCATCCGGTCCTTGGCGTATTTCCACTGCGGATCGCCGGCCACCATCACCGGCTGCTTCGGGTCGATCGGCGTGGTGGCGCGCAGGTCGCCGCAGAACTGCGCCACGTCCTTCTGGAAGTCGTCGCCGTCGCGGAACAGGCCTGGATCGATCGCCATGAAGAAATGGCCGATATCCATCCCCTGCGGCTTCTTCGTGTGCATGGGATCGGTGATCAGCGTCGCCCCCGAAAGGCAGGAGCCCAGGATGTTCACCATGGCAGCCAGGCCATAGCCCTTGTAGGAGGAGTTCTCCGGCGACCCGCCCAGGGACGTGAGAAACCCGCCCTTTTCCTTCGCCACCAGCGGATCGTTGGACGGGCGCCCTTCGCTGTCCAGCACCCAGCCGTCGGGTGTCGGCAGCTTCTCGTTCGCCTTGTTGCGGATGCGCCCGGCCGCGACCGTCGTCGTGGCCATGTCCAGCAGGAACGGCACCCCATCGGCGGACGGCGCGGCGAAGGACCAGGGATCGGTGCCGAGTCGCGCCTGCTTGCCGAAGGTCGGGGCCACCTGGATGCCGGACGCCGAGGTGCAGGCGATGCCGATCAGCCCCGCCTTGGCCGCCATCAGCGTGTAGTACCCGGTCGCGCCAAAATGCGCCGAGTTGTTCACGGCGGCGATCGCCATGCCGGCCTTCTTCGCCTTCTCGATCGCCACGCTCATGGCGAAGTGCGACGGCACGTGCCCAAGCCCGCCGCCGGCATCGACCAGCGCCGAGACCGGCGATTCGCGCACGATCTTCGGACGCGCGTCCATCCTGGCTCGTCCTGAGCGGCGCAGCTGGTCATAACCCGGGATCATCGACATGCCGTGGCTGTCGACGCCATGCAGGTCTGCCCAGGACAGGATGTCGGCGGTGACATCGGCGTTGTCCTCGGGCATGCCCCAGGACAGCAGGATCGCTTTCAACTGGGCGCGGTGCGTGGCGTATGGTGCTGGCATGATCGGTTCCCTCCTGGTCGCGCTAACCTTGCGCGAAGGCGCCGTTACGGCAAGGGTCGGCCATGAAGGCCAGCAATGCTCGTCTGGCGCGGGCGCGCTCCGCCCAGGACCATCATCGTTCCGGAAGCGGCGTCATGGCTGGACCTGAAACGCGCCGCCGGCCGCGTGGCGCGTGACCTTTGGGCGAACCGCAACCCGCCCCTGCGGCGGACAGCCTTGCGCGAAGCCGGCGTTCCGGCAAGGCTGCGGCAGACGGTTCGGCGATGCGGGAGGAAGCCATGGCGGACGGAGGGGAATTGCTGCGCGCACGGTTCGGGATCGACCTGCCCGGGGCCGAGGTGCCCGACGTGATCGCCCCGCTGCTCGATCGGCGCGTCGTGCGCCGCTACAAGGACGAGCCGGTGCCGGATTCGCTGCTGGATGCACTGCTGGCCGCGGCGCAGTCGGCGCCCGCGAAGTCCGACCTGCAGCAATACTCGGTCGTGGTGATGCGCGACGCGCCTCGCATCAAGCAGATCGCCGACTGGATCGGCACCATGGATTGGATCGCAACCGCGCCCGTGTTCCTGGTGTGGTGCGGCGACATGCGGCGTGGGCAGCGCCTGTGCGAGATGCACGACATGCCGCATGCCAACAACAATCTCGATACGTTCCTGAACACGGCGGTCGACTGCTCCCTGGCCATGGCACAGTTCATGGCCGCGGCCGAGGCGGTGGGGCTGGGCACCTGCCCGATTTCCTATGTCCGCAGCCATATTGAACGCGTCTCGCCGCTGCTGGGCCTGCCGTCCGGCGTGTATCCCGTCGCGGGACTCACGGTCGGCTGGCCGGTGTTCCGCCGTCCCACCTCGATGCGCCTGCCGCCCGCGATCGTGGTGCACCGCGATCGCTACGATGACAGCAAGCTGGAACAGGACATCGCCGCCTATGACGAACGCCGGCGCGCACGCGAGCCCGTGGCGCCCGGCAGCCTGAAGAACAACGATGTCTATCCGCCGCGCGAGGGCGTGGGCTGGAGCGAGAACGTCGCCCGCCAGCTTTCGGTGCCGGAACGCTTCGGCTTTGCCGCCTATCTCAAGACCAAGGGGTTCGACCTTGCCTGAAGACCACGCCCATCACGCGACCCTGGTTGACCAGTCCGAGCCGCCGCGTCCGAAGACCGTCCGCGCCCGCCACGCCGCCAGTCTGATCGTGCTGCGGATGAACGGAAGCGAGCCGGAAATGCTGATGGGCATGCGCGGCAAGCGGCACGTGTTCATGCCCAATCGCCTGGTCTTCCCGGGCGGCCGGGTCGACGCGGGGGATCTGGCCGCGCCCTGCGCGACGCCGCTGTCGCCGCACACGGAACGGCAGTTGCGCAAGCAGGCGAACGAGAAGCTGGCGCACGGGCTGGGCATCGCCGCTGCCCGCGAACTGCTGGAGGAAACCGGGCTGTCCATGGGCCAGCCCGCGCAGCTGGACGGACTTTGGTATCTGGCCCGCGCGATCACACCGCCCAGCAACCCGATCCGCTACAACGCGCGCTTCCTGGTCGTGGAAGCCGACAGGGTCGCGGGCGAGATCGGCGGGGACGGGGAGCTGGACGGGCTTCGCTATTACGGCATGAGTGAAGCGATGGCGCTGGATCTCGCTCTGCCGACGCGGCGTGTCCTGGAGCGGCTGCAGATCTGGCTGGGCATGAGCGTGCAGCAGCGGATCGACCAGACCCACACGCCGGTGCTGAAGAAGGATCGCGGCTGGGTGATGGAATAGGCGTCGGGCTGGCCGTTGCGAAAAGCGGCAGCCTGCAACACGCCGTTCCATCCTCCTTATGACATTTCAAGATTGCGGCGGGGCAAGCTGCTTTTCGCTTGCGCCGTTCCGTGGTTATGCTGCATCTGCGAACGCAGCATCCGGATCTCCTCTCTGCCGGATTGCCAGTGGGATTGCCAGTGCCTGATCCGCACGAAGCCGGGCGGGGCCACGGATTCGGAGTTCACCACCCTATGGCGCATCTGCCGTCACGCAATCACAAGTCCCATCGTGGGGTGCAGCGTCCTCCCTTCGAACGGATCACATTGTTGCTCCAGGGCGGTGGTGCCCTCGGCGCCTATCAATGCGGTGTCTACCAGGCCCTGAGCGAGGCCGACCTGCATCCGGACTGGGTGGCGGGAATTTCGATCGGGGCCATCAATTCCGCCCTGATCGCCGGGAATGCTCCGGACCAGCGCGTCAGCAAGCTGCGTAGCTTCTGGGAGACGATCAGCGCACCGCCGTTCGCATTTCCCGCCATCCCAGGATTTCAGACCGACGGCGATCTGAGCCGGAGTCTGGTCAATCAGGCCCGGGCATTCGGCACGCTGCTGTTCGGTGCGCCGGGATTCTTCACCCCGCGATTTCCGCCGCCGTTCCTGCAGCCGCCCGGCGCGGCCACCGCGTTGAGTTTCTACGACGTAAGCCCGGTGAAGGCGCTGCTGGAGCAACTGGTCGATTTCGATCGGCTCAACAGCGGGGATATGCGGTTCAGTGTCGGCGCGGTGAATGTCCGAAGCGGAAATTTCGTTTATTTTGACAGTACAACCCATACCATCGGCGCCGAACACGTGATGGCCAGCGGATCTTTGCCGCCGGGCTTTCCGGCTACCGAGATCGAGGGGGAGCATTACTGGGACGGCGGCCTCGTCTCCAACACGCCGCTGGAATGGGTCCTGGAGAGCCGGCCGCGTGTCGATACACTCGCCTTTCAGGTGGATCTGTGGAACGCCCGCGGTGAAATGCCGCGGACCTTGATCGAATCCGAGGTGCGGCAGAAGGAAATCCGTTTCTCCAGTCGCACAAGAAAATCGACGGACATGTTTCGTAAGCAACAAGCCCTGCGGCGAGCATATGCCAAGTTGATGAAGGATCTGCCGGCGGAGCTGTTGGGATCGCCCGAGGCTCAGGTCCTGGCGCAGGAAGCCGATGAGAAGGTCTTCAACATCATCCATCTGATCTATCGTTCCAGAAACTACGAGGGTGCCTCGAAGGATTATGAGTTTTCCCGCCGCACGATGGAGGAGCACTGGACAGCGGGCTACAACGATGCCGTGCGCACGCTGCGCCATCCCGAGGTCCTGGAGCGGCCACGCAGTCTGGACGGCGTCTTCACCTTCGATCTCGCCTACCAGGGCCGCGAATAGCGGTCCGTCCATACGACGCCGGCAACACTGGAGACCGAGACAATGAAGCTGGACGATGTACGTGCGAAGGCATTCGCAATGCCGCTGAACAACCCGGCCTATCCTCGCGGTCCCTACAAATTCTACAATCGGGAGTTCGTTGTCATCTCCTATCGCACCGATCCTGACATCTTGCGGGCGCTCGTGCCGGAACCGCTGGAGGTGATCGGTGACACGGTGAACTACGAGTTCATCCGGATGCCCGATTCCACGGGCTTCGGCGACTACACCGAGTCGGGTCAGGTCATTCCCGTTCGGTTTCGTGACGCGGACGGCGTGGTGCAGGAGGGCGGCTATGTGCACGCCATGTATCTGGACGACAACTCGCCAATCGCCGGTGGGCGGGAGATCTGGGGCTTTCCGAAGAAGCTCGCCACACCGAGAATTACACACGAAAACGAGACGATCGTCTGCACCCTGCATTACGGCTCGGTGCTCTGCGTCTCGGCCACCATGGGCTACAAGCACCAGGAAATCGACAAGGATCCTTTGATCGCGAGCCTCGCGAAGCCCAATTTCATGATCAAGATCGTGCCGCACGTGGACTGCACGCCGCGCATCTGCGAACTGGTGCGCTACTACACGCAGGACGTGGTGGTGAAAGGGGCGTGGCGAGGGCCGGCCGCATTGCAGCTGTTCCATCACGCCCAGTGCGATGTCGCCCGGTTGCCGGTGCTTGAAGTATTGTCGGCCAGTCACTTTGTCACGGATCTGACGCTTGGCCTGGGCGAGGTCGTCTTCGACTATCTGAAGGACGCCTGAAGCAGGCTGCATGCAATCCCCAGTTACGGGAGACGGAAATGGCGCGCTTCGATGGACGGGTCGGAATCATCACCGGGGCAGCAAGTGGGATCGGCAAGGAGATCGCGCTGCGGTTCGCGGCCGAGGGTGGAATACCCGTGATTGCCGACCTCAACCTCGCCGCGGCGCAGGCGACGGCCGAGGAGATCAAGTCCGGAGGCGCGGACGCCTTCGCGGTGGCGATGAATGTCACCGATGAAGCCGCGGTCGACAAAGGCGTCGCCGATACCGTTGCCAAATACGGCAAGGTCGACGTCCTGGTCAGCAATGCCGGCATCCAGATCGTCAAGCCCCTGGTGGACTTCCCTTTCGATGACTGGAAGAAGTTGCTCGCAATCCACCTGGACGGCGCCTTCCTGACGACCAGGGCCTGTCTGAAGCACATGTATGCCGCCAGGTATGGACGCGTCGTCTACATGGGATCGGTGCATTCCAAGGAAGCGTCGGTGCTGAAGGCGCCCTATGTCACCGCGAAGCACGGGTTGATCGGGCTCGCCAAGGTGCTTGCCAAGGAGGGGGCGGAATACAATGTCACTGCAAATGTGGTCTGTCCCGGCTTCGTCCGCACGCCCCTCGTCGACAAACAAATCCCCGAACAAGCCGCGGCGCTCGGCATTTCCGAAGCGGAGGTCATCCGCAATGTCATGCTGAAGGAAACCGTCGATGGTGAGTTCACCACGACCGATGACGTCGCTGATGCCGTCCTGTTTTTTGCCGCGGCGAAAAACAATGCGCTGACCGGACAATCGATGGTCGTCAGTCACGGCTGGTTCATGCAATAGCCGCTTCGGTCTTTGTCCTTGGGGTGACGTGCGGTCTTACCCTTGGCCGGCTTGCATCGGCCAAGCGTAACGCGGCAGATCGTGGCAGGCATATCCCTGCCACGATTTCACGGACCACCGCATCTCCATCGGTGCGACCAGTGCTTTCAAATGAAAGCAACTGCTACCTGATCGGCGAGAACGCCGCCGGCATCACGAAGCTGTTCTCCTGCTTCACCATCACGCCCGGCGGGTTGCGCGCCGGCCAGTTGCCGCCGGCCGCCGCCGCGGCGCGGGCGCTGAACCGCTCGTTCGCGTCCTTGTAGGCCCAGATATGGACCCATTTGTTCAGCGCGCCGAACTCGGAATACATCGCGGCCACCAGCGGCGAGAATTTCTGCCGCCCCTCGATCTTCTCCGACCAGCGCTCGATCAGGCCGGGGATGGATCCGGGCGTCACCGTGTACTGCCGGATCTCGAACAGCGGGCCGATATTCCGGGGCTCCAGCTTCGGGCAGAACGGCGCCGGAATGAACACCTCGCTCTGCTGCGAGACGCAGAATTCGCGGATCGGCGGCGGCCAGGATGCCTCCTTGGACGCGGCGGCCCGCACCTCGGCGCGTTGCTCGAAGCTGTCATAGGCCCAGACATGGATGATCTGGTTCAGCGGCCCGACCTCCGAGTGCCAGAAGGCCGCGAGCTTGGAGTATTTCTCACGGACGGGCAGCGCCTCGCCGAACCGCTTCTCCACCTCGGCCAGTGTGGTCGGCTGGAGCGTATAGGTACGCATCTCGATGATCATGCTGACATCCTCCCCCAATGCATGGGAGGTCAGATTACGCGATCCGGGGCCAGGCGGAAATGGCGGGGGTTGGATGCGGGCCGACCCACCTTTCCCGTGCGGTCCCGGAAGGGCATAACCCCGGCGCGATGATGCCCGCCCTTGCCTCTGCCCTGTTGCCGCTGTTGCGCCGGATGGACGCCGAACGCGCCCACGACCTGGCGCTGAAGGCGTTGCGCCTGGGCCTTGCCGGCCGTTCGGCCGCGTCCGATGATCCGGCGCTTGCCGTCTCTGTCCTGGGCCTGCGCTTTGCCAACCCGATCGGGTTGGCCGCCGGCTTCGACAAGAACGCCGTCGCGGTGCCAGGCCTGATGCGCCTGGGCTTCGGCTTCGTCGAAACCGGCACGGTCACGCCCCGCCCGCAGACGGGTAATCCGCGCCCGCGGCTGTTCCGGCTGGAGCCGGACCAGGCGGTGATCAACCGGATGGGCTTCAACAATGACGGGCTGGAAGCCTATTGCGAGAATATCGCGGCACTGACCGGGCGGACCGTGCCGGTCGGCGCCAATGTCGGGATCAACAAGGACGGCGCGGACCCGATCCGCGACTATCCGCTGCTGATCGCCGCCGTCGCGCTGCATGCCGACTACGTGGTGATCAACGTCTCTTCCCCCAACACGCCGGGGCTTCGCGATCTGCAATCCGAGGAGCGGTTGCGCGACATCCTGCAGGCGGTGGCGACCGTTCCGATCAAGCCGCCGCTGCTGGTGAAGGTCGCGCCCGACCTGTCCGATGACGGGCTGGAAGCGGTGGTGGAAACCTGCGTCGCGAACGGCGTGCAGGGGCTGATCGTCGGCAATACCACGATTTCGCGCCCGTCCGGGCTTCGTTCCCCGCATGCGCGGGAGGCGGGGGGACTGTCCGGCGTGCCGCTGTTTCCGCTTTCCACACGGATGCTGGCCCGGGCGTTCCTGCTGGCGCGCGGGCGGCTGGTGCTGATCGGCGCGGGCGGCGTGTTCAGCGGACGGGACGCGCTGACGAAGATCGAGGCCGGCGCCTCGCTCGTCCAGCTTTATACCGGTTTCGCGTATCACGGGCCGGCGCTGATCCCGCGGCTGAAGGCGGAGCTCGCGGCGTCGATGCGCCAGGCCGGGTTCACACGGATCCAGGACGCGGTCGGCACACGCGCGCAACACTTGTCAGGACAGGCGTAATGCAACATCTCTCCGGTTTCGCTCCTCTGGCTGAACGTTACGACGGTTTCGTGCTGGACCTGTGGGGCGTGATCCATGACGGCGTCAACGCGTTCCCGCACGCCGTGGAGACGCTGCGTCACCTCAAGCAGGCGGGCAAGCGCACGCTGCTGCTGTCCAATGTGCCGCGGCCGAATGCGGCGGTGCAGACCATGATGCGGCGGATGGGAATTCCCGACGAACTCTACACCGATATCCTGACCAGCGGTGAGGCGGTGCGGCGCGCGCTGCAGTCCCCGCCCGACCTGTGGTGGGCCGAACTGGGCACCCGCGTGTTCCACCTGGGGCCGGAGCGGGACAAGCCCGTGCTGGCCGGCCTGCCCCTGACCGAAGTCTCGGACCCCGCGGATGCCGACTTCGTGCTGAACACCGGGCCGGACGACCATCGCAATCCCAGCGACATGGCCGAGTTCGAGCCGGTGCTGCAGGATTGCGCCCGCGTGAAGCTGAAGATGATCTGCGGCAACCCCGACCTGGAGGTGATCCGTGGCGGCGTGCGCGTGCTGTGCGCGGGATCGCTCGCTGTGCGCTATCGGGAGCTGGGCGGCGATGTGCGTTCGCTGGGCAAGCCGGACCCTGCCATCTATCAGCCGGTGCTGCAGCAGATGAACCTGCCGCCCGACCGCGTGCTGGCGGTGGGCGATTCGCTGCGCACGGACATTGCCGGCGCGAGCGCCGTCGACCTGGCGGCGTGCTGGGTGCTGGACGGGCTGCATGGTTCGGCGTTGTCCGATGGCGCCGGAGGCTTCGATCACGCGAAGGCGGAAGCGGCGGCGCGGGCGGCCGGGTTGTCGCCGATCGCGACCCTGCCGCGTTTCGTCTGGTAGAAGCGGCTTGGTCATGCATCCTTTGGGGGGAGCGTCCATCATGATCCGCGAATGGCAACCGCAGGGCAGGAGGCGGGCGTGGTCTGATCAGCCCGCCTGTCTTCGTCGGCCGGACTGACGTCGTCCACATCGCTGGCGGGTGGCCGCCATGAACGCCACCTGGATTCTGCGGACCGCGCGCCTTGTGCTGACGCCGGTGAATGGCGCGGACCTGTGGGATCTGCAGGCGATCAAGGCGGACCCGCGAGTGTTCGCGATCATGCTGGGCGGGGTGCGCACGCCGGCGCAGACGGCCGAGGAACTCAGCCGCGACATCATCGCCTGGGGCGCGAAGGGCTATGGCATCTGGACGATCCGCGACGCCACGACCGGCGGCTTTGTCGGCATCACCGGTCTCGAGGACCGGCCGGACGGGCGGGGCGTCGCGCTGCGGTTCGCACTATGGCCGGAAGCGCAGGGCAGGGGGCTTGCGCGCGAGGCCGCCGGCGCGGCGATGAATTTCGGTCACCAGCGTGCTGGCCTGGCACGCATTGTTGCCGTGGCGCGCGAGAGCAACTTCGCCTCACGCATGGTGCTGGGCGGAATTGGTATGACGCCGCGCGAGCATTTCGTGCAGGGCGGGCATGCCATGGTCCTGTTCGAAAGCCTCAGGGCGGATCCGCCCCGAGATTGTATGGCCTGACCATGCATCGGCGTTTTGCCTGATCGCAGGGTTCATGCCAGTCGGCGGTGGCGTCAGCGCGGATGTCCGCCCACCGCCCGTCGCGCTGGGCCTGCCGGGAGCGGATGCGGACTAGCTGTTCTGAGCCACCTGGTCGCGCATGGCGCTGATCAGCGCGTCAATGCTGTTGTTGTTGCGCTGCAGATAGGCCGCATAGTCGCTGCGTTGGGTGATGCGCAGGGATGTTCCTTCGGCGATCACGTCGACGATCTGCGGCTTGCTGGCGGGATGACTGATGACCCAATCCACCGCGGCGGGCGCATTGTTCGGCCGCTCCACGACGGTTGAGACGACCTGGTTGTCATCCCGCTGCTGGGAGCGGCCAACGGTAAACCGCACACCCTGGTATTCGCCGAGCTTGGTGGAGATGCTGGTGACCAGGACCTGACGGAATACATCGAGGTAGCGCTTCTGCTGCTCGGGCGAGGCCTGGCGCCAGAAACGGCCTAGGCAGAAACGTCCGACGCCGTCGATATCGACCGCGCCTTCGATGATGCGCGACAGTTCGCGCCGCTTCGCTTCCGCCGATCCGCCGCCGTTGACCACGGCCACCAGCTGCTCCCCGGTTGTCTTCACAAAGGCGCTGGCGCGTTCGGCGGCCTGCGCGAACGCGCCCGATCCCAGGAATGACCCGAAGAGGGCGAAGGCAGTGGTGCGGAGCAGGAAATCGCGTCGGGGCAGCATACTGTTCATGAACTCCGTCAGCGGGGTGGCGGATTGATTTCCTGCCCGGCCGTTTGCGGGAACCAGACAGGGACAGTCGCGCGGTTGTCGGCACGCAGCTTCGACAATTGGGCTTCGCGGAACTGCCGGTAAAGGCTACGGAAGGTCGCGTAGGGATCAAGCGCGGTCTTCTTGATCGAGTCGATCGAGTCGAGGGCCTTTTCGCGCGCATTGACAGCGGAGAGGCCGAAGCGGCTCCAGTTGAGCGCAGTGACGGCAGCACCCTGTCCGACCCACATGAACGGATCGGCGACCGTATCGACGCCGAAACCCGTAAAGTCCCGTGGGTTTGATGGGCCGAGCAGGGGCAGGAACAGGAACGGTCCATCCGGCACGCCCCAGGTGGCAAGGGTCAGGCCGAAATCCGCGTCGTGCGCCGGATAGCCCCAGTCCTTGGCCACGTCGAAAAAGCCGAGGGCGCCGACCGTGGTGTTGATCAGGAACCGCATGGTGGTATCGCCGGCCCGCCGCGGCTTGCCTTCCAGCATGTCGTTGCCAAGACGGACGGGGGTGCGCAGGTTCGAGAGGGCGTTGTCGACGCCGGTGCGCACGGAGCCTGGCACGACGAACCGATAGGCGCGTGCCGCCGGCTCCAGGATGACGGTGTCGAGACCGTTGTTGATGGTGTAGAAGACACGGTTGGCCGGTTCCAGCGGATCGTTGGTTTCCCGGAATTCTGCCAATGCCTCCGGATCGTCGGCCGACGGCGGGGTCGCGCAGCCGGTCGCGCCCAGCGCAAGCAAGCCGGCAAATACCCAACGGATAGAAACCCGAAACAAGGACGAACGGGGGCGAGACGTGGCGGGCATCGGGTTCCTCGGTGCCAAAACCCGGAGACGACCGCGAATCGACCGTATCCAGTGAGGGCAGAGATGGCAGCGCTCCCGCCTGAATGAAACAGGCGGAATTTGAGCTTTCCGTGAGCTATGTAGCACAGCGTGATCCGGATGCAACGGACTTGGCGGTGCGCATAGTGCTTGCATGACCAGCCATTTCGGGGAAATGGAGCGACATGAATGATCCGATGCAGACCACCGTATCCCCGACCCTGCAGCGCTGGCTGACCGGACCGCGGTTTTCCGGGCTGCCGGTGCGGGCCGCGGACCATCCGCCGCCGAAACTGTCCTTTGAGTTCTTTCCGCCCCGTACCGAGGCGCTGGAGCAACAACTCTGGACCTGTATCGAGCGTCTGGCGCCGCTGCGGCCGCGATTCGTCTCGGTTACCTACGGGGCCGGCGGATCGACCCAAGCCCGCACGCACGCCACCGTTTCCCGCATTTTGCGGGAAACGACTCTCGTGCCGGCAGCGCACCTGACCTGCGTCGGAGCAAGCCAGGCAGAGGTGAACGAGGTCGCGGCGGGTTACTGGGACGTCGGGGTACGGCATATCGTGGCGCTGCGTGGCGATCCGCCGCCCGGGACGCAATACCAGCCGCATCCGGGCGGCTATCCCTATGCCGCCGATCTCGTGGCCGGACTGCGGAAGGTCGCGGATTTCGAGATTTCGGTTGCCGCCTATCCGGAAATCCATCCAACGGCGCAGAGCGCCGAGCTCGACCTGGACAATCTCAAGCGCAAGCTCGATGCCGGGGCGACGCGGGCAATCACGCAGTATTTTTTCGATAGCTCGGTCTATCTTCGCTTCCTCGACCGCTGCCTCGCGGCCGGAATTACGGCGCCGATCGTGCCCGGTATCATGCCCGTCTCCAACTTCGCGCAGGCAGCGCGGTTTTCCGCGATGTGCGGCGCCAGCGTGCCCACTTGGCTGGCGCACCTGTTTGAAGGGACGGACGAAGACCAGGAGATGCGCCGGCTGATTGGTATGGTGGTTGCCGCCGAACAGGTGAGATTGCTGCAGGCCAATGGCGTCGATGAGTTCCACTTCTATACGTTGAACCGCGCCGACCTGGCATACGCGATCGCGCATCTGCTGGGCGTGCGACCGGCGCCATGACCTGACCCCGGTTCCTGTTCGCGCCATGTTCCGATAATCTGCCGCCATGACAGAGTACCTGGCGCGCCTGAATGCCGAGCAGCGGGAAGCGGTGGAAACGGTCGACGGACCGCTGCTGGTCCTGGCCGGTGCGGGCACCGGCAAGACACGTGTCCTGACCACGCGGTTCGCGCATATCCTGCTGACCCGACGGGCGTTTCCCAACCAGATCCTCGCCGTCACCTTCACCAACAAGGCGGCCCGGGAAATGCGCGAACGCGTCGGTGCCATCCTCGGCCAGCCCGCCGAAGGCCTGTGGCTCGGCACCTTCCACGCCCTGTGCGCGAGAATGCTGCGCCGGCACGCCGAACATGTCGGGCTGGCGTCGAACTTCACGATCCTGGACACGGACGATCAGCTTCGGGTCCTGAAGCAGGTGATGGAAGCCGAACGGATCGACACCAAGCGCTGGACACCGGCCGGGCTGATGGCAGCGATCCAGCGCTGGAAGGATCGCGGCCTGACCCCGGCGCGCATCGGCCCGTCCGAGGATTCGGAATACGCCAACGGCCGCGCGCGTGGGCTGTACGACTCCTACCAGCAGCGCCTGCGCGGCCTGAACGCGGCTGATTTCGGCGATCTGCTGCTGCACATGACCGAAATCCTGCGCGCGCAGCCGGATGTGCTGGCGCAGTACCATCGCGCGTTCCGCTACATCCTGGTGGATGAGTACCAGGACACCAACCTCGTACAATATTATTGGCTGCGGCTGCTGGCGCAGGGGCATCGCAACATCTGTTGCGTCGGTGACGACGACCAGTCGATCTATTCCTGGCGCGGCGCCGAGGTGGAGAACATCCTGCGTTTCGAGAAGGACTTCGACGGCGCCCGTATCATCCGGCTGGAAGCGAACTACCGCTCCACCGCCACCATCCTGGCCGCCGCCTCCAGCCTGATCGCGCACAACGAAGGCCGTCTGGGAAAGACGCTGCGGCCCGGACGCGGCGACGCCCAGACAGGGGAAAAGGTGCAGGTCGTCGGAGTCTGGGACTCCGATGAGGAAGCCCGCATGGTCGGTGACCGCATTGAAACCCTGCGCCGGGACGGCGAGTCGCTGGCGGAAATGGCGATCCTGGTGCGTGCCGGCTTCCAGACCCGCGCCTTTGAGGAACGGCTGATCGTCCTGGGTGTGCCGTACCGGGTGGTGGGCGGGCTGCGCTTCTACGAACGCCAGGAAATCCGCGACGCCATCGCCTACCTGCGCGCCACGGTGCAGCCGGCGGACGACCTGGCGTTCGAACGGATCGTCAACGTGCCGCGCCGGGGTGTGGGCGATGTCGCGCTGCGCGCGATGCATGAAGCCGCCCGCGCCGAGGGGATCCCGCTCGCCGCCGCCGCCGCTTTGCTGCACCAGCGCGGGGCGCTGAAGGGGAAGGTGCGGGAAGGCATCGGCACGTTGCTGCAAGGGCTGCAGCGCTGGCGGGAGACGATCGACCGCGACGGGCACATCGTGGCTGCCGCTACGATCCTGGATGAGAGCGGCTATACGGAGATGTGGAAGCAGGACAAGTCGCCCGAGGCGCCGGGACGGCTGGAGAACCTGAAGGAATTGGTCCGGGCCCTGGCGGATTTCGAAACCCTGGCCGGCTTTCTCGACCACGTCTCGCTGGTGATGGAGAACGAGGAGGCGGCCGAAGGCGAGCGTGTAAGCCTGATGACGCTGCACGGCGCCAAAGGCCTGGAATTCGACATCGTGTTCCTGCCGGGCTGGGAGGATGGGGTGTTCCCCAACCAGCGCGCGATGGACGAAAGCGGTGCCAAGGGGCTGGAGGAGGAAAGGCGGCTTGCCTATGTCGGCCTGACCCGCGCGCGCCGGAAGGCGATCGTGAGCTACGCCGCGAATCGCCGCATCTACGGCAATTGGCAGAGCAGCATGCCCAGCCGGTTCCTGGACGAATTGCCGGATGATCATGTGGAGCGGATCGGCTCCGCTGCCCTCGCGCGCGACGCCCGCGTTGCGGCGGCGACCTCGTTTCCCGCGCAGTTTCCGCTGGTGGCGCGTCGCGTGCGCACGATCGAGGCCTGGGAACAGCCCGCCCGCCCGGCGCGGGAGGAACAGATCCCGGTCGGCACACGGGTATTCCACCAGAAATTCGGCTACGGCACCGTCACGGCGGCAGATGACGACCGGTTGGACATCGCGTTCGACAAGGCGGGCGAGAAACGCGTGCTGGACCGGTTCGTGGAAAAGGTCTGATGAGCGCCCGTCACGCAACACCGCTGGAAACCGTCTCGGTCACGGTGCCTGAAGCCGCGCTGGAAGCCTATGAGGCGGCCCTGTCCAGCGCTTGCGACACGGTGGGGTTCTTCCGTGATGATCGCACCGGCGCATGGCGCGTGGAAGGTGTGAAGCCGGTCGGTGCACGAGAGACCGAACTGGCGGCCTCGCTTGCATTGGCAGCCGCGGTCAGCGGCGTGGCCGTGGACGCTGAACGGTCGGCAACGCCGGCCGAGGGGTGGCTGGCGCGCACCTATGCCTCGTTCCCCGAGCAGAGAATTGGTCAGCGATTCGCGGTGCGCGGCACGCATCTGACCAGTCCACCCGCGCCCGGACGCATCACGCTGACACTGGACGCAGGTCTCGCCTTCGGGTCGGGTGAGCACGGCTCCACCCGCGGCTGTCTGATTGCCTTGGAGCACGCGGCGCGCCGTCGCCCGCGGCGGATCCTGGATCTGGGCACCGGGTCCGGCATCCTGGCGATGGCGGCGGCGGGACTGCTGCGGCGACACGTGCTGGGGACCGATATCGAACCGTGGTCGGTGCGGGTGGCTCATGAAAATGCCCGCCTCAACCGGCTGTCGCACCTGGTCCGGCCGCGCTTGGCGGATGGGTGGCGCAGCGCGGTCGTGCGGTCATCCGGCCCCTATGACCTGATCTTTGCCAACATCCTCGCGCGCCCGCTGTGCCTGATGGCGAAGGACCTTGCGGCGAGTCTGGCCCCGGGCGGCACCGCGATCCTGTCCGGGCTGCTGGCCAGCCAGGCGAGATGGGTGCTGGCGGCACACCGGCGGCGCGGCCTGCGCCTGGAGCGGATGGTGTCGCAGGGGGCGTGGACGACAATCGTGGTGCGCCGGAACGCAAACAGGCGAGCCTGAGGCGGCTCGCCTGTTCTACGGGTTCATCGGTCCTCGGTGTCGGTCAGACGTCGGCGCCGCGCAGCGCGATCATGTCGCGGCTGTGCTCCGGGGTGAAGACACGTCCGACATCGCCCCGGTTCAGGCCGATATCGGCGAGTTCCCGGTCGTTCATCATCGCGAGTTCGGCGGCTTGTTCCTGCTGGCGGTTCCAGGCAACGATGCCGGCGACCTTGTGGGCGATCCAAGCGAAGATGCCGCGCTTCGGCTCTGCCTGGAACTGCGCGCGCAGGTTGGGCTCTTCCCACTTTGCGTCGACATAGCTCAGATTCGGGAGGGCAAAGGACATCTGGCTCTTGGCGATAGGGGCACTCATGGGTTCACAATCCATTCACCAAACCCGGATCCAACGCGACGTCGAGTGGCGGGGCGCCCCGGGCTTGTGCGGTGCAACATAAGCTGTGCAGGTCCTTCGGATAAGCGAATTGTCAACCCCCCAGCCATGCGCTCTTTGCATGATGAATTAATGCGTCATGAAAATTCGCCATTGATGAGAGAAAGACCCCCATGTCGTTCTGCAAATTGACCGAATTGCGCAACGAACTTGCGCGCCAGGGTCTGGATGGCTTCATCGTCCCCCGAGCCGACGAACACCTGGGCGAATACGTGCCCGCCTCGGCGGAACGGTTGGCCTGGCTCACCGGCTTCACCGGCAGCGCCGGACTCGCCGTCGTGCTGGCGGACAAGGCGGCCGTGTTCACGGATGGGCGCTATGTCCTGCAACTCGCGGAGCAGACCGACCCCGGCGACTGGGAACGGCGGCATATCACGGACGAACCGCCGCCGGGGTGGCTGGCCGCCAATACCGCCGCGGGTGCCAGGATCGGCTACGATCCGCTGCTGATCAGCGAAGACGCGCTCGCCCGCTACACCGATGCCGGGCTCACGATGCAGCCTGTCGCCTCCAATCCAATCGACGCCATCTGGACCGACCGTCCCGTCCCGCCATCGGCCCCGGCCGAACCGCATCCGCTTGCCTATGCCGGACGAGGATCGGTCGAGAAGCGTGAGGATATTGCAAAATTATTGCGAGACGCGAAGCAGGATGCGGCGGTACTGTCGGATCCAGCCTCGATCGCCTGGCTGTTCAACATCCGTGGTGCCGACGTGCCGTTCACGCCCTTCGCGCTCGGATTTGGACTGATCCATTCCGACGGGACAGCCGAGGTCTTCATGGACCAATCGAAGATCCCCGAGGAAACCCGGACCTGGCTGGGCAATGCGGTTTCCGTCGCGGACCGTAATGCCCTGGCGCCGGCACTCGCGCGCCTGTCCGGCAAGCGGGTGCGCGTTGATCCCGCGGGATCTCCGGCCTGGTTTGCGCAGCGCCTGCGCGACGCCGGGGCGACCGTGGTGCCCGGGCCCGATCCCTGCCTGCTGCCGAAAGCCTGCAAGAACACGGTGGAACAGCAGGGCATGCGCGACGCCCATGCCCGGGACGCGGTCGCGATGTGCCGCTTCCTGCACTGGCTGTCGCAGATCGGGCCGGCGGGGCGCGAGACGGAAATGTCGGCGGCCGCCCGCCTTCTAGGCCTGCGAGAGGGGGTGGAAGGATTTCGCGGCGAGAGTTTCCCGGCGATCTCCGGCGCCGGTGAGCATGGCGCCATCATCCATTACCGCGTGACGGAGCAGAGCAACCGGCCGATCCGCCCGAATGAGGTGTATCTTATCGACTCGGGCGCGCAATATCCGGACGGCACGACGGATATCACCCGCACGATCTGGACCGGCCCTGACCCGGCTCCGGCGGACATCCGCGCGCGCGTGACCCGCGTGCTGAAAGGCCATATCGCGATCGCGACCGCGGTGTTCCCGCAGGGCATCGGCGGCGTGCACATCGACGCCTTTGCGCGACGGGCGCTGTGGCAGATGGGGCTGGACTACGACCATGGCACCGGCCACGGCGTCGGCAGCTATCTGTCGGTACATGAAGGTCCCGTGAGCATTTCCCGGCTCGCCAAGCCGGTGCCGATCGCAATTGGCATGATCCTTTCCAATGAGCCCGGCTATTACCTGCCAGGCCAATACGGCATTCGGCTGGAAAACCTTCTGATGGTTCAGTCCGCGGACCTGCCCGACGCCGCCAAGCCCTTCCTGCGGTTCGAGACGATTACCTTCGCGCCCTTCGACCGGGCACTGATCGATCCCGCGCTGCTCGACCCGGGCGAGCGGGCCTGGCTGAATGCCTATCATGAAAACGTCCTGTCGAAGGTCGGGCCGCATCTTGAACCGGATGCACGGGCCTGGCTGGCGCAGGCCTGTGCGGAGATCGCCTGATGCATCATCGTTTCCGGATCGGCGCGCGGGACGCCATGATGCTCTCCGATGGTCCGCTGCGGCTCGCTCGTCCGCACCGCATCTTCAAGGGCGTTGACCGGGCGCTTCTGGCAGATGCGCTGACGCAGGCCGGGCAGGTGCCCGACCGGATCATCGTTGCGCAGAACTGCCTGTTGCTGGAAACCGGCGGCAAGCGCGTGCTGTTCGACAATGGCATGGGCACGGATACGATGTTCGGCCCGGACAGCGGCCGCCTGCTGGAAAACATGCGTGCCGCCGGCATCGATCCAGCTTCCATCGATGCGCTCGTCCTGACCCATGCGCACAGCGACCATTGCTGGGGAACGATGGGCGATGACGGCACGCCCAACTTCCAGAACGCGACGATCTACATGGCCGAACAGGAACTGGCGTTCTGGACGGCGGACCGGATCACGGTGCAGGACGACATCTCACTGGCCGGGGTGCGCAGACACCTGCTGCCGCTGCGCGAGCGGATCCACACGGTGCGGGACGGAGAGGCATTCCTGCCCGGGGTGCATGCCTGGCTGACGCCCGGTCACACGCCGGGGCACCTCGCGTTTCTGATCGAGGGCGGAGCGTGCGTGACCGGCGACGTGGCGTTCCACGATCCGCTGTCCTACCTTTATCCGGACTCCCCCAGCGCATACGACACGGACGCGGCGGAGGGCGTGGCCACACGCCGAGCGCTGCTGAACCGATTGGCGGACGAAAAGTTGCAGGTCATCGGCTACCACCATCCTTGGCCGGGGCTAGGCCGGGTGGAGCGGTTCCGCAACACCTACCGGTTCATTGCCGCGGCAGCGGATCCGGCAGCAGCCTGAACCGCCGCTTTTGCCGCTGGCCGAACCGGCGGTAGTGGTCGGCGCCGGAGGCGAATTTCCCCGCCGCGATCGCCGCGACAACGTCGGGATGGCAGGAACGGTAGAAATCCTCGTCGAAACGCAGGCCGTGGACCGGCGGCGTTTCCGCGCGGCGGCCCAGGAAGTCGACGATCTCATCCGCCAGCGTGTCCCATCTGGCCTGCGCAAGGTCGAACCGGTGGCCGGCGTCGATGAAGCGCAGCCGGATCGCGGGCGCCAGCACATGGTCTTCCACCACTTCGGTCCCCCCATACGGGTCCCGGATACCCTGGATGATCAGCGTGGGTGTCGCCAGACCGGCCAGATGCCGAGTCCGCGCCGGATCCAGCGCTCGTCTGGGGTGACGGAACGGGTATCCCAGGCAGACCACCGCCGCCACCTTGTAGTGCCGAGCATACAACGTGGCGATCCGCGCGCCGCTGGACCGCCCGATCAGGACAAGCCCCGAACCATCGGTCGGCAGCACCGCTTCCAGCAGGGCAAGCCGGCGGAACGGGTCGTTCCACGCCGCCGGCGCGCCGCGGCCGGCGATGAACGCTTCATAGGGCGTGGCCCGCACCCCTACCAGCCGGCCGGCCAGGCGCGGCAGCAATGCATCCTCGAAACTTTTGTCGGCGGGATAGGACGAGCCCGGCAGATAGAGAATGGACTCGATTCCCGCCGCCATCGCCGCGCTATCGCGTCCTGGCCCAGGCCTCGTAGCGCGCCTTGTTTTCGGAGTTCGGCGGATAGAGGCCGGGCAGCGAGGCGCCGTTGTTCACCTCGTTCATGATCCACTCCTCCATGCGCTCCTGCTCCGCGGCGGTGGCGGCGACCTCCTCGACCAGCTTCTGCGGGATGCAGACCGCGCCGTCGTCGTCCACCATGATCAGGTCGCCCGGGAAGACGGCCACCCCGCCACAGCCGATCGGCTGTTCCCACGCCACGAAGGTCAGGCCGGCGACCGAGGCCGGCGCGGCGGCGCCCTGGCACCACACCGGCAGGCCGGTCCCCAGCACGCCGGCGATGTCGCGCACCACGCCGTCGGTCACCAGGCCCGCGACGCCCCGCTTCGCCATGCGCGCGCACAGAATGTCGCCGAAAATGCCGGCATCGGTTACGCCCATCGCGTCGGCGATACAGATGCAGCCATCCGGCATCGCCTCGATGGCCGCACGGGTGGAAATGGGGGACGACCAGGATTCCGGTGTCGCCAGGTCCTCGCGGGCGGGAACGAAGCGCAGGGTGAAGGCCGGTCCGATGATCCTGGGCTGGCCGGCGCGGATCGGGCGTGTGCCGCGCATCCAGACATTGCGCAGCCCTTTCTTCAGCAGCACGGTCGTGACCGTGGCGGTGGAAACGCCGGCAAGCGCGGCGCGGATCTTCGGATCGATGCTCATGACGGATTCCGCTCAGGGATGGCGTGAGGCGCGGACACTGCGCCGGCGGGACGCGATCGGCAACACGGCTCAGTACATATTGTGCCCGCCATTCACATGGATGACCTGGCCCGAGACGAAGCCGCCGGCGGCGCTGGCCAGGAACAGGCAGGCACCCGCGATCTCATCGACATGGCCGTAGCGGCCCAGGGGAATTTCGGCGGTAACGCGCTCGGGCTGCTGGTGGGTGTATTGCGACCAGTCGCGGACCGTGTCGATCGGTCCGGGCGAGACGGTGTTCGCAGTGATCCCGTCGGCGCCGAATTCCCGCGCGATCGCCTTGGCAAGGCCATGCATGCCGGACTTCGCGGCCAGGTTCGGCGCGCGATGCGTCACATGGCCCCAGAACCCGTCCGCGCCCGACATGACGATGATGCGGCCCCATTCCTTCTTTCGCATGTGCGGGATGGCGTGGCGCGCCAGGTAGAATGACGCACTGAGATTGCTGCGCAGCACGTCGTCCCATTCCTGCGGCGTGATGTCCAGGAAGGCGCGGTATTTGCGAATACCGACATTGGACACGACGATGTCGAGGCCCCCGAACGCATCCGCCGCCTCGTTCACCATGCGGCCGACCTGGGCGTCGTCGGATACATCGGCCATGACCGGCAGCGCTTCGCCGCCGCGGTCGCGGATGCCGGCGGCGACCTCATCCAGCGCAGCGCGGTTGCTGTGGCCGTTGATCACCACCTTGGCGCCAGCCGCGGCGAAGGCTTCGGCCACAGCGCGTCCGATATTGCGGCCCGATCCGGTGACCAGCGCGACCCGCCCGTCCAGGCGAAATCCCTCTGATGTCAGCATCCTGGCGCTCCTTTTTGTCCTTGGAGACCGCATGCTGGCGCGGGACGGGCAGGGCGATCAACCCGGCCCCAGGCCGGACGATCAGGCCGGACGATCAGGCCGGACGATCAGGCCGGACGATCAGGCCGCTATCGCGGGTCGGGCGCGGTGTTCGGCTGCGCCGGCGTGGGCGGCTCGCCGGCCTCGGCCGTCCGCGCACCGACGATTTCCTGCCAAAGCGCC
>JBFXDK010000038.1:0-12352 GCA_050181195.1 Acetobacteraceae bacterium | reverse complement strand
CAGGCCGGACGATCAGGCCGGACGATCAGGCCGCTATCGCGGGTCGGGCGCGGTGTTCGGCTGCGCCGGCGTGGGCGGCTCGCCGGCCTCGGCCGTCCGCGCACCGACGATTTCCTGCCAAAGCGCCAGGATCGAACGCGAGGTCGCGTCGGCCACGAAGCAGCGCCCGTGCGGGTCGATGGCCGACACGACGGCCGAGGAATCGCTGCGCAGCCGCTGGTCGGCCTTGTTGATGATATCCAGGCATTCCAGCACCTGCTCCGGCCCGCGCAGCCTGGTATGCACCTGGATATCGTGCAGCGAGAAGGCGCGGATGCCCTGGCCGCCGACCAGCGGCGCTTCCCGGCCGAGTTCGAAGAACACGGTCACGACCGGCAGCAAGTCCTGGATCTGGTGCAGGATCGCCCGTGCTTCCTCGATCGTGCAGGCGACGAGGGAATGCGACGGCCGATGCTGCTCCTCGGCCGGGGATGGCGCGAAGATCGCGGCCACCTGGCGTTCCAGCCAGTGGCGCACTTCGGGGGGCGCGGAACGGATCTGTTCCGCCGACAAGGTGAGTCCGACCATTCCGCGTCTCCACGATCCGGTTCGAGTGGCATTCGCGGGGCACAACAGACCCTGGCTGGTGCATCGTCATTGATGCGTATCAAGGCCATGCCCGACATCCCGCCCGGGGCCAATCCTGGACGCACGCGGCAGACCATCCGATTGCGCCCTGGCAACGCCGCCGCCGGCGCGCCATGCTGCGCCCGCTCCATAGGGCCATGCCGATGCCAACGCTCCCCGGTCAGGTCACGCTGATCAACACCGCGCATACCTTCACCCATTACAGCCTGCTGATCCTGCCGACAGCGGTTCTGGCGATGGCGACACCCGGAGGACCGTTCGGGGAGGAGTACGGGCCGATCCTCGCGCTCGCGACCGGGATGTTCGTGCTGTACGGGCTGTTCTCCCTGCCGCAGGGCTGGCTGGCACAGCGATTCGGGCGCAAGCCGCTGATGGCGCTGTTCTACTTTGGCACCGGTGCCTCGATGGTCGCGGCGGGCGCGGCCGATTCGCCACTGGGTCTGGCCGTGGCGCTCGCCGGGATCGGGCTGTTCACGGCGATCTACCATCCGATCGGCACCACGATGCTGGTCGAGGCCGCCGGCGACAAGCCGGGTCGGGCGATTGGCGTGAACGGTGTCTATGGCAATGTCGGCGTCGCGCTCGCGCCGGTCGCCACCGCCTTCCTGGCAAACGAGATCGGCTGGCGGTCAAGCTTCATCCTTCCCGGCGCGCTGTCCCTGGCGCTCGGCCTGCTCTGGCTGCGGGTGCCGGTCCACACCACCGCCGCCCGGGGCAATGCCAGGCCGTTTCCGCCGATTCCGCGCCACCTCGTCCGGCGGGCGGTGCTGGTACTCATGCTGATCGCCGCCGTATCGGGCCTGGTGTTCAACGCGTTCACCCTGCTGCTGCCCAAGCTGATGCAGGAACGCCTGGCCGGCGATCCCGATCTGCTGCCGCTGGTCGGGGCGGCCGCCTTTGCCGCCACGCTCTGCGGCGCGGTCACCCAATTCTCGGTCGGGCGGCTGATCGATCGCTGCACGCTGCGGCGTGTCCTGTTGCCTGTCAGCGTGATCCTGGCGCCCGCCCTGGCGCTGCTGTCGATGGCGCAGGGCTGGCTGGTGCTGCCGCTGGCCGCCGCCGTCGCCGCGTCCCTGTTCGGACAGGTCACGGTGAACGAAACGATGGCCGCCCGCTACGTATCCCCCGACATGCGGGCGCGGATCTACTCGGTGCGGTTCTTCGTGGGCTTCCTGGGGGCGGCGGCGGCCGCGCCGGTGGTCGCCGTGCTGCACGCCCAGACCGGCGATCTCGCGGCGGTTACGGCACTGCTGGCGGTGTTCTCGGTGGTGACCTTGGGCTGCGCCCTGGGCTTTCCGAACCGCGAGGAGGAGTTGAAGCCGGAACTCTGGGGCCACACGCTGCCGGCCGCGGCGGAATAGGGCCAGCGGAATAGGGCCATTTGCAAACAGCACGGCGGCACGCCACATGGTGCGCATGCTGAACAGACGCACCGTCCTGCTGTGCTCGTTTCTGTCCCTTGCCGCCGGTTCGGCCGCGCTGGGACAACCCCAGACGTCCCAGCGCCTGACGCCGCAGGACAAGGCGGATCTGGCGCGGATCGAAGCCTATCTGAACGGCCTGCACAACCTGAAGGCGCAGTTCCTGCAGGTGGCGCCGGATGGCGGCGTCTCCCGCGGCACCGTCTGGCTGGAACGCCCCGGCCATATGCGGTTCCAATACGATCCGCCGGCACCGTTCCTGCTCGTGGCCAATCACGGCATTCTGGTGTTCCACGATTCCTCGCTGCGGCAGACCAGCAATATCCCCCTGGGCCGCACGCCGCTGGGCATTCTGCTGGCGGACCGTGTGAGCCTGTCGGGCGACGTGACCGTCACCGGGATCCGCCGCCTGCCCGGGCAGATCCAGGTCAGCCTGGTGCGCACGGATCAGCCGGGCGAGGGAACGCTGACGCTGATCTTCGCCGATGCGCCGCTGGCGCTGCGGCAATGGATGGTGCTGGATGCGCAGCGGCAGGAAACCCGCGTCACGCTGCACAACATCGAGACTGGAGGGCGATTCGATCCCAAGCTGTTCGAGTTCAACCCGCAAAGCCGCGTGCCGAACCTCGACCTGGGCGGCTGATCGGGCCTGATCGGCGCGGTGCATGCGGGTGCGGTTTTTGGTGCAGGGGTTCAGCGGGGCGGGACCGGTGCGACAACGTTTGGTGGCGATCGCATGGCGGTCATGCTCCCGGCAGCGGCGAATTGTCTTCATTTTGCCGCAAGAGTGGGGAATGATCCTGCCGCAAAGAGGTCTGCCGGGGTCATGAAGCCGCTCGTCGGAATAAGTTGCTGCACAAAGCAGTTCGGGGTCTTCGGGATGCCGAACCATGCCGCCTCCGATACCTATGTCCGAGCCTCCGATCACGTGGTGGGCGCCGTGCCGGTGCTGCTGCCGGCGAACGGGCCGACCGCCGACATCGAAACCCTGCTCGACCGGCTGGACGGCATCATCCTGACCGGCAGCCGGTCCAACGTGCAACCCACGCTCTATGACGGTCCGCCGCACGCGGAGGGCACGCCCGAGGATCCGGCGCGTGACGGCATCACCCTGCCGCTGATCCGCGCCGCCGTGCTGCGCGGCGTGCCGCTGCTCGCGATCTGCCGCGGGTTTCAGGAGCTCAACGTCGCCCTGGGCGGCTCGCTGCACCAGCGCCTGCAGGACCTGCCGGACCGCATGGACCATTCCACGCCGATGCAGCCCTCGCCCAAGGTGCGCCAGGGCAAGGCGCATTCGGTGCGGGTCACCCCGGGCGGCTGGCTGCATCGCCTGGCCGGCACGACCGAGATCGCCGTGAACTCCCTGCATAACCAGGGGGTGAATCGTTTGGCGCCCGGGCTCGTGGTGGAAGGTGTCGCGCCCGACGGCACGGTCGAAGCGGTGCGGGTGGTTGCCACCGCGTCCCGCCCGGCGCCGGGCTTCGCGGTGGGGGTGCAATGGCACCCGGAATATGACTGGCCGACCGACTCGCTGTCCCGGGCGATTTTTGCCCAGTTCGGCGACATGGTGCGTGCCTATGCGCAGGGCGCGCGCCTGGGCGGCGTGTCGGACGCGGCCGACTGATCGCCGGTCGCACCGTCCCCCCCTTGTCATCACGCCCGAAACCCCCGATGTAGCGCCTGTCGACCGGACCGCAGCGGTCCGGTTTCCTCGGACAACATGGATTCAGGCTGGCAGCAATGTTCATTGAAACCGAAGGCACGCCCAATCCCGCTACGCTGAAGTTCCTGCCCGGCCAGGAGGTGATGGGCCTATCCACCGCCGATTTCGCCTCGGCCCGGTCCGCCGAACGCAGCCCGCTCGCAACGTCGCTGTTCGCTCTTCCGGGCGTCGCGCGGGTGTTCCTGGGCGGCGACTTCATCACCGTGACCAAGACCGACGAGGTTGCCTGGCAGGCGCTGAAGCCGCAGGTGCTGGGCGCGATCATGGAGCATTTCGTCGCCGGCCGCCCGGTGATCGATCCGGCCTGCGACGACGACCTGTTCGAGGAGGACAGCGATCCGGCCGACCAGGAGATCGTCGATCAGATCAAGGAACTGCTGGACACGCGCGTCCGCCCGGCGGTGGCCGGGGATGGCGGTGACATCGTCTTCCGCGGCTATCGCGACGGGATCGTGCGGCTGCACATGCAGGGGGCCTGCTCGGGCTGCCCGTCCTCGCGCGCCACGCTGAAGCACGGCATCGAGAACATGCTGCGCCACTACGTGCCCGAGGTTGTGTCGGTGGAGCAGGTGGAGTTCTGATTTCCTTGCGCCGGGACGGTTGACGCCCGGCGCCGCCGCCTTACGCTGCGCCGCACCATTCGCGTCGGCTGGGCGACGGTCGACCGAGCAGTGCAGGAGCAGAGCATGACCATCGATGCCGCCGGTCTCGATCAACTGTTTCGTGAGGCGCGTTCGCAGAACAAGTGGCGCGACGAACCGGTCACGGACGAGAAACTGCACGAACTCTACGACCTTCTGAAGTTCGGCCCGACCTCGGCCAACTGCTCACCCGCGCGATTCCTGTTCCTGCGCACGAAGGAGTCGCGGGAGCGTCTCGCACCCGCGCTGTCCTCGGGGAACATGGAAAAGACCATGACGGCGCCGGTGACCGTTATCGTTGCATATGATCCGAAATTCTACGAGAAGCTGCCGAAGCTGTTCCCGCACAATGCCGACGCGGTGAAGTGGTTCACCAGCAATGATTCGCTCGCCGCCACCACCGCGTTCCGCAACGGCACGCTGCAGGGCGCCTATCTGATGATCGCGGCCCGCGCGATCGGCCTCGATATCGGGGGCATGTCCGGCTTCGACAACGCCAAGGTGGATGAGATCTTCCTTGCGGATCGCGGCTGGCGGTCGAATTTCCTGGTCAATATCGGCTATGGCGACCCGGCCGGCGTGTACAACCGGTCCCCGCGCCTCGACTTCGACGAGGCCTGCGTCCTGCTGTGATGCGACTTGCCGCGGCAGGATGCGGCGGGCGCGGAGCCTGACTCGCGTGACCACGACGGATGTGACCATCACCGGGCGGATTCTCGCGCTGGATGCGGCCCTGGCCAATTGCGCGGTGGGTGTCGTGGCCGGGCATGATCTGCTGGCGTCGCGCCTGCGGCCTGGACCGCGCGGACATGTCGCCGCGCTTGCCGCCATGGTGAACGACGTCCTCGCCGAGGCCGGGACGGATCCCGCCGATCTGGCCTGCATCGCCGTTACGGTGGGGCCTGGCAGCTTCACCGGCCTGCGGGCCGCCCTGGCGCTGGCGCACGGCATCGGAATCGCGACCGGCAGGCCGGTGATCGGCGTGACACTGGCCGAGGTCCTGGCGAGTTCCCTGCCGAACCTGCGCGGGCGGGACCTGTGGACCGCGATCGACAGCCGCCGCGGCCGCGTGTTCCTGGACCGGGGCGAGGGGATGCAGGCCTGCCCGCTGGACGGACTGCCGCATCCCGCCGGCCCCGTGGCCATCGCCGGCGATGCCGCTGTCGGCGTTGCCGCCAGGCTGGCCGCGCGCGGGAACGACGTGATGCTGACGGATGCGCGCCAGCCGGCGATCCGCCACGTGGCCCTGGTGGCGTCCCGCCGTCTCGCGGGCACATTGCCGCCCTGTCCGGCCGAACCGCTCTATGTCGACGAACCGGAAGCCAGGCGCCCGCAGGCTGGACGCCCGGGCTCGTCCCGCGGGTGATCGAGACCATCCGGACCGCCCGGTTGGCCGATGCCGCATGGCTGTCCGCGGTGCACCGGAAGGCGTTTCCGCCCTCGGAGGGATGGAGCGCCGAGGTCATCACCCTGCAGCTGGAGCTGCCGAACGTGCTGGGGCTGTACGACCGCCGCGGGGGGATGATCCTGCTGCGGGTGGCCGCCGATGAGGCGGAGGTGCTGACGATCGGCGTAATCCCGTCCGCCCGCCGCCAGGGGATCGCGCGCGCGCTGCTGCAGGCGGCGTGCGAGAACGCCAGGGCGTTCGGCGCCAGCCAGATGTTCCTGGAGATGGCGGTCACCAATGCCGGCGCGCGGGCGTTGTATGCCGGTTGCGGCTTTCGCGAGGTGGGCATGCGCCGGCGCTACTATGCCGACGGCACCGACGCCGCCGTCATGTGCGCCAGGCTCGATTCGGCCTGATAGTCAGGAACGGCCTCGCGGCCTGTCCGTGTCTTTACAGGACCGGCCAAGCCACTGGCGTCCGATTACTTGCCCCGCCGTAACAGAAGCGTTGAAATCCCGTCCTCTCCGGTCTCAAGCTGCAGCACTTCGTGACCCTGTTCTCGGGCGGTGCGGGGGACGTTTCGCAGCGGTTCTTCGCCGCGCAGACGCACGCGCAAGGTCTGTCCCGGCGCCATGCGGTCCAGGGCAAGGCGGGTACGGACGAAGGTCATCGGGCAGATCTCGCTGGTTATGTCCAAATCCTGATCGGGACCTTGCGTAGATGTCATGATAAGTGAACTCCTCACCGCATTGAATATCCGTTGCGAAACGGCCAGTCAGCGCCCTATATTCACCAAGTCACCCCATAGAAAGGGATTGCGATGGCCGATTCGACGGCTGGCACCCATGTGCTCCAACTGACGGCCCAGATAGTCTCGGCGCATATTTCCCACAATTCCGTGTCGATCGAGGGGCTGCCTTCGCTGATTCAGGATGTCTACAAGGCCCTGTCGGGCGCGGGCTGCGCACCGGCGGCGCCGGCGGTGCCGGAACCGGTTGTGCCGATCAAGACCTCCGTCTTCGACGACTACATCATCTGCCTGGAAGACGGGAAGAAGATGAAGATGCTGAAGCGACACCTGCGCACGGTCTATGCCATGACGCCGGAGGACTACCGCAAGCGCTGGGGGCTGTCGCCGGACTATCCGATGGTTGCCCCGAACTATGCCAAGCGGCGGTCGGAACTCGCGAAGCAGAGCGGCCTAGGCATCCGGCCCCACGGCTCGCCCGAAACCGAAGCCGCCGCCTGAGGCCGGAGTCTGTTCGCGGCACCGCGGGATTGGACAGCCCCGCCCCTGATCGGCTACGCAACCGCTGGCGCCTCCGGGCCGGCCGACGGACCCGGGTCCGTTGCATGGGTCCGAGCGGCGCTTGTGCCGAAAGGCGCTTCCGGTCCAACCGGCCGGAAGAACGGTTGTTGGCAAGGAATCCGATGGAAACGCGCATCGAGCGTCTTTGCGTCGAACGAGGCCTGAAAATGACGGGGCAGCGCCGGGTGATCGCGCGCGTGCTGTCGGAATCGAGCGACCACCCCGATGTCGAGGAGCTGTACAGACGGGCGATCGGGCTGGATCCGCGTATCTCGATCGCCACCGTGTATCGTACGGTGCGGCTGTTCGAGGAGAAGGGCATCCTGGAGCGGCGCGATTTCGGCGGCGGCCGAGCGCGGTATGAGGCGACGGAGGACGGCGCTCATCATTACCATCTGATCGATGTCGACACCGGCAAGGTGATCGAATTCCAGGATGCCGAGCACGAACGCCTCATGCAGGCCATTGCCGCTCGGCTTGGGTTCGACCTGGTCTCTTTGCGCCTGGAATTGTTCGGGCGGCGAAGGGAGGAACAGCCGGTACGGGAACGGGCGTCCCGCCGCGCTGCCGGCACTACGCCGCGCGCGCCCGGCACCACGCCGCCGGAAGTGACCGACGGCAGGGCCTGCTGATGACGGTTGATCCGCTGCCGAACCTGAACCGCCTGTCCCATCAGCCTTTCCCCGAGATCCGGGCCGGAAATCTGGGTGTGCGAATCGCGCACTCCGCGGACGAGGTCGAGGCGCTGCAGGCGCTGCGCTACCGTGTCTTCTATGAGGAGATGGGGGCCAGGGCGGACGTCGATGCGGCGGCGTCGAAACGTGACCGGGACGCGTTCGACGCGGTGGCGGATCACCTGGTCGTCGTTGATCATACGATCGGCCCCGGTCCCGAAGGGATCGTCGGGACATATCGCCTCATCCGGCGGCCGGCGGCCGAACAACTCGGGCAGTTCTATTCCGCCGATGAGTACGACATCCGCAAGATCGAGAACTTTCCGGGGGAGATCCTGGAACTTGGCCGCTCCTGCGTCGATGCCCCTTACCGCGTCCGGGCCGCCATGCAGTTGCTGTGGCGCGGCATCGCTGCCTATGTCTTCGCCTACCGGATCGACCTCATGTTCGGCTGCGCCAGCCTGCACGGCACCGACCCCGATGCGCTGGGGCTGGAACTGACCTACCTTTATCACAACCATCTGGCGCCGCCCGCCGTACGCCCGCGCGCCCTGCCGGACCGGTTCATCGAGATGCGGCGGACCGACCCGGATGCGATCGATCCGCGCCGGGCCATTGCGCAACTGCCGCCGCTGATCAAGGGCTATCTCCGGCTGGGCGGGTTCGTGGGCGACGGTGCGGTGATCGATCCGCAGTTCAACACGACGGACGTCGCGGTGGTCGTGAAGACCGACCTGGTAACGGATAAGTACTATCGCCATTACGAGCGGCAGCTTCGCGAAGCCCTGGATTGAGACCGCGTTCCGGGTGGAGGGAGTGATGCGCCGCCTTCACGGCTGGCTGGCCATGCGCGTGGGATGGCGTGCCGATGCGATCGCGGGCGGATTGGGCGCGCTGACCGCGCTCGCCCTGCCGCCGCTGCATCTCATCCCGCTGCTGCTGCTCACGTTTCCCGGCCTGTTGGCGTTGATTGATGCCGCGCCGCGTCCCTGGCTCGCCATGCGGCGCGGTTGGTGGTTCGGGATCGGGCTGCACCTCGTCGGCCTGTATTGGATTACCGAGGCGATCCTGTTCGAGGCGGCACGCTTCTGGTGGCTGGTCCCGCTCGCGGTTCCCGCCCTGGCTGCGGTGCTGGGCGTGTTCATCGCGCTTGCGGCGGTGATCTGCTGGTATGCCAGGCCGGGTGTGCCGCGCGTGCTCGTGCTCGCCGGGTCATGGACGCTGCTCGACCTCGCGCGGCAGTTCGTTGCCACCGGCTTCCCCTGGAATCCCCTGGGCAGCGTCTGGGCGATGCCGCACTGGCCGGGCGATGTGATGATCCAGCCGGCGGCGTGGATCGGTGTGCATGGGCTGACGCTGCTGACCGTTCTGCTCGCCGCCAGCATGGCGCTGGGCTGGCGGGCCCGGGTCGCGGCGGGGGCACTGTTCGCCGCCTGGGTCGCAATGGGGGTTGTGCGCGCCGGTTCGGCGCTGCCGCCCGGCACTGGCCATATGGTCGTGTTGGTACAGGGCAATGTCGAGCAGGGGCGAAAATGGGACCGCGCGGTGGTGCTCGATGTGTTCGAGCGCTATCTCCGCCTGACGCGAGAGGGCGTGGCGCGCGCCGGCGGCCAACCGGTCATCGTGGTTTGGCCGGAGACGGCAACCCCGTTCGCGTTGCAGACCGATGCGTCGGCGCGGGAGACCATTGCCGCCGCGGCGGGCGACGGCGTGTCGCTGATCGGCGCGGTCCGGTTCGGCCAGGACGGCCGGCCGCGCAACAGCCTGTTCGCGCTGCTGCGTGGCGGGGTGACCGCGGCGATCTACGACAAGTGGCACCTCGTTCCCTTCGGGGAGTACCAGCCGGATTGGCTGCCGATCGGTGTACAGGTGGTACCCGGCGGCGGGTTCGGCGCGGGCGAGGGGGCCAGGACATTGCACGTGCCGGGAATGCCGCCGGCTGGACCGCTCATTTGCTATGAGGCGATCTTTCCTGGCCAGATCGTCGATTTTCGAGACCGGCCGGCCTGGCTGGTCAATGTGACGAATGATGCCTGGTTCGGAAACACGAATGGGCCGCGACAGCACCTCGCAGCTGCCCGCATGCGGGCGGTGGAGGAGGGGCTGCCGCTGATGCGGGCGGCCAACACCGGGATTTCGGCAGCATTTGATCCGCTCGGTCACGAAATTGCTCGCCTTCCGCTGAATGTCATGGGTAGTCTGACTGTGGAGCTTCCGGCTGCGTTGCCGCCCACACTATTCTCCCGATTCGGCCTCGCGGTTCCGGCATCTCTGGCGGCCGGGCTGTTCCTTTCCGGAGTGATCCGGAATAGTGGTAGGCGGCGAACGAGCGGGGGATAGCCGATTATCTCTAATCGTAACAATTGTATCAAATATTCACATCCGGTGGTGATTTTACCCCGCTGGTTGACAATTCTTGGTTGTGCTGCTAGATCTACGGCAAAGCTGTAACGGCTAAGCTCATCGGTTTGGACCGAATGTGCGTGTCCGGGCACTCGGACGCATAGAATAGGGAACGGGTACATGGCGGGGGTTGATCAGGTCATGGGGACGGAAAGAGAAGGACGGCCCAGCCCGATCGATGTGCATGTCGGCTCCCGCATTCGCCTGCGCCGCACCCTTCTTGGCATGTCCCAGGAACGACTGGGTGAGGCGCTTGGCCTGACATTCCAGCAGGTCCAGAAATACGAACGCGGGGTCAATCGCGTCGGCGCGTCGCGCCTTTTCGACCTCTCCCGCGTGCTGGACGTGCCGATCAGCTTCTTCTTCGATGACATGCCGGACAGCCTGACGACCTCATTCGGCGCGCCGTCCAGCCGGCGGCCGTCGCTCATGAGCGAAGGGTCCGACGTGTTTGGGGACGACACGCTGAACCGTCGCGAAACGCTGGAACTGGTACGGGCTTACTATCGGATCACCGACCCCTCGGTACGCAAGCGCGTCTTCGAGCTGATCAAGTCGATGGGGCCCGCGGAGGTCTGATTCCAAGCGGCGCCGGGTGCTTCCCGCCGCCGCTAGCTACGAATTCTTACTGTCCCCGCCGATTGCCGCCCGGGAACCGGGTGCCGCCCTCGGCCTCTAGGCGCGAAGCTGCGGATTGTCGAAGCGTGGGTTCTGCGCCTCGTGCAGCGCCGACCGCAGCGCGCGGGCAAGATCGCGCTTTTCCGTTTCGCCCAGATACGTCCCGATCTCCTCGCTCGCGTGGCGGGAACACAGGAACAGGCGGGAAACGCGCCGCGGTTCCTCATCCAGACGGACACGCAGCCACGCTGACGGCAGCACCTTCTCCCGCATTGTTCCCGATGGGTCGACCCGCACGACACGCAGGCTGGTAGCGTGCAGCAGGATCCACTCACAAGCGCGCGCAGACCGGTGGTTCAGCGTGAACAGCAGCCCGACCAGCGCGATTTCGATGACCCCGAATCCGATTACCGGCCAGGCGCCGATGGCCCAGAAGCGCAGGCAGATCAGCCCTGTCAGGACCGCGAGGATCCCAAGCACCCAGCGCATCCCGGCGGGCGAGAGGCTGCGATGCGGCGTGATCACGGCTTCGAACAACGCCGGTCCATGGACATCTTGGACGGGGAATGTCATGCGAACAACCTAGCCCGGGTCGCGAAAGGGTGGAAACCGGCGGACCACGGCAAGATGCCGCGTTTCGCCGCCCGATGTCCGTGATCACCTGAAGACATGATGCGCATGCCGCCGAAATCCAGATCTGCCGCGCCCGCCCGCAAGCCAAGAGCCATGCCGCTCGCGGACGTGCGCGCGTTCATCGAAGCGCTGGCCGCCGCGAATCCGGCGCCGGCCAGCGAACTGACCTACACGGACCCATTCACCTTGTTGGTCGCCGTCGTGCTGTCCGCGCAGGCGACCGATGCGTCCGTCAACCGTGCCACGGAAACGCTGTTCCGGGACGCGTCCACGCCAGAACAGATGGCGGCGCTGGGCGTCGACGGGGTGGCACGTCATATCCGCTCGATCGGGCTTTGGCAGGGCAAGGCCAAGAACGTTGTCGAGCTGTCACGCCAGTTGATCGAACGTCACGGCGGCAAGGTGCCGCGCGACCGGGACGCGCTGGAGGCGCTGCCCGGCGTTGGGCGCAAGACCGCGAATGTCGTGCTGAACGTCGCGTTCGGTGAGAGCACGATGGCGGTCGACACGCACATCTTCCGTCTCGGCAATCGCACCGGTCTCGCACCCGGTGCCACGCCGCGCGCGGTGGAGGACGGATTGGTGAAGCGCATTCCCGTGGCCCTGCTGCGGGATGCGCATCACTGGCTGATCCTGCACGGCCGGTATGTCTGCAAGGCGCGTCAGCCGGAATGCTGGCACTGCGTTGCTGCGGCCTGGTGCCGCTATCCCGCCAAGATCATGCAGCCGCCGAAGCCGGGGCGCGGCATCGCGCCGGAGGAGGCGGTGGACGCCTGAGGCGAACCGTGCCTATGCGACCTTCCGGATTTCAACGGTACGGGTCTGGACCACCGTGCGCACCCCGACCACCTGGCGCAGATTGCCTTCGACCAGGTGCACGACTTCGGCGGGCATCGCATCCATGGCGATCTCGACC
>JBFXDK010000037.1:0-43316 GCA_050181195.1 Acetobacteraceae bacterium | reverse complement strand
ACCAGGCAAAATTCAGCCGCCCGACCGCTATTACGAACAGCTTCCTGCCGATGAAGCCTGGAACACGCTATATCTACGAAGGCACGGCCGTTGAAGACGATGGCAAGGTCGTTCCACATCGGATCGAAATCAATATCACCGATCTCATCAAGGAAATCGGCGGTGTGCGGAACGCCGTGTCATACGATCTCGACTACAGCGATAACGAACTGGTCGAAATTGAACTTGCGTTCTTTGCGCAGGATGACGAGGGCAATGTCTGGCATTTTGGTCAGTATCCCGAGGAGTATGAAGACGGCAAGTTCATCAAGGCTCCGGCGTGGATACATGGCAATGAAAGCGCCTGCGCCGGCATTTCCATGAAGGCGCAGCCTGGACCTGGCGCGCCGAGCTACTCGCAGGGATACGGCCCGTCGGTCGGCTGGATTGACCGTGGTCAGACATATCAGGTTGGGCAACAGGTCACGATCGGGCTTGGCCGATATGAAGACGTTCTGGTTATCAAGGAAACAGCGCGCAGCGAGGGCGACGCCGCGCAGCTGAAATGGTACGCCCGTGGAATCGGAAACATTAAAGTGGGGTGGATGGGAAGCGAGGAAAAGACGAAGGAGGTGTTGGAACTCGTGCGCGTCGAGCAGCTTGGCCCGCAAGCGCTCGCCGAGGTCCGGGCGAAAGCGCTGGCTCTGGAGAAGAGAGCGTATCAGCGCGCCAAGGGCGCATACGGGTCGACGCCTCCAATGATCATTCCCCCCGATGCCGCCAGCCGGCGCGTGAACTGACGGTCCGCACGGTCGAAGTGGGGTTCAGCATCGGCCCTGATGCGGTCGATGCTGAACCCCTCGGCCCCATCCTCCTCGGAAGGCGGGGGGCCAGTGTCAGTGCCGCACTGACCCGTCACCATTCCCATGCGCAGCGGGTGGCACTGGCCAAGCCGCGACGGGCGATCATTCAACCGCCCAGCCGGCTTTTCACCCGCAGTCATCCGTCCGATGATGCTTAGAAGAAGACAAAGGACCGGACAACGACGTTCTTGCGGCACCTAGCATTCGCGGGCGCCGTCGGATCAATGCAGGCGGTGTGGAACGACCAGCGTGAGACGGAGCCGTCGGTCACCGAATCGTAGCACTTCAGCATTGAAACCTCGTTGGGCTTCTGCTGCGGAAACCAGTACCACTCGTGGTTGGGACGATAGGTAAAGCGCGTGGTCTCGCCGACCCGGTCGTCATAGACGCGATAATTGGTGATGTATGGCTGGTCGGCGAAGGACGGCCAGGCACAGAGCACGAAGGGATACTGCTCCACCGTTTCGATCGGCTTGGCAAGGTTGATCGACATGAACCGGCGTGACATCTTCGCGTCGGCTTCTTCTTCCGTGTAATTCTGCGTGCGCCCGAAATTGCGCAGGTTCTTCGTCAGCAACTCGCGGCAGCGCACGCGGCCGCTGTTGTCGTTCAGGTCGTTGTGCACCAGCATGGCGTAGTTGGCGTTCACGCCGGGGTTCTTGGCATCCTGGTCTTCGGTGCGATCGCCTGCATAGTCCTTGTCGAACACGTCGTGATTGTAGACCAGCGCATCGGTCGCATCGGGGAAGAACTCGAGCAGGAGCTTCTCGATTTCCGGGTAGAACACCCGCTCCACCTCGGCCGAATCATAGATGTTCGTGCACTTGGAATCGAGGTAGGCGAGCGAAAGGCCAAGCTTGTCCATGCATTCGGGGCTGTCGGGTGACAGGCCCGGGTAGTATTCGCCGATGCGCCGCGCGTCCCGCAGCACTTGCGGAAAGAACAGGTTCCTCCGCCGGTTGTCCTGCTCATTCCGGCGCAGCATTGCCGCGGCATCGGCGCGCGCCGGGTCCCGCCAGATGACGTTGGATGGCACGATGGAGTAGCTTGGCCGTTCGTGGACCGTATAGGGCAGGGGCAGCGTCACGCCGCCTTCCGGCGCCTTCAGGCTGTTCGAGTTCCGGATATAGGCCACGCACTCATCATAGTCGCGGAAGCCTAAACCCCATTTGGTCTTGATCGGGCCGGGCGGCGCCTTGTCGATCATGTCGATCACACGTTGGCCCTCGCCCCCGGCGATTTCCGCGAGTGCGTCTTCGATCGCCTTGGCAGTTCCCGCGTCGCCGTCCTGGTCGAACGACATGTAGGACAGGCCGCCATGGGCCGCGACCGGCGGCGGCTGCCCCTCGGTATACTGCAGCGGCGGCACATAGGCCGACGAAGCGTGCCGCGTCTCCGTCGCGACGTCATTCTGGGCGAGATTGTGCTGGCTCATGGCGCACCTCCGATTCTTTGGGTTTCAACGTGGCACAGGGTGCCGGCGTTTTCCAGATGTCCGCCTTTCCGTGCGCGCCAGGACGGGATCCAGCGGACGGACGGCTGCCCCGATCGGTCGTGGTTGTTCGATGACCGCGGCCTTGGAAGAGCGTCGAATGGCGTTCGCCGCGGGTGCCGGCCCTTGCCGCCGCCTTGGGCAGGGAAAATAATGCACGGTGAGGCGACAAGAACGGTCACGCCGCCAAGGGGAGGAACGTCATGGATCTCGGACTGCAGGGCAAGCACGCGATCGTAACCGGCGGGAGCCGCGGCATCGGCAAGGCCATTGCCCACGAACTGGCCCGTGAAGGGGTCGATGTGGCGATCGTGGCACGCAACAAGGACGCCCTGGAGGCGACCGCCCGGGAACTGGGAGCCGAGACGAACCGGCGCATCCTTCCCATCGTCGCCGATGTCACCTCGAAGGAGCAGGTGGAGCGCATGGTTGCCGAGGCGGCGCAGCAATTCGGCAGCGTGGACATCCTGATCAACAGCGGGTCCGCGCCCGGCGGTTCCGCCACCGCGATCGGACCGATCGAAACAGTGGTGGATGAGGATCTGATCGAGGATTTCAACGTCAAGTATGTCGGCGCCCTGCGTTGTTCCCGCGCTGTCATTCCGCACATGAAGAGCGCGGGCTGGGGCCGCATCATCAACATCAGCGGCGCCAACGCCCGCAATGCCGGCAACCTGAGCGGCGGGGTTCGCAACGCCGGCCTTGTCCACATGACCAAAACGCTGGCGGTGCAGCTGGGCCGCCATGGCATTACCGTCAATTGCATCCATCCCGGAACCACCCGCACCGAGCGAACGCCAAGCCTGCTCGCGGCCCGAGCCAAGCAACTGGGCGTATCGCCGGAAGAAGCAGAGCGGCAGGACTTCGCCCCCGACTCGCCGCGCGGCAACGCGATCTGCCGGATGGTGGATGCATCTGAAATCGCGTTCGTCACCGTCTTCCTGGCGTCCGAGAAGGCGTGGGCAGTGTCTGGGGAATTGGTCGCAGCAACCGGAGGCGCCGGTCGGGCCGTGTATTTCTGATCCGGACAAGCAGGGAGACGACCATGCCAGTCATCGACGTACAGGTGCATCCGTTTGATCGAAACCATCCCGGCCGGCCCTGGGCCGGTCCTTCACACGGGCTCGAGTCCGCCACCGGTGAGGAAATGGTTGCCGCCATGACCAGCGTCGGCGTCGACGGCGCGATCATGGTGTCGTCGTTCAGCGCGTACGAATATGATCCGAGCTATGCACTGGAGGTTTACAACACCTACCCGGACAGGTTCCGCGTCGTGACACCGGTGGATGCGACCGATCCGGCGATCGACGACATCGTCGCGCGCTGGGCAAAGACGCCCGGTGCGCGTGGTATCCGCATCCGCATGCGCGAAGGCCTGCCGATGGACGCCGATCATCCCGGCCTGTATCGCGCGTTCGCCTCCGCCGCCAGGCACGGATTGCCGGTGAACCTGCTGTGCTGGGGCATCCTGGACAAAGGCCTGCCGCACATCCAGCGGCATCCCGACACGGTCATCGTGATCGACCATCTGGGCCTGCTGCAACCGGCCCGCCCGCCGGTTCCCGCCGACGTGTGGGCCGATCTGCCCAAGCTGCTGGACCTGGCACAATACCCGAATGTCCGGGTCAAGGTCAGCGGCGCCTGCACGATGTCGCACCAGCCGTTCCCCTACGACGACATCTGGGACCCGGTACTGCGGGTGATCGATGCGTTCGGACTGGATCGGTGCATGTGGGGCACCGACTGGACGCGCACGATCGGCATGCTGACCTATGAGCAGGGCGTCGCGCCGTTCCGTGACACCACGCGCCTGTCGGACAGCGACAAGGCGGCGCTGATGGGCGGAACGCTGCTGAAAGTCTATAACTGGTGACGCGACCGCAGCGATCCGGCCGAACCGCACTCTGACGCGATTGCCCAGGAGTTATCCATGGCGCTGCTCATCGTTGATCTCGACAAGCATATCGGCAACGCGCAGGCGTGGCGTGACACGTTCAGGGAGCAGCTGCCTGATCTGGAGATCCGCATCTGGCCGGAGGCCGGACATCTGGCGGAGATCGACTACCTGGCGTTCATGCACCCGGATTTCAATACGATCCCAGAACTCCCCAACCTCAAGGCCATGTTCAGCCGCTCGGCCGGGGTCGAGTCTTTCGTCAACCATCCGCGGCTGCCGCGTGCGCCGCTGTGCAAGATCGAGCCGCCGGGCGGCGATCCCATGATGACGGAGTATGTCGTCATGCATGTTCTGCGCTTGCATCGGGACATGCCCGGGTATCAGGCGGCTCAGGCCAGGCGGGAGTGGCGGCGCACGACGATCGTGCGGCCGGAACAGAGGCGTGTCGGGTTCCTGGGCTTTGGCATGATGGCGAAAGCGCCGGCGCTGGTGTTGCAGTCGCTGGGGTTCAGGGTGCACGCCTGGGTGCGCAATCCCCGGAACGACGCCGAGGTGCCGGTATTCCATGGCACTGACCAGCTTGAGCCGTTCCTGAATCAGACCGACATCGCGGTGTGCCTGCTGCCGCTGACGCGCGAAACCGAAGGCATATTCTGCGCGCGCACCTTCGCCATGATGCCGCGTGGGGCGATGCTGGTGAATGTCGGGCGCGGCAAGCACGTGGTGGATGCGGACCTGATCGCGGCGCTGGATTCCGGACAATTGTCATACGCCGCGCTGGACGCGTTATGGCCGGAACCGCTGCCGCAGGACAGCCCGCTATGGACGCATCCCAAGGTGACGGTGATGCCGCACGTGGCGCGGCGGCCCACGGTGGCTCAGCTGGTCACGGAGATCGCCGCGAACATCCGCAGCATCGAGGCGGGCGGGCGGCCGCTCCAGGAAGTCGACACGTCACTGGGGTATTAGGGCGCACACCGCGGCCGGTTGCGCGGGAAGCGGCGCGCCCGCGGTCAGACCATTCCGCGAATGCGCCCCCCATCGACCCGGATCATGCTGCCGGTGATGTATCCGGCCTTGTCGCTTGCCAGGAACGCGCCCATCGGCCCGTACTCGTCGGGCATGCCGACACGCCCGGCCGGAATCTGCCTGGCCGCGTCGGCCAGACGTTGGGCCAGCGCGTCCTCGAAGCTGATGTTCGTCTGTCGCCCCAATGCAGCAGCCGAATCCCGGGTCCGGTCGGTCAGGATCGTCCCGGGCGCCAATACATTCATGGTGACGCCATCCGGCGCCACCTCGCCCGACATGGTCTTGAGCCAGGCCCAGATCGATGCGCGCAACGTATTGCTCAGCGCGAGATTTGGGATCGGCTGCTGGATTCCGGTACTGCCGACGACGATGATGCGTCCCCAGCCGCGCTGGCGCATCGCCGGCAGCAGACGGTTGGCGATGCGGATGGGGGACACAACGATCTTCTGAAACCATTCCTGCAGCGCGGGTTCCGTCATTTCGGACGCGGTGCATTGCGGTGGGCCGCCATGGTTCAGCACCAGGATATCCACGCCGCCCATCGCGGCGACCGCGGCATCCGCCAGGCGGTCCATCGCCTCGCTGGTCGAGACATCGGCGACGACGCCGGCCGCGCTTGCGGCCCCTCGTGCCTTCAGGGCCGCCGCCGCCTCATCCAGGCGCCCCTGATCGCGCCCGCTGATCACCAGGGCGGCTGCTTCATCGGCAAGAGCGTCCGCGATTGATCGGCCAAGACCCTTCGTCCCACCCATCACAAGCGCTCGCCGGTTCTTCAATCCAAGGTCCATGTTCCACTCCCTGCGTGCGGTCCGCGTATGGAGGATGATGCAACCGCCCCGGGTTGGCGAGGTCCCGGGCCGACCGGCGCTTGCGGGCCGTCGTGCCCTGTCACGTCTTGCCAGCGCGACAGGCGGCGGCCATGCTTCGGATCGCACGCGATGGCGAGGCCGGTCACACCGCCGCGGCCGTCGTAAGACGGTGCGCGGCTGATCATCGGCATGCGTGTGTGCTGCGGTGCACCCATACGAAGGCGGACCGCTACGCTCCAGGGGAAGGGAACCACATCCATGACGATCGATGTTGCGACCGGCATTGCCCGCATTCTGAAGCAGGAGGGCGTTGGCTGGGTTTCCACCTTCCCCGTCTGCCGGGTGAACAACGCGCTTGGCCGCGAAGCGGTGCCGATGCTGATGATGCGGGACGACCGCTACGCCGTCGCGGTCGCCGACGCGTTCTCGCGCATCACCGGCGGATCGCGGATCGGGGTGTGCACGTTCCAGGGCGGCGTCAACGCTGCCGGCATGCAATACGCCTATGCCGGGCTGGCACAGGCGTATGAGGATGGCTCGCCCGTCCTGTGCATCACCGACGGCGTGCCCGCCGGCGCCTCGGGCAACAGCCAGTACGACGTCGCATCGGCCATGAAGACCGTTTCGAAGTGGTTCGGCTACATCGACAAGCCCGAGCGCACGCCCGAATTCATGCGCCGAGCCTTCACGATGTTGCGGAGCGGCCGGCCGGGGCCGGTGATCCTGGCCGTTCCGAATGCCACCGCCACATACGACGAGACCGCCGATCCCTACCGTCCCGTGAAGGGTTGGAAGTCAGCGCCGGACCCGGCGGATGTGCGTGCGGCGGTGGATCAGCTTCTGGCGGCGCGCAACCCGCTGATCTACGCGGGCGAGGGCGTGATCTACGCGGGCGCCTGCGACGAGCTGAAAGCATTGGCCGAACTTCTGAACGTGCCGGTGATCACGACGTTGAAGGCCAAGGGCGCATTCCCCGAGGATCATCCGCTGTTCGTCGGCGTGCGCGGCGACCAGGTGACGCACTATTTGACCAACAGCGACGCCATCCTCGCCGTCGGTTCCAGCCTGTCGCCGCACCGTTTCAGCCACGGCATTCCGGATGCGGTGAACAAGACCATCATCCTGTGCAACGTCGATGAGCTGAACATCAACAAGATCTACCCGACCGCAAACGCGGTGATCGGGGATGCGCGCTTTACGCTGCAGGCCCTGGTGCAGGAGGTGTCCGCCCGCACCTCTGGCGCCGGCCGAGCGGCGGGTGACGTGGCGGCGGAAGTGAAGGCGGCACGTGACCAGGCGCTGGCGCGATACAGGCAGGTGATGAATTCCGATGAAAAGCCGATCAACCCGTATCGGGTGTACGGCGACCTGATGCGGGTGCTGGACCTGCGGAAGTCGTTCGTGACGCATGAGTCCGGCAACACGCGGGATCAGTTGAGCACCGTGTTCGACACGCTGATCCCGCGTGGCTTCCTGGGGTGGGGCAATGTCTCGACGCTGGGCTTCAGCCTGGCCGCGGCCATTGCCGCGAAGAAGGCGTTTCCGGACCGGGCCTCCGTGGCCGTAACGGGCGAGGCGGGGCTTGGCTACATGCTGGGCAATCTTGAGGTTCTGCTGCGCGAGAAGCTGGGCGTCACGGTGGTGCATATCAGCAATGGCGGCTTCGCGGGTTATGGTCCCGGGTTCTGGGGAGCAGGCCACGATCCGTTTACGCATCAGGTCATGGGACCGGACGACGTGGATATGTCGAAGGTGATCGGCGCCCTGGGTTTCCACACCGAACGGGTGAGCGAGCCGGCGGAGGTCATTCCGGCCCTGCGGAGGGCGCTGGATGTGAATGCGTCCGGCCGGCCCGCCTACATCGAGTTCATATGCAGCCAGTATCCGGTCTACGGCCAGTGGGTCGGGCGGAGCGCGGAGTGAGACGATGCCGAAGCTGATTCCCGTCCCCGACGATCTGAGCAAGCCGTTCTGGGATGCCGTGAACGAACGGCGGCTGATGCTGCAGCACTGCACGGCGTGCGACCGGCTGCAATATCCGCCGCAAAAGACCTGCCAGGTGTGTGACTCGGCAGACGGTCTGAAGTGGAGAGATGTTGAGGGCAAGGGCCATATCGCCGCTTACATCGTGATCGAGGATGGCCGGCTGAACCGGCGCATGCCGGATCAGCCCTACAACATGGCGATGGTGACGCTGGATGCGGATCCGCGGGTGAACTTCTATTCCAACCTGCCGGGGACGCCGCCTTATCAGGTGCCGGTGGGGGCTGCGGTCACGGTGACATTTGAGGAGGTGGCGCCGGGACAGTTGATTCACGAGTGGAGGGTGGTTGCGTAGTGTCGTGCGTCGTCTCCCGGCTGTCCGTGCGGGACGTACTGCTTCAAGCATTCAACACGCAGGGCACGAAGGACCACGGGGCGGCACGGAGCTATTCAGAGGATGAATCGACGCAGTCCGTCCTTCAGCAGCCGGGCGTGGAAGTTGAAAAGCAGGCCGATGCGAAAGCCGCTCATGCGGAGATACGTGAGCATCTGCGCGTCATGGGCTGGCATCAGGCTGGCAACCGCCTTGATTTCGACGATCACCTAGCAATCCACGAGGATGTCGGCGCGGAAGCCTTCCTCCAATTGAAGGCCTTTGTAACTGATCGGAATTCCGGCCTGCCGCTGGAAGGTGATGCCAGCCTGTTCGAATTCGTGACAGAGGCAGCTCTCATAGACGGATTCCAGCAACCCCGGACCGGTGCTTCGATGCACCTCGATGGCCAGGCCGATCACCTGCTCGGTCAGATCGCGCGCGAGCAGCATATCGTATCTTCTCCGTGCCGCTTCGTGGTCCTTCGTGGTCTCCGTGTTGAATTCTTCTGCTTAACAAACCATCAATCCCCGGGAACTCGGGCCATAGGAAGGGTGGAAACATGACCGCACCAGACCGGTACCAATGGCGGCGAGACAAGGACGGGCTCGGCGTGTGGGAGCATCGCGGCAAGGTCGCGGTGGCGGGCTTCGGACATTCCCCGGTGGATCGCCGCTGGGACGGCGTTTCCATGGACAAGTCGCTGGGCGCCTACTCCATCCTGGCCTGCCAGAAGGCAATGGATGACGCGGGCGTGACAGCGGATCAGATCGACGGCGTGATCTGCTGCGACAGCCATATCGCCGGCGGCAGCGGCGGATCAGCGTCGCAATGGGCGCCGCGGCCGTATTTCGATCCGCCCTACGATTCCGAGTGGGGGCTCACGCTGGTCAACGCGAAATGGCTGACCCAGCAGATGGGTCTGAAGAACGTCCGGTTTGCGCCGACCGGGCTGCCGACGATCAGTGAGATGGTGGGTATGGCGGCGCAGGCCGTGGGGGACGGCATGTGCAACACCTGTCTGGTGATCTACCCGACGGGCAATCTGGAAGGCCGCTATCGCCGCGGGGGCGAGAACGCCGACGACTTCGCCCGCGGTGCCCGGCAATGGACGGCACCCTGGGGCAACCATGGTGGCAACGATTTCATCAACATGTTTCCGCACGGCCAGTATTGCCGGAAGTATGGCGGCAAGCATGACGACCTGGCGCCGTTCGTCATCAACCAGCACCGTAACGGGTTGCTGACGCCGTGGGGCTACAATGCGACTCACCATGTGCCGCAGTTGACGCTGGAGGAATATCTGAACTCCCGCTACGTGCTGAACCCGCTGCGGCTTTGGGACTGCGATCGTCCGGTCAATGCATCGACCGCGTATCTGTTCACGACGGCCGAGCGGGCGCGGGATATGCGGCAGAAGCCGGTCTATGTGCTGAACCACTCGCAGCACAACTTCAAGCAGCGCAGCACGCAGGCCGATCTGGAGGAGATCGAGGACTGGACGGATCGTGCCGCCAAGCGGATGTACGAAGGCGCCGGACTGGGACCCGCGGACGTCGATATTTTCAATCCGTACGATGGGTACTCGCCGATGACCCAGTTCTTCCTGGAGGCGTTCCAGTGGCATGGGGTCAAGCGCGGAGATGCGTTCGGGTTCTATGCGGGGGACATCAGGGTGGAGGGACCACATCCGTTGTGCTCCAGCGGGGGAAATCTGGGGAACGGGCGGACGCGGACGGCGATGTATACGGATTGCATCGAGCAATTGCGTGGGACGGCTGGCGCCCGGCAGGTGACGGTGCGGGCGGATACGGCGCTGGGGGCGTTCACGACCCCAAGCAACGGGGGATGGATCATGTTCGGGAAACACCCGAACTGAACAAGTTTCAGCTTGGAGACCGTCGGCTGGCGGTGTTTCCATGGAACGCTCGGCGCGGGTGCCAGCCGCCTTCGGTGCGGTCGGCCCGTGCGTGGTACGATCGTGCGGATGACCGAACTCAGAGGAACGTTTCCGCCGTCAGCCGCGACTTCAGGGTAGCCGCCTGACGCCGGATGGCGCTGACCTCGTGCCGGTCCTTGCGCGCTAGGTTCCGATAAGGGAAGGTCATCCGTCGATTGTTACGGAAACGCTGGGCGTGGCGTGCGAGGAAGTCCCAGTACAGCGTGGTGAACGGACAGGCTTTCTCGCCCACGGACTCATGCGGGTCGTAGCGGCACTGCCGGCAATGGTTGCTCATGCGGTTGATGTAGTTGCCCGATGCGGCATAGGGCTTGGTCCCGATCGTACCGCCATCGGCGTGCTGGCTCATGCCAAGCGCGTTCGGCAGCGACACCCAGTCGATCGCGTCGACGAACATCGAAATGTGCCAGCGATGCACATCATACGGCCGCACACCAAGCAGCAGGCAGAATTGCCCCAACACCATCAGGCGCTCGATGTGATGCGCGTAGCCATGCTCGATCGTGTGGCCGATTGCCTCGTGCAGGCAGCGCATGTCGGTCTCGCCCGTCCAGAAGAAGCGCGGCACCGGCAGATCGGCGCCAAGCGCATTGCGTTCGGCGTAGTCCGGCATCAATCGCCAGTAGACGCCATGCACGAATTCGCGCCAGCCAATGATCTGCCGAATGAAACCTTCCAGGGAATTCAGCGGCACGTCATGCTGCCGCAGCGCGGCCTCCACGACCTCCCGCGGGTGCAGCATGTGCAGGTTGAGCGGCACCGACAGCCGGGAGTGGAACAGAAACGCCTCGCCGCCTCGCATCGCGTCCTGATAGCGGCCAAACGAGCCAAGGCGATGCTTCAGGAAGTCCTTCAGCGTGCGCTTCGCCTGGGCGCGGCTGACCGGCAGGTCGAAATCATCCAGCCTGCCAGGATTGTCCGGGAACATCCGCTGAACCATCGCCATCACGTCGCGCGTCGTGGGATCCGGCTTGAAATGCGACGGAGCCGGAATGGCAGGCGCTGTTCCGCGGCTGAATGACTCGCGGTTCTCGCTGTCGCGATTCCACTTGCCGCCGGTTGGGCTGCCGTCATCCTCGATCAGAATGCCCAGGTTCTGACGCATGAAGCGGTAGAACGTCTCCATCACCAGATTCGGATGCTGATCGGCGAAGGTCTGGAACTCGTCGCGGGAGCACAGGAAATGCCGATCGGCGCGGAACTCGATGGGCAGTCCTAGATCGTTCAATTGCGCCCGCACGCGCCAGTCGCCGGGGTCCAGAACGACCACGCCTTGCGGTTTCAAATCGTGCACATGGCGTTGCAGTTCGGTCGCCAGACTGCCGCGGTTCGCCTTGTCGTCCAGGGAACTGTACACCACCTGGCGACCGCCCGCGCGCTGTTCGTCTCGGAAATGGCGCATGGCGGCGAAGAACAGCGTCAGCCTCTTGCGATGCTGCGGGATGTAGCTGGCTTCTTCCCTCACCTCCATCTGGCAGATGACGTCCGATGCCTTGTCAAAACCGTCGAAGGCCGCGGATCGACCGTCCAGCTGGTCTCCCAAGACAACAACCAGATTGCGTATCCTGCGCGTTGAACTCATGGCTTTGGCTTCTCCCGCACCATGGCATCAACGCGCGCCGCTGCCCCGCGTCGCAGGCCGGGATGGCCACCGTCACCGGCACATCCGTCATGTGTTCCGGCTGTCCTACGTTGCGGCTCTTGCAGGCTGTTCAGGACCTTCGGCTTCCCGCGGATTGTCGCGCAGTGAACACGCCACCGCGGCAAGCACGGCGAAGGCCGCTATCAGCAGCATCACGTCGCCGGCCGCGCCGAGCAGTGCGTGCTCATTGACGCCAAGCGTGGTCTCGTGCCGACCGGTCGCCCGCTCCAGCCGCCAGGCCAGAAGCGCAGAGGCGCTCGCGACGCCGGCTGCCGTGCCGAATGCCCGCATAAGGTTCAACAGTCCACCAGCCTGCCCCGCATGGTCGGCGGGGGCGGCAGCGAGCGTGGCGCTGTTGTTGGGAGCGATGAAGAAGCCAAGGCCGGCGCCATAAGCCACTAGCCCGGCCATGACATAGGGCATGCTGTCGGGCGTTCCGGTAAACGACCAGCGAAGCCAGATCGCTGCCGCCACGCATAGCGCCATGCCGCCCAGCATCACCTGGCGCGGTCGCGTCTCCGCCAAAGCGCCGCTGAACGGCGCAACCACCCCTAGCGCCACAGGCACCAAGGCAAGATGGAGTCCCGCTGCCAGCGGCGTCTCGTGATACCCCCGTACCAGCGCGAACGACATGGCAAAAAACATGGCGTATAGCATCGCGTAGGACAGCACGACCGCGACGGTGCCGCCGGAGAACGCCCGTGACCGGAACAGGCCAAGCCGGATCAGCGGTGCCCTTGTCCGCCGCTCCTGACGAATGAATCCTGCAATCAGCAGGATCGCCGCGGCCGCGCAGCCGAGTACGCCGTACGACAGCGCGCCCCACGCATTGAGCTTTGAGATCATGAGCATCAGAGCGGTGAGACCTGGGACCAGAAGCAGCGCCCCGCCCCAATCGAACGAGTTGTCGGCAGACAGTCGCGTGCTGACCGGCACGAGCAACCATCCGAGCACGGCGCCCAGTACCGCGAACGGCACGGTCACCCAGAAGATCCAATGCCAGCTGAGGCTGTTCAGGAGCATTCCGCCAAGTGCGGGTCCGGCGCAGACGCCGATCGCCTGGGCCGCCGCAAACAGGCCCATCGCACGGTCACGACGCGCCGGGCCCGCAACAGTTACCAGAATGACGACGCTATTGGCCCCGAGCAACGCGCCGCTGACACCCTGCAGGACGCGGCATACGATGAGCCACGGCAGGTCCGGGGCCAGGCCGCACAATGCCGAGAACAGTCCAAACAGTGCAAAGCCAAGGATATACATCAGCTTCCGTCCCGCCATTTCGGCGAGGCGCGCGTAGATTGGCAGCACGGCCGCGAATGCCAGACTATACGCGACCGCGACCCAGCTTACGGCGTTGAGCGATCTGCCGAACGCGGATTCAAGGTTCGGGAGCCCAAGCTGCACGATGCTGGCATCGACCTGTCCGGCGAAGGCACCAAGACAGGCGACGCCAACCACCAGCCAGGGATAGGCGGCAAGCCTGGTCAGTGCGTGGACGGGAGGTGGCTCGGGCAGCAATCGGCGGCGAGCCGGTTCCGTGACTGGGTGCGCGTTCATACCGAATTCCGTTACTGGCACACACATAACAGACCGCGTGCGCACCGGCATCAGGTGGTGCCGAACGTCCGGTAAAAGCATTGCGCCTGGTGGCCTTTCATCGGAACCCGAGATTCAACCTGCGGTCTTGGTAATGGACAGCCTGCGACATGGCGAAGTGGCTACCCGCCGCGACCGCACTCCTTCGCGCGCGGTGCTACGCGCCGCGAAGCACGACGAGAGCGTCTACCGCCTTTACCCCCCGCCCGGCGGGTAGCACCATCAGCGGATTGATATCCAGTTCGGCCAACCGCCCCTCCATCTGCGCGGCAAACCATGAAACCCGCACCAGCACCTCCTCCAGCGCCGCCACATCCGCCGGCGGCCGCCCGCGGAAGCCCCGCAGCAACCGCGCGCCCTTGACCTCAGCGATCATGTCCCGGGCCTCCGCGCGGGTAATCGGGCAGCGCCGCAGCGCCACGTCGCCGTAGACCTCGACCATCACTCCGCCGGTTCCGAACAGCAGCACCGGCCCCAGCTGCGGGTCGCAGGACACGCCGACGATGATCTCGACCCCGTCCCCCACCATTTCCTGCACCGACACCCCAGTGATCCGGGCATTGGGTGCATGCGCCTTGGCGCTGGCCAGGACAGCCTCATACGCCGTCCGCACGCCGGCCGCGTCGGCAACGCCCAGCCGGACCACCCCGGCCTCGGTCTTGTGCAGGATATCCGGCGAATCGACCTTCACGGCCACCGGGAACCCGATCCGCTCCGCCGCCGCGACTGCGGCCTCGGCAGACGCGGCCATTTCCTCCCGCGCGCTCTGCACGCCCCAGCATGCCAGCAACTGCTTGCTCTCGGACTCCGACAGCACCGCACGCCCCAGCCCGACGGCCCGGGCAATTGCCGTGTCCTGCGCCTCCGTTCGCGCCGGGGCCGTGGCGAACCCATCCGTCAGCCGTTGCTCGCGCCACGTGTGATAGGTCAGCCGCGCCCGCAGGCCGCGGGCCAGCTTGTCGGGCGTAAAGAACACGGGAATCCGGGCCTTGCGCAGCGCATCCAACCCTGCCTTGGCGTCCCGGCTTCCGGTCCACAGGAACGCCACGCCCTTGTCGCTCCGGTCCCGCTGGCTGATCACCTGCTGCGCTTGGCTGTCCGCCCCGGCACTGGCTATCACCAGCGTCCCCATCCGCGGATCGTTGATCATGTGCTCCATGATCTTCGGGAACGACTCGCTGTTGGCGAACCCCGTCACGTCGGCGGGGTTGGACGCCCAGCCGAAGCCTTTCAGGATTCCGTTGATCCCATCCCGCGCCGCATCGCCCAGCAGCGGCAGGTCCAGCCCAGCCTGGCCGCACATATCGGCCGTCAGCGAGCTGATCCCGCCCGAGTGCGACACCACCGCGATCCCCGGCACTGCGGGCTTGGGCGTGTGCGCCAGCAGGTGTGAAACCTCCAGCAGTTCATCGTAGTCCTGCACCCGGATCACCCCGTATTGGGCGAAGATCGCGTCATAGCGCGCATCCTCGCCCGTCAGCGCCGCGGTATGCGACTGCGCCGCCCGCGCGCCCAGTTCCGAGCGGCCGATCTTGATGACGACGATCGGCTTGCCGCGCTCCGCCGCCAGCTTCGCCACTTCCAGAAACTTGTCGGCCCGCTTGAAGCCCTCGACAAACCCGGCAATCACCCGCGTATCCGGATCGTCCAGCAGGTAGCGGGCGAAATCCGTGAAATCGAGATCCGCCTCGTTCCCGGTCGAAATGATGTAGCTGAAGCCGATGCCGTTCTCCACCGCGCGGACCAGGAACGGCCCGAATGCCGTCGCCCCGCTCTGGCACACCAGGCCGATGGGTCCGCTCAGCCCATCCGCCCCGCGGGAGGAGGAGGTGGCCCAGATGTCATCCTTGACGTTCGCCAGCCCGAGGCAGTTGGGTCCGCTGATCCGCATACCGGAGGCACGGGCGAAGTCCCCCAACTCCCCCTGCAGGTCACGGCGATCATCCAGGCCGCGTTCGGCAAAGCCGGCCGAGATCACGATCGCGGACCCCGCGCCCTTGCGGTGACTCTCCTGCAGGGTTTCCAGCACCCGGTCATAGGGCACCACGACGCCCACCACGTCGGGTGCCTCCGGCAGGTCCGTGACCGACGGGTAGGACTTCGCCCCCATGATCTCGCCATAGCGGGGGTTCACGGCGTAGACCCGCACCCGGTCCCTGGCCTTGAGCGCCGCCGCCAGCATACGCCCGCCATACTGCATCCGCGGTGTGGCGCCCACGATCGCGATGGAGCGCGGGTTGAGCATTTTGTGGATCGACGCCATCTGTGGCTCTGTCCAGAACGCCATGACACCCCCTGAAAAGACTGCGGTCCGCCGGTCCGGTCCGCCCACGCTCGGCAAACGCGGGCACCGGCGGCCGATCGTCCGGCATCATTGCCGAAGCAGGGCACTTCGGACAGGGGCTGCCGGTCAACGCCGGATCAGGCGCGTTGTGCAGGCCGATCGGCGGTCGTGCGCGGGAGGAGCCGGCGACATCGCGACGGTGCGTGCTGACCGTTGATGCGAACGAACCGTTTTTGGTGACTATCGATCCGCGCGTGGCCTATTGTGCGAGCGCGTGCACGCTGCCTCGCTGTCGGATGTAGGACCATCCGCCGTCGAACACCATTTTCCGGGGTGTCGTGCCTTGACGTTAACGACTTTGCGAATTGCCGGTTCGCGGGCACAGGTGATCTCGCACGATTAAGGGCGCGTGCACCCGACCGTTGAATGCCTGGTTGTCCTGGAGTGATCTCGACCGAGTGAACCTGACTGGATCATTGCGCCTTGCAGAACCGCGACGCCGCCGCAACCGTTAATTTCTCGTTATTGCATCATTGTGAAAAGCGTCACATACTCCCCCAAATTTGCGTGAAGACGTTACAGTCAGCTTCCATTGTTGGCGTCAATTCATTATCAGTCGCGTATTGTCTTTTTATCGTTAGGAGTGAGGCCTATGGAGGGCAAGCGCCCGATCCTCTTGGTAGAGGATGACGACGACCTGCGTGAAGCAATGGCGGAAAATCTTGCGGCCACAAGAGAGTTCGACGTGACTGCGGTCGGCTCGCTTGCCCAGGCCGATGCGGCGATTGCCGCCAACGGCGACTTTGCCGCCATCATTCTCGATCTCGGCCTGCCCGATGGAAACGGCAGGGAGTGGTGCGTCAATCTGCGCTCCGCCGGTCACCACATGCCGATCATCATGGCAACCGGCGCGACCGACGAGTCCGACGTCGTGAACGGCCTTGATGCCGGTGCCAACGACTATGTCAGCAAGCCGATCCGTTCGGCTGAGCTCATCGCCCGCATCAACCGGCAACTGCAGTTGGCGGAATCGAGCATCAGGGCCGTGTTCAAGTTCGGGCCATGGATCTTCCGTCCCGCCGACAGGCTGTTGACCGACGGGTCATCGCGGCGTCGCGTCAAGCTGACGGAAAAGGAAGCGGCGATCCTGCGCTTTCTCTATCAGGCGAATGAACGCCCGATCAACCGCGAGACCCTGCTCGACAAGGTGTGGGGCTATAATGCGGGCGTGACGACCCACACGCTGGAAACCCACATCTACAGACTGCGCCAGAAGGTGGAAAACGATCCCAAGGATTTTCGCCTGCTCGTCACCGAATCGGCCGGCTATCGGCTGAACCGGATGGCGGCATAACGTTCATCAAGAGGGATCCGTCGAATGTGGAACCGGGGTTTCGGTCTCCTCGCCACGCCTTTCATTCACCTGCATTCGACTGGGTCTGACTGTATCGTGTCACCGGCGGTTGCCTGTCGCCTGCAGGCAGCAACCATGTCACGCTATCGGATGGCGGAGTGGTTCGTCACTGCGTCCTCGGCTGGACACTGTCTTTGTGCAAGGCTGGGAACCGACGTGCCAACCGACATCGTGCTCACCGCGGCCAGTCTGTCGCAGCTGCGGGAGCGGCTTCCGCCAGGCCTGGTACGGTCGGAACGCACCGAAGCCGATCCGCCAGACGTCATCGAAGTATGGTACCAAACCGACCTGGCCTGACGCGATCCGGATCTGAGGTCGGCCGCCCGTCCATCGCACGGATTGCGCCGGTCACGTTATTCATATTCTTGAAGTAGTGGTTCGGCCAGAACGGTGAAGATCGCGTCCCCAGGCCAGGCGCAGGCCCGGGCGCGGTTCCGGCGTTACCACGATCTTCACCTTCTCTCGGCATTCTGCGGCCATGAGCGCACGGTCCACTTCGCAGGCAATGGCCCGCGTCAACACCTTTGCCTTTTCCGGCATCGAGGCCGTTCCGGTCGAGGTGCAAGTACAGATTTCCGGCGGCATGCCCGCGCTGCTGCTCGTTGGCCTGCCTGACAAGGCGGTCGGTGAAGCGCGGGAACGCGTGCGCGCGGCGTTCTCCGCCATGGGCCTGTCGCTGCCGCCGAAACGTATCCTGATCAATCTCAAGCCAGCCGACCTGCTGAAGGAAGGCAGCCATTTCGACCTGCCGCTCGCGCTTGGCGTGCTGGCCGCGATGGACGTCCTGCCGCGCGACGAGATCGGCGGTTACGCAGCCCTCGGCGAATTGTCGCTGGACGGCACGCTCAACCCGGTCGCGGGTGTGCTGCCGGCCGCGATCGGCGCCTCGTCACGCGACCTTGGGCTGATCTGTCCCGCCAGCCAGGGCGGGGAAGCGGCCTGGGCCGGGCGGATCGAGGTGCTGGCGCCGCCCGACCTCCTGTCCCTCATCAATCATTTCCGCGGCACGCAGGTGCTGACGCCGCCGGAAACGGCCGGCGTGGCCGACGCGCCGCCTGGACCGGACCTGCGCGATGTGAAGGGCATGGAGAGTGCCCGCCGAGCCTTGGAGATTGCCGCGGCCGGAGGACACAACCTGCTGCTGATGGGCCCGCCGGGCGCGGGCAAGTCGATGCTTGCCGCGCGCCTGCCGGGGCTTCTGCCCGATCTCGATCCGCGAGCGGCGCTGGAAGTCAGCATGATCCACAGCGTTGCCGGGCTGCTGGACGGCGGGCGGCTGGTGATGCGGCCACCATTCCGCGAACCGCACCATTCCGCGTCGCAGGCCGCCCTGACCGGCGGGGGACAGCGCGCCAGGCCGGGGGAAGCGTCGCTCGCGCATCGCGGCGTGCTGTTCCTGGATGAATTGCCGGAGTTCCCGCGCCAGGCGCTCGATTCGCTGCGCACGCCGATGGAAACAGGCCGCACCACCGTCTCCCGTGCCGCCGCGCATGTCACCTATCCCGCGCGCTTCCAGTTGATCGCGGCGATGAACCCGTGCCGCTGCGGATATCTGGGCGATGCCGGGCGGGAATGCGGCCGGGCGCCGCGGTGCGGTGAGGACTATGTGAATCGCATCAGCGGGCCGGTGCTCGATCGGATCGATCTTACGGTCGAGGTTCAGCCGGCCACGGTAGCCGAATTGGCGCACGCCCCGCCGGGTGAGCCGAGCACGGCGGTCGCGGCGCGGGTGGCGCGTGCCCGCGAAGCGCAGAGACGCCGTTACGGCCCGGACGGGCCAGCCAGCAACGCCGAGGTGGACCAGAACCAGATCACGCTTGTGCCGGACGCGCACACGCTGCTGGAACAGGCCGTGGAGAAGCTGCGCCTGTCGCCGCGTGGATACACGCGTATGCTGCGCGTATCGCGTAGCATCGCCGACCTTGCTGGCGCCGATCTGGTGGCGCGGCCGCATGTGGCGGAGGCGCTGGCGTACCGCCAACGTGTACCGGGGCACCGATAGCCGGGAAGGTTGTCGCATTTCGTCGGGACCGGATCGCGCGGTGCGCAGGCTGCTGCACGCGCGATGCGCATCAAACAGTGTCCTGCGTCGACGCAGGATCGCCGTATCGCGCGGCCGAGCAAGCCTCCAAACACCGCGCCGCAACGGAACTTCGCGAAATTTCCGCTGCTTCCGTCCGTTATATCGAGCACCTGACGGTGTTCACCGGCCCGCCTCGGCTCCACGGTCCCGCAATGGCCAATCCGCGCTGCCGGGAATTCGAGCCTGAGACGCCATCACCAGCATCCACTCCGCCCGCCTCGGTGCCCCTTCGTGGACCTCCATTCCTCCGTGTGGAGCCTTGCCCAAGCCGAAACGGCAACAGACCCGTGCAACGTCCACGCTCACACCCTCGTGCAACGTCCACGCCCAAACCCTGATAATCGCCGGCAAATGCGCTCGCACCGGATTGCGGCGCGCTACCCTTCCGCCCGGAACGCATCGGCAATCCGCCGGACCCGTCCCGCCGCATCCACCAGCAGCATGTCGAACCGCACGCCATTCGCGCCCCAGTCCGGATGTTCGCCCAGGATGATATCCGCGGCGGCGAGCAGACGGGCCTGCTGGCGCGGGGACAGTGCGCAGGCAGCATCGGCGAGCCGCGGCCTTGCCTTCACTTCCACGATTGCCAGCACGCCGGCGCGTTCTGCGACGATGTCCACCTCGCCCGCACCGGTGCGCAATCGGCGGAGATGCACCGTCCAGCCCTCCTGTTCCAGGGCGGCGCAGGCGCGATCCTCGGCCGCCACGCCGCGGATCTGCGCACTTCGCCCTGCATCGGTCCGGCTCACCATTCCGCCAGCCTGCCACGCCGGGGCTAACGAACAGTGAAGGTAGGCGCACGATCCCGCGCCGGGCTACAAGCGCCCCCTGATCGCGTATCCGGGAGACAGCGCGTGTTGGAGTCCCTCTGCCTCGACTGCACGGCGCTGCTGGACAGCCGCTTCGGCTGGGCCGTGGGGGCGGCAGCGCTCGCCGGGCTGGTCCGGGGCTTCTCCGGGTTCGGCGCTGCACTGATGTTCATCCCGCTGTGCGGCATCCTTTACGGACCGAAAGTGGCTGTCCTGGCACTGTGGGTCATCGACGCCGTGGCCACCCTGCCGTTCCTGCCGCCGCACCTGAAGCGCGCGGCCTGGACCGAGGTCGGGCCGCTGCTGATCGGCAGCACCCTCCTGCTGCCCTTCGGCACCTGGGTGCTGGCCCATGCCGATCCCTATCCGCTTCGCTGGGCGGTGTCCGCAATGGTCATCGGCTCGACGCTCGCGCTCGCCAGCGGCTGGCGCTATCGCTCGGCGCCGACCCCCGCCGTGTCACTTGCGGTGGGCGGCGTGGCCGGTTTCACCAACGGCTCCGTCGGCATTGGCGGGCCGCCGCTGGTGCTGTTCTGGCTGGGCGGCCGATCGGCCAGCACGATCGTCCGGTCCAATATCTTTGCCTATTTCGCCATTACCACCGTCATCACACTCGCCCTGTATGCGTGGTACGGCATCTTCACCGCGCCGATCGTCGTGCTGGGGATCGCGCTGCTGCTGCCCTATGCCGGGGCGCTGTTTCTGGGCGATCGGCTGTTCCGCCGCTCGACCGATGCCGGGTTCCGCCGCCTCGCGCTTTGGCTGTGCGCCGCGGCCGGCGTGATGGGACTGCCGATCTGGTCCTGATCCGCCAGCCGGTGCCAACCCGGCCCGGACCCGCTATGCTGCGCGGAAACCCTGTGAACCGGAGGAACCATGCCGCGCTTCAAGGACTATGTGCCCCACGGTGTCATCCCGGCGACTCTGCTTGCCCTGGATGACGATCTTTCCATCGATGAGCGTGGCACACGGCGGCACCTGCAGGATGTGGCTCGTACGCCGGGCCTGTCGGCGATCACGGTGAACGGTCATGCCTCGGAAGTGCACGCCTGTACCCTTGAGGAACAGCAGCGCATCCTCGACCTGACGATGGAGGAGATCGGTGACCGGCTTCCGGTGATCTGCGGCGTCTGGGCCGATGGTTCGCACAACGCGGCACGGATCGCGCGCATGGCGGAACGGCAGGGCGCGTCGGCGATCCTGGTATTCCCCTCGCAGGTATTCTCGATGGGCGGGCAGTTGCGCCCCGAGATGGCGATTACGCATTTCTCGGCGATCGCCGAGGCCACCGACCTGCCGATCATCGTCTTCGCCTACGCTGAACGGAGCACGCTGAGCTATCCGCTGGAGACGCTGGTGCGCATGGCCGAAGCGGTGCCGAGCATCCGCGCGATCAAGGACTGGTCGAATGATCCGATGCTGCATGAGCGGCAGATCCGCACCCTGCAATCGCTGCCGCGGCCGGTGAACGTGCTGACGACGCATTCGGCCTGGCTGATGCACTCCCTGACCATGGGCTGCAACGGGCTGCTGTCGGGGTCGGGCAGTATCATTCCCGACCTGCAGGCGGCGCTGTTCCAGGCGATCCAGGCGAACGACCTGGCCCGCGCCCGGGCGATCAACGACCGGATCTATCCGCTGGCGCAAGCGTTCTATGCCGCTCCTGCGCTGGACATGCACAACCGCATGAAGGAATGCTTGGTGATGCTGGGGCGGATGGAGCGCGCGGTGGTGCGCCCGCCACTGGTGCGGATCACCGATGCCGAGAGGGAGCGGCTGCGGACCGCGCTGCAACAGGCGGGGATCACGCGGGACGGGGCGGTGGAACTGGCCGCGTAGGATGCGCGTCCGGCGGCAGCCCAGGGCGGACGACCACCGCGCCTATCAGCAGTTGGACGACATCCAGTCGGGTGCGCCCTTCGATGCATTCAACCGCCCCAACTACCTGCGTCATCCGATGATCCGCAGCACGTGGGAGCGCGTGTTCGCGGTGATCAGCCTGGTGTTCGTGGTCAGCTTCCTGGTGAACCTGACGATCCGGAGCGTCTGGCCCTGACCGCCCGCCAGCGCCGGCGCGGCGTCCGGCGGTCTATTCCACATCCTCCAGGCTGAACTGTTCGGCCTCCTCGTCATAGCTGAACAGTTCCGCGTAGCGCCCCCAGCCGATGACCGTGCGCAGCGTGTCGCCGGCGTAGTCGGGGGACATGTGATCCTCGAGCTCCTCGCGGAAACGCACGGCGGAAGCGCGGTGATTCCACCGCTCGTCCAGCACCTGACGGATCATCGTTACCAGCGGCACATGCGCCCTCAGGGCGTCGGCGAACAGGTGCTTGCGGGTATCGGTATCGGCGTTGACGAATTGCCGTCCTGCCTCGGTCAGCAGGATGTCGCCTTCCTCCATCACCGCGAAGCGCAGCATCTGCAGCGTTTCGCCCAGGGGCAGGAGCTCATCCACCTCATACTGCAGCGATGCGGCCAGCGCCGGCAGGTCGGCGCGCCCGTTGTAGGGCGGGCCGATCAGCGCCTCCATCAGGCCCGACATCTGGTTGGTGCCAACCCGCTGCAGCGGTGTCGCCAGCGGCGAGACCGGTGTGGTGGTGGCCGAACGCGGCACGACCGGCGCGCGCCGCGTCATCATGGCGTAGATGTCGTCGACCATCTGCCGGAATGCCGGATCGACGCGGTTGCGCGGATGCGGAAACGGAATCCGCACCTCGCTCGTCACCCGCCCGGGGTTGGAGGAAAACACCAGGACGCGGTCGCACATCAGCACCGCCTCCTCGATATTGTGCGTCACCATCAGCACGGACCTGGCCGGCAGTTTGCCTTCGGACCACAGGTCGATCAGGTCGGTGCGCAGCGTTTCCGCGGTCAACACATCGAGCGAACTGAACGGTTCGTCCATCACCAGCAGGTCGGGATGCACAACCAGCGCCCGGGCCAGCCCGACGCGCTGGCGCATGCCGCCCGAGAGTTCCTTGGGATAGGCGTTCTCGAAACCGCCCAGCCCGATCAGGTCGATCGCTGCCTCGGACCGCCGTTCGCGTTCGGCCCGCGGCATGCGGCGAGCCTCCAGCCCCAGGGAGACATTCTCCATGACCGTCAGCCACGGGAACAGCGCGAAACTCTGGAACACCATTGCCACGCCGTCCGCCGGACCGCGCAGCGGCTTGCCGCGCCACAGCACCTCGCCCGCGGTCGGGGTCAGCAGCCCCGAGACGATGCGCAGCAGCGTCGATTTCCCCGAGCCGGAGCGGCCCAGCAGCGCGACGATCTCATGCTCCCGCAGCGTCAGGTTGACGTCGTCCAGCACCACAAGGTCGGTGTTCGCCTCCTTGTGGTAGGCTTGGCGGCACTGGCGGATTTCCAGCAGGGCGGGTGCGGCGGACTGGTCCATCTGGCCTCTCAGCTCAGCGTCAGGCGGCGTTCGGCATAGGTGGCGAGCGGCCGCCACAGCACGCGGTTCAGCAGCACGACAAAGGCCGCCATCACCACGACACCCAGAAGGACGCGGGCGATGTCGCCCCGTTCCGCGGCGGCGGCGATATAGGCCCCGAGCCCATGCGCCTGCAGCCGCGTTTCGCCCCAGGACGCGACTTCGGCCACGATCGCGGCGTTCCACGATCCGCCCGAGGCCGCGACCGCGCCGGTGATGTAGTGCGGAAACACGGCCGGGATCATCACCCGTCGCCACCACAGGAAGCCGCCAACCCGGAAATTGCTCGCGGCTTCCAGAAGATCGCCCGGCAATGCGGCGGCGCCCGCCACGACATTGAACAAAATGTACCACTGCGTGCCGAGAATGATGAGCGGCGTCAGCCAGATGTCCGGGGTCAGCCCGAAATGGACAATGGTCAGCACCACCGGCGGAAACAGCAGGTTCGCCGGGAAGGCCGAGAGGAACAACGTCACCGGCTGCGCGCGCCGCGCCCAGGCCGGCCGCAGGCCCAGCCAGACGCCGATCGGCACCCAGAGCAGGCTCGCCAGGGTGATCATCACCGCCACACGCAGGAAGGTGATCATCCCGAGGCCCACTGCTCGGCCGATGTCCGCCCAGGTGAGGGCGCGCGCCGAAAAGACGGCAATCCACCATCCCACCCAGGCCAGCACGCCGGCGAGCAGCAGCAGGAGCACGATGTCCACAATGCGGGAGGGACGTCGCCTGCCCCGCTCGACCCGGGCCGGGCGCGCCGACATGCGCAGCCAGCCGATGGTCGATGCGGCATCGCCGATCGTGCGCCCGGCAACGGCGAGCAGGCGTGTGCGCCGCATCAGCCGCAGCATCCAGGGATCGGCGGCCGTCGCGCCGGGCGTGGTTTCCATCCTGAACTTGGCCGACCAGGCGACGAGCGGGCGGAACAGCACCTGGTCGTAGATCAGGATCACGACGAGCATCGTGACGATCGCATAGGCGACGGCCGTGATGTCCCGCTTCTCCAGCGCCACCGCGACATAGGAGCCGATGCCCGGCAGCTTCCAGACATTGTCGCCGACCGATACAGCTTCCGACGCGACCACGAAAAACCAGCCGCCGGACATCGAGATCATGGTGTTCCACACGAGGCCCGGTACGGCGAAGGGCACCTCCAGCCGCCAGAAACGCTGCCAGGCGGACAGATGGAAGCCGCGGGACGTCTCCAGCAGGTCACGCGGAACGGTCTTGAGCGACTGGTACATGGAGAAAGCCATGTTCCAGGCCTGGCTGGTGAAGATCGCGAAGATCGCGGCGAATTCCAGGCCCATCACCTGGCCGGGAAACAAGCTCATGAAGAACACGACCGTGAAGGTCAGGAAGCCCAGGATCGGAACCGATTGCAGCACGTCCAGCAGGGGCACCAGGATCATTCCCGCGCGCCGGCTTTTCGCCGCTGCCGTGCCGTAGGTGAACGTGAACAGCAGCGACAGGGACAGTGCCGCGAACATGCGCAGCGTCGTGCGCACGGCATATTCCGGCAGGTTGGCGGGATCGAGGCTTACCTCGGTCGCCCCAGGCGCGTCGATCCGCGTAAAGGTACCCTGCGCCACGTGCACGATGCCGACCAGCGCGCCGATGACGCACAGGATCGCGACGCCGTCCCACAGATTGGGCAGGCGACGCCCGATGGCCAGCGAGGGGAAGATCGTGGCGGGCATTCCGTTCGGCCGGGTTGGAGGAAGCCGCTGTTTTGCCCTGCCGGCGACGCTAATACCAGCCGCCCGAAGCATCGACCGGTGCGATGCGTGACGGTCGGCTGGTATCCTCTTGATTTTGCACACGCGCCTTGGTTGTGGCGAATGCGTGACAGGCGCTGGGTCAGCCAGGCGGGTGCGCGGGCGGCCTTGGCGCGCGCGTCGGTGCGTGCGGATACAGAAGAGTCAGCACCCGGCCGACCGACAGGCCTTGCACCAGGATGGTCGAGATCACCACGCCGTAGCCGACGGCGAGCAGCAGTTCCCGGTAGGGCGACGCCGGCAGTGTGATCGCCAACGCGATCGAAATCCCGCCGCGCAACCCCGTCCAGGTGAGCACCGCCACGCCGCGCGCCTTCTCCCGCGACGACAACCGCAGGAGCAGGATCGGAACGCTGACGGAGAGCGCGCGGGCCAGCAGGGCCAGCAGGAACGCAAAGGGCAGCAGCAGCAACGGCACCACGCCCTCGTTCACCGCCAGAAGCTGGAAGCCCATCATCAGGAAAAGGAACGTGTTCAGCACGTCGTCGATGACGTTCCAGGCGATGGTGAGTTGTGCGCCCTCGGTATTGTGCCGCGGAGCGTGGAAGGCGAGGCCCGCCGCGACGACGGCGATCGGGCCGGAGACGTCGAACGCGGCGGCGACCCGGTAGGCGCCCAGGGCCAGCGCAAGTGAGACGATCACTTCCAGCGTGCAGTCCTTGATCCCGCGGACGACGTAGAGGGCCGCGACGCCGGCCAGCCATCCCAGCAATGCCCCGCCGATCACTTCCTTGGCGATCCTCATCGCGAGCCGCCCATGACCAACGACGTCCGGGTTACCCGCCGCGAAGGCCAGCGCCGCGAGGAACAGCACCACGGCCGCACCGTCGTTGAACAGGCTCTCGCCTGAGATCGTCGCACGCAGGAAGGCGGGGATGCGGACCCGGCGCAGCAATCCCTCCACCACCACGGCGTCGGTGGGCGCCAGGATGGCCCCGAGCACGAAGCACCAGATCAGCGGCACGGCGTGTCCGCTCAGCAGCGCCAGGGCATAAAACCCCAGTCCGAAAAGCAGGGTCGACAGGATCACGCCGACGGTCGCGAGCAGCGCGACGGACCCGGCACGATCCCTGAGTTCCCGGAGATTGACATGCATGCTGCTGGCGAACAGCATCAACGCCAGCACGCCTTCCAGCAGAACGTTCGACAGCTGCGCACGCTGGATCCGGTCGCGCCAGTATTCCGCTCCACGGCCGCTGAACACCGAGGTATCCAGCAGGATGACCAGGCATGCGGTGAGCAGGGCGCCGATCAGCAGCGCCATATTGCGCGGAATGCCGAACCAGCGGTCGTTGGCAAGACCGATCCCCGCTGCCAGCACCAGGAGACACGCGCCAATGTCGAATGTCCCCACGGCGCTCTCCCCCGGCTCAGGTCGTACTCCGGACCGTCAGCGTCCGAAGCGGCCGCCGAACTCGCGTCCCCCATAGGACTCGCGGAAACCTCCCGCGGGCCGCTCTGATCCGAACCGCGCTCGCCGGTCCTGCTCCAGTTGCTGGAAGGAGGAGCGGTCCATGGCCGGGCGGCTGGTCGGGGCCGTGGACGGGCGTTGGTATTCGGTCGCGCCCGACCGAGCCGGTGCGGCCTGCGTTGGCGCCTGCCGGGCCGGCGGCGTGCCCTGGGTTGAGGTCGTGCGCGCCGTTTCGGTGGAACGGCCTGACGGCGGCTGGACGGATTGCCAGGACCCGTTGTTCCAGGTCTGCCAGCCGTCCGATGTGTGCTTGTAGGCATTGCCGTCGCGGCCCGCATAGATGTCGCCGCCTTGCGTCTTCACGGCGCCCCCCTGGCCGCGCGCGGTGTTGTAGCCAGCCCCTTGCGCGCCGGTGGAGGATTGGAAGGAGCCGGCGGACCCGCGCGCGCCGCTCACGCTTTGCGTCGATACCGTCCGAGTCGGCGTGCTGACCGTGCTGGAACCCCAGCGCTGGTACATGTTGGCGTTCTGCGTCGTGGAGCCGGAAACGCCGGTGCGGGCGTTGTAGAAGCTGGCGTTCGCGCTGCCACCGTTCATGTTCCAGCTTGCGCTGCCGCGGGCATAGCTGCCGGTGCTGGGATTGTAGGCCGAGAACGCGCCGGCGCCGCCGTTCGGGCCATAGTATGCGGCTCCCCTTGCATAGGCGCCGGTCGCCGGGTTGTAGGCCGCGCCGGCCCGGGCCGCGCCATATGGGCCATAGACGGCGCCGCCGCGGGCCCAGACGCCGTTCGTCGGATTGTAGTAGACGGCACCCGCGTAGGAGTACGGATAGGGGAAGAAGGCCGGCACCCGGCCGGGGATCACGACCGGCGGGTAGTAGTAGCCGGTGCCGTAGACCAGCACGCCCGCCGTGATGAAGCCCATCATATAGCCGGCGGTATAGGCGTAGGCGACGGTGGACGGGGTCGAGGATTGCACCGTCACGTAGGTGACCGGGTACATCGGGCTCGATGGCGGGATGCTGTATACCGCCTGCGGCACGCTGTCGGCCAGTACCCACGGACCGCCCGGGGCGTTGGAGACGAACCAGGCTCCCTGGTAGCACGCGTAGTACTTGCCGCCGATCTCCAGCACCTGGAATTGGGTGTTGGTCGCGTATTTGATCGGCGTGCCGGGGATCGGAGCGAAGTGCGGCTGGCCGGCATAGGTGACGGTCAGCTTCGCGGTGCTGCGCTGCAGCGTGGCCTGCTGCGGCAGTTGCGCCTGCAGCACCGCCGCCTGGGCCTGCGCGGTGTTCGGGACCGACGGCAGAACATGCGCATGCGCGCCATCCGGCGGGATCAGGGCGAAATCCGGGGGCAGGTCGTTGGTGGCGAAGGCCCACGGGCCATCCAGCCCGGTGGCCGAGAACCAGCGGCCGGACACCAGGAAGTAGAACCGGCCCTTGGTCGGCTCGAAATACAGATCGCTGGTCGTGTTCTTCACCACCTGCAGGCCGGTGCCGGAGACCGGGTCGAATTGCGGCGGTCCGGCGGTGACGATGATCTCGGCCGGCTTGGTCGAGACCAGCACCTCGGGCACATCGGCGGGATTTGGCGCCTTGGCGGGAATGGCCTTCTTCGCCTCGGCGAAGTTCTTGTCGTTCGGGATCTGATTGAACGACGCGGGCAGACGGGAAACAGGCTTGTACGGGCCGGAATGGGCCGGCGCGGACAGCCACATCGTGCCGTTGCGCAGCCACCAGCCCTTGCCGTCGGTGAACACATCCCAGTTGGTGTTCACCGCGAAGGAAAGTCCGGTGGTGCCGACCGGCGCCAGGACCGGCTCTCCGTCGAACACCACCAGGGCGGCGGGCTTCTGGCTGTAGAAGATCACCGGCGGGTCATTGTTCACCGCCACCGGCTTGACGTCGCCGGTTTCCTTCAGGCTCAGCAGCACGGTGTCCAGCGGCACCGTGCGTACGGGCATGTTGGGCAGCGCTGCCCGGATCTTCTCCTCCAGCTGAGCGGCCTGACTGGTATCGAGCGTCGGAAAGTGCGTGGTCAGCAATTGCGGGTTGGACAGGGCAACGGTGCGGGCGGCCATGTCGACGGCCGTCGCGAGCGTCAGTTCGATCGTGCCCAGCATCGGGGTGGATGCGTTGTTGGGGGTGATGGCGACGGCGGTGCGGGCCTTCAGCAGTTTCTGGTCGTTCCAGGAGATCGCCTGCGGCTGGTAGATCGTCACCGATGCCTGGGGCATGGCAACGGTGTGCGGCCAGGCTCGAGGCGGCGCCGCGGCGGGTTGCGCGAGGGCAGGACCGGCAGAAGCGATGCCGCACAGAATGATCCCGGTCAGTGTTCCAGCCCAATGACGTCGCATGGCGTTACCCCGTTTCCCTGTTGCACGGTGCCGGCCGGAACCGGCTTGGATCGGTGTGCCTCCGGCGTGCCGGATTTCAACTGCGTGGCGATACACAGGATTGGCGGGCTTGGGGAAGCGAAGCTTTGCGGGCCGGGCGCCATGCGGTGCCCTGTCACCCGGACCGGATGGCCCCAAGGCGGCCAGAAGCGCCGCGATTCGGCGCAGCGGCCCGGTCCGGGCCGCGCGCCCGTTCGGTCGCGTGCATCGGCCGTCAGGCTGCCGCGCGCACATCCTCCTGGATCATGTCCGACGCCTTTTCGGCGATCATGATCGTCGGTGCGTTGGTGTTGCCCGCGATGATCGATGGCATCACCGAGGCATCGACGACGCGCAGCCCCGGGACGCCGTGTACCCGCAGGCGCGGATCGACCACCGCCATCGGGCCATGTCCCATACCGCACGTGCCGACGGGGTGCAGGTTCGACACGCCGCGCCGCCGCGTGTCCTCGATCAGTTCCTCATCCGTGCGCACCGACGGGCCGGGCAGGGTTTCCTCGACGATCAGTTGCTGCATGGCCTGCTGGCGGGCGATGCTGCGCGCGAGCCGCACGCCCTTGATCATCACCTGCATGTCGTACTCGGACTTGATGAAGTTGAAATGGATCGCCGGTGCTGCCAGCGGGTCCGGCGATTTCAGCCGCACCGTGCCGCGCCCGTCGGGACGCAGATGCACCGGGCTGATGGAAATGCCGGGGTGGGGATGGGAGATGATGCCGTTGCGGTTGCGGTCGATCGTGCTCCAGGCCGAGATGTTCAACTGCAGGTCGGGCCGTTCCAGGCTGGGATCGCTGCGCACCAGCGCCCCGACATAGAGACCGTTGCCGGACATCGGGCCCGACCGGAGGAACACATACTGCATGCCCGCCAGCATCCGGTGCGGGAAGCTGTAGTGCAGGCAGTTCAGCGACAGGTTTCGGGAGAGACGATAGGTGCAGTAAGTGTTGAAGTGATCCTGCAGGTTCGACCCGACGCCCGGAATGTCCTTCACCACCGGAACGCCCATGTCCTGCAGGTGCTGCGCCGGCCCCAGACCCGACAATTGCAGCAAATGCGGGGAACCGTAGGCGCCGCCCGAGACGATCACCTCCCGCCCCGCACGGGCGGTTTCGCGGCCTCGTGGTGTCTGGAATTCCACGCCGACGGCGCGCCCGTTCTCGATCAGGATCCTGGTAGCGTGGGCATTGGTCTTGATGGTCAGGTTCGGCCGCTTCTTGGCTTCGGTCAGGTAAGCGGCGGCGGTGCTCCAGCGCCGCTTGTTGTTGGTTGTTGTCTGGTAATAGCCGCAACCTTCCTGGGTCGCGCCGTTGAAGTCGTCGTTGTAGGGAATGCCGGCCTGCTGGCAGGCCTCCACCAGGGCTTCGGCGATCTCCCACTTGTAGGGCTGGTTGGACACGCGCAGCGGGCCGCCCGCGCCGTGGAATTCGTTGCCGCCGCGTTCATTGTCCTCGGCGCGCTTGAAATAGGGCAGGACCGAATCGTAATCCCACCCCTCGTTCCCCATCTGGCGCCACTGGTCGTAGTCGGCGGCGTGGCCGCGCATATAGATCATGCCGTTGATGGAACTGGTCCCGCCCAGCACCTTGCCGCGCGGCTGATACATGGTGCGGCCGTTGAGTTCCTTCTCCGGCTCGCTTTCGAACATCCAGTTGACCTTGGGGTCCACGAAGGTCTTGGCGTAGCCGATCGGCACGTGGATCCACCAGCTGCGATCCTCACCGCCGGCTTCCAGCAACAGCACGCGGAAGCGGCCCGACTCGGAGAGGCGCGCGGCGAGCACGCAACCCGCTGATCCGGCTCCGGTCACGATGAAGTCGTAGGTGTCCGACTCGCTTGCCATGATGTTTCCCCCAAGGCTTGGAATGCGGGAGCATCGACCAGGCCGGGCCGGCTGGCAATGTGCGCGCATGCCGCTACACTATTGCGATGCAACACGATCCCGCCTCTGCCCTGACCTACCCTTTTGCCAAGCCGCCTGCCCCCGGGGAGGTGATCGAGGTCGCCTCCGGCGTGCTGTGGTTCCGGCTGAAGCTGCCCTTCGCCTTGAACCACGTGAACATCTACCTGATCGAGGATGACGGCGGCTGGATGGTGCTGGACACCGGCCTTGCGACCGATGACGGGCGCAACGGCTGGGATGCCGTGATGAATGGCCCCCTGCATGGCCAGCGGCTTGCGTCGATGCTGGTCACGCATTTCCACCCGGACCATGTCGGCCTGGCAGGTTGGCTTGCGGAACGCCATGGCCTGACACTGCAGATGCCGCGCACGGAGTATCTCTTTCACCTGCAGGCTCGGCAGCCGGAAGTGGGTGCGCGCGGCGATACCTATCGTGCCTTCTATCAAATCCATGGCCTGGGGGCGGAGGCGACGGAGGCGGTCATGACCCGCGGCCATGGCTATCTGCGCCGCACCGTCCCCGCACCGGCAAGCTACCGGCGGGTGATCCATGGCGACGAATGCCGCGTGGGCGGACGAGCATTCCAGGTCCTGACCGGCGGCGGCCATGCGGTGGAGCAGGCCATGCTGCACCGGCCGGCTGATCGGCTGTTCTTCTCGGCTGACCAGGTCATTGCCAAGATTTCCCCCAATGTCAGCGTGCATCCGATCGAACCCGAGGAGGACGCGCTGGGCACCTACTTGCGGGAGTTGCGGGCGCTGCGGGAAGCGGTCGGGCCGGACGTACTGGTCTTGCCGGGGCATGGCCTGCCGTTCCATGGCCTGCACGATCGGATCGACGAGCTGATCACGCATCACGGGCAGCGCTGCGGGTTGATCGCGGCGGCGTGCGCGCGGGCGTCGCTGACCGTAACCGACCTGCTGCCGCATGTGTTCGACCGGGAACTGGACCCGCACCAGATGGGATTCGCCTTCGGCGAGGTGCTGGCCCACGTGAACTACATGCTGGGGCGGGGCGAGCTTCGGCTGGAGCCCGGGAACGACGGGGTGCACCGATACCGGACGACGTAGAGGTCCGATGACAGTTTGGCGCCCAGGGCGGCAAGACCGATCCGAGGTTTGCTGCGTGGCGAATGGTTACCGGCGATCGTTCTCTCGCTCAGAGAGAAAACGCATGAAGGCAGCCATAGCCTTATCGCTGACGTGATGCTCGATTCCTTCAGCGTCCTCCTCCGCCGTATCCGGATCGAGGCCGACCGCGATCAGGAAGCGCACGACCAGTTCATGCCGCGCCTTTGACGCGGCGGCCATTTTCTGCCCGGCGGCACTGAGGAATAGCCCACGATAGGGCTTGGTTTCCACCAGCCCGGCCCGCTGCAGGCGGCCCACCGTCGCTGTTACCGTGGCCTGGGAAACGCCCATGCGGCGCGCGAGTTCTACTGCCCGGGCCTCACCCTCCTCACGCAGGAGGTCGGCGATCAGCTCGACATAGTCCTCTGCCGTGGCGGTGCGATCGGCTTCCCGCTGGCGCGCGAACCGGGCCGCGTGGTCCTCGGCAGGGGGAAGTGGCCGCCTGTAGCTTTGGTTTCCCATGGGGATCATGTGAGGTCCCGGCTTGACGTCATTCATAGCGACCCAATGATATCTTAGCCTAGGCTAAATTTTGGAGTGTATGCATGAACCCACCGTCGGACGCTGCCGCCACGCTGTCGTCGATGGCCGGTCAGCCAAGCCTGCCGGAGGTTCATCGCAGCGTAACGGTTCCCAATGCAGGCGGCTTTCTGCGTAAGCTCTTCGCCTTCATGGGACCCGGCTATCTGGTCGCCGTCGGCTATATGGATCCAGGCAACTGGGCGACCGCCCTCGCCGGAGGTTCGGCCTTCGGCTACACGCTGCTCGCGGTCGCGCTGACCTCATCCCTGATGGCGATCCTGTTGCAGGCGCTCTGCGCCAGGATCGGTATCGCCACGGGCCGGGATCTTGCCCAACTCTGCCGGGAACGCTTTCCGAAGCCGGTTGCCTATCCGCTCTGGCTTCTTGCGGAGGTGGCGATCTGCGCAACCGATCTTGCGGAACTGATCGGCACCGCCATCGCGCTGGAGCTGCTGTTCGGCATCCCGCTGATCTTCGGGGTGATTCTGACCGCGCTGGACGCCTTCCTGATCCTCTGGCTGCAGAACAAGGGCCTTCGTTGGCTTGAAGCTTTGATTTTCGGCTTCATCATGCTGATTGTCGGCTGCTTCTCGGTGCAGATCGCGCTCTCCAACCCGGAATGGGGCGCGGTGCTGCGCGGCTACATCCCATCGGCGTCCATCGTGACGGACCAGGCGCAGCTCTACATCGCGATGGGCATCCTCGGCGCGACCGTGATGCCGCATAATCTTTATCTACACACGGCGGTGGTGCAATCGCGCGCCTGGGGACAGGACACCGAAAGCAAGCGGGAGGCGATCCGCTTCGCGAGTCTCGACAGCACGATCGCCTTGTCGCTCGCGCTGCTGATCAACTCCGCCATCCTGATCACTGCGGCGGCGATCTTCCACACCACCGGCAATACCGACGTCGCCGAGATCGGCGATGCCTTTCACCTGATGTCGCCGCTGCTCGGCACAACGCTGGCCGCGACGCTGTTCGCCGTGGCATTGCTGCTGTGCGGCGTGAACGCGACGGTCACGGCAACGCTGTCCGGCCAGGTCGTGATGGAAGGGTTCCTGCGCTTCCGCTTATCGCCGGTGCTGCGGCGCCTGATCACGCGCCTCATCGCCATCATCCCGGCGGTCGTCGTCACCTGGCTCTATGGAGAATCGGGCACGGCGCAGTTGCTGATCCTCTCGCAGGTCATCCTGTCGATGCAGCTGCCATTCGCGGTGATCCCGCTGATGATGTTCGCCTCGGACAAGGCCCGCATGGGCGCGCTGGCGGCACCGCGCTGGCAGGTGGCGTTGGGATGGGCGATTGCCGTCGTCATCGTCGTCCTGAACCTGAAGATGCTGGTGGACGCCGTCGCCGGCGCGTGAGCCGGCCAGTGACGCTCCGACCGTGGCAAATGTCCGGCGCTACGCCGCCTGTCGCTGGCCTGCGCCGACGGTCGCATCCTCGAGGATCATGGCCGAGGCCTTTTCCCCGATCATGATCGTCGGCGCATTGGTGTTGCCGCCGACCACCACCGGCATGATCGAGGCGTCCACCACCCGCAGGCCGTCGATCCCATGCACGCGCAGCCGCGGATCGACCACCGAGTTCGGCCCGGTCCCCATCGCGCAGGAACTGGTGGGGTGCTGGTTGGATACCCCGGAGTCCCGGATGAAGGCGATCAGGTCCTTTTCCTCGGTCACCCGCGCGCCGGGCGTGATCTCCTCGACGATATAAGGTTGCAACGCCGGCTGGCCGGCGATCCTGCGGCACAGGGCGATCGCCGCCAGCAGCGCCTGCATGTCGTATTCGGTTCGCAGATAGTCGAACAACACCTTGGGCGGTGCCAGCGGATCGGGGCTGTTCAGCCGCACGGTGCCTCGGCCGTCCGGACGCAGATGCACGGGCATCAGCGTGAATCCGGGAAACGGGTGCGGCTTCACCCGGTCCTTGCTGCGCTCCAGCGTGCTCCATTCGAAGATGTTGATTTGCAGGTCCGGCCGCTCCAGCCGCGGGTCCGAGCGTGTGAACACGCCGGCATGGATGCCGTTGCTTGCCATCGGGCCCGAGCGAAACAGCGCATACTGGGCTGCGGCCGCGATCTTGCGCGGCCAGCTGCGTTCCAGGTCGTTCAGCGTGATCGCCTTGCTGATTCGCCAGTTCAGATTCGTATTGAAGTGATCGTGCAGGTTCGACCCGACGGCCGGCATGTCCCGCACCACCTTGATTCCCATATCCTGCAGGTGATCCGCCGGCCCGAGGCCGGAGAGCAGCAACAGTTGCGGCGAGCCGTAGGCGCCGCCGGAGACGATCACCTCGCCCCGGCACCGTGCGGTCTCCCGGCCCTGCGCCGCTTGGTATTCCACGCCGACAGCGCGGTTGTTCTCGATCAACACCCTGGTCGCGTGCGCGCCGGTCTGGATCACCAGGTTCGATCGTTGCTTCGCGGGTTCCAGATAGGCGCGGGCAGTGCTCCAGCGCCGCCGGTTGTTGGTGGTGGTCTGATAGTAGCCGCAGCCTTCCTGCACCTTGCCGTTGAAGTCTGGGTTGCGGGGGATGCCTGCCTGCACACAGGCTTCCAGCGCCGCTTCGGCCAGTTCGAAGCGGGACGGCTGGTCGGACACATGCAGCGGACCGCCGACGCCGTGGAAGTCGTCGGCTCCGCGGGTCTGGTTCTCGGCCTTCTTGAAATAGGGCAGCACCGAATCCCAATCCCAGCCATCACAGCCGCGCTGGCGCCATTCGTCGTAGTCGCCATGATTGCCGCGGATATAGACCATGCCGTTGATCGAACTGGACCCGCCCAGGGTCTTGCCGCGCGGCAAATAGAGCTGGCGATTGTTGAGCTGCGGCTGGGGCGCGGTCTCGAACTTCCAGTTCACCTTCGGGTTGACGTAGGTGCGGGCAAAGCCGAGCGGTATGTGGATCCAGGGATTGGTGTCGGGCGGACCGGCTTCCAGGAGCAGTACGCGATGCCGGCCGTTCTCCGACAGGCGTGCGGCGACGACGCAGCCGGCCGATCCGGCCCCGGTCACGATGTAGTCGAATTCACCCTCGGCCATCCGGCTTCCCCCGCTTCTTGTGGCGACAGCATCACCGACAGGCAGGCTGAAAGCAACGGAGGGTTGTTGCAGAGTGGCCACGGAGCGTGGCGAAGGAGGGTGTCAATTCAGCAGCAGGGTGCTGCCCAGGAAATCATGCTCTTCCACGACGCCGGGAAGTACGAAGTAGTACCCGCCGCCAACCGGCTTGATGTACTCCTCAAGCGGTTCTCGGTTGAGGCGGTTCTGCACGCTCACGAAGCCGGCGGACAGATCGGATTGAAAGCATATGAACAGCAGCCCCATGTCCAGCTGCCCGGATGCCGTGATGCCCCGCGAATAGTTATAGCCGCGTCGCAGGATCAGGTTCCGTTGAGTATCTGGCGTGCGCGGATTCGCAAGGCGGATATGGGCATCCAGCGGGATGCGGGTTCCGTCCGGGTCCGCGCGATAGTCGGGCGTGTCGTGTTCATCCGTCTGGCCCAGGGGCGCACCGGATGCCTTGTGACGCCCGAAGATCGTCTCCTGCTCCTGCAGCGGGGTGCGATCCCACCGCTCGACAAGCGTTCGCACGATGCGCACCACCTGATATGTGCCGCCGGCCGCCCAGGCCGGCTCTCCGCTGTCCGGCTGCACCCATACCACGCGGTCCATCAGCGCGGAATCGCGCGTATCGAGGTTCGCGGTGCCGTCCTTGAAGCCAAGCAGATTACGAACGGTGTCACGGCCGGCCTTCTTGATCGTATGCGGCGGCAGAAAGCCTTCCTGCTTCCACCGCAGCGCCAGCAGTCCGGGCATCGTTTTCAGCAGGTCGCGCAAAGCGTGGATGTTCGTCTCGGCAGTGTTGGAGCACATCTGGACCATCAGATCGCCATGGCAGAAGGCGGGATCCAGTGCATCGTTGCTAAACTGCTGCATCGTGATCAGGTGCTTCGGGCGTCGCGCCGCCAGCTCGAAGCGATCGTCGAACAAGGACGCCCCGACCGCCACTGTCATGGTCAGGTTGTCGGGATAGACAACCGGGCCCAGGACGCCGGAATCAAGTGGCGGCAGCTTCGGGTCGGCCGGCGGCACAGTCCCGCCCGTGGTCAGGAACGCGATACGCTGGGTGAGTGTGCGAAACAGCGTCTCCAGTTCATCGCGGGTGCCGGCCAGCACGTCAAAGGCCGCGGTAATGGCGGCAGCCGGCTGCGGCGTTACGACGCCAGCCTGATGCGGACCGCGGAAAGGCTGACGGTCCGTGGTGCCGTCATCCTCTTCCACCTGCGTCGGACGATCGTCCGGCAGCGTAGAGGCGCGGGCGCTTGTGATAGAAGCGCCAGCAGCAAGTCCGAGCCCAAGGAACGAACGGCGTTCGGTCCCGCGCATCGTCCGCCTCCTAGTCCACGCCCAACGTGCCACGCAGCTTCGACAGGTCTTCTGCCAGGGCGGTAATCGGACCCTTCAGCGCGTTCCGGTCCGCCGCCGTCAGCTGATCATAGCTCTTGAAGCCGTCCTTGGTGCGATACTTCTCCAGGATCTGTTCCACGCGCGCGAAGTTCGCGTTGACCTTGCCCAGCAACTGCGGGTTCTGCTTTTTGAGCAACGGCTCCAGCAGCGCCACGATTTTCTGCGATCCTTCGACATTGGCATGAAAATCCCAAAGGTCGGTGTGGCTGTATCGATCCTCCTCGCCGCTGATCTTCGTGGCCGCCACTTCCTCGATCAACGCCGCAGCACCGCCCACCATGTTCTTCGGCGGGATGGTAAGACCGGCCACGCGTGTCTTCAAGTCCAGCACGTCTTCCATCAGCTTGTCAGCCACCGGTGCCATGCCGTCGGTCGTGCGATCCGCGAACAGCGCTTTCTCCAGGCGATGGAAGCCGGTCCAGGTCGGATCTTCCTCGCGCTTTTCGAAGTCGTCGGCACGCGCGTCGATGCTGCCGTCAAGGTCGTCGAACAACTCGGCGATCGGCTCGATGCGCTCATAATGCCGGCGGGTGGGCGCATACAGGGCCTGAGCCTCCGCCAGCCGCCCGGCCTTGACGGCCTCGGTGAACCGACGTGTCTCGGTGATGAGGCTCCCGATTTCCTGCAGAACGTAGACCTTGTACTCCGCAATGGGTCCGACCAGGTCCAGGACCGTAACAGCGTCCGGCGCGTCCCCTTGTGCTGCAACCTTCAGGACTCCCTTTGGATTGCTGCGCAGGCCGCATGTGGTCTGGTACTCGCCCGGCTCAAGTGTCGCGGTCAGAGACTGAACAAATCCCGGCAGGATGTTCTCCCGCTCCTCCACCACCATCACGCCCTGCAGAATCTCCCATTCAACCGCTCGGCGGCTTTGGTTCTTTATTCGGAATGTCGTCCTGCCGGCGTCGACCGTCAGCGACGACGGATCGCAACCCTTGTCGGTGATGGTCACCAGCACGGGTTCGGGCTGCGCCTGGGCACCCTGAGATTGCGCCGGCAAGCCCAGGAGGGCGAGGCCACAGGCCGTCAGCACGTGGTGACCCCGGGACATGCCGCGGCGTGGCAGGAGAGGGTACAATGGCATGGTCAACAGATCCTTCGCGGGGCGATGGGGAATTCAGGCGGCCGACGTGGATGACTTGGCGCTGCGCGACGGGAATACAAATAAAACTAAGACAGGTACTAAGTATCCAAAGTATATTAGCACCTCTCCTACGCTCGGAGCGTCGTTGTAGCCAAGCATTCCAGAGAGCAAGGTGCCAATCACACCGTCGGCTGGAAGGAACGGGGACAGATCGAACGCGGTTTGCTGCAAGCTGTTCCAGATGCCGGCCTCGTGCAGGGCCCGCAAGGCGGCCGCGCACAGTCCAGCCGCAATGAAGACAATGGCGACACCGGTCACCCGGAAGAACCGGGGGAGGTCGAGTCGCAGGCCGCCGGCAAAGATGCCCCAGCCGATCAGTACGGCCGCCAGCAGACCCAGCATAGCGCCGATAGGCACACCAAGTCCGACGTCCTGTTGCACGGTCGCCAGCAGGAAGAACAGGGCTTCCAGACCCTCGCGGCCAACCGCCAGGAACACCATGGTCACCAGGGCAAGCCCTGCGCCCTTTCCGGCAGTGAGGGCGACATCAATGGAAGCATGCAGATGTGTCGTCAGAGACCGGGAAGCGCGCCGCATCCAGAACACCATCGACGTGAGGATACCGACAGCGACGATGGCGACCACCGCCTCGAAGGCTTCCTGCTCGCGCTGGGGGAACTCGGCGGCGGAATAATTGAGAACCAGCCCGATGCCCAGACAGATTAAGACCGCAAGCGCCACGCCAGCCCAAGCTGCGGGTATCCATGCGGCGCGCCCCGTGCGGTGCAGGTAAAGGGCAATGACGCCGACGATCAGGGCAGCTTCCAGCCCTTCCCGCAACATGATCAAGAAGGCGATCAGCACGGCCATCCTCCGGTTGCGCGGTGAAGTGGCAACTCTAGGCCTGCCGAGGATTAGATGCAAATGACTCTCAAAATCAATGTACGCATGCCTTGCCAACCGTACGCGCATTGGAAACAATATTGACCGCGAGGATTTCTGGCATTACTGCGCGTGCTTCTGATTCGCATCTTGCGAAAGGCGAGTGCCATGAACGTCCGCCATGTGTCCGTCGGGTCCTGCGCCACTGATCATCGGCAGATTCGGAGTTGTGCAACCGGCCTGTTGGCGATGGCCGTTCTGTTTGGTTCGTGGACGGCTGTTCCGTTGCCGGCCTGGGCGGAGGCGCTATCCGACAAACCTGAGGCGCAAGGTCTCTGGCACCGGGAGCGGCTGACAGGGGATTGGGGGGGGCTTCGCACCGCACTGGAAGATTACGGCATCTCCCTCGGCCTGACGAACACGGCCGAAGTTCTGGGCAATGTCACCGGTGGCGTGAAGCGCGGCGCCGCGTTCGAAGGGTTGGCGACTGCCGAAGTTGACATCGATCTGGACAAGTTGGTCGGCTGGAGTGGTGGCCGGTTCAAGGTGAGTTCATACGGTATCTACGGCCGTGGTCTGACGACCGACAATATCCAGAATCTGTTAACCGTCAGCAATATTGAGGCTGTGCGCAGCCTGCGCCTTGGTGATCTCTATGTGGAGCAGGACCTGTTCCATGGCGCTCTGAATGTCCGGGTCGGTCAGTTCGCAGCAGATGAAGAATTCGCGACCAGCGATCTTGCTGGCACTTTCATCAACTCCACCTTCGGCTGGCCGGGCCTGCATGGCATCGACCTGCCGGGAGGTGGTCCAGCCTATCCCTATTCCACGCCCGGCGTGCGTGTCCGCTACACCGCATCGGACGCCTTCAGCGTCCAGGCGGGCGTCTACAACGGCAATCCGCTGGGCGCCAATGGCGACTGGGGCGGCACGGAGTTTCCGATCGACGGATGGTTCGGAATTATCGAGGCGGCCTACTCGACAAAGCCGGGGGCAGGGTCTGGCGGGTTGGGCGGCACATACAAGCTGGGCGCCTGGTACAATTCCCTACGCTTTGCCGATGTGCATGTCGACACCGCCGGGCTTTCGCTGGCAAACCCCGCGAGTACCGGCATCCCCGCCTCGCATACCGGCAATTTTGGCATCTATGCCGTGGTGGATCATATGCTCTGGCGCAAGCCGGGGACCGAGGACGGGGGGCTCGGCGGGTTCATCCGGGTCGCGACCGCGCCCCAGCAGAACCGCAGCCCCGTTTACGCCTATCTCGATGCGGGACTGACCTTCAAGGGTCCACTTCCCGAGCGCGACGACGACATCGTGGGACTAGGGTTCGCGTGGGCCAATCTCAGCCATGGATTGCGCTCGCTCGACCAGGACACAATCTTCTTTTCGGGCGTGAACCAGCCGATCCGCAGTTCGGAAATGGTCATCGAGCTTACGTACCAGGCCCAGGTCACGCCCTGGCTGGTCCTGCAACCGGACTTTCAATACGTGATCCGCCCCGGTGGCGGCATCCCCGATCCCAACGACCCGACAAAGCGGATTGGGGACGCAGCGGTATTCGGCCTGCGCAGCATCATCACGTTCTGACCGCGCCGGCCGGGTGAGCCGCGTTATACTCGCGGTCAGGCGGCCTTGCGGAACGTCGGTGGGATGCCTGCCTTCGGCAATTGCCCGTGCATCGGTTCGGCCGGCAGCGCCTCATGCAGCACCTTGCGCGCCTCGAACAGCCTGGGGATCTCGATCCCGGTCCGGAAACCCATGCTTTCCAGCATGAACACCAGATCCTCGGTCACCACATTCCCGGACGCACCGGGCGCATAGGGGCAGCCGCCCAGGCCGGCCAGGCAGGAATCGAAGGCGCGGATGCCTTCTTCCAGGCCGGCCAGCGCATTGGCGAGGCCCAGGCCGCAGGTGTCGTGCAGATGCAGGCCATACAGCGCCGGCCCGATCTCCTCGCGCACTGCACGCACCACGTCCCGGACCTGCGCCGGATGGGCGTATCCCACCGTGTCGGCCAGCATGATGTGCTCCACCCCGGCGGCGACCATACCCTTGCACATCGTCACCGTCTGCGCGGTCTTCACGACGCCATCGATCGAGCAGCCGAACGCGGTGGAAAGGCCCAGGATCACCGGTACGTGCCGCTCCTGCGCCTTCATCCAGGCCATCACCTCCCGCATCACCTCGATCGACTGCGCCGGCGAGCGGTTCAGGTTCGCCTTGCTGTGACCCTCGCTGACTGAAATCGGCATGGCGATCTTGTGCACCCCGGCGTGGTAGGCGTTCTGCGCGCCGCGCAGGTTCGGTGCCAGCGCCTGCACCGTCAGCCCGGGGATTTCCGCCAGCACGCGCGCGACGATCTCGGGCGTGTCGGACAGTTGCGGGATCACGCGCGGCGGGACGAAACTGCCGACCTCGATCTCGGGGATGCCCGCGGCGGCCAGGGACTTGATCCAGCGCACCTTGTCGTCGGTCGTCATACGGGTCTTGGCGATCTGCAGCCCATCGCGCGGGCCGACTTCGCAAATGGATACGAATTCGCTCATGGGGCGGGGACCTCCGCGATCAGGATGGAACCGGTTTCGGATTCGGTGATGACGAGGGCACGTTCATCCGGTGTCAGCGCGCAGTTCGTCGTCATGCGCCCGGCGCAGGACTGGATGCGATAGAGCGGCACGCCGTAAGGGTCGATCACCCAGACGCAGCCATGGCCGGGATTGGAGATATACAGCCGGTCGGCGGAGTCCATCGCCAGGCCATCCGGCCCGACCAGGCCCGCCGGCACGCGGGAGAAACACTGTGCCTTCGCCACCACGGCATCGGGCCGCAGCATGAATCGCCAGACCTCGCAGGACCGGGTCATCGCCACATATAGATGCGTCTGAGCGGTGTTCAGCACCAGCCCGTTCGGGCTCGGTCCGGTCGCGATCAGCCTGTCCAACCGCCCGTCCTTGTGCAGCCGCCAAACCCGGCCCGAGGGGTCCTGCAACCCGGTCTGGCCCTGATCGGTGAACAGGATCGATTCGTCGTCGTGCAGGGTCAGGTCGTTCAGGCCCTTGAAGCTCTCGCTCATGACCGTCTGCAGCACGGCCGAGGTCGCGCCGGTGTCGGGATTGATCCGCACCAGGCCGTGGCGATAGTCGGCGGCGAGCAGGATGCCGTCGGGCTGCACCTTCAATCCGTTCGGCCAGCCCGGATAAGCGGTGATTTCGGTCCAGTTCCCGTCCTCAATCCGGAAAATCCGGCCATAGGGGATGTCTACGACATGCAGCCGGCCTCGTGCATCGAAACAGGGGCCTTCCAGGAAGCAGTCCACCGGTTCGCCGGCGCGGTTGGCGTCGGCCCATTCGGTGCGTTCCAGACGGCGGTAGGGGTCCGGCATGCGCGTCAGCACGCGCGTCGCGATTTCCTGAGGCGGGGCGAACCACATGGCCGGGACAGTGGAGCGGGCGGACCGGGAAGGCAAGTGTTGCCGGCTGATCAGTCCTCCAGCACGCGGATGCCGTCCTGCGGCACTTCTGCGAGCAGTGCCTCGACACTGCGTCCCAGCACCGGATGGATCCAGCCGGGTGCCACGTCGGCCAGCGGAGCCAGGACGAAGGCACGCTCATGCGCCCGCGGATGCGGCAGAATCGGATCGGGCGAGAGCCGCACCAGGTTGTCCATCGCAATCAGGTCCAGGTCCAATGTGCGCGCCGCGTTCGCAACCGAGCGGGACCGGCCGCAGGCAGTTTCGATCTCCATCAGGCGCGCCAGCAGCCAGGCGGGATCAATCGTGATCCCCGGTTCAACCGCGAGCCGCACGACCGCGTTGACGTAGGGCGGCTGCCCGGACGGGGGAACGGGCTCGGTCTCAAACCATCGCGACACGGACACCACGCGGATGGTTGGTTGCGAGTCCAGTAATGTCACGGCCGAGCGACAGGTCACGATCGGTGCGGCGCCATCCGGCCCCGCGAGATTCGCACCGATTGCGACAAGAATCATTGAGGGAGCCTCCGTCCGCGCCGTTCTATCTTCCGAAAGATATACGATCAGCTATAGTGCATCGCTGCCCCGGGCTTTGCCGCTTGACCGGTTCGCGCCGTTTC
>JBFXDK010000036.1:35498-44138 GCA_050181195.1 Acetobacteraceae bacterium | reverse complement strand
TCCTCGGGGATCTGGCCGTTGTTGCGGATGAAGAACTTGCTCGCCGGCGTGGTGTCGTCGTCCAGCAGGTGTTCGGGCGTTTCCGCGACCAGCGGCCGGTCGCCCAGCACGACCAGCCCTTTGTCCTTGCCGGGGAAATCGAGGAATTTCGGTCCCTTGCCCTGCGCCAGTGCGATCGGCAGCAGGCCGGCCGGAAGATTGCGGCCGAAGGGAATGGCCGCGCCCAGGGCGGCCCCCAGGGCCGCGAGGCTGGCGTTGCGCAGCACGCCGCGCCGGCCCAGGGCCACGGCATCGGCCCGCTCGGGATCGGCGGCATAGAGTTCAGCCAGGCTTCGTTCCAGTCGTCGCACCATGTTGCTTCCTCCCGTGTGACGCCATTCTACAGTGACGCCGCACGGGAAGAAATCTTCCCACGTTCAAGTATCAGCGGAAATACCACTGCTCGGGCCTGGCGGACCACGGCGGACGGCAGTGCTGGGAAATGCAGATGCGGCCAGGAATGTTGCCCAGGCGGTCGCTGACCACACGGTTGCCCTGGCTGCCGGGTGCCTGGCCCACCAGGCCGATCTGCCACTTGTTGTCGGCGACCAGTCGCCAGATCTCCCGCGCCGCCTCATGCCGCTTTTCCTCCGCCATGCTCGGCGCGGTCTGCATGAGTTCATAGATGCGCAGCATGGCGGGATCGTCGGGCTTGGTGCCCTGCGTGCCGCCGGACGCATACCATTGCGACCAGGCGGTGCCCATCAGGCTGCCGACCGGATCGACCGGCAGGGCCAGCGTGGGGAAAAGGAACAGGCTTTCCGACCCGCTGTTGGAGAACAGCACCATCTGGTGCTGGTCGTTGCGGATGCGCGTGAAGAACAGGCTGCGCTCCAGCAGCTTCAGATCGGCCGAGATGCCGATGGCGCGCCATTGCTGGATCACCATTTCCACCTGCTGCGGCCAGGTCGGGTTCAGTGTCTGCGCGACATCGACCTGGATGCGCAGCCGCTCGCCATTGTCGGTGCGCAGGCGATAGCCGTCGCGATCCTTCTTCGTAAGACCGATCGCGTCCAGCATGGCGTTCGCCTTGGCCGCGTCGTAGTTCGACCACTTGGCGATCCATTCCTTGCCGGGGCTTTCCGGCACCACCTCGGACGGCACGCCGGAGCCTGGCGTGCCGATGCCCAGCCAGAAGGTTTCGTTCAGCTGGTCACGATCGATGGCAATCGACAGGGCGCGCCGGAAGTCGGCATTGGCGAACCACTTCGCGATTTCCGGATCGCCCGTGTAGGACATGTTGAAGACAAGCTGGGAGTCGCTGCCGTTGAACCCCAGGTCCAGATGGTACTTGTACTTGCCGCGTTCGGCGTTCTCCAGGAACACCGGCAGCTTGGCGACGTCGATGAAACGCTCCTGCACATCGTACTCGCCGGCGATGGCCCGAAGGTTCACCACTTCGGGGTTCTCCGCGAGCGACATCTGCACCTTATCGATATACGGCAGCTGGTTGCCTTCGGTATCGACCTCATAGAAGTACGGGTTGCGTTCCAGCATCCAGGTCTGGGTGTTGATCGGCTGCGTCATCTTCCAGGCCGCGACGGTGGGCAGGTCGACGTTCAGTCGCCAGTCGGTCTTGAACTTGAAATACTGCACCCAGTTCGCATAGCCGGCGGCCTTGGCCTGGGCGGTCAGTGTCTCGACCGGCGTGTATTTCGGCAGGAACTGCTTCAGGTAATGCGCCGGCGCATACAGGCCGAACGCCAGGCCTTCCGACTGCATCCGCGACTGGCCGCCGCCGACATGCGAATCGCCGCCCAGCAGGTTGGGAAAGAGGAAGTGCGGCACATCGAATTCGAAGGCGACGGTGGTTTCATCCACCTTCACCACGCGACCGGGCTTGCCGCCCGGCGTCATGTTCGGCGTGGGGGAGGGTGCGATCTCCTTGTTCTGGTACATGTCTACGAACCAGAACACGAAGTCGTCGGCGGTGAAGGGCGACCCGTCGGACCACTTCATGCCCTTGCGCAGGAACAGCGTGGTGCGCTTGCCGTCGGCGCTGATCTCATAGCCCTTGGCGACCTGCGGCATCAGCTTCGTGCCGGTCAGGTCCCAGAACAGTGGCTTGTCGCCCGAGCGGATACGGTTGCCGTTCTCGCCGTCGCCGGGGCCGAGGAACGCGCGCCGCCAGGTGCCGCCGTACTTGCCGACCTCACGCAGCGGCTTGATCACCAGCAGGTCCTCGGGCAGCCGCTGCTCGACCGGCGGCAGCTTGCCGGCCTTCACGAGTTCCGCCAGCTGCGGCGCCTCCTGGAATTTCTTCGGATACTGCGCGGGATCGGTCACGATCGTCGCCGTTTCCAGCGTGCCGATGATCCCCGATTCACGCAGTTCCTTTTTCTGCGCCAGCACCGCCACGGGCGTGACGGCGAGCAGCAGGGATAAAGCGAGGGATATTCGTCTCATTTGTAGAACCATTGCTCCGGATGGCCGCTCCAGGGCGTGCGGCAGTGCTGGGAAGTGCAGGTGCGGGCTGGCACGTTTTCCAGGCGCGCATTGACGACGCGCGTGCCCATATAGGCTGGGGACAGGCCGACAAGGCCGATCGACCAGACCTGGTCGGCGGCGAGTTTCCAGATCTCCTGCGCCACCTTGATCCGTTCGGCTTCCGGCAGGCTGGCCGCGGAGCGGTACAGTGAGAAGGCCTTGAGCTGCTCGGGCTCGGTGGGCGCGATGCCCTGCGCGCCGTTCGTCGTGTACCACAGCGCGTGGGCCGCCCCGTTCAGGCTGGTGGCCGGGTCGACGGGCAGCACGGCGATCGTGAACAGGAACAGGCTTTCCGATCCGCCGTTGCTGGAAATGACGATCTGCTGTTGGTCCTGGCGCGTGCGATTGTAGAAGAAACTGCGTTCCAGAAGCTTCACGTCGGCCCAGATGCCGATCGCCTTCCATTGCTGCGTGACCATTTCACCCTGTTGCGGCCAGGTCGGCAGCAGGGTCTGGGCGACGTCGATCTGCAGCCGCAGGCGTTCGCCGTTGTCGGTGCGCAGGCGGAAGCCTTCGCGGTCCTTCTTCGCAAGACCGATCGCGTCCAGCATCGCGTTGGCCTTGGCGACATCGGTATAGGACCAGCGCTGCCGCCATTCGGCGCCGGGGCTTTCCTTGATGATTTTCGACGGAACGACCGATCCGGGCGTGCCCAGGCCCAGGAAGAAGGCGTGGTTGATCTGCTCGCGATCGATGCCCAGGGCCAGCGCGCGCCGGAACTCGACGTTGGAAATCCATTTCTGGATTTCGGGGTCCTGCCGATAGGCGCGGTTGAACACCACGGCCGCGTCGGCGCCGTTGAACGCCGGATCGAGGTGGACCTTGTAGCCGCCGCGCTCCGCGTTCTCCAGGAACACGGGCAGTTTCGCCAGGTCCATGAAGCGTTCCTGGTAGTCGTACTCGCCGGCGATGGCGCGGAGGTTGATCACCTCGGGGTTCTCGGCCAGGGTCAGCACGGCCTTGTCGAGATATGGCAACTGGTTGCCGGCGGTGTCGATGGCCCAGAAATACGGATTGCGCTCCAGCACCCAGGTCTGGCCCGTGATCGGCTGGGTCATGACCCACGCCGACACGGTCGGCAGATCCCGGTTCAGGCGCCAATCCGACTTCGTCTTGAAGTACTGCACCCAGTTCGGAAATCCGTCGGCCTTGGCGCGGGCGGTGACGTCCTCGGCGGAACTGTATTTCGGCAGGAACTGCTTGAGGTAATGCGCCGGCGCATACATGCCGAACGAACGGCCGTCGGATTGCAGCCGGGAATGGCCGCCGCCCACCTGCGTGTCGCCGGCCAGTTGGACCGGGAACAGGTAGTGCGGGTCCTCGAACTCGAACACCACGGTGGTTTCGTCGATCTTGCGCAGCTTTCCGGGCTTGCCGTTGACGACGAACTCGGGCGCGTTCGAGCGGACCAGGTCCTTGTTCTGGTAGACATCCTGGTACCAGAAGACGAAATCATCGGCGGTGAATGGCGCGCCATCGGACCATTTCATGCCCTTGCGCAGGAACAGCGTCGTGCGCCTTCCATCGGCGCTGATCTCGTAGCCCTTGGCGACGTTGGGTGCGATTTCCGTCCCGGTCGCATCCCAGAACAGCAGCTTGTCGGCGGCGCGCAGGCGATTGCCGTTCTCCGAGTCACCGGGGCCCAGGAATCCGCGCCGCCAGGTGCCGCCATAGGTGCCGATCTGGCGCAGCGGTTGCAGCACCATGGGTTCCGCCGGAACGCGCTGCTCGACCGGCGGCAGCTTGCCGGCTTTCACGAGCTCCGCGAGTTGCGGCGCCTCCTGGAATGTCTTCGGCCACTGCGCGGGATCGGCAACGATCGTCGGTCCCTCCAGCTTGCCCACGAGGTCGGTCTGCTCGTATTTTGCCTGCTGTGCCTGCGCGCCTGTCATGGACAGTGCGACGGAAAGAAGAACCCCCAGTCCTGTGAAACGCATGTTTGCCTCCCTTGCGGCCCTGCTTGGGCAGGGTCCGGCTCATCCCCGGGCCGCTTGGATCGGCCCGGGGGTCGGCACGTTTATTGTTTGTAGTACCACTGCTCCGGCCTGGCACTCCAGGGTGTGCGGCAGTGCTGGGATGTGCAGACACGCCCGGGCACGTTTTCGAGCTTCGCATTGACGACCCGCGTGCCCATGTAGCTGGGCGACAGGCCCACAAGGCCGATGGTCCAGACCTGATCCACCACCAGCTTCCAGATATCCTTTGCCAGTTGCGTGCGTTCGGCTTCCGGCTTGCCGCCGGCCGATCGCAGCATGGCGAAGGCCTGCAGTAATTCCGGCTCCTCCGGCGCGATCCCGGCCGTGCCATTGGACGACCACCAGCGGGCGATCGCCGCGCCGCCCTGGCTGGACACCGGGTCGACCGGGATCACCGGGTTCGGGTAGAGGAACAGGCTCTCCGACCCGTTGTTGGAGAAGATGGTGATCTGGTGGTCGTCGTTGCGGATGCGCGTGTAGAACAGGCTGCGCTCGAACAGCTTGGTATCGGCGTAGATGCCGATCTTTTTCCACTGCTGCACGATCATTTCCGCCTGCTGCGGCCAGGTGGGCGTCAGTGTCTGCGCGACGTCGATCTGGAAGCGCAGGCGCTGACCGTTATCGGTGCGCAGGCGGAAGCCCTCGTTGTCCTTCTTCGTCAGCCCGAGCGCGTCGAGCATGTCGTTGGCCTTCTTCACGTCCAGCCTGGCCCAGCGGGTGCGATAGTCGCCGCCGGGGCTTTCCGGGATCAGGTCGGACGGCATCGGCGTGCTGATGACGCCAAGGCCGAGCCAGAAGGCTTCGTTGAGCTGGGAGCGGTCGATGCCGAGGGCGAGGGCGCGGCGGAACTCGACCTTCTGCAGCCATTTCCGGATTTCCGGGTCCTGGCGGTAGGACATATTGATATACAGCTGTGAGTCGCTGCCGTTGAAGCCCGGGTCCAGGTGCACCTTGTAGCCGCCGCGTTCGGCGTTCTCCAGGAACACCGGCAGCTTCGCAAGGTCGATGAAGCGCTCCTGATAGTCGTATTCGCCGGCTATGGCGCGCAGGTTGATCACCTCGGGGTTCTCGGCCAGGGTCAGTTGTACCTTGTCGAGATAGGGCAACTGGTTTCCGGCGGTATCGATGGCGTAGTAGTAGGGATTGCGTTCCAGCACCCAGGTCTGGGTGTTGATCGGCTGCACCATCCTCCAGGCGGCGATGGTCGGCGCATCGCGGTTCAGGCGCCAGTCGGACTTGAAGCGGAAATACTGCACCCAGTTCTCGTATCCGGCGGCCTTGGCTTCGGCGGTCAGGGCCTCGACCGAGCTGTTCTTCGGCAGATAGCGCTTCAGGTAGTGCGCGGGGGCGTACAGGCCCAATGCCCTGCCGTCCGACTGCAGGCGTGACTGGCCGCCGCCCACCTGCGTATCGCCGGCCAGCAGGCGGGGGAACAGGAAGTAGGGTTCGTCGAATTCGAAGGCGACGGTGGTTTCGTCGACCTTCACGATGCGCCCGCGCTTGCCGTTGATCGACAGTTCGGGAGCGGGGACCGGGCACAGGTCCTTCACCGTGTAGATCTCGTTGAACCAGAATACGAAGTCATCGGCGGTGAAGGGCGCGCCATCGGACCACTTCATGCCCTTGCGCAGGAACAGCGTGGTGCGCTTGCCGTCCTCGCTGAGTTCATACCCCTTCGCCGCCTGCGGCATCACGTCCGTGCCCGAGGCGTTCCAGTAGAGCAGCTTGTCGCCGGAGCGTACACGATTGCCGTTCTCGCCGTCGCCCGGCCCCAGGAAGCCGCGCCGCCATGTGCCGCCATAGGTGCCCACGCTGCGCAGTGGCTTGATCACCATCGGTTCCGCGGGAATGCGCTGCTCCACAGGCGGCAGCTTGCCCTCCTTCACCAGGGCCGCGAGGGACGGAGCCTCCTTGAAGCTCTTCGGCCACTGCGCGGGGTCGGTGATGGTTTCCGGTGCTTCCAGCTTGCCGACGAGACCGGACTGCTCGAACGCGCTCTGCTGTGCCCAGGCCGGCGCGACCGCCAGGGCGATCGTGCCGAGCAGGCCAAGGATACTCTTGCGCATGGTTCCTCCCGGTACGGGTCGATGCCCGCCCTTATTGTTTGTAGTACCACTGCTCCGGCCGGCCGCTCCAGGGCGTGCGGCAGTGCTGCGAGATGCAGACGCGGGTCGGCACATTCTCGAGCTTCGCGTTCACCACGCGCGTGCCCATGAAGGTGGGGGACTGGCCGACCAGGCCGATCGTCCAGACCTGGTCCACCGCCAGCTTCCAGATTTCCTGCGCCATCTTCACGCGATCGTCGTAGGGCCGGCCATTGGCGCCGCGAAGCAGTTCGAAGGCCTTGGCCAATTCCGGCTCCTCGGGGGCTGTGCCCTGGGCGCCGGAGGAAACGAACCAGCGGGCGATGCTGACGCCGCCGAACGAGCTGTTGGGATCGACGGGCAGGGTCTGCACCGGCCAGAGGAACAGGCTTTCCGAACCGTTATTGGCGAAGATCACCATCTGGTGGTCGTCGTTGCGCACGCGCGTGTAGAACAGGCTGCGTTCGAACAGCTTGGCGTCGGCGTGAATGCCGATCGCCTTCCATTGCTGCGCGATCATTTCCACCTGTTGCGGCCAGGTGGGCGTGAGCGTCTGCGGCACGTCCACCTGGATGCGCAGGCGCTGGCCGTTGTCGGTGCGAAGGCGGAAGCCTTCCGCGTCCTTCTTGCTCAGGCCGATCGCGTCCAGCATCGCGTTGGCCTTCTTCACGTCCAGCGTGGTCCAGCGCTTGCGGTATTCCTCGCCCGGGCTTTCCGGGATCAGGTTCGATGGCATGGCGCTGCCGGGCACACCAAGGCCGAGCCAGAAGGCCTCGTTCAACTGGTCGCGGTCGATGCCGAGGGAGAGGGCGCGACGGAAATCGGGATTTTGAAACCACTTCCGGAGTTCCGGATCCTGGCGATAGCCCATGTTGAAGAACAGGAGCGAGTCGCCGCCGTTGAAGCCGGGATCGAGATGGACCTTGTAGCCGCCGCGCTGCGCATTCTCCAGGAACACCGGCAGCTTCGCCAGGTCCATGAAGCGCTCCATGTAGTCATATTCGCCGGCGATGGCGCGGAGGTTGATGACCTCGGGATTCTCGGCCAGGGCCAGCTGGATCCGGTCGATGTAGGGCAACTGGTTTCCGGCGGTATCAACCGCGTAGTAGTAGGGATTACGCTCCAGCACCCAGGTCTGGGTGTTCACCGGCTGAACCATCATCCAGGCGGCGATCGTCGGCAGCTCCTTGTTCAGGCTCCAGTCCGACTTGAAGCGGAAATACTGCACCCAGTTGTCGTAGCCGGCGGCCTTCGCCTCGGCTGTCAGGGCCTCGACCGAACTATATTTCGGCAAATAGCGCTTCAGGTAGTGCGCGGGGGCATAGAGGCCCAGCGCCCTGCCGTCCGATTGCAGCCGAGACTGGCCGCCACCGATCTGGGTGTCGCCCGCCAGCATCCGCGGGAACAGGTAGTAGGGTTCATCGAACTCGAAGGCGACCGTGGTTTCGTCCACCTTCACCATGCGGCCTGGCTTGTGGTTGATGACCATCTCGGGCGCGGGGACCGAGACGAGGTCCTTCAGCTGGTACATATCCTGGTACCAGAACATGAAGTCGTCGGCGGTGAAGGGCGTGCCGTCGGACCACTTCATGCCCTTGCGCAGGAAGATCGTGGTGCGCTTGCCGTCGGCGCTGAGCTCGTAGCCCTTGGCGACCTGCGGTTCGATTTCGGTGCCGGCGGCGTTCCAGAACAGCAGCTTGTCGCCGGACCGGAGACGGTTGCCGTTTTCGCGGTCGCCGGGGCCCAGGAAGCCGCGGCGCCAGGTGCCGCCATAGATGCCGACGCTGCGCAGCGGCTTCAGCACCATGGGTTCCGAGGGGAGGCGCTGGTCGACCGGGGGAAGTTTGCCCGCTTTCACCTGGGCGGCGAGCTGCGGCGCTTCCTTGAAGCTCTTGGGCCATTGCGCGGGATCGGCGATGATCTCCGGGCGTTCGAGCTTGCCCATCAGGCCGCTTTGTTCAAACGCGTTCTGGGCCTGGGCGGTGGACAGGCTCAGGGTCAGGGTCAGTCCGATGATCAGAAAGCGCATGGTTTCCTCTGAAGCAGATCGGGGC
>JBFXDK010000036.1:0-35398 GCA_050181195.1 Acetobacteraceae bacterium | reverse complement strand
ATGCCGATGCGCTGGCGCTGCCCGCCGGAAAACGCGTGCGGAAACCGGGTGCGCGCGGCGGCTGGCAGCCCGACCAGATCGAGCAGTTCCAGCACCCGCGTCTGCCGTTCGGCGGATGGCACGCCATTCACCAGCAACGGTTCGGCGATGATGTCGCCGACCATCATGCGCGGGTTCAATGAGGCGTAGGGGTCCTGGAAGATCAGCTGGATGTGCCGGCGCAGCGGGCGCAGCGCGCGCTTGGACAGCGGGGCGAGGTCCACCATTTCCCCGTCGGTGGGGGAGAAGCGGATCGCGCCCGAGGTGGGTTTCAGCGCGCGCAGGATGCAGCGGGCCACCGTCGTCTTGCCGCAGCCCGACTCGCCCACCAGCGCCAGCGTCTCGCCGCGGCTGATCGCGAAGTTCACGTCCTCGGCCGCGCGCACCCGTGCGACCTCGCGGCGCATGATCCCGGCATGGATCGGGTAGTGCTTCGTCAGGCCGGAGACTTCCAGCATGTTCATGCGGCTGCGTCCTCGACCTTGAAGCAGGAGGCACCGGCCTCGCCGGGCGGCACGGGCGCGGGGGCGATCGTGTCGCAGCGGCCGGCCATGACCTCCGGGCAGCGGGGATGGAAAGGGCACCCGCGCGGGCGGGCATTGGGTTGCGGCACCGCGCCGCCGATCGTGGCGAGCTTCGACCGTGGCGCCGCGAGCAGGTTCGGCACCGATCGCAGCAGCGCGCGGGTATAGGGGTGCCTCGGCGCGCCGAACACCTCGCGCACGGGCGCGAACTCCACGACCCGGCCCAGATACATCACTGCGACATCGTCGGCCATCTGCGCGATCACGCCCATGTCGTGGGTGATCAGCATCAGCGCGATCTTCTTGTCCACCTGCAGCCGGCGCAGCAGCGCCAGGATCTGCGCCTGCGTCGTGACATCCAGTGCCGTCGTCGGCTCATCCGCGATCAGGATATCGGGGTCGGCCGCGAGCGCGAGGGCGATGCCGACGCGCTGGCGCAGCCCGCCGGAAAGCTGGAACGGATAGGCGTCGATCCGCGTCTCGGGGCGGGGAATGCCGACATCGCGCAGCAGCTGGATGGTGCGCTGGCGGGCGGCGTCCCTGCCGGGGTCGTTGTGGACGCGGATCGCCTCCATCAGCTGGTTGCCGACGGTGTACTGCATCGACAGCGCCGCCATCGGCTCCTGGAAGATCAGGCCGATGCGCCCGCCGCGGATTTCCCGCATGCGTCCGCCCTGGGCGGGCAGCGCGGTGATGTCGGTTTCGGCCCGCGTGCCGGGATCCAGCAGGATGCGGCCGTTCTTGATCGCGCCGTTGCGGTCCAGGATGCGCAGCATGGCGCGCGCCGTCACGCTCTTGCCGCAGCCCGATTCGCCCACCACGCCCAGGACGCGGCCGGGGCGGAGATCAAGGCTGACGGAATCGAGTGCGCGCACCGGGCCGCCGCCGTGCTGGGTGAATTCCACCGCCAGGTCGCGGACGGAAACGAGGGGAGGGGGAAGGTCTTCAGCCATAGGGGTCCGCCGCGTCGCGCAGGCCGTCGCCCAGGAAGTTGAAAGCCAGGATCACCAGCACGACCGGCACGGCGGCCATCAGCAGCCAGGGCGCGCCGGCCAGCACCTGCACGTTCTGCGCGTCCTGCAGCAGGATGCCCCAGGAAATTGCCGGCGGCCGCAGCCCGAGCCCCAGGAAGGACAGCGACGTCTCGCTGATGATCATGGCCGGCAGCGCGAGCGACACCGCCGCGATGACGTGGCTGGTGAAGGACGGCAGCATGTGGCGCAGCATGATGCGGAACTGCCCGGCGCCGGCGAGTTCGGCGGCGATCACGAAATCCTCCTCGCGCAGCGCCAGGAACCGCCCGCGCACCACGCGCGCGAGCTCGGTCCAGCCGATCAGCGAGATGATGATGGTGATCGCGAAATATACCTGCAGCACCGACCAGGTGTTGGGCAGCGCGGCGGCGATCCCCATCCACAGCGGGATCGTCGGGATCGAGCGGATGATCTCGATCACACGCTGGATGAAGGTATCGACGAACCCGCCATAGAGGCCGGACAGCCCGCCCAGCAGGATGCCCAGGATCAGGCTGAGGCCCACCGAGGCGAGGCCGATCGACAGCGAGATGCGGGTGGCGACCGCAAGGCGGGAGAACAGGTCGCGGCCCAGCTGGTCGGTGCCAAGCAGGAAGATGCCATCCACCGGCTGCGCCTCGACCAGGCCGATCAGGTGCCGGTCGGTCGGAATCAGGCCGAACAGGTCGTAGCTGTAGCCGTGGGCGAAAAGGGTTATGTACAGCTTCCGCGACGGGTCGGGCGCGTAGACCAGCTTGAAGGTCTTCATGTCCCGCGTGCCCTTCAGCCCGTAGACATGCGGCGCAAACCCGTTCTCGTCGAAGAAATGGATGCCCTGCGGCGGGATGTAGCTGCGGCGGGCATCGGTGGCATGCGGATCGGAGATCGCGATGAAGTCGGCGAAGATCGCGATCAGGTAGAAGAAGCCGACGATGAACAGGCTGATGAAGGCCAGCTTGTGGCGCTTGAAGCGCAGCCAGGTCAGCTTGAGCTGGCCGGCCTGTGCGAGCCGGTCCTCGCTGAAGGAACCGCCCGAGGGGGTGCCCGCGGGAGTACCGGTGGGGGCGGCGCTGCCGATCGGTTCGGCGGCTGTCGTCACGCTCATGGTCAGTGTCCCGTGATGCGTAGCCGGGGTTCGATCCACATCAGCAGCAGATCCGAGATCAGCGTGCCGATCACCGTCATGACGCCCAGCAGCAGCACGATGGTGCCGGCCAGGAACATGTCCTGCGCCACCAGCGCCTGCAGCAGCAGCGGCCCGACCGTGGGCAGGCCCAGCACCAGCGAAACGATGATGCTGCCCGAGACGAGGTAGGGGAACACGTAGGCGATCGAACTCGCGAACGGGTTCAGCGCCGCGCGCACCGGATATTTCAGGATCACGCGCCGTTCCGGGATGCCCTTGGCGCGGGCGGTGATGACGTAGGGCTTGCGCAGCTCATCCAGCAGATTGGCGCGCATGATGCGGATCTGGTGCGCGGTGCCGGCCAGCGCGAGCACGCAGGCGGGCAGCGGCACATGCTTCATCAGGTCCCAGAGCTTCGCCAGGCTCCAGGGCGCCTGCGCATACTCGGCCGAGAACAACCCGCCCACCGACAAGCCGAGGTAGCGGAACCCGAGATACATCAGGATCAGCGCCAGCAGGAAGTTCGGGATGGCGAGACCGATGAAGCCCAGCATCGTGAACAGGTAGTCGCCGAACGAGTATTGCCGCACCGCGGAATAGATCCCGATCGGCAGGGCGAGCGTCCAGGTCAGGAACAGGGCGGCGAAGGAGACGACCATCGTCAGCCACAACCGGTCGCCGATCACCTCGGTGACCGGGCGGCGCCACATCATGGAAACACCGAAGTCGCCCTCGATCACCCGGCCCATCCACAGCGCGTACTGGATGTAGACGGGACGGTCGAGGCCGTACTCCTCGCGCATCGCCTGCGCCTGTTCGGCCGTGATCGTGCTGCCGGTGGACGCGAGGTTGGCGATATAGGCGTCGACGAAGTCGCCGGGGGGCAGGCGGATGATGACGAAGGTCAGCACCGAGATCGCGACGCAGGTGATCACCGCGAGCAGGAGCCGTCGGCCGATATACATCAGCATGGCGGACATCCCGTCATGCGCGTTTCCCCCTTGTCGGTTGGGCGGCGATTTGACCCGGTCCCGGGGCCACCGCAATATTTCATGAGCCACCCAGCCTAGCGATCCCGCGTCATCTGTCAAAACTGGAATTCGTCATGTCCGCCCGGACCCGCCTTGCCGTCGATATTGGTGGCACCTTCACCGACCTCGTGCTCTCGTTGCCGGACCGGACCCTGTCATCCAAGCTGCTGACAACGCATGAGGCGCCGGAGGCGGCGGTGATCGCGGGCACCGAGGCGATCCTGGCGGACGCCGGCATCCCGCCTTCGGCACTGGACCTTGTCATCCATGGCACGACGCTCGCCACCAATGCCCTGATCGAGCGCAAGGGCGCGCGTACCGCGCTGGTCACCACCGCGGGGTTTCGCGATTCGCTGGAAATCGCCTACGAGCACCGGTTCGAGCAATACGACCTGTATATGGAACGGCCGGCGCCGCTGGTGGCCCGCGACCTGCGGCTGGAGGTGACGGAACGGCTGGCTGCGGACGGATCGGAACTGCTGGCGATCGACAAGACGAGCATCGGCCGGGTCATCGACGTGCTGCGGGAGAGGCGGATCGAGGCCGTGGCGGTCAGCCTGCTGCATTCCTATGTCAATCCGGTGCACGAGCAGACGGTGCGCGACGTGATCGCGGCCGCGCTGCCGGACGTCGCGATCACGCTGTCTTCGGACGTGTGCCGGGAAATTCGCGAATACGAGCGCACGTCGACGACCGTCGCCAACGCCTATGTGCTGCCGCTGATGGCGCGCTATATCGCGCGGATGCAGGACGGGCTGCGCGCGCTGGGCTGCGGTTGCCCCTTGCTGCTGATGATGTCCTCGGGCGGGATCTGCACGGTGGAAACCGCGCGCCGCTTTCCGGTGCGGCTGGTGGAAAGCGGTCCGGCGGGGGGCGTGATCCTGGCCCGCGCCATCGCCGCCGCCGGTGGCCACGACCGGGCGCTGTCCTTCGACATGGGCGGAACGACCGCGAAGATCACCCTGATCGACGATTTCACGCCGCAGCAGTCGCGGCATTTCGAGGTCGCGCGCGCCTACCGCTTCGCCAAGGGCAGCGGCATCCCGGTGCGTATCCCCGTCATCGACATGGTGGAAATCGGCGCGGGCGGCGGGTCGATCGGCCGGGTGGACGCGCTGCGCCGCATCGCGGTGGGGCCTGATTCCGCCGGGTCCGACCCCGGCCCGGCCTGCTATGGCCGCGGCGGGACGGCGCCGACCGTGACGGACGCCGATGTCGTGCTGGGGCGGATCGATCCGGCGCGCTTCGCCGGCGGCAAGATTGCGCTGGACTCCGACCGCGCCTGGACGGTCATGGCCGAGGGGATCGGCGCAATGCTGGGCATGGCGCCCGTCGAAGCCGCGCGGGGCATCGCCGAGATCGTCGATGAGAACATGGCCAGCGCCGCCCGCGTGCACGCGGTGGAGAACGGCAAGGAAACCGGCGGACGCACGCTGATCGCCTTTGGCGGTGCGGCGCCGCTGCATGCGGTGCGCCTGGCGCAGAAACTGGGGATCGGACGCATCGTCATCCCGCGCGATGCGGGCGTGGGTTCGGCACACGGATTCCTGGGCGCGCCGATCGCCTATGAGGTGGTGCGCACGATGCTGGTGCGGCTGGACCGGCTGGATGCCACGGTCATCGGGGCGCTGTTCGCGGAGATGCGGCAGGAGGCGCTGGCGGTGGTGCGCCAGGGGGCGCCAACGGGCGAACTGGTCGAAAGCCGCACCGCCTATATGCGCTACCGCGGACAGGGACATGAAATCGCCGTCCCACTGGCCGGTGATGAGCTGGACCCGGCAAGCCTGCGGGCGGCATTCGATGCCACGTATCAGCGCCTGTTCGGCCGGGTGATCCCCCGGCTGGAAGTCGAGGCGCTGACCTGGACCCTGGCCTTGTCGCAGCCGCCGGTGCCTGTGTCCGTTGCGGACGAACCGCCGGTCCTTGGCATGGCCGAGGCGGTGGGGTCGCGCCGCCTGGTGGATACGGCGACGGGGGCGCCGGTGGAGGCGGCGGTCTACGCGCGCGCCAGCCTGCGGCCGGGACAGCGCGTGCCAGGGCCGGCGGCGATCGTGGAAGAGGGGACGACGACCATCCTTCCGGCGGGGTTTGTCGCGCGCATCGTGGCGGGAATGGAGATCGTGATCGAGGGGGATGGGCGGTGATGACGGGCGCTCCGGCACCGCAAGCGTGGCAAGGCAGGGCGTGCGGCGTCAAGGACGCTTCGCGCCGGCTGCGCCGGTCGCCTGCGGCGATCCCTGACCCCGCACGCCCCGCCTCGCCATGCAATGGTGTGGCCGGGACGGAGGAACGGCGCTTTCTGCCGAACATAGGAACATTCGTTTGCCGAGGTGTGGGGGCGTCATGAGCACGGGCGGGCAGGGCATCTCGGAGATCGAGCTGCAGATCATGTGGAACCGGCTGCTGTCGGTGGTGGAGGAGCAGGCGCAGACGCTGGTGCGCACCGCCTTCTCCACCTCGGCGCGGGAGGCGGGTGATATCTCGGCCGGCGTGTTCGACCTGCAGGGACGAATGCTGGCGCAGGCGGTGACGGGCACGCCAGGGCACGTGAACACGATGGCGCGCTCGGTCGGACATTTCCTGGACGTGTTCCCGGTGGCGGAGATGCGGGAAGGGGATGTTTTCGTCACCAATGATCCCTGGAAGGGAACGGGACACCTGTACGACCTGGTGATCGTCTCGCCGACATTCCTGGATGGAAAGATCGTGGCGCTGTTCGCCTCGACGACGCACCTGGTGGACATGGGCGGCGTGGGGCAGACGCCGGAAGGGCGGCAGATCTACCACGAGGGCCTGTTCATCCCGCTGCTGCGCCTGGCACGCGCGGGGGAGATGAACGAGGACCTGCTGGCGATGATCCGCGCCAATGTGCGCGAACCCGTGCAGGTGATCGGCGACGTCTACGCGCTGATCGCCTGCAACGACATCGGATCGCGGCGGCTGGTCGCCATGATGCGGGAATTCGGCCTCGCCGGGCTCGATGCGCTGGGCGAGGAGATCATCAGCCGCAGCCGGCGCACCATGGCCGAAATCATCGCCGGCCTGCCGAAAGGGTCCTGGTCGCATTCCATGCGCATCGACGGCTACGAGGGACCGATCGACCTGGTTGCGACCGTGACGATCGGGGCGGAGACGATCGATGTGGATTTCGCGGGGTCGTCGGGAATGTCGTCCTACGCCATCAACTGTCCGGTCTGCTATACGGAGGCCTATACGACCTTCGGCGTGAACTGCCTGATCGCGCCGCACGTGCCGAACAACGCCGGCACGCTGGACGCGGTGCGCGTCACCGCGCCCGAGGGCACGATCGTGAACGCGACCTATCCGGCCGCCGTCTACGCGCGTTCGGTGATGGGACACATGCTGCCCGATGTCGTCTATGGCTGCCTGGATCAGGTGCTGCCCGGGCGCGTGCCGGCGGAAGGGACGTCCAATCTCTGGACGCTGAACCTGATCGCCGGTCATGGCCTGACCGGGATCGGGCGCAAGGCCGGCACCGCCTTCATGGTGAACAGCTTCCATTCCGGCGGAGCAGGTGCGCGTCCGAACCAGGACGGGCTGTCGGCCACGCCGTTCCCCTCGGGCGTGCGCAACGTGCCCGTGGAGGCGACCGAGGCGATCACGCCGCTGGTGATCTGGCGCAAGGAACTCCGCCAGGATTCCGGCGGCGCTGGCCGCCAGCGCGGCGGCCTGGGCCAGGTGATGGAGGTCGGCAGCCGCGAGGATGCCGCCTTCGGCATCTTCGCGCGCTTCGAGCGGGTGAAATACCCCGCACGCGGACGCCATGGCGGCGGGCCGGGCGGCGCAGGGCGGCTGTCGCTCGGCTCGGGCAAGGAATTGCCGGCCAAGGGGCTGTCGGTGGTGCCGCCCGGGGATAGGCTGATCGTGGAGATGCCGGGCGGCGGCGGCATGGGTCCCGCCGCCGATCGGGACCCCGAGGCGGTGCGGCGGGACGTGCGGATGGGCTACCTGTCGGCGGCGGCGGCGGAGCGGGAATACGGGGTGACGGTGGAGTGACGGGGCACGGGCCGGCGCCGCGTGGCCTTCCCGTGTGCGGCCGGCATGACGGAACCGGGGGCGGCGCACGGACGGTGGTGGACGTGACCGGCCGCCGTGGCCAGGTTCTCTATCTTGTTTCCAGACGCTCCGCCCCGGGCGCCGGGTCCAGCTCGCAGGCGTTCACTGTCATCGACAGCAGGCTGTAGTAGCCGATGGCGGTGGTCAGCTGGATCAGCTGGTCGTTGCCGAACCGGTCCTGCATCGCCTTGAACATGGCATCGTCCACCCGGTGCCTGTTCAGCAGCGCGCGGGTGAACCCGATGATCATCATGTCTTCGGGCGGCACGCCGTCCGAGCGGTTGTCGCGGATGGCGGAAATCGTCGTTTCCGGCACATTCTGCCGTCGCGCGCTGCCGGTCTGCGCGCCCCAGACATACAGCGCCTCGAAGTGGCGGGCGACCGTCATCGCGGCGAGGACGCGCACGCGGAAGTCGAGCGTGCCCTCGAACCGGACATAGGTGCCGAGGTGGGCGACGCGGCCGGCAACCTCGGGCGAGTGCAGGAAGGCGACGAACGGGCCTTCCAGCGAACCGCGGCTGGCGGTGATGGCATCGACGACCGCGTGATGTTCGGGGGCAACCTGATCCTTGCTGCGGATGAGCGGGACGCGGGCCATTCTGCTTTCTCCTGACTCCTGGACGTCGCGGCAGAGTGCGCCTGCGCGGGGCAGGGGGCAATTGCGAGGTAGGGAGAAACGTGGAGCCGCGGCAACCCTATGACGTCAGCAGGCGCAGCGTGGGGAAGTATTGGCGATAGCGCACCGCGTTCCGCATTGGCAACGGCAGTCCAACGACGGCCGCATGTGCACCGAGAGCGCGGCGTAGATCACGTCGTTGATCAGAAGCGGCCCACGGACCGCGGCGGTATCCGATGCGGCGATCGACCAGTCCGACCAGACCGGATCGTCGGTGACGAGATCAAGCAGGACGTTCGTATCGACCAGCGTCACGCGGCATCGTCGCCGCGTGTCAGTGCCATGATTTCGTCCGTGGAAAGCCCGGCGCCGGCCTTCACCAAGGTGACGCGCCTGTCGGCACCCAACTCGAAGTCCACCGCGTTGCCCGGTCCGATCCCCAGCCTCTCCCGTACGGCCTTGGGAATGGTGATCTGCCCCTTTGCTGTGACCGTCGTCGTCATGGCCGTGCCCTGCAATACCTCGATGCCGCATGGTGTTGCATGAGCGGAGGGCGACGCGAACGCAACGGGCGAGTCGTGTGCCCGAGCGTTCTGCGCCGCGGTCAGCTTAGCTTCACCAGTTTTTGCAGGCATCTGATGTCCTGATCATCAGGGATCGGCGTTCCCTTGTTCTTCATCGCCGTCCGCGCGACCTCGCCCACATAGATGTCGCCCCGTGAATCCACCGCCATCCCGTGCGGCGAGGTGAACTGGCTTGGCGCCTTCCGCGTCGCGTCGCCGAGTTGCGCGATCCGCTTCCCCTCCAGCGTCCACAGGCTGACGCGAGGACCGATGCCCGGCGAGTTCACGTTCACCGCCATCGACGGGCCGCTTTCACCGATATAGGCGATCGGGCTCCGGCCGCGGGTCATGCACAGCCCGCACGGGCGGTGCATGTTGTGCCACTGCGTCTCGAACCGCCCCTTGCCGTCGAACACCTGGATGCGGTGGTTCTCGCGGTCCGCCACGTACACCCAGCCGGCCTCGTCGCAGCAGATGTTGTGCACGATGTTGAACTCGCCGGGATTGGTGCCGGGTTCGCCCCAGGAGAACAGAAGTTTGCCGTCCGGCGAATACTTGTGCACCCGCGCGTTGCCGTAGCCGTCGGAGACATAGATGTCCCCCTCGGGCGACAGCGCGGTATGGGTGCAGCGGTGGAACGGCTCGCCGCTCATGTACGGTGCCGGTTCGCCGGGCACGCCGATCTCCAGCAGCATCTTCCCGTCGGTCGTCATGCGCCGCACCGTGTGGTCGCCGTCATCGGTGCAGTACAGCGTGTCGTCGGGCGCCACATGAATGCCGTGCGCGCGCCGGAACAGGCCTTCGCCCCAGGTGCGCAGGAAATTCCCCTCGCGGTCGAACACGATCATCGGGTGCTTGCCGCGGGCGAAGACGTAGACATTGTCCTTGCTGTCCACGCCCACCGCCGCCACCTCGCCGAAGCGCATGCCGGGCGGCAGGCGACCCCAGGTCTCGATGACTTCGTAGCGATGCTCGCCTTCGCCCAGGATGATTGCCATGGCCGGGTCCCCTTCCGGTGAGGGTTGCGTGCTATTCGGCCGCCTGCGGCAGGGCCTGTTCCACCGTCGGCACGCCATCGGTCAGCGTCGTGCGCCGCAGGTCGCGCGGATACAGCGTGTCGTCATACGGACGGGCGCGGTGCATCGTCGTGCGGTTGTCCCATACCACCAGGTCACCGACGCGCCATCTGTGCGTGTAGACGAACTCCCGCTGCGTCGCGTGCTCGGTCAGTTCCCGCAGCAGCATCTGCGCCTCCGGCACCGGCCAGCCGACGATCCGCCCGGCGTGGGACGAGAGATACAGCGATTTCCGCCCGGTCTTGCGATGCGTGCGCACCAGCCGCTGGCGCACCGGGGCAAAGTCCCGCATCTCCTGCTCGGTGAAGGCGAAGCCCAGCGCGCCCTTGGAGAAGATGCGGGAATGCTCGCAGATCAGGTCCTCGATCCGCGCCTTCGTCTTCGCGTCCAGCATGTCGTAGGCGGCGCGCATGTCGGCAAACTGCGTGTCGCCGCCCTCCGGCGGAATCACATGCGCGCACAGCAGCGAGTAGCGGGACGGGATCACCTTGTAGCTGCTGTCGCTGTGCCACAGCTGGTTGCCCAGCCCGAACAGCCGCTTGCGGTCGTCACGCTCCAGGATGCTCCCGTCGGGCGCCAGGTTGGAGATGTCCGACAGCGCCGGGTCCGCCAGCCGCACGCCCTCGGACGCGTGGATCTGCCGATAGGGCGCTTCCAGCTCCCCGAAGTTCTTCGTGAAGGCGACCTGCTGCCCGGTTGTCAGCGGCGTCGGGCGGCGGAAGACCAGGACGGCGTAGCGGTCCATCCCCGCGTCGATCGCCGCGGCCTCCTCCGCGGTCAGGGGGCGGCTGATGTCGACGCCACAACACTCGGCTGCGAAGACGGGATGCAATGGCGTGAAGGTGACGGTCATGGCACGACGCTCCTCCGGTACCTGTCTTTTCGCCATTAGCGACCGGGATCCGGCGGAAGTCAAACGCGCCGGCCCGCGGCGCCCACGCGACCGTGACCCGGTGCGGAGCAGCCCGTGTCGGACCCGGTCGTTCTGGTGCGGACACCAACGCACGGGGATCCGGACTTGCGCATCCACAGGAGCGGGACGCAGCATCACGACGTCCCATCGCCGCGGCGCCAGGGCGGCGCCAGACCGCACCGGCCGGCCCGCCCTCGCGGGATGGCCGCCGCCGTCCTGCTGTGGCTCCTCGTACTCCTGCTGACCCTGCCGCTCGCCCCGCTGCGTGCGCAGCCGGCACCACCCCCGCCGGCGGTGACGGTCGTTCCCGTGCCGGTGCGCGATGTCGCGCCCGCCTACAGCTACATCGGCCGCGTGGTCGCCATCCAGTCGGTGGAGATCCGCGCCCGCGTCACCGCCTTCATCCAGGAGATTCCGGTGGAGCAGGGCAGCCAGGTGCATGCCGGCGAGGTGCTGTTCCGGCTGCAGCAGTCCGAATTCGAGGCCGCGCTCCAATCCGCGCAGGCGCAACTGGCGGCGGCGCGGGCGGCCTTGCAGCAATCCCAGGCCGCGCTCCAGCGGTCGTCGCAGCTCCGGCAGGAGGGTGTGGCATCACAGGCGGCGCTGGACCAGGCGCAGGCCGCTCGCGACCAGGACCAGGCCAGGGTGCAGGAGGCCCAGGCAGCGGTGGCACAGGCGGCGCTCAATCTCAGCTACACCATCATCTCCTCGCCGATCGACGGGCGCATCGGCGCGATCACCCTGACCGAGGGCAATCTCGTCACCCCATCCACGCCGCCGCTGGCAACCGTCAACCAGCTCGATCCGATCCGCGTGGTCTTCTCCGTCGCCGATCGCACCCTGGTGTCGGTGCAGCAGCGCACCGGCACCACCGCGCAGCAGGTCAGCCAGGGGCTGGTGGTCAACCTGATCCTGCCCAACGGCACGACCTATGCGCATCCGGGTCGCATCGCCTTCCTCGGCAACGAGGTCGACCGCCAGACCGGGACGGTGAGCGTCTATGCCGAGTTTCCCAACCCGGACGCGTTGCTGTTGCCGGGCGCCTTCGTGCGCGTCCGGGTCCATCGCGAGGCGCCGCAGCAACGTCCGCTGGTGCCGGCGGCGGCGGTGCAGACCGACCGGTCCGGCGATTTCGTGCTGGTCGTCGGCCAGGGCAACAAGGTCGTTCAGACACCGGTCAAACTCGGCCGCCAGATCGACCAGGAATACATCGTCGAGGACGGGCTGAGCGGCGGCGAACGGGTCATCATCGCCGGCTCGCAGAAGGTGCAGCCCGGACAGACGGTCGCGCCCTCGGTCGCCACCCCGACCGCCAGCCAGCCGAGCACCGCCGGCCAGGAAGGCTGAGGCGTGTTCTCCGGCTACTTCATCCGCCGACCCAATCTCGCCATAGTCATCTCGGTGGTGATCACCCTGGTGGGCTTGCTGGCGCTGTCGGCGATCCCCGTCGCGCAATATCCCAACGTGACCCCGCCCCAGGTCACGGTCTCCGCCTATTATCCCGGCGCCAGCGCCGAGACACTCGCCAACACCGTCGCGCAGCCGATCGAGACGGCGGTGAACGGCGTGCCCGGCATGTTGTACATGCAGAGCACAAGCTCCAGCTCCGGCAGCTACAGCTTGCAAGTCACCTTTGCCGTCGGTTCGGATCCCAACATCAATCAGGTCAATGTGCAGAACCGGGTGCAGCTTGCCATGGCCCGCCTGCCTCAGGAAGTGCAGCAGCAGGGCCTGACGATCCGCGCCGCGTCCAGCAACTTCGTCCTGGCGGTGAACCTCTATTCACCACAGGGCCGCTACGATCAGGTCTTCATCTCGAACTACGCGTATATGCAGCTGCAGCAGCAGATCGCGCGCATTCCGGGCGTCGGCAACACGCAGATCTTCGGCCAGCGGCAATACGCGATGCGCATCTGGATGGACCCGGTGCGCATGACCGCGCTGGGCCTGACGGCGGCGGATGTCGCCGCCGCCATCCAGTCGCAGAACATCCAGGTCGCCGCGGGGCAGATCGGCCAGCCGCCGATCGCGGGAAACCAGCAGCGGCAGCTGACGGTGCTGGCTCCGGGCCGGCTCAACCGCCCCGAGCAGTTTCGCGACATCGTGGTGCGGACCAATCCGGACGGCGGTGTCGTGCGCATCGGCGACATCGCCGATGTGGAACTCGCGGCCCAGCAATATGGCGCCACATCCTCGCTGGATGGCGCACCCGCGGCCACGCTTGCGATCTACCAGGCGCCGGACGCGAACGCGCTGGACCTCGCCGCGGCGATCCAGGACCAGATGCAGACGCTGTCCGAGGATTTCCCGCCCGGCCTGGAATACGCGATCGTCTACAACGCGACGACCTTCGTGCGCGCGAACATCGAGGAGATCGCGATCACCCTGGGCATCACCCTGGTGCTGGTGGTGGCCGTCGTCTTCATCTTCCTGCAGGACTGGCGCGCGACACTGATCCCGACCATCGCGATCCCGGTGTCCCTGATCGGCGTGTTCGCGGTGCTGTATCTGCTGGGCTATTCGGCCAATACCGTGAACCTGTTCGCGATCGTGCTGGCGATCACGTTGGTGGTCGATGACGCCATCGTCGTTGTGGAGAACGCCGCCCGGAACCTGGAGGAGAATCCGGGCCTTTCCGCAGCCGAGGCAACCGAGCGCGCCATGGCCGAGATCACCGGCCCGGTGATCGCCACGACGCTGGTCCTGGTCGCGGTGTTCGCGCCGGTTGGCTTCATCGCCGGCGTGACCGGCGAACTCTACCGTCAGTTCGCCGTCACCATCTCGGTGTCCGTGGTGATTTCCTCGATCAACGCGCTCACCCTCAGCCCCGCCTTGTGTGCCCTGCTGCTTCGCCCGCCGCGGGAGTCGCGGTTCGTCCTGTTCCGCTGGTTCAACCGCGGCTTTGACGTCGCCCGCGACGGTTACGTGCACGTGGTCCGCTTCCTCGCCCGATGGCTGGTGCTGGCGGGGCTTGGCACGGTGATCGCGTTCGGTGCCGCCTGGTTCGCCCTGCGTTCCACGCCGACCGCCTTCCTGCCCGAGGAAGACCAGGGCTACTTCTTCGTCAACGTGCAGCTTCCGAACGCCGCATCCGTCGGGCGCACCCAGCAGACGGTCGACCAGGTCGCGCAGATGCTGCGCGATACGCCCGGCGTGGCGCATACGATCCAGCTTGCCGGCTTCAGCCTGGTCTCCGGCGCGCAGGCCTCGAACGGCGGTTCGGTCATCGTCATCATGAAGCCGTGGGGGGAGCGCGACAGCGAGCAGTCCGTCAGCAGTGTGCTCGCCGCCCTGCGACCGCATTTCGCCGCCATTCCCGAGGCATCGATCGTCGGTTTCGCCCCGCCCTCGATCCCGGGAATCAGCACCACGGGCGGCCTCAACTTCGTGCTGGAAGCCCGCGACGGCCAGTCCTACCAAGCCCTGGCGGCGGCGGCGCGGGGGCTGATCGTGGCGGCAAATCAGGATCCCGCGCTGGCGACGGTGTTCACCAGCTTCTCGGCGTCTGTGCCGCAATTGATGGTCCGGGTGGATGTGGCCCGCGCGGCGCTGCTGGGCGTGACGCCCGCCCAGGTCTACCGCACGCTGCAGGCCAACCTCGGCGGGCAGTTCGTCAACGACTTCAACTACGAGAACTTCGTCTTCCAGGTGATCATCCAGGACCAGGCGCAGTTCCGCGACAAGCTCAACGACATCGGGCAATTGCACGTGCGCGCCGAAAGCGGCGCGATGGTCCCGCTGGAAGGTCTGGTCACCGTCACGACGATCCAGGGCGCCGATGCGATCACCCGCTACAACCTTTACCCGTCCGCGGTGATCAATGGGGCGGCCGCGCCCGGCGAGAGTTCCGGCCAGGCGATGAACGCCATGGAGCAGGTGACGCGCGACCATATGCCGGAAGGCTTCGGCTATGAGTGGACCGCGATGTCGTATCAGGAGCGGCAGGCTGCGGGCCAGGTCTCGGCGGCGTTTCTGTTCGCGGTAGTGTTCTCCTTCCTGTTCCTGGTCGCCCTGTACGAAAGCTGGGCGCTGCCGCTGTCGGTCATGCTGCCGCTGGGTTTCGCCTTGCTGGGCGGCCTGCTGGCGCTGATGCTCTGGAACATCCCGCTGAACGTCTACGGGCAGATCGGGCTGGTGCTGCTGATCGGGCTGTCGGCGAAGAACGCCATCCTGATCGTTGCCTTCTCGCAGGAACGGTTGCGCCAGGGCGGCACCGACGCGCGTGGCGCGGCCGAGGAGGGCGCGCGGACCCGCTACCGACCGGTGATGATGACGGCGCTGTCCTTCGTCATCGGCGTCATCCCGCTCGTCGTTGCCACCGGCGCCGGTGCCGGCGCCCGCCAGTCGATCGGCACCACGGTGTTCGGCGGCATGGTGCTGGCCAGCTTCATCGGCGTGCTGTTCGTCCCGCCGCTGTTCGTCGCGTTCGAACACCTGACCGAGTGGGTCTTGCGCCGGGTCCGGCGACCGCCCCGTCCCGCCGAATAGGCCCGGAGCGAAATCGTCCCGGCGCATGAGGCAGCCGCCACCCGACCCTGGACGCGGTTTCGCGAACGGCGGACACTCCGCACAGGTTGCCGATGCGAACCGGCGGCCCAAAGACCTGGAGGGGATGGGAAGCGATGTCCGGACCATGGCGGCGGCTGGTTGCCGCGACGTTGATGATGGGCGCCCTGTGCTGGGGCGCGGGGGGCCTGCAGGCTGCGGAACCGAAGCGCGGCGGCGTGCTGCACCTGTATCACCGCGACAGCCCGGGCAGCCCCTCGATCCTGGAGGAATCCAGCAACTCGGTCACCATGCCGTTCATGGCGCTGTTCAACAATCTGGTGCTCTATGACCAGAATGAACCGCGCAACAGCATCGAGACGATCCGGCCGGAGCTTGCGACATCCTGGGGCTGGAACGCCGATAACACCGCTCTCACCTTCAAGCTGCGCGAGGGGGTGAAGTGGCACGACGGCAAGCCGTTCACCTCCGCCGACGTGAAGTGCACCTGGGACCTGTACATGGGACGAGCGCCTACGCCCTTGCGCAGCAATCTGCGCGGCGGGTGGTATCACAACCTGAAGGACGTGGTGCCGAACGGCGATTTCGAGGTGACGTTCGTGCTGAAGCGTCCGCAACCGGCGCTGATCGCGCTGCTGGCCTCGGGGTACTCGGTCATCTACCCCTGCCATGTCCCCGCGCGCGAGATGCGTACCAAGCCGATCGGCACCGGACCGTTCAAGCTGGTGGAGTTCAAGCAGAACGAATCGATCAAGCTGGCGCGCAACCCGGATTACTGGAAGCCGGGCCTGCCGTATCTGGACGCGATCGAGTACACGATCGTCACCAACCGCTCGACCGCGCTGCTGGCCTTTTCCACCGGCCGCTTCGACATGACCTTCCCCAATGAGGTGACGATTCCTCTGTTGAAGGACCTGAAGACCCAGACGCCGCAGGCCATCTGCAAGCTGGTGCCGAACAACTGCGCCGTGAACGTGCTGGTGAACCGCGAACGCGCGCCGTTCGACAACCCCGAGATCCGGCGTGCCCTGGCGCTGACGCTGGATCGCAAGGCGTTCATCGACATCCTGACCGAGGGGCAGGGCGTTGTCGGCGGGGCGATGCAACCGCCGCCGGAAGGCGTCTGGGGTTTGCCCGCCGAAATGCTGGCCGATCTGCCGGGCTATGGCGGCGATGTGGAGGCAAACCGCGCCGAAGGGCGCAAGATCATGGAGAAGTATGGTTACGGTCCGAACAACCGGCTGAAGATGAAGGTGTCGCACCGCAACATCCCGACGCATCGCGATCCCGGCATCATCCTGGCTGACCAGTTGAAGCACATCTATATCGACGCCGAGCTCGATCCCACGGACACGGCAAGCTGGTTCCCGAAGATCGCGCGCAAGGATTACGCGGTCGGGCCAAACATCACCTGTGGCGCCGTCGATGACCCCGACCAGAACTTCTATGAGAACTACGCCTGCAAGTCGGCGCGCAACTTCACGCAGTACTGTAACCCGGCACTGGAGCCGCTGTTCGACAAGCAGAGTCAGGAGCTGGACCTGGAAGCACGGAAAAGGCTTGTGTGGGAGATCGATCGCAAGCTGCAGCAGGACATGGCACGCCCCATCCTGTACCACTATTCGGCGGCCACGTGCTGGCAGCCCGCGCTGCATGGCTATACGCCGATGGTGAACAGTGTGTACAACAATCCGCGGTTCGATGCGGTGTGGCTGGACAGGTAATCCCGATGTTTCCCGGCTGAATGGGAGGACGCGATGGCGGAACCCGTCGATCTGATATTCGAACCGCTGCCCAGCGTGGACCTGCTGCGTCTGCTGGAGGACAATCTGGTCAATCACGCCATCGCCCGCACCGGCCAGACCGAATGGTTCCCCGTCAATTACTTCCTGCGCAGCCGCATCGGGGAGTGGCTGGGCGGGTGTTCCGGCCATGTCTGGGGCCAGTGGCTGCAGATCAGGTTGCTATGGGTGACGGACAGCCTGCAGGGCCTGGGTTACGGCACGAAGCTGATGGATGCGGCCGAGTCCTACGCGCTGGAACGGGGCGCCGGCGCCGCGACCCTGGAAACCCACAGCTATCAGGCAAAGGATTTCTACCTGAAGCGTGGCTACGAGATTTTCGGCACCCTGGCGGACTACCCGCCAGGGCACCAGAAATACTTTCTGCGCAAGAGCCTCCGCCGGCCGTTGCCCACGGCCGGCGGGTAAGCGGTCACCGCGTCAGCGGAACCGATCCCCCTCCGGCAGGGCCGGCACGTCGAACGCGTTCGCGACGGTGCAGAGCGACGCGTAGTACCCGGCCGCAGCGGTCAGTTCCACCAGCCACTGCGTGCCGTACCGCTTATGCAGCGCGTCGAACTTCGCCTGGTCCACCGCGTTGGTACGGGTGAGTTCGCGGGCGTAGTCCACGATCTCCCGCTCCTGCTCCGTCAGGACGGATGTATGGCCCCTGGCGCGCAGCACATCGATGGCTTCCTCGCGCAGTCCCACGGGGCGGGCGTAGCCGACCTGCGCGGCCCAGACATAGTCGGCCTCCCGCTCGCGCACGGCAGCCAGGATCGCCAGCGCGCGCAGCTGGTGATCGACCACGCTGTTCTCGCGGTTGAACGTCACCAGCTCGACCATCCGTGCCGCGAGCTCGGGGCTGTGCAGCAGGATGCTGAACGGGCCGCGGACATTGCCGAACACCTCCACCACGCGGTCGACCACCGCGTGGTGTTCCGGTGCGACATCCGCTCGCCCCGTGATCTGCGGGACGCGCGGCATCACTTGTCCGCCACGGCCGGGTAGGGCTGGCCCCAGTTGTCCTGGAATACGAACTCCGACAGCTTGCCGCGCCCGGTCGGGCCGAACTTGCCCATGGGCCAGCCGATCGGCAGGATCGCGTAGGAATGCACGTTGGGCGGCAGGCCCAGCGCCTCCTCGGTCTCCTTTTCGAACCGCAGGTGCCGCGTGGTCAGCGTCGAGCCCAGGCCCAGCGCGCGGGCGGCCAGCAGCATGTTCTGCACCGCCGGATAGATCGAGGCGCCCATCGACCGGTCGGGGTTCGGCCCGTCTTCAAGGCATGCGACGATCCAGACCGGCGCTTCGTGGAAATGCTCGGTCAGGTATTCCACCGCCTTGTGCTGGCGCCCGTAGCGCGCCGCGTCGATACCGGGCGGCGGAGCGGAGGAGGCGTAGCGCGGTCCGATCCACTCATCGAATGCCTTCTTGTACCAGGCCTGCACGGCCTTCTTGCGGGTCGGCTCCTTCAGTACCAGGAAGCGCCATTTCTGGTTGTTGCCGCCATTCGCCGCGCTGGTGCCGGCTTCCAGGATCTTCACGATCAGCTCGTCCGGCACCGGATCCGGCTTCAGCCGCCGCATCGACCGAGTGGTGCCCATGATCTCGAAGACGTCGTTGCTGCCCGTCATTGTTCTTCCCTCCCGTCCTGTTCAGCGTGCCCGTGGGCCGACACCGCCGGATCCGGACCGCCCGCCATCGACCACGATCTGCGTGCCCGTCATGTTGCCCGACAGATCCGAGCAAAGATACATCACGGCGTTGGCGATCTCCTCGGGCAGCGTGTAGCGGCCGGACGGCATGCCGGCCGCCATGACCTTGTGCACCGCTTCCGGGTCATCCGGATTCCGCTGCGCTTCCAATGAGCGCATCATGCGCGTTTCCACCGGGCCGGGGCAGACGGCATTGACGCGGATGCCCTGGGCGGCGAGTTCGGCGGCGGCGACCTTGGTCATGCCCATCACCGCGTGCTTCGAGGCGGTGTAGGGCGACATGCCGGGGCTGCCGAACAGGCCGGCGACCGAGGCGGTGTTGCAGATCGTCCCGCCGCCCTGCTTCAGCATCACCGGGATGACGTATTTCATGCCCAGGAACACGCCCTTCAGGTTGACCGCGATGACCTTGTCGAACATCGCCTCGTCATAGTCCTGGGTTGGCGTGACGTTCCCCTCGATGCCGGCGTTGTTGAAGAAACAATCAATGCGGCCGTAGGCTTCGAGCGTCTTCTTCACATAGTCCTGCACCGAGGCCGCCTGCGTGACATCGGCCTGCGCGAAGGCAGCGGTGCCACCGCGCTGGGCGACGATATCGGCGCTGGCCTGGCCCGATGCGGCGTCGGCGTCCACCACCATCACCTTCGCGCCGAGCAATGCAAATCCCAGTGCGGTCGCTCGGCCTATGCCGCCGCCGCCGCCGGTGATCAGGGCGACCTTGCCGGTGAAATCCATGGGCTGTTTCCCTTCCCTTGTGTCGCGGGAAGGTTAGAGCATGATCGCCCGGGGCGGAACGCCGCTGGGGTGAATCATGCGATCAATGAAGGGATCAGAGCGTATTCGGCCTGCACTGCCAGGCCGAATACGGTCCAGGGCGGGTTCGCGGCGCGGCGAAGGTGGGGTCAGAGCGGCGTGGTCAGCGCGTCGTATTCGTACAGCCAGTCATAGCGCTGCGCCACCTTCTCCGGGGTGAATTCCCGTTCCACGTAGGCGGCCGCGCCTTCGGGCGTGGCGAAAGCCGGGTTGTGGAAGCGTTTCGTGTTGTCCGATGATCCGCGCACGATCGCCGTGGTGCGGGCAAGCCGCACCCTCTGGTATCGGTCCAGCGCGTCAGGGCCGTCGAATGCGTCCACGCAGCGGGCGAGGACGACGCCGTCCTCCAGCGCCATGTTCGCACCCTGCGCCAGGAAGGGCAGGGTGGGATGCGCCGCGTCGCCCATCACGCAGACCCGGCCCTGCGTGTAACGGTCCAGCGGCTCACGACCCAGCAGCGCCCATTTGAACGGCGTGTCGATGTTGCGGATGATCGTCTTGATGTCCTCGTGCCAGTTCCGCAGGTCGTGCAGGCATTCCTCGCGGCTGCCCTCCTCGGTCCAGGATTCCACCCGCCAGTCGTCACGCTCCACGACGCCGACGAAGTTCAGGATCTCGCCCCGGCGCAGCGGGTAGGTCACGACGTGGCCGCCGACGCCCATCCAGTTGTTGCCGACCAGGCGGCGCATATGCGGCGGCAGGCGTTCCATCGGCACCAGCCCGCGCCAGGCCATGATGCCGGTGAACTGCGCGCGCCCTTCGCCGAACATCTGCTGGCGGATGCGCGAATGCACGCCGTCGGCGCCGATCAGCACGTCCCCCGTGGCCCGTTCGCCGTTCGCCAGGTGCAGCGTCACGCCAGTCCCGGTCTGTTCGAACCCGGTGGCGCCGTTGCCGGCCTGGATCGCGTCGGGGGCTGCCCGGCGGACGGCGTCCAGCAGCACGGTATGGAAATCGCCGCGATGCACCATCCAGTAGGGGGCGCCGAACCGATCGACCGAGGTTTCGCCGAGGTCATGGATCGGCCAGGTGCGTCCGGTCGGACCGTGGCGGATTTCCTTGGCGGTGGCGGCGCAGACCACACGCTCCATGGCCGAACGCAGACCGAGGGCAATCAGCAGGCGCGTGCCATTGGCGCCGAGTTGCACGCCGGCACCAACCTCGCGCAGTTCCGAGGCCTGCTCGAAGATGCGAACCGGAAAGCCGCGCTGGATCAGGGCGAGCGCCGCGGTCAGGCCGCCGAGCCCGGCGCCGGCGATCAGGACGGTGGGCTTCATCCGCGCTGTTCGCGGAACAGGCCCAGCATGTCCTGCACCGGACGGTCGGAGAAGCTGAACAGCATCGCCTCGGACGACGCCCGGTGGTGGTGCCGCATCCAGCTTGGCACCACGAATAGGTCGCGCGGCTTCCAGCGGAACACCGTCTCGCCGATCACCGTCTCGCCTTCGCCCTCCACGACCGAATACACGGTGGAATCGGTCGAGCGGTAGGACAGGGTGGCAAAGCCCGCCGGCAGCAGCGCCATGAAGGCCCCGATCGTCGGCATGGCCGATCCGCCGGTGCCCGGATTGATGTAGCGCAGCTTGTAGCCATGGCACTCATCGGGGTCACCGTTGCGCGCCATCATCGCCAGCGCCTCGCGTGAGCGGGAATAGGGATAGCTGAAGACCGGCGAGGACTTTGCCGTGGGCTTCCAGTCCACCGGCATCATGTTGGCACCGAAACGAGCGGAGCTGTCGCCGATGGGGCGGGAAACGCTCTGGCTGTCGGCGTTCAGCGGTTCGGCAAAGCTCGCGTCGAACATGCGCACGATCGGGACATCGAGCCCGTCCAGCCAGACCATCGGCTGGTCGCTTTCATTGCCATGGTCATGCCAGGTCCAGCTCGGCGTGATGACGAAATCACCCGGCTCCATCAGCGTGCGCTCGCCTTCCACCGCGGTGTAGGCGGCGTGGCCTTCGACGATGAAGCGCAGCGCCGACTGGGTGTGGCGGTGCGCCGGCGCGATCTCACCCGGCAGGATCATCTGCAGCCCGGCGAACAGCGAGCGCGTGATGCTGGTCTGTCCCTTCAGGCCGGGATTCTCCAGGATCAGCACGCGGCGTTCCGCTTCCCGGGCGGTGATCAGTTCGCCCGCGCGCATCAGGTGCGGGCGCACGACGTTGTCGTAATCCCATTTCACGGGAAGAACGGGTGAGACCGGCGTGCGGGTGACCAGGGAATGCAACCGCTCCCACAGCGGGGCGAGGTTGTGTTCGGCAATCTGATCGTAGAACACTTGCCGTTCCTGCGAGGGAACGGAGGTCTGTACTGCGTCGTTCATGGACGTCGCCCTTCTCCCTGGACCGGTCAGGGGTAGGCAGCGGGAACGGCTGTGTCAACCAGTGCAGCGCGGAGCCGCGCGACGGACGAGCGGGCTGGTCTGCGCCGGTCAGGCGGAGGCGCGGACCTCGCCCTTGCCCTTGCCCGGGGGTACCGGCACCTCGACATCGATTTCCAGCATCGACACCTGCTCGCCGCGGTCCAGCTTGATCTGCACCGCATTGCGATCGACGGCGATGTGCTTGGCGATCACCGCCAGGATTTCCTCCTGCAGCGTCGCGATCAGGTCTGATTTGCCGATGATCGCCCGTTCGTGCGACAGCAGCACCTGCAGGCGGTCGCGGGCGACCGGCGCCGAATCCTTGCGCCGGAAAAGATTGATAAGGTTCATGCCACCCTCCGGCCGAACAGCCGGCTTATGAAGCCCTTGCGCTCCAGGGGAACCACGACCTCCACCTGCTCGCCCTTCAGCCGCTTGGCCGCGTCGAAATAGGCCCGGGCGGGTGCGCTGGTCGGGTTGTTGAGGGTCACCGGTGCACCGAGGTTGGACGCGCGCAGCACCTCCTCGCTTTCGGGGATGATGCCCAGAAGCGGGATCGACAGGATTTCCAGGATGTCGTCGGTCTTCAGCATCTCGTTGCGCGCGGCGCGGCCGGTGTCGTAGCGCGTCAGCAGCAGGTGCTTGTCGATCCGTTCGCCCTTCTCCGCCTTCAAGGTCTTGGAGTCGAGCATGCCGATGATGCGATCGGAGTCGCGGACCGAGGAGACTTCGGGGTTGGTGACGACGATGGCGAGGTCGGCGTTGCGCATGGCGAGCAACGCGCCGCGCTCGATCCCGGCCGGGCTGTCGCACACCACCCAATCGAACTTCTCCCGCAGTTCGCCGATGACGCGGTCGACGCCTTCGGTCGACAGCGCATCCTTGTCGCGGGTCTGCGACGCCGGCAGCAGCGACAGCGTGTCGATGCGCTTGTCGCGGATCAGCGCCTGGTTCAGCTTGGCGTCGCCCTGCACGACATTGATCAGGTCGAACACCACGCGCCGTTCCGCGCCCATCACCAGGTCGAGGTTGCGCAGACCGACGTCGAAGTCGACGACGGCCACGTTTTCCCCGGACTGCGCGAGGGCCGCGCCCAGCGCCGCGGTGGACGTCGTTTTGCCGACCCCCCCTTTGCCGGATGTCACGACCAGGACCTTGGCCATCTGCGTCCCCCTCTTCGCGTTTCAGTCGAGAGCTGTAATTTTCATCCTGTCGCCGTCCAGCCAGGCCTGCACCGACTTGCCGATCAGGTTGGCCGGCATGTCGTCGGCGGTCTGGTAGACGCCGTCGATCGCAATCAGTTCCGCCTGCAACTTGCGGCAGAAGATGCGCGCATTGGGATTGCCCGACAGGCCGGCGATCGCGCGCCCACGCAGCGTGCCGTAGATATGCACCGAACCGCCCGCCATCACCTCGGCGCCCGAGGCGACGGAGCCGAGAATGGTGATATCGCCGCGTTCGAACACCACCGACTGGCCGGAACGCACTGGCTGGTCGATCAGCAGACCAGTCGGTTCCCCGCTGCCCTGATCGGCGGCGGACGTGGGCGAAGCGGCGGCCTGCGCCGGCGGCTGAGCGGCACGCTCATCCGGCACTTCGATCGGACGGCCCGGCTTGCCGCCGGGAAGCGGACGTCCCCAGGCCTCCACGCCTTCCCAGGAAGGATGCGCGCCTTCGGTGCCAATGACGCGGATGCCGCGCTGTTCCAGCAGTTGCAGGAACTCGGCGACGCCCGTCTGCTGCTGCGGCAGGGCGCCAAGGTCCACCACCACCGGGCGGCCGTCGAAGAAACTGGGCGAGCGTTCGATCTGCGCATCCAGCGCAACCAGCCAATCCGCGAGCGGCGCTTCCGGCGCCAGAACCAGCGCCATGATGGAGCGGCCGCGGAGTTTGATGAAAGGGCGTGCTTCTGCGGTTGTCACAGGCGGGACGTATCCCGCGCCGCTGCGGCGGTCAACGGGATTCGAATCCGCAAACACAAAATGGTGGGGATAACCATTCCGCAAACCGCTAGGGATTGATCAACGACGCAAAGCAGGCGGAGACCGCGTGAAGTCGTTTCGTTTTACGCTAAAAGCCTGCCAATATCAACCGGCGGTGCCCGGCCGGCGCCTGTTTGACAAGGGTCGAGAAACGGTGACGGAACTTCATTGGCTGCCGGAAATTCCGGACTGGCGCGAGCGCCTGCTTGCGCAGCCATCCGACCCGGCGGCGGCGTGGCAGGATTGCGTCCGGCTCGCGAATTCTCGGCTGAACTTCGTGCTGGTCAACGCGCTCGACCAGACGCTGCGTCGCGTGCTGTCGGGCCCGCCGCCAGGACTTGCCACCGTGCCGGTGCGCCTTGCCGTCCTGGGATCGGCCACGATGACGCATCTGCTGCCGGCGATTCGGGTGGCGGGGCTGCGCCGCGGCATCTGGGTGGAGACGCATGAGAGCGGATTCGGCCAATACCGGCAGGCGATCGCCGATCCCGGATCGGCACTGCATGCGTTCCGCCCGACCGCGATGCTGCTCGCGCTCGACGCGCATCATCTGGCGGCCGGCGTCACCGCGGGGATGGATGCCGCCGCGGCCGATGCGGCGTGCGCCGCCATCCTGCAGCGCATCCGTGAAACCTGGCGCCAGGCGCGGTCGGCGTTCCGCTGCCCGATCCTGCACCAGACGGCGCTGCCCCTGCATCCGCCGCTTCTTGGCAGCAATGAACACCGCCTGCCCGGTTCGCGGGCCCGCATCCTGGCCAGGGTGAACGACGCCCTGCGCGGCGCGGCGGACGACGAAGGGGTGGATGTCCTGGCGCTCGACGACCGCGTCGCGCGCGACGGGCTGGCAGGCTGGCACGATTCGGCGCTGTGGCACCGCGCGAAGCAGGAGATCGCGCCGCCGGCCGCGCCGCTCTATGGCGACCTTGTCGGACGCTGGCTGGCGGCGCTGCAGGGGCGGTCCCGCAAATGCCTGGTGCTGGACCTCGACAACACGCTCTGGGGCGGTGTGATCGGCGATGACGGGCTGGAAGGAATCGTGCTGGGGCAGGGGACGGCCCAGGGCGAGGCCCATGCCGCCCTGCAGGACCATGTGCGCGAATTGGGCCGCCGCGGCGTGATCCTGGCGGTGTGTTCAAAGAACGACGAGGCCAATGCGCTGGAGCCGTTCGGCGGGCATCCCGAGATGGTGCTGCAGCGCGAGGACATTGCCTGTTTCGTTGCCAACTGGTCGGACAAGGCCGCCAACATCCGCGCGATCGCCGAACGGCTCAACATCGGGTTGGATTCGCTCGTCTTTCTCGATGACAACCCGTTCGAGCGGGACCTGGTACGCCAGGAATTGCCGATGGTGGCGGTTCCCGAGGTTTCCGACGATCCCGCCGGCTTCATCACGGCATTGGCGGATGCGGGGTATTTCGAGGCCTTGTCGGTGACCGAGGAGGACCGCACCCGCACCAGCCAGTATCTTGGAAACCAGGCGCGGGACGCGCTGAAAGCGTCGGCTACCGATCTCGACTCTTATCTGCGCGGGCTGGAGATGCGCCTGCGGTGGAAACCGTTCGATCGGGTCGGGCTGCAGCGGATCGTGCAGCTGATGAACCGGTCGAACCAGTTCAACCTGACGACGCGCCGCCATGCCGAGGCGGATGTGCTCGCCGTCATGGACGATCCGCGAGCCTTCGGCCTGCAGTTGCGGCTGCTGGATCGCTTCGGTGACAATGGCATCATCGCCGTCGTCATTGGCCGGCTGCAGGGGGACGGCGACCTGCTGATCGATACCTGGCTGATGAGCTGCCGCGTGCTGGGGCGGCAGGTGGAGCCGGCGACGCTGAACCTGATCATGGCGCAGGCGGATCGGCTGGGCGCGCGCCGGGTGATCGGGGAATATCTGCCCACGGCGAAGAACAGCATGGTCAGGGATCATTACGGACGGCTGGGCTTCACCATGAGCGAGACGGCACCGGATGGCGCCAGGCGTGGCGCGATGGACGTCGCGTCCTACCTGCCGGTGCAAACGTTCATCCACATCGAGGAGGGTTGAGACGATGGCGGGCGAAGCCGCGGTCTATGCGGGATTGACCGAGATCTTCCGCGACATCTTCCTGCGCGACGACCTCGTGCTGACTGCTGACATGACCGCGCAGCAGGTGGATGGCTGGGATTCGTTCCGCCAGATCGAGATCATCATGGCGGCCGAGGAACGTTGGCGCATCAAGTTCAGCACGCGCGAAATCGACGGGTTGCGGAGTGTCGGTGACCTCGTGCGGGTGATTGCCGACAAGGCAAAATAGGATCGGGCGGCCACGCGGGCGCGGGCGGCGCAAGACGAGCCGCTTCGCCGCACCTTCCCGCCCCCGCGCGGTGCGGCCGCGCCGCTGATCAGAGCGACGCGGCCCACACGCCTCAGGTGATGGCGTGCGCCAGGATGAGCGAGAGCGACGCGGACGGCTCGCCGCCCAGGGTCGCCACCGGCATCGCGGGGGCATCCGCCGACGGTGCGATGCCGATCACGGTGCCGTCGGGCGAGGGCGATACCGCGATGTAGTGGCCGAGGTTCGCGGGATCGCCGTTCCAGTCGGTGTCCGCCAGCGCCGGCCGCAGGTCGAGCTTGTCGCCGCCTTGCAGGATATCGGCGATGAACACCATGTCCCCGCTTCCGGCGGGCGGGATGACATAGGTGTGGGCATCCGTTGCCGGCGTCCCGGTGGCGCTGACATCGCCGCTTGCGGCAAATGCCGAGGCGCTGTCCGGCATGAACCGCATGGTCGTGCCGTCGGCGGCAGGCACCGCCGCGATATCGGTGCTGCTGGCGGCGAGGCCCGTGGAGCCGGCGACGAGCAGCGTATCCGGCAGCGGGCTCACATCGGTGCCGTCGGGCGGTTCCCAGGAACCCGACGGGTCCGTCTTGCTCCACCACAGTCCGTCCTGATTCTGTTGCCAGATCGTGTCATCGACGCGGGCGAGTGTGGTGACGCGACGGGTGGTGGTGTCGACCCGGCCGTTCACGGCGATGCGGCCCCGGTCGTTGATGGTCCAGCGGTTGCCGGCCGCGTCCAGTATGACCCCTGCATCCCCGCGATGGATGACCGTATCACCGGACGAGTCGGGCGGCGGATCGGTTGGCAGCGGGCTGACATCGGTGCCGTAGGGAGGCTCCCACGACGCGGTCGGGCCGGTCTTGCTCCACCACAGCGCGTCCTGGTTCTGCTGCCAGATGCGCCCATCGACGATGGCAAGCGTCGTGACCCGCGCCGTCGTCTGGTCGGCGACGCCGTTCACCGCGATCCGTCCGTCCGTCCGGATGGTCCATTCGTTTCCGTCGGTGTCCACGATGGCACCCTTGTCGCCGGCCCGGATCACGGTGCCATCGGGCGAAGGCGTCGGTGGATCGACGGGGGGCTTCGGGTCTGTGCCGCCGGCCTTCTGGCTGAACAGCCAGTCGAAATACTCCTTGCCGTTGGGCAGGGGGTAATACGTGTCCCACACGTCGTGCCCCAGATTGGGGTCTTCGGTGTAATGAAAGGTCGGGCTGCCGGACAGCCAGTCGGCCATCGCGCGGTCCCACAGCGTTGGCACCGAAGTGTCGTAGGCGCCGTGGATCGCCCAGATCGGCACGTTCCGCAGGGCCTCGACGACGGCCGCATCGGGGGTCGGGTAGCCGTGCTCGTAATTCGCGCCGGCGAGCGGCAGCCCGGCGGCGAAGATGCGGCCGTCGGTTCCCGTCCACGCATTGTACTCGATCATCATGTCCCAGGTGCCGATGCCACCCATGCTGTCGCCGGTGACGTAGATCCGGGACGGATCGCTGGAGTAGTCGGACATGACCTTGCGCAGCACGGCCAGCGCACCGTTCTCACCGGCGGTGACGTCAGACGATACGCCACCCCAATTGATGGTAACTCCGGACGGATCGGCGGACTGGTCAAGCTGCGGCGCAACGACGATCGCCGGGTAGTTCGTCCGGAACTCGGTCGTGTTGAACCACGGGTCGATCTGATACGGAATCTGGCTTGCATTGTCGAGCTGGTGCAGGAACAGCAGGACCGGATAGGCGGTTGACGGATCGTAGTTTGCTGGCAGAAGCAATTGATATTGCATGCCATTAAGGGAGGCCGTCTGCCATGCGCCTGGCGTTGCGTTGGCGATCGGGCCGGTCACCGGGGTTGGGCTCACTGTGCCACTCATGCCGTTTTGCTTTCGGATGTTCGCAGGACAGGGTGGCTGTCTCACGACATCGTGAGCCGACTCAATGAGATTTCAGTTCGAATTCGAAGAAATTTGAACTCCGTATTGGAAGAGATTGTTCCGAAAAAGCTTAGTATGTGAGAGAATTTCGCGAATTGGACGCTCTTCATCCAGTTTTCAGTTTAGAAAAGGAACAAAAATATGCATTCAGAGGATAGATTCTGCCATAGAAGGACAGTCAAATTCGATTTCGCATCAGATAGTAAATCGAAATTATATGGCTAGCGAATGGCTGTGCCCCGCCGGGAACACCACGGCGACGGGTTTCCCAGCCGCCGCACGGCCACCCCCGACGGGCTATTCCGGCCAATCTCCCCTTCCGTGTAGACTGCGCACCATTCGGGAGAGGAGGACGGCATGGCGAACAGTGCCTATCTGCAAGGGCTGGACAGAAACCAGGCAAACTATGCCGCGCTGACGCCGCTCACCTTCATCGAGCGCGCTGCCTATGTCTATCCCGACCGGCTCGCCGTGGTGCATGGCGATCTCCGCCAGACCTGGAAGGAGACCTACGCACGGTGCCGTCGCCTCGCCTCGGCGCTGAGCCGTCGCGGCATCGGCCGGAATGATACCGTTGCCGTCATGGCGCCCAACACGCCGCCAATGTACGAAGCCCATTTCGGCGTGCCGATGACCGGCGCGGTGCTGAATACGCTCAATACCCGGCTGGACGCCGACAGCATCGCCTTCATGCTCCGCCATGGCGGCGCGCGCGTGCTGATCACCGATCGCGAATTCTCCCCGGCCATCGAAAAGGCGCTGGCGCTGCTGGAAGAAAAGCCGCTGGTGATCGACATCGACGACCCGCTTCACCCCGATGGCAAGCTCCTCGGCGAGATGACCTACGAGGCGTTCCTGGCCGAGGGCGACCCCGACTTCGCCTGGCAGAACCCGCGGGATGAGTGGGACGCGATATCACTGAACTACACCTCGGGCACCACCGGTGACCCCAAGGGCGTGGTATGCCACCATCGCGGCGCCCACCTGAATGCCGTCAGCAACATCCTGAACTGGGGCATGCCGCACCACGCGGTGTATCTCTGGACCCTGCCAATGTTTCACTGCAACGGCTGGTGCTTTCCCTGGACAGTGGCCGAACGGGCAGGGGTGAATGTGTGCCTGCGCCGGGTGGAGGCGAAGGCAGCCTGGGACGCGATCCGCGACCATGGCGTGACGCATATGTGCGGTGCACCGATCGTCTATTCCATGCTGATCAACGCGCCCGAGGCCATGCGGGCCGGCATCGACCACCGTATCGCAGGACAGGTCGCCGGGGCGGCGCCGCCCGCCGCCATCATCGAGGGCGCGGAGACATGCGGCATCGAACTGACGCATGTCTACGGCCTGACCGAGGTCTATGGCCCGGCCTCGGTCTGCGCGAAGCATGAATCCTGGACCCAGCTGCCGATCGACCAGCGCGCCGAACGCAACGGCCGGCAGGGTGTGCGCACGCCGCTCCAGGAAGCCCTGACCGTGCTGGATCCCGAAACGATGCAGCCCGTCCCGTGGGACGGGGAAACGATGGGCGAGATCATGTTCCGCGGCAACATCACCATGAAGGGATACCTGAAGAACCCCGCCGCCACCGGGAAAGCCTTCGCCGGCGGCTGGTTCCACACCGGCGACCTGGCTGTCATGCAGCCCGACGGCTACGTCAAGATCCGCGACCGCTCGAAGGACATCATCATCTCGGGCGGGGAGAACATCTCGTCGATCGAGGTCGAGGAAGCGCTCTATCGCCATCCCGCGGTGCTGAGTGCCGCCGTTGTCGCGCAGCCCGATGAGAAATGGGGCGAATCGCCCTGCGCGTTCATCGAACTGAAGCCCGGCGCCAGCGTCACAGCGGAGGAACTGCGCCAGTTCTGCCGCCAGCACCTGGCCGGGTTCAAGGTGCCGAAATCCTATATCTTCCGTGAAATCCCGAAGACCTCGACCGGCAAGATCCAGAAATTCGCGCTGCGGGAGATTGCCCGTTCCGCCAGCGCCATCGAATAAACGGAGACCTCGTCATGCCGAAAGCCCTGCTCGTCGTGCCCGGAAACAACACGACGATGGAATCCGAGATGAACGCGCTGTGCCCGCACCTCGCACCGTTCCTGGTTGCACGGGTGACGCGGCCGGCCCGCACGCTGACGGTCGATGACCTGCCGGACTATCGTCGCGCCACGCTGGAAGCCATTCAGCCGTTCCTGGCGGAAAAGCCGGCCCTTGTCGTCTATGGCTGCACGGCGGCCGGCTTCCTCGGCGGCCCGGAGGGCAATGCCATGATGGTCGAGGCGCTGCGCGAATGCACCGGGGCCGTGGTGGTCTCCACCGCCGGCGCGATGGAGGAGGTGCTGGCCGAGGAAGGCGTCTGCGAAACCGCCGTCGTCACGCCCTATCTGGCCGCGGTGAACGACGGGTTGCGGGCCTACCTGGATCACGCCGGCATCGGCGTCGAGGTGCTGGACAGTTTCCATTGTGCGACCGTCGCGGAACTCGGCGCCATTACCGAGGACCAGGTGCGGGAAAAGGCGCTGGCTACCGTCACGGATCGCAGCCGGTCGCTGTTCATCGCCTGTTCCCAGCTTCCCACCCTCAACCTCGTCCCCGAACTCCGCGAGCGGTTCGGCATTCCCGTCTGGTCGTCGATTCAGGCCACCGCCTGGGCCGCGGAGCGCGCCCTGGAAAAGGAAAGCCTGTAGCCTCCGGTCCTCGCGGGCGAACGCCGGCCCGTCCGCGGCCAAGGACACCGGCGCGAATGACAACCGCCGCCCCGGAATGCCGGAGCGGCGGTTCGTTCATCGGCGGTCGCTGGATCAGATCACGTTGTGCTGTCGCAACACCGTCCACAGGCCGGCGGCATTGTTGGTCTGCACATCGACCATGCCGCCATTGCCGCTGTTCCAGCCCACGAGAGTGCCGTCAGCCGAGGTGACGAGCCGGTCCTCGTTGAAGGCCTGCAGGGCGTTCTTGATCTCCTCGCCATCCGCCGTGAAGTCGCCGATGCCCATCGACTTGTCTTCCCACCAGGCCTTCGTGCTGGTGCTGAGCGCGGACGAGGTGAAGGCATGGGCGGACGTGTTGTAGTCGATCGTGCCCGAGGATCCCGATTCCAGCACGCCGGCGCTGCCGACGCGATCCACATCGCCGCCGCTGCCGTCGCCGTAGATGAAGACGCCGTCGCCCTTCAGCCACTCCACCGCCTTGCTGATCAGGTCGGTGCCGACCGTCAGGCCGCCCGCGGACTCCTTGCCGTTGTAGATATTCAGCTGCGCCGCGATCGCATGGCGCATCAGGATCTGGCGGGCATCATTCGCGGAATCGCTGGACGAGATGATCTGTTGCGCCGCGGTCAGCCCGACGAACAGCGTCTTCTCGCCGGCATCGGTCACGCCATTGCCGTTCGAATCGCCGAGGAGTACGCCGGTGCTGGAGCCTGGGCCGCATTTGCCCTGGTTCTGGAGTGCGCGAAGCATGTCCAGCGCGCTCAAGGTCCCGGCGCGAACGAGATTGTCGTATGTGGTATCGTATGCGCCGTCCCAGGCCTTCAGGTGCGTCGACCAGAAGCCAGGGGTCAGGCCCGACATGCGATCGTTGCTGTCGTCACCACAGTCGTTCGTCGTGACGGCATACATCCCGGCATCGACGGTGTTGTTGCTCTGTCCGGCGGAGAGGTTGATGGCGCCGGACAGGCGGGTGGCGGTGTTGGCGTCGGAGTCGATGCCGTCGTCCGAACCCTGGTTGGCGGCGGTCAGCTGATAGCCCGACCTGGCGCCGAACCATACCTGATACGTGCCGGCGGACAGGCCGGTGAACTGGTAGTAGCCCGAGGCATTGGTGGTCGTGGTCGCGAGCACGGTGCAGCCGTCGGCCGCCATCAGCTTCACCGTAACGCCGCCGATGCCGCTCTCGTTGCTGTCCTGCTTACCGTCCTTGTCGGTGTCGCACCAGACATAGTTGCCGATCGAGCCGGTGGGCGGGCAATACAGGACCAGGCCGGCATCCACGGTGTTGTTGATCTGGCCGGACGCCACGGTGATGGGGCCCGACAGCCCGGTGGAGGCGTTGGCATCGGAGTCGATGCCGTCATCCGAACCCTGGTTGGCCAGGGTTAACTGGTAGCCGGATTTGGCGACGAACTGGACCTGGTAGGTACCGGCGCTGAGACCGCCGAACTGATAGTAGCCGTAGGCGTTGGTGGTGGTGGTCGCCAGCACCGAGGTCGCGTTCGCATTCAGCAGCTTGACCGTGACGCCGCTGATGCCGCTTTCGCCATAGTCCTGCTTGCCGTCACGGTCGCAGTCGAACCAGACGAAGTTGCCGATCGTGGCCGAGCAGACCTGGACCATGCCGGCGTCGATGGTGTTGTTGGTCTGGCCGTAGCCGACGGTCACCGGTCCAGACAGCCTGGTGGTCACATCAGCATCGGAATCGATGCTGTCATACAAGCCCTGGTTGGCGGCGGTCAGTTCAAAACCGGACTTCGTGCCGAACCACACCTGATACGTGCCGGCGGACAGGCCCGTGAACTGATAGTAGCCGGAGGCGTTGGTGGTGGTGGTCGCCAGCACCGTCGTGGCGTCGGCATTCAGCAGCTTGACCGTGACGCCGCTGATGCCGCTTTCGCCATTGTCCTGCTTGCCGTCGCGGTCGCAGTCGAACCAGACGAAGTTGCCGATCGTGGCCGGGCAGACCTGAACCATGCCCGCGTCGATGGTATTGTTGGTCTGGCCGTAGCCGATGGTCACCGGGCCGGAAAGGCGGGTGGCGGTGTTGGCGTCCGAGTCGATGCTGTCGTCCCAGCCCTGGTTGGCGGCGGTGAGATCAAAACCGGATTTGGTGCCGAACCAGACCTGATAGGTGCCGGCACTCAGGCCGGTGAACTGGTAGTAGCCATAGGAATTGGTGGTGGTGGTCGCCAGCACCGTCGTGGCGTCCGCGTTCATCAGCTTGACGGTCACGCCGCCGATGCCGCTTTCACCGCAATCCTGCTTGCCATCGCGGTCGCAGTCGAACCAGACAAAGTTGCCGATCGTGGCCGGGCAGACCTGAACCATACCGGCGTCGACAGTGCTGTTGCTCTCACCCCAGGCGAGGGTGACCGGACCGGACAGCCGGGTCGACGTGCTGGCATCGGAGTCGCGCGTGTCGTCCGTGCCCTGGTTGGCCGCGGTGAGATCATAGCCGGACCTGGTGCCGAACCAGACCTGATAGGTGCCGGCACTGAGGCCAGAGAAATTGTAGTAGCCGTAGGAATTGGTCGTGGTCGTGGCCAGCACGACCGTGGCATCGGCGTTCATCAGCTTGACGGTGACGCCGCCGATGCCGCTTTCGCCGAAATCCTGCTTGCCGTCGCGATCGCAATCGTACCAGACGAAATTGCCGATACAGGCCGTCGCGGGAAGGGCCACCACGCCCGCGTCGATCGTGTCATTGTTCTCGCCGGCTTCCACGGTGATCGCGTCGCTGATCCCGTCACCAAGACGAGCATCCGAGTCGAGCGCGTCGTCGGGTCCCTGATCGGCGGTTGTCAGGGTGTAGCCGGCGGGCGCGAGGAATTGCACCCGGTAGGTTCCGGGGTCCAGATTATCGAAGATATAGGACCCATCCGACGCCGTGGTGGTCGTATGGACGATGATCAGACCGTCCGCGTCCATCAGGTTGACGGTCACGCCGCCCAGGCCGGACTCGGTGTCGTCCTGGATGCCGTCTCCGTCGGTGTCGATCCAGACGTAGTTGCTGATGGATGCCGGAAGCACATGCATGCCGGCGTCGATCGAGGTATTGTCCTCGCCGGCGGCAAGCGAAATCAGGCTGGTGTAGCCGCCGACGCCCGCGTTGGAATCGATCGTATCGTCCAGGCCCTGACCGGCGGCGCTGAGGCCATATCCGGAATTGGCGACGAACTGCACCTGGTAGGTGCCCTCGGCCAGATTGGCAAAGATGTAGTGGCCGTCGGAGCCGGTGATCGTCTCGGTGATGAACCCGCCGGCCCCGTCGAACAGCTTGACGGTCACGCCTTCAAGGCCTGCCTCGTCACCATCCTGGATGCCATTCCGGTTCGCATCCAGCCAGACCTGGTCGCTGATGGAGCCCAGGGTGCCGGCGCCGGATCCCCCGTCGGCGATGCCCGCGTCGAGATCGTGGTAGACCTGACCGGCGGTAAGCGTGATCGGACCGGAGAAACCTGACGCATCCACATCGCTGTCGAGCGCCTCATTGGTGCCGGCGTTCCGGGTGGTGAATTCGAAGCCGGGAATGGTCTCGAACTGTACTGCGTAAGTGCCGGCTTGCAGGTTGGCGAACTCGTAATAGCCGTTCTCGTCGGTGGTGGTGGTCGCGAGGATCACCGTGCCGTCGGCATTGGTCAGGTGGACGGTGATGCCTGGCGCGCCGATCCCATCGTTCTGAATGCCGTCCCCGTTCAGATCGAGGAAGACCTGATCGCCGATGGTGCACAGTTGGCTGGCGGGGGTGACGCCGAAGGTCTGCTGGATGGAGCTCAGGTCGATGGCCGAATCCGCCGTTCCCGTCGTCTCCAGGATTGTCAGCGTCACGTGGAGATCACTGTAACCCTGGACGAAGGATACCGGCTGAGCGGTGCCGCCAAGTCCGACGACCTGCGTCGCGATCAGATTGCCATCGCCATCATAGACGTTCTGCACCGCCGAAAACGTGCTGCTCGGCCCGGCCAGCAGGTCGATGACATACAGTCCGCCGGCCGAGGTGATCAGCTGGCCGGCGCTTGTGCTGTTGATGTCGTATTCGAGCGTCAACTGCTGTGACGAGCCGGCCCCGAAGACGGTCGCCGCGAAGGCCGACCATTGCAGTCCGGTCGGGTCGCCGATCAATCCCGCCGGGTCTGTGGCCGTGGCCGTGAAGGGAGTGGTCATGCCCGAGGTGACCCCGGTGACCGTGATGTTCGAGAAGGTCAGATAGCCGTCGGTGACATCGGCGAAGTTCAGCGATGAAGTGGGCATTGAGCCAGCCTGCCAATCAAGAAACCAGATCAGGTCACGCTGCGCGACAAGCTC
>JBFXDK010000035.1:0-44343 GCA_050181195.1 Acetobacteraceae bacterium | reverse complement strand
TGGCATCGAACATCATCCCGGCGTCGCGCATGCGCAGCGCCTCGATCGCGCTGGCGGCCGAGGAGACCCGGAAGCCGGCAGCGCTCAACAGTGGCGTGATCAGCTGGCGGAAGAAGTCGCTGTCCTCGACCACCAGGACGCGGCTCGTTTTTCTCTGCTCCGTCTGGCTGCCGCCCTTGAACCAGTCCTGCCACGCCTGGGTCAGCCAGTAGCCGGTATCCAGCACGTCCGTGGCTTCGCCGCCGATCACGGCCGATCCCAGCAGCCCGGGGCGCGCGCCCGAGAGTTCGATATCCAGGCGGTCCTCGACGACATCGACGATCTCATCGACCATCAGACCCATCGTCCGCTCACCGTCCGCGAACACCAGCAGCGGCTGGCGCGGCCTTTCGGCGTCGATGCTGCCGGACAGTGCGATCAGCGGCATCAGCTTGCCGCGGTACTGCGTCACCGGCGCGCCGCAGGAAATCTCGATCTTCTCGCGCGGAATGTCCTCGAGCCTGGCAACGAGGCCCAGGGGCACGGCCATCCGTTCCGTGCCGCCGGCGCGGAACAGCAGCATCGCCGTCTTCTCGCCGGACCGGTAGGACTCGGTCATGCTGGACCGGGCCGCCTTGCTCTCGCCGCTGGCGGCCACGCCGGTGGCACGGGCGATGCCGTTCGGATCGAGGATCATGATGACCGAGCCGTCACCCAGGATGGTGTTGCCGCTGAACATCGTGACGTGGCGCAGGATCGGCGCCACGGGCTTCACCACGATCTCCTCGGTGTCGAACACGCGGTCGACGATGATGCCCAGCAGGCTGGCGCCGACCTGCGCCACCACGATGTAGGCGCCGCTGCCATCGGTCGCCGTGGCGCCCAGGTCCAGCAGGTTGTTGAGGCTCACCAGCGGCAGCAGCCGGTCGCGCAGGCGCAGCACCGGCGTGTCGTTGATCCGCTCGATCACGCTGTCGCTGCCGGCACCCTGCTCTCCCTGGCGGTGGGCGCGCACCAGTTCCACGACGCTGATCTGCGGGATCGCGAAGCGCTCGCCGCCGGCTTCCACGATCAGGGCCGAGACGATGGCGAGCGTCAGCGGGATCTTGATGGTGAAGGTCGTGCCCTTCCCGGCGGTACTCTTGAGATCCACCGTCCCGCCGATCTTCTCGATGTTCGTCTTGACGACATCCATGCCGACGCCGCGCCCGGAGACGGCGGACACGGTCGTGGCGGTCGAGAACCCGGCGCGGAAGATGAAGCGCTGGATCTGCTGGTCGGTCATGGTCGCCAGGTCCGCCTCGGTCGCGAGGCCGTTCGCCAGGGCCTTGGCCTTGATGCGGTCCACCGGCAGGCCGCGGCCGTCATCGGCGACCTCCATGATGATGTGGCCGCCCTCGTGATACGCATTCAGCGTGATCCGTCCGGTTTCCGACTTGCCGGCCGCTCGGCGTTCGGCCGGGCTTTCCAGCCCGTGATCGCCGCTGTTGCGCACCATGTGGGTCAGCGGGTCCTTGATCAGTTCCAGCACCTGCCGGTCGAGCTCGGTTTCCGCGCCCAGCATGGTGAGCTCGATCTTCTTGCCCAGGTCGTGTGACAGGTCGCGCACCAGGCGCGGCAACTTGTTCCAGGCATTGCCGATCGGCTGCATGCGGGTCTTCATCACGCCTTCCTGCAGGTCGGACGTGATGTGCGACAGGCGTTGCAGAGGCACGGCGAAGGCGCTGTTTTCCTGCGTACGGGCAAGCTGCAGCAACTGGTTGCGGGTCAGCACGAGTTCGCTGACCAGCGTCATCAGGTCCTCTAGCACATCCACCGTCACGCGGATCGTCTGTGTGGCCGCGGCGGCCTGGCCACCAGGGGCGGCCTGGGCCGTGGCCGGCGCGGACGCGGGGGCTGGTGCCGGTGCCGGCGCGGGCGCTGCGGCCGGCGAAGGCATGGGCGCTTCCTCGGCCGCGGGCTGCGCCTCAACCTTTGCCGCCGCCTTGGCTGCTTCGGGGGCGGGTGCGGGTTCCGCTGCCGCAGCGGGTAAGACGGCGGCCGATGCGGCCGGGGCGGGCGCGGCCGGGGCAGAGGGTGTCGCCGCTGCCGGCGCGGCCGGCGCCGCCTGTCCGGACGCGGTCGCGTTCAACTGTGCGATCAGTTCGGCGTCGTCGCCGCCCGGTTCCGTGCCCGTTTCAGCGAGCGCCGCCACGATTGATTTGATGCGGTCGAGCGCCGCCAGAACCTGGTTCACGGTCGCCGGTGTCACCGGCAGGGTGTGGTCGCGGACCTTGCCCAGCACGTTTTCCGCGGCATGCGCCACGCGCTCCAGCCGCGGCAGACCCAGGAAACCGCAGGTCCCCTTGATCGTGTGTACCAGCCGGAAAATCTGCGACAGCGTCTCGGCGTCGTCAGGCGTGCGCTCCAGCGTCACCAGAGCCACGTCCAGTTCGGCCAGGCTCTCGTTGGTCTCGGTCAGAAAATCGACGAGCAGATCGTCCATGGTGGCCCCCAGCAAAGCCCGGCAGCCGGGCGGAAGCCGATCCTGCCCACAATGTTGCGAACAAAAGGTTAAGCGCGGCGCGAAGCCGGCGGGATCTGCAGCCGGATCGGCGGCGGACCGGAAGCGGGTCCGAACGGCAGCAGCATCGACAGGCGCACACCCAGGCCATGCGCCAGCAGCGCGGTCAGGGGCATCTGCAGCTCCCGCGCATTCGTCACGGCGGCAGCCGCCGTGGCCTCATCCACAAGGCAGCCAGCCGTGCCGGCGGGCCAGCGTGCACCCGGCCCCTGAATTTGCACGAACAGGTCCCGCGCGGTTCCCGCGACGATGATCTCGCCGCCGCCCGGCAGACTTTCCCCGGCCAGCAGGATCAGGTTGAGAGCGACACGCGCAACTGGGGGCGACAGGACGGTGTCGGGCGGCAGCCCCGAAAGGTCGAGCGTGACGCGATGCGCGGCCGGACTGCCTGCAACCAGCGCCTTCAAGCGGTCCAGGCTCAACGGGTCCGGGTTGGACGCCCATGCCGCGCGCAGCAGACGCAGCCGAGCGATCAGGGTCCCGGCGTTCTGGCGGGCGATCGCCAGCGGATCATCGGAATCGCGGTGGTCACCCTCGAGCATGTCCAGGGCGGTGTGCAGCGTTCCCAGCAATCCGCTCATGTCATGGCAGAGCCGCGCGCAGATCATCTCCGCCAGGCGCAGGCCATCAATCCCAGCCATTCAGCCCCCAAGGCATGCAAATGGTCCTGATTTCCAACACTTTCCCGCCAGCAGCGTGCCCGCGCCGATCAGGCATTACCATCCGATGATTTGATGAATGTGATATGAACATGCTCTCATCCGGGATGATGGCACGCCTGGGCTTGACGGTTCGGCGTGATGACGCAAGTCATGCTGTGAAGGAGTCCCATTATCATCATGATCGATCCGTTTGGCCGCGCTATAACCTATCTTCGGGTGTCGGTGACCGACCGCTGCGACCTCCGGTGCGTCTACTGCATGTCCGAGGACATGAGTTTCCTGCCGAAACGGGACCTGCTCACGCTCGAGGAACTCGACCGGCTCTGCGGCGCGTTCATCCGTCTCGGCACCACGAAGATCCGCATTACCGGCGGTGAACCGCTGGTCCGGCGCGACATCATGAGCCTGTTCCAGCGCCTGGGTACCCGGATCGGCAACGGCCTTCGGGAACTCACGGTGACCACCAACGGCACCCAGCTGGCGAAACATGCGGCGACGCTCTACGCGGCCGGCGTGCGGCGGGTGAACGTGTCGCTGGACACGCTCGATCCCACCCGGTTCTCACAGATCACCCGCTGGGGGAAGATCGAGCCGGTGCTCGACGGCATCTTCGCCGCCAAGGCCGCCGGCCTCGCCGTCAAGATCAACGCCGTCGCGATGAAGGACGTGAACGAGCAGGCGTTTGACTCGATGCTGGCCTGGTGCGGCGAGCACGGGTTCGACCTGTGCCTGATCGAGACGATGCCGATGGGCGACATCAGCGGCAACCGGTCCGACCAGTACCTGCCGCTGTCGTTCGTGCGCGCGCGGCTTCGCAACACCTGGACGCTGCAGGAAACCGACTATCGCACGGGCGGGCCGGCGCGATACTTCAACGTCGCGGAAACCGGGCGCCGTATCGGCTTCATCACGCCGATGACGCATAATTTCTGCGAAAGCTGCAACCGCGTGCGGCTGACCTGCACGGGCACGCTGTACATGTGCCTGGGGCAGGAGGATTCGGCGGATTTCCGCTCGCTGCTGCGCGCGGGCGTCACCGACGACCAGTTGGACGAGGCGATCCAGGCGGCGATCGCACGCAAGCCGAAGGGCCATGACTTCATCATCGACCGCCGCCACGAAAAGCCGGCCGTCGCGCGGCACATGAGCGTCACCGGCGGCTGACGGCACCAAGGCGCCGCCACCGCGTCAGTCGGGCGCCCAGGCCGTCATCATCGCCAGCCGCAAATGGACGGGCACGCGGCCGTCCATTTGCGGCAGGTTGGCCAGTGCCATCGGAAACAGCGCGCGCGGCGGAATGCGGCGGTCGCGCAGCCGCACGGCATTGGTTTCGCCCGCGGCACGCAGGTCGCGCAGCAGCGCCAGCGGATCGCGGTAGAGCAGCCGGATTTCCTCCAGATCCACAATCGGTCCGGCAAACCCGGCGCGCTGCAGCAGATGCGCGCAATCCCGCAGTTCGGGGAAGGGCGACACCCGCGGCGAGGCGCCGCCGGTCAGGGCGGCTTCGGCTTCGGTCAGTGACGACCGCAGGGCGTCGAGGGTGCCGAGGACCGGGATGCTGGCCAGGAACAGGCCGCCCGGTTTCAGGGTGCGGCGGATCTGCAGCAGTGCGCCCGGCAGGTCGTTGACCCAGTGCAGCGACACGCTGGCGACGACCAGATCGAAACTCCCGGCGGCGAAGGGCAGGAATTCCTCGTCCGCGACGACCGATGCGCCGCTGGCGCGCACCAGGACCGGGGAGAGATCGCAGCCGGTCACAGCGATGCCGCGATCGCGCAGCATCGGCTCCACCACGCCGCGGCCGCCGATGTCCAGCGCGGTCGCGAAGCGCCGCGTCGTGTCATCCAGCCGGTCCAGCAGCCGGTCGGCGATGTCGGCCAGCAGGTCGGCGACCGCGCCCATGCCCCCGGCCGCCCGGTCGCGATGGCGGCGGACGGCGTCCCGGTCGAATACCAGCATCGAGTTGTCCATGCCGCGCATGTGCGCTTCCGCTACGGCCTTGCCAAGCGGTCCGGCCGGTGCGGGCGCACGCGCAGCCGGCCTGTGGAGGTCGAACGTGCTCCGTCCCTCTCATTGGCCGCATGATCATGCTCCACGCACGTGGCGGAGCGCATGATTTACGACCTGCCGGCGTTCCGCCCGGGGCGATCATGCGTTGGAGCGCATTCAGCCTGACTGTGCAGGCTGAATGCGCTCCGATTCCTTGATTGATCGCATGATTCACGCCCCGTCGGCGTTCCGCCCAGGGCGATCATGCGTTGGAGCGTATTCAGCCTGACTGTGCAGGCTGAATACGCTCCGATTCCTTGATTGATCGCATGATTCACGCCCCGTCGGCGTTCCGCCCAGGGCGATCATGCTCTAGTGTCCCCCCCGAACACCGGACCATCCGGACCAGAAGCAGGGAACGCCCGCCATGAAAAAGATCGATGCCCGGACATTGCGTGATTGGATCGGCGACGGCCAGGAACTGGCGCTGCTGGACGCGCGGGAGGACGGGGAGTTCGGCGCCTCGCACCTGTTCTGGGCCATCCCCTGCGGCTACGCCAAGCGCGAGATCCGCGCCCGCGCGCTGCTGCCGCGCCTGTCCGTGCGCATCTGCTGCGTCGATGACGGGCGTGGGCTGGCCGAACAGCTCGCGGTCTGGCTGGAAGGAATCGGCTGCACGAATGTCTCCGTGCTGGATGGCGGCACAAAGGCGTGGGAAGCCGCCGGCTATGTGCTGTTCAGCGGCGTCAACGTCCCGTCCAAGGCGTTCGGTGAGTGGGTGGAGCACCACTACGGCACGGAAAGCGTCGACGCGCCCGACCTGAAGGCGTGGATCGATTCCGGGCGCGACATGGTGGTGCTGGACAGCCGCACATTGGAGGAATTCAACCGCATGTCGATCCCGACCGGGATCAGCGTGCCGGGCGGCGAACTCGCCTATCGCATCGCCGACATCGCCCCGAGGCCGGACACGCTGGTTGTGGTGAACTGCGCCGGGCGCACGCGCAGCATCATGGGCGCGGAAAGCCTGCGACGGGCGGGGATTCCGAACAAGGTGGTGGCGCTGCGCAACGGCACGATGGGCTGGGAACTCGCGGGCCTGACCTGCGAGCGTGGCCGCACCGAGCAGTTCCAGCCGGGCACCCCGAAAACCTTGGACCTCGCGCTGCAGCGTGCCCAGCACTTCGCTCGGGAGTCCGGCGTGCAGACCATCTCGCCGGCCGAACTCGCCGCCTTCGAGCAGGATTCCGGCCGGACGCTCTATGTGCTGGACGTGCGCGACCCCGCCGAATTCAAGGCCGGCCACCGGGCCGGCAGCATCAACGCCCCGGGCGGGCAGCTGGTGCAGGCGACCGATACCTGGATCGGCGTGCGCAACGCCCGGATCGTGCTGGTGGACGATACCGGCGTGCGGGCGCGGATGTCGGGCGCATGGCTGCGGCAAATGGGCCATCATGACGTGTTCGTGGTGGAAGGCGGCCTGGCCGCGCTCGGCCCGGGCAAGCCCGCCCGCACCGGCGTGCCGGAACTCGCGGCGTCGGCGCCGGCGATCGATGTGCCCGGGCTCGCGGCCCTGCTGGATGGCGGCGGCAAGACCGTGGTCGTGGATCTTGCGCGCAGCATCGATTTCCGCGACGGCCATATCCCGGGCGCACTGTGGGCGGTGCGCTCGCGGCTGGCGGCGATCGGCCCGCAGCTTGCGGCGGCGCAGCACGTGGTGCTGACGTCGCCGGACGGGCAGCTGGCGCGCCTGGCGGTTGCCGAGGCGGCCTCCCTGACCCGGGGCGAGGTCCGGGTGCTGGACGGCGGCACGCAGGCCTGGAAGGCCGCCGGCCGCCCCATGGCCAAGGACCGCACAAACCCCGCCGACGAGGCGTGCATCGACTTCTATCTGCGCCCCTACGACCGAAATTCCGGTGTCGAAGAAGCAATGAACGCGTATCTATCGTGGGAAATCGACCTGGTGAACGAGATCAAGCGTGACGGAACCGTCGCTTTCGGCGTCCCGGGAGCCACCGCGGCTCACTGACGGTGCCCGCCCGTCCTGGCTGACCGCCGGCCTGCGGCGCGCCGGCGGACTTGCTCTGGACATGCTCTTGCCGCCGCATTGCGCGCTGTGCGATGCGCGCGTGCAGGAGAACGGGCAGCTCTGCGCCGCCTGCTTCGTCGGGACGGGCTTCATCACCGGACCCGCGTGCCGCCGCTGTGGCGTGCCATTCTCCTCGGCCGGGCAGGGCGGTGCGGCGCTGGTTTGTCCGGCCTGCGAGGAAGCGCCGCCGTTGTTCGACCAGGCGGCCGCGCCGTTCCGCTACGACGCACAGGCGCGCCGCCTGATCCTGCCGTTCAAGCATGCTGACCAGACGACGCTCGCGCCGGTGCTGGCGCAGCACATGGCGCGTGCCGGAGCAACGCTGCTCGCCCGGGCCGACCTGCTGGTGCCGGTGCCGCTGCATCGCTGGCGGCTGTTGCATCGTCGCTACAACCAGGCGGCGCTGCTCGCCCGCGCGCTGGGTCGCTTCGCCGAACGGCGCGTGCTGCCGGATGCGCTGGTCCGCCGACGCGCCACGCCGTCGCTGGGGGAGATGACGGCGGAGGAACGGACGGCGGCCGTGGCGGATGCCTTCGCTGTCCGGCCGCGACGGGCCGAACTGCTGGCCGGACGCCGCGTGCTGCTGATCGATGATGTCATGACATCGGGCGCCACCGCGAACGCCTGCGCCGCGGTGCTGCTGCACGCCGATGCGCAGGGCGTCGATGTGCTGACGGCGGCGCGGGTGCCGGACCCGCGGTTACGTTAAATGAAAATTAACGGCTCTGGGCGCGTTCGTTCACGAAATCTTCACCGGGGATCACGCGCCAAGGCGCATCGTCCCGGCATGACTCGGGATCGGGGAAGTCTGTGAATCAGATCGGTGCCATCAACACCGGAATCATGCCGGGAAATCCGTCGCGGCGGCGCGCCAGCGCGTCCCCGACCGGCAATTCCACGATCATCGTGACCGGCGTCGCCCGTTCCGGTACCACGATGATCGCCTCGGTCCTGCGCGCCTGCGGCGTCTTCATGGGCGATTACATGCATGACGTCGTCCAGGAGGATGCCGAGGCGCTGGAGCTCATCCAGTCGAGGAATTCCCTGTCGCTGCCTGGCTTCATCGAGCGCAGGAATGCCGCCCATGCGCGGTGGGGATTCAAGCTGCCGAACCTTCACCAGTTCCTGCCAGCCGGCCAACTCTCACTGTTCCGCAATCCCCGCCTGGTGGTCATCTATCGCGATCCCGTGGCGGTGGCCGTGCGCAACGCGCTCTCCGAGCATTTCGAGATGCAGGAAGCGTTGATGAACGCGATCAATGCCCTGCACGCGCAGACCCGGTTCGTGCGGGATGCGCCATGCCCTTCCATGCTGCTGAGCTACGAGAAGGTTGTCGCCTTCCCCAAGAGCGCGCTCACGACCCTGCTGGATTTCTGCGAAATCCCGCGCGCGTCCGTCAATGAGGCGCGTGCGCTCGCCGCGATCCAGCCGAACCGGCCCGAATACCTGTTGCAGGCAAAGCGGGATTTCGACGGCAATGTCGACGGGATCTTCGAGGGATACCTGTGCGGATGGTGCCGGGAAATCGGCTCGTCTGCGCCGGTGATGCTGGAACTGTATGCCGACGACACGCTGCTGGGGGTCTTCGCCGCGGACCGGTTCCGTGATGACCTGTTGTCCCAACGCATCGGCACCGGGCATCACGGGTTCGCCGTGGACATGCGGCCCTACGACCTGCCGGACGACACCGTTGTCCGGATCAAGGTGAATCGCCGTACGATCGAGATCAGCGGCAGCTGCAGGACCGTGCGGGAGCTCAGTTCGCTGCCCGTGGCAGCGTAATCCGGGTGCCGCCAGGTTCGGCGCGCCGCTTCATGCCGCGTGTTTCGCTGGCGCGGAACTGCGCGGTCCGGGGCGTGCGCATCCCGTGCATTGCACCCGGCACGGCCCCGCGGACCGTTTTCGCCGCCCGCCCCGATGACGCCGGCCTGAACGCCCAGGCCTCGGTGTTCCGTCAACCCGACGGGTGCTGCTCCAGCAGCCTGCCATAGCCCGGCAGCGGATCACGCAGCCCCATCACCTCCATCATTCCCCATAGCGCCGCCTGGTTCGTGGTGATCACCGGCTTGCCAAACCGGCGCTCCCAGAATGCGATCGACGGCATGGTGGGGAAATTGCCGCCGGGCACCACCAGCACTTCGATCTCGGGACGATCGATCCGCGCAAATGCCTCGGTCGCGTTGTCGGCGCTCAGCCCGCCGATCGCATAGGCATCGGTCGCGCCGAACCCCTCCATCGCCGCCACCTCCAGCCCGTATCGCATCGTGTAGTAGCGCGCGGCGCGTTCGATCACCTCCTGCGAATAGGGCGATACCAGCGCGATCCGCCGTGCCCCCAGCGCCCGGACCGCGCGCCCGATCGCCTCGGCCGAGGTCAGGGACGGCACGCCGGCACCCTCGCTCATGCGGCGGTTGGTCACCGCGTCATAGTCGTCGTCGAACAGGCTGGCCGAGGTCTGTGCCAGACAGATCACCTCGACCTTTGCGGTCCCCAACAGCTTCGACTGGTATTCGATGTCCTCGTCCCGGCTGGGGGAAAACGGCGTGTTGCCGCTACCTTTCCCCAGCCGCCCGACATGCGCCTGCAGGGTCGGCGGCAGCAGCCGACTGTATTCGATCTCCACCGTGGTGTTGGTCGACGGAATCAACACGCCGAAATGCCGGACCATGGCCTCGCTCCCCCCTTCGCGCCGGGGCGAGTGTAGAGCCAAACCGCGTCAATGTGCCATCAGCACCGGCAGCGGCGCGCGTTCCAGCACGGTGCGGGTGAACCCGCCGAAGACCGCCTCCCGCAGGCGGGTGTGCCCGTAGCCGCCCATGACCAGCATCGTGCAGCCGGCGCCGGTCACGGCGTCCAGCAGCGACTCGACGGGCGCGTTGCCGTCGGGGCCGATGACGTGCAGTGCGACGTTGGCGTTGTGCCAGCGCAGCGATGCGGCCAGCCGCTCATGCGCACGGCCCTGGTCCGCATCGTCCTCCGTCACCGTGAACACCACGACCCGTGCCGCTCGGCGGATGAACGGCAGGGCGGAGCGGACAGCGCAGGCCGCTTCGCGCGTGTCCTTCCAAGCGATGGCGATCGTCCCGTCCAGGGTGGGCGGCGCGCCCGAGGCGGCCAGCAGGACCGGCTTGCCGCTCTCCATCAGGGCGGATTCGGTGAGGTCGCCTGCGAGTATGCTCCCTGCCGCACCGCGCCCCGTCACGATCATGTCGCAGGTGCGCCCGTACTCCGCGACCCAGTCGGCCGCGTTGCCGGTTTCGACCACCCATTCCGACGTCACGCCAGCCTGTCCCGGCTGATTGGTCATCATCACGCCGTTGCCGGTGCAGAAGCTCCGCCATGCCGCCTCGGCCGCGCCCTTCAACCGGGAAGCGTCCTCTTCCAGGCGGGACATGGCGTTGTTGAGGCCCGAGGACAGGCCCATGTCCGCCGCGGCGAGCGAGGCGATCTCCCGCTGCACATCCGGCTCGACATGCAGGGCGAGCAGGTGCGCATCGAACATCCGCCCGACGGTCAGCGCGGTGGTGAAGACCGGGACATCGGCATCGGTGCCCGTCACCGGCATCAATACAACCTTCGGCATGCTCTCGTCCCCTTGCAGTCCCGGCCGCATCCCGCCCGCCCGAACGAACCGGGCAATGCATCAACGCAGGCTATATCATCGAGCGCCATGCCGCGCTTTCAGGTGCGCGCACGGGCGGTCCCGGATGCGATCGGCGATATCTGGCCACGTGCGCGGACCCGGCGCGTTGATTCAGGTCAACAACCAATCCCTCGGCGAGCATCCGGCGGTCCGCGGCGGCCGGTCAGTTCTCCTGACAGACCGCGCCGCCGAGGAAGATGAACCAGGCGAGCGACAAGGCCATGAGGGAAAACCCAAGCGGCAGCACGAAGGAGCCGATCGTGCGCGTGGTGGTCATGCGAGCGGCTTCCGGGGACCTGGAAAACAAGGTCGGCAGGATGACGATGTCGTTGCGCAGGATCATTCCGGCGCCGCGGCCTACGGCCAGCATACCCAGCAGAAGTCCGGCGACGAACAGGCTGCCCCGGACCTCCCAGCGCCATGCGCACATAGATTGAATCATCTGGAAAAACATAGGACGACAATCCTTAGATGGTTCGGCATACGCCGCTGACCAGGCCCGACGCCGGCGTCCGCCTGGCCCGTTGAAAGACCGCTCTCGTTCGTACCCCCGGGCGACCTGATGGCGCCCGGTCCCTGCCGCCAGTGCGTCGGACGCAGTTGATCCACGCGGCGTCGGTGACGTGAGCGAATCCACACAATCCTGTGATTACCAGGGTGCGTCGCGTCGATGCATCCATCAAGTCGCCTGTCAGTGAATTGCTTCATCGGCACGATCGATGCAGGCCGGAAGAATGCGGGCAGCGGGCCCCTCCAGCCGGCTGGAACACGAAAGGCAACGGGTGATCGTCCCATGGCCGGGGGGCCAAAGGGAGCGGTTCCGCCGCAGCCCGTCCGGGACAGGTCCCCATCCGCCGTCCGCCGGCTCATCACGGCGGAGCGAGCTCGGGTGAGATCGCCGGCAGCATCCTCCAGCAGGCGGCGAGGCATCCCGGTCGAAGATCGAAGGAGCACGCGATGAGCAGACAGCCATTCCCCGCGATTCGCGCGGTCGAGCCACCAGAGCGCATTCTGCTTGCCACCGACCTGAGTTGCCGGTGCGATCGCGCCCAGGACCGGGCTGTCTGGCTGGCCGAACAATGGGACTCCCGGCTGACGCTGCTGCACGTGCTGGAAGCGCCGGCATCCGACCTGCCGTCCGGGCGCCATGCAACCGACACGCGGATCGCTGAGCGTCACTTCCAGCCCGGTCTGCACGGAAGGGCCATTGCCTTCGACATCGTCCTGGAACGCGGCGATCCCACCGGGGTCATTCTGACGCAGGCAATCGAGCGGAACTGCCAGATGATCGTCACCGGGGTTGCGCAGCACCGGGTCCTGGGCGCCGTTCGCCTGGGCCAAACGGTTGAGCACCTGACGCGGTGGGCACCGATGCCCGTGCTGGTGGTCAAGAGCCGAGCGTGCCAGTCCTACGCGCGGATCGTGGTGGCAACCGATCGGTCCGAGCCGTCACGCCTGGCGCTCGCGCACGCCTTGGCTTTGTTTCCGGAGGCGTCGATCACGCTGTTCCATGCATTCGGCGTTCCCTTCGAGGGGGTGATCGACCGCCAGGCCCATGAGGCCGAATACCGAAACGCGGCCCGGGAAGAATGTTCGGTCTTCCTGGCCAATGTCCCCGGCTCGCCGGATCTGATCGGACAGGTCGAAATGCTGGTGGAGCATGGATCACCCGAGGCGCTGATCGGCGCCTATGTCCAGGACATGGATGTCGACCTGGTCATTCTGGGCGCGCATGGTCGCGCGGGAGCGTCCCGCGGCCTCATCGGCAGTTCAGCCGCTCGGCTGCTTGCGTCCCTGACGTGCGACGTGATGATGGTGCGTCCGCCCCAGGAGATGCTGCAGTAGAAGAACCGAATTTGGCAGGCGGGGCCGGCGCGCCGCCAAACCGGACGCCCGGAACGCAGGTAGCAATGCGCCATGCCTAGGTCGCGCCGCCGGACACGTCGCTACTTTCCCCCGAGCCTCAGGGCATGGTGCGGGTCATGCGACAGCGGCTGGATGACACGTCCAAGGTCTGGCGGCGTGCGGGCGGACTGCTGCAGGCCGTCGCGCAACCGGTCCGTTGTTTCCAGCAGCCGTCTGCTGCGGTGTACGCAGGCGAAGCTGCGCTGCAAGGAATCCTCAAGGTCAAGCAGGCTCTGCTGCCTGGCCTGGATGATCTCCTCGAGGCCGGTGATGCCGGCTGGCCGGCCATGTTTCAGCATGACAGGTCCACGCCACACTTCGTAGCCGGCGAACTCATCCGAGCAGGCATCGTAGAGGGTTGCTCCGATCGCGGTCGCCTCGGAGTCGTCCTGCGCGGCAAAGGACTGGCCGGCGCGGATGTGCTTGTCGGACGTCAGAAGATACAGGCGATACTGCATGGTGCCCTCGTTCATGATGCCGCGCATTCCCGCGAATCAGCCGGCCGGCGGTGCCCCGCGTCGGAATCGTCGAACCGCGGCGGGCGCGGGGCACCGGGGTGACAATGCGGCCGGTGCCTGCACGGACCCTCCGGGCATGTCGATGCGCGGAGGTCTAGGTCGTAAAATGCAACGAAACGCGTCTAGGTGGTGATCTTTCCGCTCCACCGGGTCGTCCGGTTCCGGCAAAGGCACCTGGAGGGGCCTAACGTTCAGACGAACGTGTCAGCCCCGGGGCGATCATGTCCGCTCGGGACATGTCATACCCGCGCGCACTCCAGCGACGCGTTCTTTTCACACCATCCCGGGCCAGCGTCCATCGGGCCATTCCAGGCGCCAAAGCAAGAAATCGGGAGCGGCTGACGCCGACGAGGACAGGGGGCAGGCAGGCGGCGACGCGTGGTCCACGAAACCCGGGACCGCTCAATGATCCGGGCGCATCGGCTCCTCTCCGGCATCGTACAGATCGGCGAAGCGCGTAAACTCGGCCTCGAAGAACAATTGCACGCTCCCCGTCGGCCCATGGCGCTGCTTGGCAATGATCAGGTCCGCCCGGTTGTGAGCCTTGGACATGCGCTGCTGCCATTCCTCCATCGCGCTATGAAACTTGTCCTGGCCACCATCGAACGCGGTTTCCTTCGGCATGCGCTGTTCGAGATAGTACTCGTCACGATACACGAAGATCACGATGTCCGCGTCCTGCTCGATCGAGCCGGATTCCCGAAGGTCTGAAAGCTGCGGCCGCTTGTCCTCTCGGCTCTCGACGGATCGCGACAGCTGGGACAGGGCGATGACGGGGACATTAAGCTCCTTCGCGAGTGCCTTCAGCCCTTGTGTGATCTGGGAGATTTCCAGCACCCGGCTGTCCGCGCGCGTGCCGGGAGACGGGCGCATCAGCTGCAGATAGTCGATCACCACCAGCGACAGCCCGCTCGTGCGCATCAGGCGCCGGCAGCGCGTGCGCACGGCCGACATGGTGATGGCAGGCGTATCGTCGATCTGCATCGGCAACGAAGACAGTTCCCGGGAGATGCCGACGAACTTGTCGAATTCCTTCTGGCCGATGTCACCGCGGCGGATACGGTCGCCGGAAATTCGCGCTTCCTCGCTCAGAAGTCGCGTGGCCAGCTGGTCCGCGCTCATTTCCAAGGAAAAGACCGCCACCTGCTGGGTACGCCGGGCTTCGCCGGGCTGCTCGTGCGCGCCCACTTGCACGGACCGGGCCGCGCCGAATGCGATCTTCGTCGCCAGCGCGGTTTTCCCCATGCCGGGGCGGCCGGCGATGATGATCAGGTCCGACGGATGCAGCCCGCCGAGTTTCGAATCCAGGTCCCGCAGACCCGTGGTCAGGCCGGAAACGCCGCCGGCACTTCCGAACGCCCGTTGCGCGCCCGCGATCGCGCCGCTGAGCGCACGGTCGAAGGAGATGAAACCATTCGACGTCTTCCCACTGACCGCCAGTCTGAACAGCGACTGTTCGGCCTTCTCGATCTGCTCCAGTGCCGGAAGCTCGTTCTGGATGCCAAGAGCGCCACTGGAAATTTCCTCGGCGATACCAAGGAGCTCCCGGCGCACCCAGGCGTCGTAGATCGTCCGCCCGTAATCGGCGGCATTGGCGATGCCGACCATGGCTGTCACCAGCCTTGCCAGGTATGCAGCGCCCCCGGCTTCGGTCAGGACGTCGCTGTTTTCCAGTTCGGCCTTCAGCGTCACCGGATCCGCCAGACGGCCGGATTCAATCCGGCGGGCGATCGCCTGATAGATCTGCGCATGCACCGGCTCAGCGAAATGCTCTGCCGTCAGGAACTCGGAAACGCGGTCGAAGGCGCGATTGTTTGCCAGCAATGCACCGAGGAGCGCCTGCTCTGCCTGGACGTTGGCAGGGATGCGAGGCGCGGGGACATGATCGAGGGCCAAGGGGGTCACGATATACTGTGAACGGAGGTCGCGATCATAAGCGACGGGCCGCGATCCCGCCAAACGAAACCGACCGCGCTCATGATGTCTGATCGGCCGGCGGGCGTGGCCTTGCCGCGGGACCAGGACCGACCGTTTGCGGCATGCCGCGCATCGACCGCAGGGCGGTTTCGCACACCGCGGATCGTGCTGGTTGTTGCCGTGGCCCCGTGCCGAACGTCCCGAGTCGGTGGTGGTCGGGACATCCGACCTGGCATCGACGGACCGGCTTGTTGACCGGGCCGATGCCGCGTGCGCGACGCAGCCCGCGTTGGGTCGATTTCGCAACAGAAATGTCGGACGGTCCAGCCCGGCGGGGTTGGACCGCCGCTGCGGCACCCATCCCCCTGGACACGACGGCCAACGCTGTCCGGCGTTCACAGGACCAGCGGCAGGCCCACATAGTTCTCGGCCAGCGCGGCCGACGCCGAACGGGAGGAGAAGACCTGGTCGAGCTCGGCCAGGCGCATCCGCTGCTGGAACGGCGTGTCGGTGTCGAAGCGGTGCAGCAACGATGTCATCCACCAGGAAAACCGCTGCGCGCGCCACACGCGCCGCAGGGCCGTGTCCGACCACGCATCGAGCCCCGCCTCGGCTCCGGTGCGGAAGAAGTCCACCAGGGCAGGGGTCAGCGAGGCGACATCGGCCGCCGCCAGGTTCAGCCCCTTCGCGCCGGTGGGCGGCACGATATGCGCGGCATCCCCCAGCAGGAACAGGCGGCCGTGCCGCATCGGCGTGACCACGAAGCTGCGCATGGGCGTCACGCCCCGTTGCGTGATCGGCCCGGTATTCAGCTGGAATCCGGCGCGGCCGAGGCGGGTATTCAGTTCGTCCCAGATCCGTTGGTCGGACCATGCGCCGATGTCCTCGTCCGGCGCACATTGCAGATACAAACGTGTGACACTGGGCGAGCGCATGGACATCAGCGCGAAGCCGCGTTCGTGGCTGGCATAGATCAGTTCGTCCGAGGCCGGAGCGGCGTCGGCCAGGATGCCCAGCCAGCCGAACGGGTAGGTCTGTTCGTAGGCGGTGCGATGCGCCGCAGGGATCGTCTCGCGGCTGACACCGTGGAACCCATCACAGCCCGCGATGATGCCGCAGGAAAGCGTCTGCATCTGTCCGTCGTGGCGGAACCGCAGAAGCGGCGAGGGGCCGGCGATATCGTGCAGGCTGACATCGCCGGCCTCGAACACGATCTGCCCGCCGGCGGCAAGGCGTGCGGCGATCAGGTCCTGCACCAGCTTGTGCTGGCTGTAGACCATGATGTGCTTGCCGGTCAGGTCACGGAAATCGATGCGGTGGTCGTGTCCTCCGGCGCGCAGGATCACCCCCTCGTGCACCAGGCCTTCGGCGCGCATGCGGGTACCCACACCGGTCAGTTTGAGCAATTCCTCGACCGGATATTCCAGCACGCCGGCACGGATCCGGTTTTCCACGTATTCGCGGGACCGGGCTTCCAGGATGATGGACGTGATGCCGTTCAGATGCAGCAGGTGGGACAGCAGCAGGCCGGCTGGACCGGCGCCGATGATTCCGACCTGTGTGCGCATCGCGTTCCTCCTGCCCAGCGGGCGGAGTGTAGCGATACCGAGGACGAAGGGCACCCTTCGCCGAGAATGCGGGTGTTCCCGCGGGACGATGGCGGCACCAGGGAAAGGATGCATAATCCAGGCCCGCAGCTCGAGGGGTTCCCGCATGCAAGAGCAACCAACGCCCGAAATGCTGGCCGCGGAGTTCGACACGCTGATGCACCGCGCCGGCATCACCGTGCCGCCGTCCCGGCGGGCCGGGACTCTGGCATCCTATGCCAACCTGCGCAGCCAGATCGCCCTGCTGCACGGGCGTTACGGCCCCCAGGCGGAGCCGTCCAACATCTTTCGCCTGACGCCGGCAGAACGCCCGTGATGGACACGCAGGATCTCTCGATCGCGGCGATGGGAAAGGCGTTGCGCGCCGGTTCCGTCACCTCGGAACAGCTGACGCGCGACGCACTGGCGCGCATCAAGGCGCGGGACGGGGCGCTGCATGCCTTCGTCCTGCTGACCGAGGACCGGGCGATCGCGGACGCGACGCGGGCCGACGCCGAACTGCGGGCCGGCACCGATCATGGCCCGCTCCACGGCATTCCGTATGCGCTGAAGGACATCTACGACACCGCCGGCATCCGCACGACCTGCCATTCGAAGCTGCGGCTGGACAACGTGCCGGCGCAAGACTGCGTGGTGGCGGCGAAGCTCAACCAGGCCGGCGGCGTGCTGCTGGGCAAGCTGGCGACGCATGAATTCGCCCTGGGCGGCCCCAGCTTCGACCTGCCGTTTCCGCCGGCGCGCAATCCGTGGAACGTCGCGCATGTCACGGGCGGGTCGTCGTCCGGCTCCGCCACGGCGATCGCGGCGCGGATGGTGCGCATGGCCATGGGCTCCGATACCGGCGGTTCGATCCGCGGGCCGGCGGCATGGTGCGGGCTGGTGGGCATCAAGCCGACCTATGGGCGTGTGTCGCGCCGCGGCGTGTTCCCGCTGTCCTGGACGCTTGATCACTGCGGGCCGCTGTCGCGCAGCGTGGAGGATTCGGCGATCACGCTGCAAATTCTGGCCGGGCATGATCCGCTGGATGCCGCCAGTGCCGACGTGCCCGTGCCCGACTACCGCGCCGGCCTGGACAAGGGCGTCGCCGGCCTGCGCATCGGCATTCCGCGCGCCTTCTTCTCCTCGGCCCCGGCGCTGACGCACGACGTGCTGGCCGGCATCGATCGCACCGCGGACCAGTTGCGCGCGTCCGGGGCGACGGTGGAGGACATCACGCTGCCGGACTATGCGCTGTTCGCCGCCGCCGGGCGCGTGATCATGCTGGCGGAGGCCTTCGCCATCCATGAAGCCGACATGCAGACCCGGCTGCTGGACTATGGGGCGATCACCGCCGGCGGCTTCGTCCTGGGCGCGGCGATCACGGCGGCCGACTACATCAATGCCCTGCGCGCGCGGCGGGAACTCACCGACGCCGTCAACGTCGCGCTGTCGCGATACGATGCGCTGCTGACCGCCTCGGCGCTGAGCACCGCACCGCGCTTCGACGCGCTGGTCGATCCGCTGTCCTCGGCTTCGCCGATGCAGACGATCGCGTTCAACGTCACCGGCCACCCGGCCATGAGCGTGCCGGTCGGGCTGGGCGGCGACGGGCTGCCGGCGTCGGCGCAGATCGTCGGCCGGCCGTTCGATGAGGCGATGGTGTTCCGGATCGGCCGCGCCGTGGAGACGCTGTCGGGATGGGGCGATGTGGCGCTGCCCGCATGCCCGACCTGACGCGAGCGCTTCCCTCCGCGGCCGGATCGCCGTGCGGCCTCGAAATCCCGGCACCGCGGCAGGCACGGTGCCGGAACAGAAGAAACATGACGATGCGGTCTCTCTACTATTGACACATCGGGCCGTTCCGCTGGCATAGCGACGGACAGGCGCAGCTGTTTCGCGCATGCGGGACGTACCCGGGGGGCGGTCATGGACCTGACGAGTGCCTTCATGCTGATCGGCATGTTCCTGAGCCTGGTGGTGGGGGAGGCCGCGCTGTTCGGCAGTACCCTGCAGGTGTCGATCAGCGTGCCGCCCGAGGTAAGCCGGACCGGATTCACCGCGGAAACCGCCGAACAGGTCTTCGTGGCCGAGACCGGGCGCATCGGACAGACGCATTCCCTGATTCCCCCGCCTGTCATCCAGACCACTGGCCATCCGGGCGTGCTGTCCTCCCTGGCGAAGCCGCTGAAGCTGGATCCCGCCGTGGCGGCGGTCCAGCAACTGGTGGGGCTGCATGCCACCACCGTCGCCGGCTCGATCATCGTTTCATCGCCGGCACCCGCCCTGGAAATGATCGCCACCGTCACGGTGCCGAGAGAGGCGACCTACAAGCTGGCGCTGAGCCAGCCGGACGGAAACCCGACCGCCCTGGTGGAGGAAATGGCACGCCGGGTGTCCGAGGACGTCCTGCCCTACCGGGTGGCCCTGGCCGAGTTCACCCGGGCGATCCATGGCGATTCCGCGGCGCGCCAGCGCGCGAAGCAGACGGTGGCCCGGACGCTGGCGAAGCCTTGGGACCCGCTGATGGCGACGCAGCGTGTGATGATGCTCAATCTCGCGGCCATGATCGCCTTGCTCGAAGGCGATCAGTCCGAGGCGGAACGCCAGTTGATCCGGAGCGAGCCGGTGCCGGACGCGGAGCCGATGGCTCATGGCGCCGTCGCGATCAATCGCGCCTTCCTGGCCGTCGCGAACAGGCATCCGGCGGAGGCGCGGGCCTTCTATCAGGCCGGTAGGCGACTGACATCGCGTATCCCGTTGCCGAAGTTCCAGCGGGAAGTGGACCTGCTGGAAGCGCTGGTCCTCTGGTCGGACGGGGACCGGGACCGCGCCGAAACGATCCTGCGCGCGGTGATCAAGGCCATGCCCGATTGCGACGAGGCGCGCTTCTATCTGGGCGACCTGCTGGCGTCTCTCGGCCGAACAGCTGAAGCAGACGAGCAGTACCGGGTCGCTGCCGTGGTGCGCCGCTTCGACACGCTGGTGGGAACACTGGCGCATACGCTGTTCCGGGTGGACCCGGTCAACGGCGGGCTGACCCGGTTTCCCTGAACCGCGGCGGCGGCGCGATACTCGCCAGGGGATGGGTTCTGCTCTACCGTCCCGGAAACGGCTGGACGGGATGGCGGGATGGCGACGGAAGCGGTGGCGCGTCCGGCGGCGACGATCATGTTGCTGCGCGACGGGCCGGACGGGCTGGAAGTGTTCATGGTGGTGCGCCATCACGCGATCGATTTCGCGTCGGGCGCGCTGGTGTTTCCCGGCGGACGGGTCGAGGACGCGGACCACGCGGTGGCAGCCGAGGCCGGCCTGTGCCCGAACCCGGACGGGGTGGACGCCGCTGCCTTGGCGTTCCGCGTCGCCGCGATCCGCGAGACCTTCGAGGAATGCGGCGTGCTGCTCGCCCGTCCCACGGGATCGGCAACCGTGGTCGATGCCGACCGCCTGCTGGGGGTGGAACAGGCGCACCGGGCGGCGCTGAACGCCGGCACGGTCGATTTCGCGACGGTCCTGCGCCACCATGATCTGTTGGCCGCGCCCGACCTGCTGGTGCATTTCGCGCACTGGATCACGCCGTCGCATCAGCCCAAGCGCTATGACACGCATTTCTTCCTCGCCGCCGCGCCGCCGTCGCACCTGGCGGTGCATGACGGCAGCGAATCCGTCGATTCCATCTGGATCTCGCCGAACCAGGCGCTGGCGGACACCGATGCCGGGCGTTTCAAGCTGGTGTTCGCGACCCAGCGCAACCTGGAGAAACTGTCGCGCAGCGCCACGGTGGCCGAGGCGATGGAGGCGGCGCGCGCCGCCACGGTGGTGACGGTGCAGCCGAAGTCCCGCAAGATCGACGAGAAGCGGCGGCATCTGATCATCCCGATCGAGGCCGGCTACGGGGCGTCGGAGTTCATCGTCGACCTGCCGCCGGCGTCATAGCGACAGGCACGGAGGAAACGCCCATGCGGCAGGATGAGATCACGCTGGCGCCCGAGACGCTGGACCTGCTGACGCGCGTCAGCACCGCGACGATCACGACGCAGCTGGTGAAGACCCATGGGATGCGCTCACGGTCCATCCCCGGGGTGACGCCCGTGAATCCCGCCCGCTGCCGCTTCGTCGGTCCCGCCTACACGGTGCGCTATGTTCCCGCGCGGGAGGACCTGATCCCCGGCGGCAAGCGCCCGCTGCAGGAGAACCCGATCCAGGAGGCCTGCGACACCGTGCCGGCGGGCAGCGTGGTGGTGATCGATCAGAACGGCGACGCGTCCTGCGGCTCGCTGGGCGACATCCTGATGGCGCGCCTTGTGGTGCGCGGCGTCGCCGGCGTGGTGAGCGACGGCGGCATGCGTGACATCGATCCGTTGCGGCAGATGACGATGCCGGTGTTCTGCCGCGGCTTCGGCGCGCCGCCGAGTTTCGCGTCGCTGCTGGCGGCGGACACGGGCAGCGTGATCGGCTGCGGCGGCGTGCTGGTGGTCCCCGGCGACATCGTGGTGGGCGATGCGGACGGCGTGGTGGTGATCCCGCGCCATCTGGCCGATCAGGTCGCGCGCGACGGCGATGAGCAGGAGCGCACCGAAGCGTGGATCCGCCGCAAGGTCGATGCCGGCGCCAGGGTCAGCGAGGTCTATCCGCTGAACGCGCAATACGCGGCGGAATACAAACAATGGGTCGCCGCTGGCCGGCCGGACGGCGTGCAGGAGGACGTCTGATGAAAGTCGGGATGTTTGTCACCCTGGAGTGCGAATCCACCCAGGACACGATGGCGCATTTCAGGGAAATCACCGACCAGGTGCGCACCGCGCGGGATTCCGGTTTCGAATCGCTGTGGCTGCCGCAGCATTTCGTCGTCGGCCCCTCCATGCGCCAGTTCGCCGCCTCGCCGATGCTGGGCTATCTCGCGCATCTGGCCGAGGGCATGACGCTGGGCACCGCGGTGCTGCTGCTGCCGATGCTGAACCCCGTGCTGCTGGCCGAGGAAGCGGCGACGATCGACCACATGACGGACGGGAAGTTCGTGCTGGGCGTCGGGCTCGGATATCGCGACCACGAATTCACCGCCTTGGGGGTGGAGCGGAAGTCGCGCGTGCCGCGGTTCCGGGAATATGTGGAGGCGATGCGCCGCCTGTGGGCCGGCGATCACGTGACCTGGCACGGGAAATACGTTCATCTGGACGATATCAGCCTGAGCCTGCGGCCGCGCAACCCGAACGGCATTCCGGTCTGGGTGGGCGGCACGGTCGAGGACGCGGTGAAGCGCGCCGCCGAGATCGGCGATTCCTGGCAGGGCGCCGGGGCGATGAGCATGGAGGAGATGAAGCGCTGGTGGGGCGTGTTCCACCAGGCGCGCGTCGACTACGGCAAGCCCCTGGACTATCCGCGCCAGGTTTCGCGCGAATGCTTCTGCGGCCCGTCCATGAGCGCCGCGATCGAGATGGCGAAGGGACCGCTCTCGGCGAAATACAGCCGCTATGCCGGCTACGGTTTCGGCGGCTTCGACGGCGCGGACGGGGACGCGGCGTTCCGCCAGTTCGCGCACGACCGGTTCGTCATCGGTGACGAGGTCTATGTGCGTGACCAGTTGCAGCGCTATCGCGACGAGCTGGGCGCGACGGAGTTCCGCTTCCGCCTGGGCTGGCCCGGCCTGCCGCAGCAGGAGATCCTGGCGGGCATCCGGCGGCTGGGGAAGGTGGCGGCGACGCTGTAGCGGCGGCGCCTCGCGAGACTGCCCCGCACGTTCGGCGCCATCATGACTGCCGGATCGCCTCGCGCGGCACAGGTTTGCGCCGCAGTTTGGTAATGAAATCGACTCCGTTTCGCCTCGGGGCCGCCGAACGGCCGGCGCGATGGCGGCCGCGGGTCACGGACGATGCGGTGACGGATGCGGCAACCTGTGGTGGTTCAGCGACTCATGGTTGGCGACACCGGTAGAATTGGCCTATAGGGTTGCCCTGGAAATGAACGTCGAGCGAGTGGATCGGTGAAGTTGGCACAGCAGAACGCGTCCGGGAGCATTGTGGTGAAGGCTTTCCTGCCGCTGGCGGTGGCCCTGATCCCGCTGGTCGGTTCGCTTGTTCCGGCCTCGGCGCAGATCAATCCGTTCTGGGCGGGGCGCAACGACCCCCGGATGTCGGCAGAGGACAACAACCTGCTGCTGGCCAGCATCGACCGGCTCAACCGGCGCAAGAACGTCGACGTGGGCGCGTCGGACAGCTGGCGCAATCCCCAGACGGGCAGCCATGGGACGTCGTCCGTGACGGGAATCTTTCAGCGTTCCGGAATGACCTGCCACCGGATGCGCCATGAGATTTCGACACGCGGCGATTCGCCGGAACCCTACGATCTGACCTGGTGCCTGACCCCGGAAGGGGCGTGGAAGATCGCGGGATAATCCGGATTGCCAACATCATCATGGGCCGGGTGATGGCGCATCGCGACGCCTGACGCTGATCGCGTCACTGGCAGGGTTACTGGCCCTGTGACCGCATCCGTTCATCCTGCCGCCGCCCCAGCCACCGCAGCACCACAAGCCCGGGCAGCGTCACCAGCGCCAGGTGCCCGAAGCCCAGGCCCCAGCCCAGCACCGGATCCCCCGCAGCGAAGTCCAGCGCCAGCCCCACCCCCACCGGTCCCAGGAACCCGCCCGCGTAGCCGCACATGCTGTGCAGCCCCATCGTCGCCCCGCGCAGCGCCGGATCCGCGGCCTGCACCGTGCCCGCCGTCAGCGCCGAACTGTCCAGGTAGATCGTGGCATTCCAGACGATCACCAGCAGGGTCGCCAGCAGCACGGGACCGGCAATCGCCCAGCCCGTCAGCAGCGACAGCACCGCCGCCGCGCTCATCGCCGCCGTCACCACCCGGGTCCGCCCGTAACGCTGCGCGGTTTCGTTGCCGGTGATCGACACCACGATCCCCACCAGACCCGCGGTGGTGAACAACACGGCCGGCGCCGGCAGCCACGCCGGCGCCTCCATCCGGGAGAACGCGGCGGTCAGGAATGTCACGCCCCACGCGCGCAACGCGGCCAGTTCCCAGGTGTGCACCGTATAGCCTGCGATCCAGGCCATGGCCCGCCGGTTGCGGAACACCGGCCGGAAATCCAGCAATGCCGCCGGGTTCGCCGCGCGCGGCCGGTCCGGCAAACGCGCCGGCATGACCCGCCATGCCAGCAGCAGCGCGCCGACCCCCGAGAACCCGCCGAACAGGAACGGGGCGGTCGGGCCGAACCAGCCATCGATCATCCCCGCCACCGCAAAGGACGCGGCTCCCGATACGCCCACGCCCGCGGCGTGCATCGACACCGCCCGGGATTGCGCATTGCCTTCCAGAGTATCGGCGATCGCCTTCAACCCGGGCATGTAGCATCCGGCCCAGCCGACGCCCGCGACCGCGCGCAGCGCCAGGCCGGACCAGAACCCGTCCGCCATCAGCGCGAAGCCGAAATGCGCGGCCGCGGTGGCGGTCGCGCCCACCAGATAGACAAGCCGTGTCGGCACACGGTCGGTCAGCGCGACCAGCACCGGCACCGTCGCGACATAGGCGGCGAAGAAGATGCCGATCAGCCATCCGGCCTCGGTCTTCGTCAGATCCCAGTCCGCGATATAGGTCGGCAGCAGCGCCGGCAGCGTAAAACCGCCCATCTGCACCAGCACCTGTGCCGCCACGATCGACCACACGAAGGGGCGGATTTCGGGCGGCAGGCGGGATCCCTCGGCTGCCATGCTCGGCGCTCCCCCGTTCTTACGTTATTCCTCGAAATATCGTTGACTCGAACGGTAGGACCCACCTACAGTCACGTCAACCCTGCAACGGTGGAGCCGATCCCATGGACACGCCGGACATCAAGGACATGATCCGCGACCGCTACGGCAGCATCGCGGCCAATTCCGCCAGCAGCTGCTGCGCCCCCGCACCGGCGGCCACGGCGTCCGCCTGCTGCGCACCCGCGCCGGCCGCCGCATCCGCGTGCTGCGGCCCGGCCGAACCGCCGTCGCACGCCGAGAAGGCGCGCCGGATGGGCTATTCCGAGGCGGACCTCGCCGCCATCCCCGACGGCGCCAATCTGGGCCTGGGTTGCGGCAACCCGCAGGCCATCGCCGCCATGCGCCCGGGCGAGGTGGTGATCGACCTGGGCAGCGGCGCCGGCTTCGACTGTTTCCTCGCCGCGCGTCAGGTGGGCGGGACCGGCCGCGTGATCGGCGTCGACATGACGCACGAGATGCTGGCGAAGGCCCGTGCCAATGCCAGGGCGATCGGTGCGGCGAATGTCGAGTTCCGCCTGGGCGAACTGGAACACCTGCCCATCGCCGACAACACCGCCGACGTGATCCTGTCGAACTGCGTCATCAACCTGGTGCCGGACAAGGCGCAGGTGTTCCGCGAGGCGTTCCGCGTGCTGAAGCCGGGCGGGCGGCTCGCCATCTCCGACGTGGTCAACACCGCCCCGCTGTCGCCCGACCTGCAGGCGGACAAGGCGCTGATCTGCGGCTGCGTCGTGGGCGCCGCACCGGCGCCGCAGATCGAGGCATGGCTGGCCGAAGCGGGCTTCCGGGATATCCGCGTCACCGTGAAGCCGGAAAGCCGCGAGCTGATCGCCACCTGGGCGCCCGGCCGCGGCGTGGAGGACTACGTCGCCTCCGCCATCATCGAGGCGGTGAAGCCCTGAGCATGGCGCCGAAGCAGGCGGTGGAGGCGCTGGGCGCGCTGGCGCATGAACACCGCCTGGCGATCTATCGCATGCTGGTCGAGCAGGGTCCCGGCGGCCTGCCCGCCGGGGCCATCGCCGAACGCCTGTCGGTGCCGCCGTCCTCGCTGACCTTCCATTTGCAGCATCTGCAGCGGGCGGGGCTGATCGCGCAACGCCGGGCAGGGCGGCAATTGATCTATGCCGCGGACTATGACCGCATGAACGGGCTGGTCGGCTTCCTGACCGAGAATTGTTGCCGCGGCGGCGACACCGCCTGCACGGACGTCGATTGCCGGGACGTACCCGCATGAGCGCGCCGTCGCGCGCCATCGTCACCTCGGTCATCGGCATCGGCCAGATCCTGGCCTGGGGCTCGTCCTATTACCTGCCAACGATCCTGGCGCAGCCGGTCGCCGAGGAGACGGGCTGGCCGATCGGCTGGGTGATCGGCGCGCTGTCCATTGGACTTCTCGTCTCGGGCCTGGTGTCGCCGCATGTCGGCCATCTGATCGAACGCCATGGCGGCCGTCCGATCCTGGCCGCGAGCGCCGTGCTGCTGGCGATCGGCCTGCTGATCCAGGGGCTTGCGCCCAGCCTTTCGGTCTTCGTCTTCGCCTGGCTGGTGATCGGCGTCGGCATGGGCGCCGGGCTGTACGATCCCGCCTTCTCCACCCTGACCCGCCTGTTCGGCGAGAACGCCCGTAGCGCCATCACCCAGGTGACGCTGTGGGGTGGCTTCGCGAGCACCGTGTGCTGGCCGCTCAGCGCCTTCCTGGTGGAACGGTTCGGCTGGCGCATCACCAGCCTGGTCTATGTCGCGATCAACCTGGCCATCGTCCTGCCGCTGTATTGGTTCGGCGTGCCGAAGGAGGCAGCGCAGGCCCCTGTCGCGGCCGGCGCGACCCGGGCCGCGCCGGTGCCGAAGGCAGAGCAGCGGCAGAACCGGCTGCTGTTCCTGACGCTTGCCGTCTGCTTCACCCTGGCGTCGGTGATCATGACGGTGATCGCCGTTCATCTGATCACCGTGCTGCAGATGCGCGGCGTGTCGCTCGCGACGGCGGTGGCGCTGGGCATGCTGGTCGGCCCGGCGCAGGTTGGCGCGCGCATCCTGGAAGCCGCGTTCGGCCGCCGCCACCACCCGATCTGGAGCCTGCTGGTCTCCACCGCCGCGGTCGGTATCGGGCTGGCGACGTTGCTGGGAAGCCCCGAACTGATTGCGATCGGGCTCGTCCTGTATGGCGGCGGCAACGGTCTGCGCTCGATCGCGCGCGGCACCGTGCCGTTGGCGATGTTCGGGCGGGCCGGCTATGCCGTGCTGATGGGCTGGCTGGCGCTGCCGGTGCTGGTGGCGCAGGCCATCTCACCGTCCATCGGCGATGTCATGCTGCGGCACCTGGACGCCGATGGCCTGATCGCTGCCCTGACGGTCCTCGCGGCCCTGAATGTCGCCGCGACCCTGCTGCTGATGCCGGCTGCGTTGCGACGGGGGATCGTCTCGGTCTGATTGGACCTGCGCTGACCGGGTCGATGCGTTCGCCCCGCCGAGCGCACCGCGTCGCTTCGGGTCCGATCCGCCATCACAACCGTGTAGGGTCGCGCGCCGAACCATTGCCCCGCTCAACGCCCCCGCGCATCCGGCGTTGTTCCGTCTGAACTTCCCGCAGCCAGCGCGCGGGCCGCGCCCACGCGGCCGGACGCGACCAGACGGAGCAGACGCATGGCAAGCCAGCCCCCAGCCGATCCCCTGAAGCCCGCCCGCATGGCGGATGCGCAGATCCAGCGCGGTCCAGGCGGCGAGACCCACCAGGTGGCCGGCGGGGACACGCCGGTCCTGACCACGCAACAGGGCGTGCCGGTATCGGACGACCAGAACTCGTTGCGCGCCGGGCGACGAGGGCCCTTGCTGCTCGAGGATTTCCATTTCCGTGAAAAGATCTTCCATTTCGATCACGAGCGCATCCCCGAGCGCGTCGTGCATGCCCGCGGCTTCGGCGCGCATGGCTACTTCGAGAACTATCAGCCGCTGACCGAGATCACCAGCGCCGACCTGTTCCAGCGCGCGGGCGAGCGGACACGGGCCTTCGTCCGGTTCTCGACCGTCGCCGGCAACAAGGGATCGTCCGACCTGGCGCGCGACGTCCGCGGCTTCGCGGTGAAGCTGTATACGCAGGAAGGCAACTGGGACATCGTCGGCAACAACATCCCGGTGTTCTTCATCCAGGACGCGCTCAAGTTTCCCGATCTGATCCACGCCGCCAAGCAGGAGCCGGATCGCGGCTTCCCGCAGGCGCAGACGGCGCACGACAATTTCTGGGACTTCATCTCGCTGACGCCCGAGTCCATCAACATGGCGCTGTGGATCATGTCCGACCGGACGATCCCGCGCAGCTTCCGTTTCATGGAAGGCTTCGGCGTCCATACGTTCCGCATGATCAACGCCGACGGCAAGTCCACCTTCGTCAAGTTCCACTGGAAGCCCATGCTCGGCCTGCAATCGGTGATGTGGAACGAGGCGGTGAAGGTGAACGGCGCCGACCCGGACTTCCACCGGCGCGACCTGTGGGATGCGATCACCGCCGGCAATCCGGCGGAATGGGAACTCGGCCTGCAGCTGTTCGACGAGAGCTTCGCCAGGAATTTCGATTTCGACGTGCTGGACGCGACCAAGATCATTCCCGAGGAAATCATCCCGGTGCGCCGTGTCGGCCGGCTGGTGCTGGACCGTACCGTCGACAACTTCTTCGCCGAAACCGAACAGGTGGCGTTCTGCACGCAGAACATCGTCCCGGGCATCGATTTCAGCAACGATCCGTTGCTGCAGGGCCGCAACTTCTCCTACCTGGACACGCAGCTGAAGCGCCTGGGCGGACCCAATTTCACGCACCTGCCGGTCAATGCGCCGAAATGCCCGTTCCACAACTTCCAGCAGGACGGGCACATGGCGTTCCACAATCCGAAGGGACGCGCCAACTACGAGCCGAACTCCTGGGGTGGGGCGGCCGGCGGCCCGCGGGAATCCCCCGACCGGGGCTTCCGCTCCTTCCCCGAGGAGGTCGAGGGGCAGAAGCTGCGCATACGCCCCGAACTCTTCGCCGACCACTACTCCCAGGCGCGTCAGTTCTACATCAGCCAGACGCCGGTCGAGCAGATGCACATCAAGAACGCCTTCGTCTTCGAACTGAGCAAGGTCGAGACGCCGGCCATTCGTGCCCGGGTCGTCTCGCACCTGCTGAACGTCGACAAGGACCTGGCGCAGATGGTCGCCGATGGGCTGGGCCTTGCCGAAATGCCGCCGGCCGCCGAACCCGCCCGCCCCGTGATCACCACCCTGGCGCCATCCCCGGCGCTCAGCATCGTTCGCAACGGGCCGGACGGGTTCAAGGGCCGCAAGATCGGCGTCCTGGTCTCCGACGGCGTGGATGTCAGCCTGTTGAAGGCGCTGCAGGATGCAGCCGAGGCCGAGGGCGCGATGGTGGAACTGGTGGCGCCGAAGGTCGGCGGCGTGACGGGCAGCGACGGCAACCGGATCGAGGCGAAGCAGAAGGTCAATGGCGGTCCGTCGGTGCTGTATGACGCGGTCGCGGTGCTGGTCTCGGCTGATGGCGCCGCGCTGCTGTCCAGCGAGGCGACAGCGAAGGATTTCGTGAGCGACGCCTACGCGCATGCGAAGTTCATCGCCTACGCCCCCACGGCCAAGCCGCTGTTGGAAAAGGCGGGCGTCAGCGCGATGGACGACGGCTTCGTCGCGCTGTCCGGCCCCGCGGAGGCGGCGCGCTTCCTGCAGGCCTGCCGCAAGCTGCGCTTGTGGGAGCGGGAGCCGAAGGTCAGCGTCGTGTGACGGCGAGGGCCGCGCGCGTCTACTGTCGTGGGCGTGGAGCCTGCTCGTCCTGATCGTGCGGGACGCACAGGCTCCGTCACGCGGGACCGATGCATGATCCGCGCTCGTCTGGCATTCCGCCGGAAGCGCACATGCTCTGGCCCCGCCGGCGACAAGGGCCGCGACGGAGTTGATGACCACGCTGGCGCTCTCGGGCCTGATCTTCCTCACCGCCGCGATCTACACGGCCGTGGGGCAGGCGGGCGCGTCCGGCTATATCGCGGCCATGGCGCTGTTCGGCGTGCCCGCGGACAGTATGAAGCCCTTGGCGCTGAGCCTGAACGTGCTGGTGGCGAGCTATGGCACGTGGCGGCTGGGGCGGGCCGGCTGGACGGCGTGGCCGAGGCTGTGGCCGTTCCTGGCAGGATCGGTGCCGCTCGCGTTCCTGGGCGGTCTCACGCCCCTGCCGAACGGCGTCTATCGGATGGTGGTTGGGGCGGTGCTGGTGTTCGCGGGTTGGCGGCTGTTCCAGCGTCCCGGGACGGCATCGAACGCGGCGGCGGCAGGCGGGCGCACCCCGCCCCTGAGCGGCGCGATGCTTGCGGGCGCGGGAATCGGCCTGCTGGCCGGCCTGACCGGCATCGGCGGCGGCATCTTCCTGACACCACTGCTGCTGTTCCTGGGCTGGGCCGAACCGAAGCAGGCGGCGGGACTGTCTGCGCCGTTCATCCTGGTGAACTCCGCCGCGGCGCTGGCCGGCAACGTGCTGTCGCTGGTTCGTCTGCCGCCCGAGACGCCCGTCTATGCGGCGGCGGCGCTAGCGGGCGCGGTGCTGGGCACGCAGGTCGCCGTGCGCACCCTCTCGCCGCTCGCGCTGCGGCGGATCCTGGCCGTGATCCTGCTGGCGACGGGTGCGAGGATGATCCTGGCGTGACCGCCTACCGCTCCAGCGCCGCCGCCACCGGCGCGGTGTCCCGCCGTTCGCTGCCGCTGGGCAGCAGCATCACCAGGCCCTGGCACAGCGCCAGCATCGCGGCGGATCCCCACAGGCAGGCAGCGAGCCCGCCCCATTGCGCCAGCACCCCCGACAGCAGGATTCCCAGCAGCCGGCCGCCGGCATTGGCGGCGTAGTAGAACCCCACGTCCTCGGCTGCCTTCTTCGATCCGGCATAGGCCAGGATCAGGTAGGAGTGCAGCGAGGAGATCACCGCGAACACGAAGCCGAACGCACACAACCCGGCCACCACGATCATGTCGGGGCGGATCGGAGTCGCGGCGAGGCCCAGCGCCAGCACGGCCGGGATCGCGGTCAATGCCAGGCCCCAGATCCGTGCCTCCGCCACCTCCCGCGACAGCCCGTCGGCGCTGCGGCGGATGACCGACGGCGCGAGTCCCTGCACCACGCCATAGCCGATGGTCCAGGCCGCGAGGAAACCCGCGACATGGATGAACTGCCAGCCATTGGCATACAGGAACACCGGCAGCCCCACGACGAACCAGATGTCGCGCGAACCGAACAGGAAGATCCGTGCACCCGCCATCAGGTTGATGGCCCGCGTCTTGGCGAACAACTCGCCGAACGACTTCGATGCCTTTGCCTTGCCCAGGCGGTGCGGCAGGCTGGCTAGGCCGGCGAGCAGCACGATGCCCAGCATTCCCGCCATCAGCCACAGCGCACCCCGGAACCCCGCCGTCTGCAGCAGCAGCCCGCCCAGGAAGAAGCCCAGGCCCTTCATCGCGTTCTTCGAGCCGGTGAACCACGCGACCCATTTGAACAGCTGGCCGGATCCGCCCTCGGACGTCGCCTTGATCGCGGTCTTCGACGCGGTCTTGGTCAGGTCCTTCGCCACGCCGGAGACGCCCTGCGCCGCCACGACCCAGGCGACCGACATCGCCGCGCCCCAGGCCGGATTCAGCGCCGAGAGCATCAGCAGGCCGCCGATCTGCAGCGCGAGACCGGTCGCCAGCATGCGCGGGATGCCGAACCGGGCGGCCAGCCAGCCGCCGCCCAGGTTGGCGAAGATGCCTGCCGCCTCATACAGCAGGAACAATGACGCCAGCATGAATGGTGTATAGCCCAGCGTATAGAAGTGCAGCAGCACCAGCATGCGCAGAGCGCCGTCGGTGAGCGTGAATCCCCAGTAGCTGAGCGTGACGATCAGGTAGTTGCGCACCGATCCCATCACGCCCCCCTGTCGCGTACGATGCAGGCCAGGTCCACCATGCGATGGGCGTAGCCGACCTCATTGTCATACCACGCATACACCTTCACCATGGTCCCATCCGTCACCAAGGTGCTGGGCCCGTCGACGATGGCGCTGCGCGTGTCGTTGGCGAAATCCGCTGAAACCAATGGCCGGCTTTCGAACCCCAGGATGCCGGCCAGGGGACCGGCGGCGGCGGCGTGGAACAGGTCGTTGATCTCCGCCTCGGTCGTTGCGCGGTTCAGTTCGAACACGCAATCCGTCAGCGATGCGTTCAATACCGGCACGCGCACCGCATGGCCGTTCAGCCGTCCCTTCAGGTCCGGATAGATCAGCGCGATCGCCGTGGCACTGCCGGTCGTGGTGGGTTGCAGCGACAGCAGGGCCGAACGGGCCCGGCGCAGGTCGCGGTGCGGCGCGTCCGTCACGACATTCGTATTGGTGGGATCATGGATCGTGGTGATCTGGCCGTGGCGGATGCCGATCGCCTCGTGCACCACCTTCACCACGGGGGCCAGGCAGTTCGTGGTGCAGGACGCGGCCGTCAGCAGGCGATGGCGGGACGGGTCGTAGGCGTGGACGTTCACCCCCACCACGACGTTCAGCGCCGCCGGGTCCTTCACCGGGGCGGCAACGATCACCGTGCTCACACCGCGGTCGAAATAGGCCTGCAGCGCGGCCGGCGTCAGGAACCTGCCGGTGCATTCCAGCACCACGTCGCAGCCCAGCGCGCCCCAGGGCACCTCGCCGGGCGTCGCCGCGGACGAGAAACCCATCCGGTGCTCACCCACCCGGATCGTGCTGTCGCCGTCCGCACCGATCGGCGCCCGCCAGCGGCCATGCACACTGTCGAATTCCAGCAGATGCGCGGTCACCGCGGCGCCGCCCTTGACTTCATTCAGGTGCACGACGTCCAGCCGGTTGTCCGCGCGCGGATCGCCCGCCGGCCGCGGCATCGCCCCGCACGCCGCCCGCAAGGCCAGCCGCCCGATCCGGCCCATGCCGTTGATGCCGACCCGCATGGCTCAGCGTCCCCCGGCCAGGGCCGGGAGCGACCCGCCCGCCAGTTCGTCCAGCCGCGCCCGCAGCGCCATGCGGTCCAGCGCGGCGAAGGGCAGGCTGATGAAGATGTCCAGCCGCCGCCGCAGGCCGGCATAGAGTTCGTTGAGCAGGGCAGACTGCTCCGCCGGGCTGCCGGTGTATTTCGCCGGGTCGGGTAGCGGCCAGGCGGCGGTCACAGCGGTATTGCCGAAATCGGGGCAGGTCTGCCCCTCCAGCACGTCGCACAGCGCGATCACGAAATCCATCCGCGGTGAATCCGGACGCGTGAACACGTCCCAGGATTTGGCATACAGCCCGGACACGTCGTGCCCCAGGGCGCGCAGCTTCGCGATGACCTCCGGCATCGGCTCGCCGGCCGGAGCGGAACCGGCGGACCAGGCATGGAAGCGCCCCGGCGCGAGCGACGTCAGGATCGCCTCGGCCATGATGGAGCGCGCCGAATTCCTGGTGCACAGGAACAGCACGTTGAACGCGGGCGTCATGGTGCGTGGATCCTCCGGGATCGGTTCGAACGGTTCGGGTCCGCCGGCGCAGCAGGCGCGGGTCAGGAACGCGAGCAGGTCGCGCAGGGGCGCGACGCGCACGGCGTAGATGATCTGCCGTCCGCGGCGGGTGGACTGGATCAGCCCCGCCCGCTCCAGCGCCGCGAGATGAAAGGAGGTTGTGGAGGCGGGCAGGCCCAGCGCCGTGGCGATCTCGCCTGCCGGAAGACCAGCCGAACCGGCGCCGATCAGGCGCTGCAGGACGCCAAGGCGGGATTCCTGGGAGAGGGCGGCGAAGATGTGCGCGGCAGTGCTTGATTCCATAATTCCATCATAATGGAAGAATGGAAGCGTGCACGTGACAACTCGATGTCAGCGGCCGGGACGGGCGCCCGGCCGCCGGGTCGGATCAGGACGCCTTGTCCTTCGGCGGCTTGCTGTCGTTGGCCGCGGCCGGGCGGATCACCGTGGTGATCGTCTCCCGCAGCACCGTCACCTTCAGGTTCGGCGCGATCTCCACCTCGATCTCGGATCCGCCGACCTGCTTGCCGTCCTTGTCCTGCACCATCGGCACCCGCTGCACCGTGCCCAGGATCCCGCCGCCGGTCACCACGCGGTCGCCGCGCTTCAGGGCGGCCAGCATGTTCCGGACTTCCTTCTGCTTCTGCTGCTGCGGGCGGATCAGCAGGAAGTAGAACACCGCGAAAATCAGGATCAGCGGCACGAACTGCGTCGCCGTGGCCAATGCGCCGCCGGCATCCTGCGCGTAGGCGGGGGAGATGAGCCCAAAGGGGTTCATGAGACCTGGTCCTTGCGGTGAACGGGGCGGGACCATACTTTCCGCCCCCCTTTCGTCAAGCTTTCCTGGACGTTCCCTGATGGATCAGCGCCTGCTCGAACTCGTGACCCGTATCGCCGAGGCGCTGGAGCGTCTGGCCCCGCCCGCCGCCCCGCCGGTGGACCTCGATGCCGCCGACGCATTCGTCTGGCACCCCTCGCCCGGGCACCTCGCGCCCGTGGCGAAGGTCTCGCGCGTCGATATCACCCTGCTGAAGGGGGTGGAGCGGCAGAAGCAGATCCTGCTGGAGAATACGCTGCGCTTCGCCCGCGGTTTGCCGGCCAACAACGCCATGCTGTGGGGCGCGCGCGGCATGGGGAAGTCGTCGCTGGTGAAGGCGATCCATGCGGTGGCGAACGCCGAAGCGCCGGGCGCGCTGGCGCTGATCGAGATCCACCGGGAGGATATCCGCACGCTGCCGGACCTGTTGAACGCGCTGCGCGGCCAGTCCCGCCGCTGTCTGATCCTGTGCGACGACCTGTCCTTCGAGCGCGAGGATGCCGACTACAAGGCGCTGAAATCCGTGCTGGACGGCGGCATCGAGGGGCGGCCCGACAACGTGCTGTTCTATGCCACGTCGAACCGGCGGCACCTGATGCCCCGCGACATGATCGACAATGAGCGGTCCACCGCGATCAACCCGAACGAGGCGATCGAGGAGAAGGTCTCCCTGTCCGACCGGTTCGGCATCTGGCTGGGTTTCCACAACTGCGACCAGGACACGTTCTTCGCGATGATCGACGGCTATGCCGCCGCAATGGGCCTGAAGATCTCGACCGACGACCTGCACGCCCAGGCGGTAGAATGGTCGGTGACCCGCGGGGCGCGGTCGGGGCGGGTGGCGTGGCAGTTCATCCAGGACACGGCCGGGCGGTTGGGGGTGCGGGCCGCCTGACCGCCACCGGCTCCCCGTCGTCCTCGGCCCCACACCTCGCCGAGCAGCTCACTGTTGAAATCAGGTCCAGATTTCCGTGGATCGGTGTCTCCGGCGATGCTCGGGTCAAACCGGTCAAGCCCGAGCATGACGGTGAGATCGTGCGAGCAGGACGGTGGGGTCACGCCCAAGCACGACGACCGGGGCCGGCAGGAATGGCGCCGTGGCCGCTCGATCCACGATGGGAATCGCTGCCGCGCCTCCATCGACGCCCGCGCCGCCCGGTGCCAGACTCGCCGCGGACATGGCAGAGGGGGATCACACCATGGACGACACCGGGAAGGGACGTCTCGCCGTCATCATCGGCGGCGGCAATGGCATCGGCGCGGCAACCGCGCGGCTCATGGCGGAACGCGGCTGGACGATCGCCATCGTCGACCGCGACCTGGACAATGCGCAGGCGGTGGCCGCTGAACTGAACGGGCGCGCCTGGCATGGTGACGTGACCGATGCCGCCGTCATGAGCGGGCTCGCGCGGGAGATCGAGTCCACACATGCGCCGCCCTACGCGCTGGTGGTGTCGTCCGGCACATTCCAGGATTCCACCATTCCGCCGGGCCGCACGACGCATGAGGACTGGGACCGGCTGATCCGCGTCAACCTCGACGGGGTCTTCAACGCCGACCGCGCGTTCGGGGTAGGCATGGCCGAGCGGGGGCAGGGAGCGATCGTGAATATTGCGTCGACGGCGGGGATGGGGGGATCGCCGCTGTTCGGCTATGGCCCGGCCAAGGCGGCGGTGATCAACCTGACCGAGAGCCTGGCCGGTGAGTGGGGACGTGCCGGCGTGCGGGTCAACGCGGTTTCACCCGCCGCGACCCTGGTGCCGCGCGTGCGGGCGCGCATCCAGGCGGGCGAGCGGTATCGCGGCAATCCCGGCGACTGGATGGCACTGGGGCGCTGCGTCGAGCCGTCGGAAGTGGGCGAGGCGGTCGAGTTCCTGCTGTCGGACCGCGCCTCGGCCATCACCGGTGCGAACCTGCCGGTCGATTGCGGCTGGGCCGCGGCGCGCGGCTGGATGATGTATGGCGGTGCCAGGCCGGCGCCCGGCGCTTGACCGACGCGGTGTCCCCAGGCCGCATCCACATGCCGTTCTGGCCGCTGGCGGCCACGATCGCGGTGCAGACGCTGGCGACGATGGCGCTGTATTCGATGCCGACGCTGGCGCCGGCGGTGGCCACCGACCTGGGCGTGCCAGGCACGCTGGCCGGCGGCTTCGTCGCCATTGCCTATGGCGTTGGCGTGATCTCGGCGCTGATCTCGCCCGGGCTGATCCGCCGCCATGGCGGCGTGCGCGCCACCCAGGCGGTGCTGCTGTCCGCAACCGGCATGGTGCTGGTCGCGGTCACCAGCAACGGTGTCGCGCAGCTGGCGCTGGCGGCGTTGGTGCTGGGCCTCGCCTATGGTGCCGCGGCGCCGGCCAGCACGCATCTGCTGGTGCCGCACACGCCGCGCGCCGTGTTCAACATGGTGATGTCACTGCGCCAGATCGGCGTGCCGCTGGGCGGCGTCTGCGCGGCGCTGCTGCTGCCGCCGCTGGTCGGGCCGCTGGGCTGGCGCGGCGCGCTGGCGACCGAACTCATCCCCGTGCTCGCGCTGATCCTGCTGATGGAACTGCCGCGCCGGCGCTGGGACGCCGACCGCGAGCCGTCGCGGCCGGCCTTCGGACGCACGCTGCTGCAGCCGTTCCAGCTGTTGTCCGACCGGCGCATCCGGCGCCTCTCCTTCGCGTCGTTCATCTACTCCGGGCTGCAACTGACCTTCGTTGCGTTCATGACCGTCCATCTCACCAGCGTGGTGCGGCTCGATCTGGTAACGGCGGGGCGAATTCTGGCGGTGTACCAGATTTCCGGGTCGGTCAGCCGCCCGATCTGGGGCTGGGTGGCCGACCGCTACCTGACGCCGGCGCATACGCTGGCGGTGCATGGCGTGGGAATGGCGGTTGCCGCACTGCTGGTCGGGCAGTTCGGCCCGTCCTGGCCGGTGCCGGCGCTGTTCGCGGTGGTGGTGTTCGCCGGCTGTACCGCGTGTGCCTACACGGGCGTGGCCTACGCCGAGTTCGCGGCCCTGGGCGGCACGCGGCGGACCGAGGCGACCGGGCTCGGCACGGCGGTGATGTTCTCGGCTGTCATGCTGATCCCGCCCGCCTTCGGTGCGGCTGTGGGCCTGATTGGCGGCTACGGCGGCAGCTACGTCGTCGTCGCCGCTCTCGCGCTGCTGGCGGCGGGGCTGATGGCGTGGCCGGCGCCCCCGGGCCCACGCTGATCAGGGGGGGCGGTAATCAGGGAGAAGGTGGCGATTTCAGGAATGTCAGAAACCATAGGGTGGCAATGGTGAAGGCCGCGATCAGCAGCGCGACGCTATAGGCCCCCAGTCCGACGGCGATGCCGATGGCGCCGGTGGTCCACAGGCTCGCGGCCGTCGCCGTGCCATGGACGCTGCTCTCGCCCTTCAGGATCGCGCCACCGCCGATGAAGCCGATGCCGGTGATCACACCCTCGACGATGCGCGCCAGGGCGTCCGGCTCGTACTGCACCAGGCCCTCGGCGGCCTGGATGAACCCGCAGGAGGCGATCGCGACCAGCGGAAAGGTTCGCAGTCCGGCACTGCGTCCGCTCTTCTCGCGTTCCCATCCGATCGGCAGGGCGAGGCAATAGGCGGTCGCCAGGGCCACAAGATGCGATTGGATCGCCGACCAGTCCATTGTGCCCCTCCATGCTCCGGCCTACGCAAATGGGAACGGCCGCGGCAGTCGCAGCCAGCCCCGCGCCGCCCCATCTGGTATTCGCGCAGGATTCGTTTGGCAGCTGCGCACGAAATCAAGCCATGCAAGCCGCCCGCCGTGGGTCGAATGGTTCACCCTCCAGCTGGCTGGCATGATCTGGCAGGCCGGACAGGTGTGCATGAGTGACGATCGCCGGACCGTGACCTGGCTTCTTGCCATCATTGCGTTTGTGATGACGGTCGCCGGAATCATGCTGAGCTACCCGGTCACGATGCCGTTGACCGTGGCGGTGTTCGTCATCGCCGTCGTCTGGCCGGTGAAGCCATGGCTGGACCGGTTCATGCCGAGCTGGGCGAGCTATGTGGCGACGATTTTGGTGCTGCTGCTGGCGACCGCCGCTTTCGCGACGGCGGTCTACATCTCGCTGGCCGGCGTCGTCCGCAGCATGGTGGAGCGGCAGGACCAGTTCCGCGCCTTGCTGGACACGTATTCCACCTGGGCGCGGGCCCATGATTTCCCCGTCCCCGGAGCCAACGGCTATGGCTGGGTAGTGGCTGCCGCCGAGGCCCTGCTGGCAAGCACCTACACGGTCCTAGCCTATCTCGGCTCCATCGCCGTCCTGGTCGTCCTGGGACTGCCGGAAGTCCAGGCACTCGGCCGCAAGCTCGCCGCGAATGGCGCCGAGGAGCACCACATCTCCGCCCTGTTCGCGCGCATCGCCGGCAGTTTCCGCACCTATGTCGCGGTCACATTGATCACCAGCGTGATCACCGGCGTCGCTTCGTCCGTCTGGGCGCTCGCCACCGGGCTCGACCTGTGGCTGACCTGGGGGATGCTGAACTTCCTGCTGAACTTCGTGCCGATCGTCGGAAACATCATCGGCATCCTGCCACCGACGCTCTACGCTGTGGTGCAGTTCCAGGACTGGACGATGCCGCTGGTCGTGCTGGGCGGCTATACGGTGCTTCAGATCGTGATCAGCAACTTCATTGAACCGCTGCTGCAGGGCCAGGGATTATCTCTCTCGCCCATCACCATCGTCGTCGCCGTTGGCTTCTGGGGCTGGGTCTGGGGGCTGGCCGGCGCGCTGCTCGCCGTGCCGCTGACGGCCGTGCTGGTCATCACCTGCCAGCACTTCAACGCCGCGCGCGGCCTGACGATGCTGTTGTCGAACCGGGAACCGCGCCGCCGCCGGGTGCGGACCTGACGCTTTCTCATACCAGTCGCCCGAAGCATTGACCCATGCATTGCATGGCGGTCGGCTGGTATCCTTTTGATTTCGCGCGCAGCCGCCACACCAACCCTGCGCGCGGATCGGTCGACCATTCGGTCGCCCGGTATCAGCAGTCGGTATCCTCCACCAGCACCACATGCAGCCGCCGCGGCCCGTGCGCGCCCAGTTCCAGCGTCTGCTCGATATCGGCCGATCGCGATGGGCCGGTCACCAGCATCACGTTGCGCGGCATCCCGCCCATCTCGGCCCGCAGCAGATCCCAGGCTTCCTCATAGGCGCCCACCAGCCGGGACGCGCGCAGCAGCACGATCTCGGTGTCCGCCAGCAGGTTCAGCGTCGTCGGCCTCTCGGGCGCGCTGGGCAGCATCAGCGTCCCCGTTTCGGCGATCGCGGCGAAGGCGTGCTGCACGCTCACTGCGTCGGTGGCCTGTGCTCGTCCCTCCCGGATGTCCAGCAGGGGGCGGGTGGACCAGGGCACCGCGCGCAGCTCCGGATGTGGCGCGACCACCATCGCGCTCGGCAGGTTCTGCGCGGCAAGGTAGTCGGCGATCGCTTCCGGCACCGCGTCCAGGTCCGCAACGCGCGCCACCGACCCGAACTCCTTTTCCACGTTGCGCACGAACAGCGCGACCTGCTCCGGGTGCGGCAGGCGGGAGCGGGCGGGGATCAGGTGCCGCGGGTGGCGTTCCAGCCGCCCCCGCAGCATCGCAGCCTGGTCCGCGGGCAGCGGGCCGCGCCGCAGGCCCCGGCGTACCGCGTTCAGGATGGCGTCGCGGCTCATGGCCGCTTTCCCTCGCGCTGTGCCTTGGCGTAGCGGGCGAAGAACGTATCGCCCTCCGGCACCGGCAGGTCGCGGCCCTGCGTCCAGCCGCCGGCGAAGGGCAGGTGGGTGAACGCGCCCTTGCCGCGGCCCAGCCATCCCAGGGTCACGGCGGCAAGCCGGGTCGCGGCGCGGTAGAGTTGCGGGCGGCGGGCGAAGAAGCCCCAGATCGCCAGGTTCGTGCGCACCACGGCGGGCGTCAGGTGGCGCTCGAACTCCCGCTCCCGCCAGTGGCGCATCAGCTTGGGCAGCGGGATGCGCACCGGGCAGACGCTTTCGCACTTGCCGCAGAAGGTGGATGCATTGGGCAGGTGCCCGGCCTGGTCCACGCCCACCAGGCTGGGCGTCAACACCGATCCCATCGGCCCTGGATACACCCAGCCATAGGCATGGCCGCCGACCGCGCCATAGACCGGGCAGTGGTTCATGCAGGCGGCGCAGCGGATGCAGCGCAGCATCTCCTGGAACTCGGTGCCGATCATCGCCGATCGGCCATTGTCGATCAGCACGACATGGTATTCCTCGGGGCCGTCCAGGTCGCCCGGCCGGCGCGCGCCGGTGGAGAACGTGGTGTAGACCGAGAAATCCTGCCCCGTCGCCGACCGCGCCAGCACCCGCAGCAGCGAGGTGCAGTCCTCGATCGTCGGCACCATCTTCTCGATGCTCGCCAGCACGATGTGCACGCGCGGCAGCGTCTGCGTCAGGTCGCCGTTGCCCTCGTTGGTGACGATGACGCTGAAGCCGGTTTCCGCGACCAGGAAATTGGCGCCGGTGATGCCGACATCGGCCGCCAGGAAGCGCGCGCGCAGCTTGGTCCGCGCTTCCGTCAGGATGTCGCGGCGTTCGTTGAACGGACGGTCGGCCGGCAGGTCGGTGTGCGACCGGCGGAACGCTTCCTCCCAGTCCTCCATGTTCAGGTGGAAGGCGGGAGCGATGATGTGGCTGGGCAGTTCGTCGCGCAGCTGGATGATGTATTCGCCCAAATCCGTTTCGACCGGCGTGATCCCGTGCTGCTCCAGGTGGTGGTTGATGGCGATTTCCTCGCCGATCATCGACTTGCCCTTGGTGACCGTGCGCGCGCCGGCATCCTGGCAGATCTTCAGCACCGCCGCCCGCGCCGCGTCCGCGTCCGAACACCAGTGCACATGGCCGCCGGCGGCCAGGACCTTCGCCTCGTACTCCTCCAGGTAGAAATCCAGGTGCGCCAGCGTGTGGTTCTTGATGTCGCGCGCGGTGTCGCGCAGCTGTTCGAACTCCGGCAGCGCGGCCACGGCGGCGGTGCGGCGGGCAATGAAGCTGGGTCCGCTGCGGGCGAGCGCCTTCTGCAGCCCGGGGTTCGCCAGGGCGCGGTGGGCATTCTCCTTGAACGCCGGGGACGTGACGGTCAGCATGCTGGTTGGATCCTCATGGCGTCAGTCTAAGCATCATTCGGCGGAACGCCGCAGGTGCGAAGCCGATCAGATGATGCGTTTATCGTAGGTTGCGAGCAGGCAGTCGTGGCATGGGCCACGAATGCCTGCTTAGCGCGCCGCGGGCCACCCGTCAGGACGGTTGATGCACATCCCGCTTGCGATTTCCGGTCCGAACGGAAAGAAAGGGATCGGCCGTCGCCCCGTGCGTTCCGCCGCTGGCGGGCAGACCCGGCGAAACCATCCGGCCCTGGATCACGTTAGCGTTGCTGGGCACCAGTCCGAAACCGTTCCGGGAACAGGATCCTGCAATGAACCTGTCTGTCTTCATGGCCGTCCGTGAATGCGCTGAATGCGCCGCCAGCATCCCGGGGCGGCAAGCCGCGTCGTGGCGCCGCCCCGTTCAGGCGGCGGGCTGACCGATGTCCGATCCCACGTCAGGCTCACCCGAGGTTCTCGGCTCGATCTCCCTGGGCATGCCGGCCGGCGGGCGCCGGATGTATGTTCTGAAGCACGCGGATACGTTCGTCATCGGCGATGCCTATGGCGACATCCTGGGCGAGGGCGACGGGCTGTTCCGCGACGACACCCGCCTGCTGTCGTGCCTGCGCCTGACCGTGGGTGGCCAGAGGCCATCGATGCTGGGGGCCGGGGTCAGCCACGACAACGTCTTCTTCCAGGCCCACATGACCAACCGGCCGCTGCCGCCGGTCGGCGGCAAGCCAACGCCCGAAGGCGTGATCCACCTGGACCGGTCACGGTTGCTGTGGGGTAACCGGCTCTACGAACATCTTGCGCTGCTGAACTACGCCGATCTGGACGCGACCGTGCCGCTGAGCATCGATTTCGCGGCGGACTTCCGCGACATGTTCGAAATCCGCGGCACCCCGCGCAGCCATCGGGGCCAGGCGCGGGAACCGCGGACGGCCGGGGATTCGGTCGTGCTTTGCTATCAGGGGCTGGACGGGGTGGAACGGGTCACGACGATCGCGTTCTCGGAACCGCCGGTGCATCTCACGACCGAACGGGCCGAGTTCACCATCCGGCTTCCGGCCGGCGGGCAGCACGACCTGTTCCTGGAGGTCGGGGCGCAACAGGACGGCGTGCCCTCATCCACGCGGTTCCGCGCCGCGGCCGCCCGGGCGCGCGAGAGGGCCCGGATCATGGGCCATGTCGGCGGGCACATCCGCTCATCGAGCCACCTGTTCGATGAGTGGGTGAGCCGGTCGCGGGCGGATCTGGCGCTGCTGACCACCGAACTTGAGACCGGCCCGTATCCCTATGCCGGGATACCCTGGTTTTCCACGCCGTTCGGCCGCGATGCGATCGTGACCTCGCTGCAGACGCTGTGGCTGTCGCCGGCGCTGTCCCGCGGCGTGCTGACATTCCTCGCGCGCCACCAGGCCACGAAAACCGAGCCGTTCCAGGACGCCGAACCGGGCAAGATCATGCACGAGATGCGGCGCGGCGAGATGTCCGCCCTGCAGGAAATCCCGTTCGGCGCGTATTACGGCGGTGTGGACACGACACCCTTGTTCGTGATGCTGGCTGGTGCCTATGCACGCCGGACCGGGGACATGGCGTTTGTCGATACGCTGTGGCCGGCGCTCCTCGCCGCGATGGGCTGGATCGAGGGATCCGGCGATTCCAATGGCGACGGGTTCGTGGACTATGCGCGTGGCGCCGAGACCGGGCTGGCCAACCAGGGCTGGAAGGACAGCCACGATTCGATCTTCCACGAGGACGGCACCGATCCGGTGGGGCCGATCGCCCTGATCGAGGTGCAGGGCTATGTCTTCGCGGCGTTCCGGGCCATGGCCATGCTGGCCGGGTGGCGTGGCGACGCCGCGGCGGCGGAGCGCTGGCGCGCCAAGGCCGAGACGCTGCGTGCCGCCGTCGAAGCGCGGTTCTGGCAGGAGGACATGGGCTTCTATGCCATCGCGCTCGACGGGCATGGCCGGCCCTGCCGGGTGCGCGGCTCCAACGTCGGGCACCTGTTGTACACGGGGCTCCCGGATGCCGAACGGGGACGCCGTGTCGCGGCGCAATTGCTGGGCACGCCATTCGATTCGGGCTGGGCCATCCGCACGCTGGCCATGGAGCAGCGCCGGTTCAATCCGATGTCGTACCACAATGGTTCGGTTTGGCCGCACGACACCGCGCTGTGCGGCGCCGGACTCGCGCGCTACGACGAACGGGACGGCGCGCTGCGGGTCCTGGACGGGCTGTTCGATGCCGCGGTGCGGTTCGACATGCGCCTGCCCGAGTTGTTCTGCGGCTTCCGGCGCACGGCCGGTGAGCCGCCCATCGCCTATCCCGTGGCATGCCTGCCGCAGGCCTGGGCGGCGGGGTGCCCGTTCATGATGTTGCAGGCGTGCCTGGGCGTGGAAATCGATGGCTGGCGCCGGGAAATCCACATCCAGGAACCGCGGCTGCCGGGCGGGGTGGACCAGCTGACGGTGCAACGCCTCGCGGTCGGGGAATCACTGGTCGACCTGTATTTCCGCCGGGTGGAGGGGCGGGTGGTCGTGTTCTCGGACTGCCACGGGCCGTCGGTGCCGGTCTTCTCGCGGGTCTGATTCCGGCCGCTTCGGCCTGTTTCCAGCCGACCGAGGCCCAGCTGCCCCAGACGTTGATCCATGCCCCGTATGCGTTCCGGTGGCTCCCTCCCGCCGCTGCCCCTGCGTCACCCTTTGCGGGTGGCGGAAGACGTGACCATGCAGCTTCTGCCGCGATAGTGCGGAAGACGCGGCCCTGCGGCTGCTTGCCGCAACAGTCATGCCGCAGTTGCGGCGGTAGCCGGCGTCATTCCCCCGCATGCTGCCGCGGCCGGCCCGTACCGGCCCGCCTGGCGCTGAGCAGAAGTTCACGGAACGCGACGCCGTACCGCCTGGCCGTCCCCGGATCGACCGAAATCTCGCCATCCGCCATCACCGCTCGGCCGTCGACGCGCAGGAACTCCTGGGGTACGTTGGCAAGGAAAACATACGCGCCGGCCGCACGCATCGGCATCAAGGTCGCGGATTCATGGTCTGCGACCACCATCACCTCCACGCCGCTCAGTTTGGCGTGAATGAGTTCCGCCGCCATCTCGGGGGTTGGCTCGACGACCGCATACTCGATTCTGTCGGTTGCCGAAGCGATCAGGCCGAGTGCCGGCGTCTGGGAGGTGCACCCGACGAGACAGGCAGCCGTGAAAAGTGTCATGCAGCGCATGCGGCAGAGTTGATCGAAGCGGCATGCGCCGCAATGCCCCTTCAGCGTTGATCAGGAATGTGAGCGCC
>JBFXDK010000034.1:32057-44856 GCA_050181195.1 Acetobacteraceae bacterium | reverse complement strand
TATTGACCTACTCCGCCGCCGCCGCCGGCTGCACCGAGTTCGGCCCGAACCGATCGCGGAACGGCTGCGTGTCGATCTCCTCCAGCTCGATCTCCCGCGCCAGCACCTTCTGCTTCCACGCCTGATGCTCGACCTCGGCTGCGTGGAACTCCGGCATCACCTCCTTCGCGAACAGTTCCAGGCTTTCGCAGATATGCTGATGGCTGTTCCGTCCCGCCTGGTTCAGCAGGATCACCTGGTCAATATTGGAAGACTGGAAACGCCGCAGCTTCCGGCGGATGGTTTCCGGTGAACCGATCAACCCGCCCCGCAGCGCGCGGTCGGCCGCGTCCCTGTTCGCCGCCTTCCACTTGTTGTACTCGTCCCACATGTTCACCGTGTAGGGATCCGGCCGCTTGCGGCCCGAGGAAGACCCGTAGAAGCGCAGCGCGAACTGGAAGAATGTGGCGCCGTCGGCGCGCCGGCGTGCTTCCTCGTCGGTTTCCGCGCACATGAAATAGCTGACCAGCGCAATATTCGGGTTGGTCGCGTACTCCGCCAGCTTCTCCTGCCGCTTGGTGAATGCGTTGTAGTAGGCGTGCACCCAGGCATGCGCCGCGTCAGCCGACAGGAACTGGAAGCCCAGCGCGCCCATGCCGCGCCGTCCCGCCATTTCGATCGTTTCCAACTGGCTGCAAGCCACCCAGAGCGGCGGATGCGGCTTCTGCACCGGCTTCGGCAGCACATTGCGCATGGGCATCTTATGCCACTTGGTGTTCAGCTCGACCCCCTCGTCCCTGAACATCGGGACGATACAGCGGATCGCGTCCTCCCAGATCTCGCGCTTCGTTTCCATCTCCCGCCCAAAGCCGCCAAGCTCGGTGATCGAGGCTGATTCGCCGGTTCCCATCTCGACACGGCCGTTGGAAACCAGGTCCAGGCAGGCAATGCGTTCGGCGACCCGCTGCGGCGGGTTGGTCGTGAGTTGCACGATGCCGTGGCCGAGGCGAATATTCTTCGTCCGCTGGCTGGCGGCGCCCAGGAACACCTCGGGCGAGGGCGAATGCGAATATTCCTCGAGGAAGTGATGCTCCACCTCCCAGGCGTAGTCGTAGCCCAGTCTGTCGGCCAGTTCTATCTGGTCGAGCGCGTTCTGGTACAGGATCCGCTCGTCGTCCGGTCCCCAGGGGCGGGGAAGCTGGAGTTCGTAGAAGATGCCGAATTTCATGGACCGCTCCCTCTGGTGTCTTGCAGGAAGTCCGCCGGACCGGGCGCAGGAAGTCAAGCGGCGGGGGTATGATGGCGAAACAGCGAAACGTGCTTCTGATCGTCGCCGACCAGTGGCGCGGTGACAGCCTGGGCGTGCTCGGCCACCCCGCGGCACTGACCCCGAACCTGGATGCGTTGGCCCGCGACGGCGTGGTGTTCCAGAACCATTTCGGCCAGAGCGCGCCATGCGGACCGGCCCGCGCCTCGATGCTGACCGGGCTTTATGTGATGAACCATCGCGTCGTCGCCAACGGCGTGCCGCTGGACGACCGCCATCCCACCCTCGCGCGCGAGGTGCGCCGCGCCGGCATCGATCCCGCGTTGATCGGCTACACCACGACCACTGCCGATCCGCGCCGTGTCGGCCTGTCCGATCCGGGGCAGCGCGAGATTGGCGACGTAATGGATGGCTGGCGCGTCGTCGCGCATTTCGATGAGGTTGAGTACCGCAACTATCTGGCCTGGGTCGCCGGCCGCGGTCATGAGCTGCCGGAGCAGCCCGAGGACATCTGGTGTCCGCTCGACGGACCGCCTGGGCCGAGCGCGCTGCCCAGCCGCATCCCGGCGGCACTGTCGGACACGGCGTGGTCGGCGGAACATGCGATGTCGTTCCTGCGCGCGACGCGGCCCAGCCGGCCCTGGCTGTTGCATCTGGGCTTCTATCGTCCGCACCCGCCCTTTGCCGCGCCGGCGCCGTGGCACGAGGCCGTGCCGCGGCAGAGCATTCCCGCCGCGATCCGGGGAGATATCGAAACCGAAGCCGCACAGCATCCGGTGATGGCGCATTTCCTGGCGACACAGAAACGATCCACCTATTTCCAGCGTGGTGAAGGTCTGGTCGCACCGATGTCGGACAAGGACATCGGCCTGACGCGGCGCAGTTACTACGGCATGATCGCCGAGATTGACCATCACCTGGGCACGGTATTCGCCGAACTGCGGCGGACCGGCCAATGGGACGATACACTGATCATCTTCACCTCCGACCACGGTGAGCAGCTTGGCGACCACAATCTGTTGGGAAAGATGGGCTGGTTCGACCAGAGCTACCATCTGCCGCTGATCATTCGCGATCCGGATGGGGTGCACGGTCGCGTGGTCGATGCGTTCACCGAGGCAGTGGACCTGCTGCCGACCATCCTGGATTGGCTCGTCCTGCCGGTGCCGCGCGTCTGCGACGGCGTATCCCTGTCTACCTGGCTGTCAGGACAGACGCCCGCAAGATGGCGTGACGCGGTGCATTTCGAGTTCGACCTGCGCGGCGGGTGGCCGCGAGCCGACAGGCCGCCCCTGGATTTGGACCTGGACCGCGCGGGCCTGTGTGTTACCCGGACCGCGGACTGGAAATACGTGCACTTCGCCTCGCTGCCGCCCATCCTGTACGATCGTCGAACCGACCCCAACGAGATGCGCAACGTCGCCGCCGACCCGGCCCATGCCGGGCTGCTGGCCCGGGCGGCGCAGGACATGCTGTCATGGCGAATGACTCACGCCGACCGGACGCTGACGCATCTCTGCACGACGCCGGCCGGGCTGGTGGACCGTCGCAGCGTATAGGCGGACTGCGTAGACAGAATACCGGCGGCAGCGTATCCGCCCGGAGGCGTGGTCGCGGTAGCCCGCGGGGTGCGCGTCGGCAGCACGGGCATCACTGCGTCAATGCAGGCGTCAGGCGGCGCCGCGCAGGGGTTCGTCATCAACGCCCAGGCTGCGCGCTACCGGAAGCAACGTGAAGTAGCGGCGCGAGACCTGGTCGGAGAGGCTGGCGATAGTGGTTTCCAACGCCCGCAACCGGGCCGGCATGAAGGCGGCGGCAACGGCCTGATCCGTGGCTCGCAGCACATCGCGGACGATTTCGTGGACCTGCTGCAACAGCGGGTCGACGGACGCCAGGAGCGAGTCGCTGTCCTCCATGATCTCGCGCAACAGGTCCCGGATCGTCAGAAGCTGGAACGCGAGGCCGCGCGGATTTCCTTCGTCAGCCAGGATCAGGTCCAGCGCCGGCGCGGGCTGCAGTACCGCCAGATAGCGGCTGCGGTAGGTAATGACCGAATCGCGCAGTTCCAAAGCCAGGCGCAGCGCCAGTTCGATGCGGCCTGGCTGGGATGCGGCGTTGGGCTGGTCCAGCAATTGCGCCAGTTCCGCCAGGATGGCCTGCGCGCGTTCCACGCGCCGGCCAAAATCCAGGAACAGCCGGCCGCCGCCGCGCACCATGTTTTCGGCTGCAAGGCCGGCGACGGTTGCGGCGAATTGCAGGACGCTCGTCGTCAGGTGGGACGCCTGTTCCAGCGCCCGTGGATCGGTATCCGGGGGCAGGTGACGCATGGCATCGCCAAGGTCGCGCAAGGACCGGGTCAGGACGACGTGCATTTCCCCAGTCATGCGATCGCGCAACTGCTCAACCTGGCCGGACACCTGGCCGAGGAGCCTCCGCATGGCGCCGTTGCCCCGGAAGGCGCGCAGGACGGCGGGCGCCAGCAGCGACGGCCCGAGAATGCTGGTCTCCTCTCGCGGCATGATTTCGGCGCTGCCCAGGCACGCGGCCAGAAGCTGCATTTCCGACATTTCGCGCGGCGTGGGCGAGGGGCGCAGGATGCGGGCGATGATCGCACGCTGCAGCCGAGCGGCTTCCTCCAGCCGTTCCAGGTAGCGGCCCAGCCAGAAGAAATGGTCCGCGACCCGGCTTGGCAGGTCGCCCGCGGTGCGGCGGATGGCGAGGGTGGGGGTGGTCAGGCCCAGCGCGCCCTGCACCGCGGCCGATTCGTCGGCAATGACCCAGACATCCTTCGACATCGCGCTGCGGGGGAGCCGGCCGGCGAGCGCGTCTTCCTCGGACAGTGCGCGTGCCAGCCCGCCGGGCAGCGCACGCCAACGGCTGCCGTCGAATACCATGTAGAGCCGCAGGGCGACGGGCTTCGGCTCCAGCCCGTGGGGACCGACGCAGGGCGCAACCGACGGCTGCGGCGCCACCGTGGCGGCATAGCGTGTCGGCTGGGCTGCCACCCGGGCCGTGAGTTCCTCGCGTTGTGCGGCGGACAGCAGCATTGGCGAGATCGGCACCGCAGCGCCGTCGGTCGCTTGCCGGATGACCCAACCCTGCAGGTCGCGCAGCACCGTGCGGACCACCGCGCCCTCACCCAGCCAGAGCGTGGCCTGGCTGGGAATGAGCAGATCCTCGTTCAGCAGCCGGCGGGCGAGGGTGGGCAGAAAGGCGGCGAGGCCGGGCGCCTCGGCCACTCCCGTGCCGCAACTGTTCACGAGCCGGACCGCTCCGCCACGTACCGCATCCAGCAGACCGGGCGTGCCGGCGCCCACGCCCAGCTCCAGCGGGTCGACCAGCGCGCTGCGCTGGCGGCGCATCAGCACGCCGATATGCTGCAGCCCGCGCAGCGTTTTCAGGAATGTCTGGCCGCCGCGGATGGTCAGGTCCGCGCCCTCGACCAGGCCGATCGACAGTTCACGCGACAGCAGGACATGTTCGAACCACAGCGGGTCGCTGTGTCCTGGTGTCAGCAGTGCGACGCCGGCGCCATCGCTGGGCGACAGCGCCTGCAGCGCGTCGCCGGCAATGTCCATGAACGGGCGCAACTGCTGGATCTTCTGGGACTGGAACAGCTCCGGCACGATGCGCGACAGGATGCGGCGGTTCTCCAGCGCATAGGCCAGGCCGGCGGTCTGCTCGGTGCGGTCGGCCAGGATACGCCACAGGCCGTCGGGGCCGCGCAGCAGATCGGCGGCGTAGAAATGCAGGAACCGGTCGCGCCGCGCGCCGTCATTCGTGCGGCACGCGCGCAGGAAGGACGGATTGTCGTAGACGAGGTCGGCGGGCAGAAGCCCTTCGGCCAAGAGGTCGCAGGGGCCGTAGAGGTCGGCGAGTATCGCTTCCAGCAGGCGGGCCCGCTGGCCCAAGCCGGTCTCCAGGCTGGCGAATTCCGTGGGGGAAATCACCAGGGGCACCGGGTCGCAGCGCCAGTGCACGGCCTGCTCGCCGGGGAGCATGGCTGTAATGCCCTCTTCAGCGAAGGCCTGCTCCAGCATGTGGGCGCGTTCGGCCAGGGTCTCGCGCCCCAGGCCGAACATGGCGCCGAGCAGCCCCCGCCAGTGCGGCCGGACCTGCCCGGTGCCATCAGCCATTTCGTCGAGCGGCGCGTCCTCGGTCATGGAGTGGGGGAAGAGCAGGGGCGTTGCCCCTGGACCCCACCAGGGAGGGCGCTGCCCTTCCTGGACCCACCCGCCAAGGGCGACGGCCCTTGGAACGCGATTCCCTGGGTGGATTTGGGGCGGGGGGCCTGACCCGGACCGCGCAAGGTCTGCGTCAGGCCCCCCGCCCCAAATCCAACAAACGAAATGGGATCAAAGGGGCTGTGCCCCTTTGCGGAGGTCCAGGAGGCAGAGCCTCCTGGCGGGTGCAGCGCAGCGCCCTGCCCATCTTCCACCCCGATCACGGGGCGTTCCGGCCGCCGTAGCGCCGCACGCGCAGATCCGCCTGTTCCTTGTGACCAGCGAAATTCTCGATCGCGCAGAGACGCGAGCAATACTCGCCGATCATCGCCGTCGCCTCGGGGGAGACTTCCTGATAGGTAACGGTCTTGAGGAACTTCCCAACCCATAGCCCACCCGTGTAGCGCGCGGCCCGCTTGGTCGGCAGGGTATGATTGGTGCCGATCACCTTGTCGCCGTAGGCGACATTGGTTTCCTTGCCCAGGAAGAGCGCGCCGTAATTTCGCATGCGGTCCAGGAACCAGCGTGGGTCGCGCGTCAGCACCTGCACGTGCTCGGAAGCGATCCGGTCGGCTTCCGACAGAAGTTCCTCGTCCGTATCGCACAGGATCACCTGGCCGTAGTCGCGCCAGGCAACGCCCGCGATGTCAGCGGTTGGCAGGATCGCCAACTGGCGGTCGATCTCCGACTGTATCTCGTTCGCGATCCTGGCCGAGGTGGTCAGCAGGATCGCCGGTGAGGTCGGCCCATGTTCGGCCTGGCCCAGCAGGTCGGTCGCGCACATCTCGGCGTCCGCTGTGTCGTCGGCAATGATCAGCGTTTCCGTGGGGCCGGCCAGCAGATCGATGCCCACGCGCCCGAACAACTGGCGCTTGGCCTCGGCCACGAACGCGTTGCCGGGGCCGCACAGCATATCGACCGGTGCGATGGTCTGTGTGCCGAGGCCCATGGCCGCGACAGCCTGGATGCCGCCCAGCAGGTAGATTTCATCGGCACCGCCCAGCGCCATTGCGGCGACGGTGGCCGCCGGCGGCACGCCGTTCAGCGGCGGCGTGCAGGCGGCCACGCGGGGCACTCCGGCGACCTTGGCGGTAAGCACCGACATGTGCGCCGAGGCAACCATCGGGTAGCGACCGCCTGGCACGTAGCAGCCGACGCTGGCAACCGGGACATTCTTATGGCCCAGGCGGATCCCGGGGAGGGTTTCCACCTCGATATCGGTCAGCGCCGCGCGCTGGGCCTCGGCAAAGCGCCGGATCTGCGCCTGGGCGAACTTGATGTCCTCGATCACCTGCGCCGGCAGGCTGTTCATCAGCGCGGTGATCTCATCGGGTCGCAGCCGGAAGCCGGGTGGATCCCATTTGTCGAATTTCACCGATAGCTCGCGCACCGCCACGTCGCCGCGCGCCTGGATATCCTCGAGGATCGCTTCCACGGTCTGGCGCACCTTGCGGTCCGCTTCCGACTTCGCCTCTTCCGTTGCGCCGTGCTTGATGATCCGGATCATCGCTCTACTCCGCCGTCCAGCCACCATCGACCACAAGCGCCGTGCCGGTGACAAGCGCCGCTGCGTCGGACGCCAGGAACACGACCGCCCCCATCAGGTCCTCGACGGTTCCCAGGCGGCCGAGCTTGATCCGGCGCAGGACGTCGTCGCGGAAGGCGTTATCCTGGAAAAACGGGCGCGTCAGCGGCGTATCGATGAAGGTGGGGCCGATCGAGTTAACACGGATGCCGTGCGGCGCGAGATCGATGGCCATTGCCTTGGTCAGGCCCTCGATCCCGTGCTTGGTCATGCAGTAGACGGTCCGGCGCGCCCCGCCGACATGGCCCATCTGTGAGGAGATATGGATGATGGAGCCTGGCTTCTTCGCCGCCACCAGGCGACGCGCGACGGCCTGCGCCACGAAGAACGCGGCGCGCTGGTTGAGCGTGGTGATCGCATCGAAGTCGTCTTCCGTCACGTCCAGGAACGGGCGTGGACGGTTGGTGCCAGCATTGTTCACAAGGATATCGAACGGATCGGCTGCGTCGATCGCGAGCCGTACGGCGGCGAGATCGGTCACGTCCAGCACCATGGGTTCGGCGCTGCCGCCTTCGGCGCGGATGTCCTCGGCCACGGCCTGGATCTCCGCCGGCGTGCGGGCGGCCAGGACGACATGCGCGCCCATCTGCGCCAGGGCGGCGGCCGCGGCCACGCCGATGCCCCGGCCGGCGCCGGTGACTAGGGCACGTCGCCCGTCGAGGCGCATCGAGGGAAGTCGCGGGAGGGGCATTTCGGCAACCTGTCTGTTCATGCCGGACCAAGCGGCGGAGGCCGGGGGATAACAGGCGAAATTGCCTCTACTCGCAAGGCGGGGAGATGCGGTACTGGAGCGTCACAGGACGCAAACGCAGGGTACGTGATGTCAGCCGAGGGACCGAGGATTGCCGCCGTTATACCATTGTACAATGGTGAGCGGTTCATTGAGGATGCCCTGAACAGCGTGTTCGCGCAGACCCTGCCGCCCGACGAGGTGATCGTGGTGGACGACGGGTCGACGGACAATGGTGCCGCGATCGTCGAGCGGCTCGCCGCCGAACGGACCGTCACCCTGTTGCGCAAGGAAAATGGGGGGCAATCGTCGGCGCGCAACATGGGTATCAGGCACACGGATTGCGACCTGATCGCGCTGCTGGACCAGGACGACATGTGGTACCCGCACCATCTGGAGGAACTGGTCAAGCCGTTCCTGGAAAAGCGATTCCCGCCCGTGGGCTGGGTCTACAGCAATCTTGACGAAGTCGACATGAAGGGCCGGATGATCATCCGCTCCACGCTACGGATGTTGCCGTTCGTGCAGCATCCCAAGATCGACCTGTTCGGCTGTCTGAGCACGGACATGTTCGTATTGCCGTCGTCGTCGCTCATCAGCCGTTCCGCATTCTTCGACGTCGGCGGCTTCGATGAAGACCTCTCGGGCTTCGAGGACGATGATCTGTTCCTGCGGTTGTTCCGTGCCGGATACGATAACATCTATATCGACCAGGCGCTGACGAAATGGCGCATCTTCGGCGGCAGTGCGTCGTTCTCACCGCGCATGGCGCGCAGCCGGATGATCTATCTGCGCAAGCTGATCGCCGAATATCCGGACGACGAGACTGCTAACCGGTTCTACACCCGCGACCTGCTGGTACCGCGGTTTCAGCAATGGATGATCCGGGAATATACGCAGGCGCTTCGTCGAGGCGACAAGGCCCAGATCGAGCGGGCGCTGGATGACCTTGTGTTCCTGATCCGCCATTCTCCCAACAGGCGCCTCCGTCTGATCGCGCGCCTGCTGCCCCGTGCGACGCGTGTCATGGTAGCCCATCCGGGCCTGCTGCGCCTGTCGGGTGCGACTCGCCCGCTGATTCGTCGCTTCCTGCGATGATCGCCTGATCATCCCATGACGAACCAGAGCCGGAAGATCATGTCCTCGGCCCAGGTCTGCCGGTGGAATCCAGGAAGTCTGAGGGCGGCGAGCCGATCCTGGTATCCCCCGTGCAGCCCGTGCGCGACGATGTCGAGCTGACGCCGGCTGAGGTCGGTCAGCAGGAACGGCTGTTCGCTCAGGGCCTGGACATGGCTGCGCAGAACGGAAACGAAAGGCTTACGGCCCCGCCGGATCACGGCGATCCCGCGTTGCCACAGATTGCCGGCATTGCCGACCTGGTTGCCGCTGTGCTGGCGATAGAGCAGGGTCGGGGTCGGATCTACCAACACCTGCCCGCCTGCCGCGGTGACGACGATGTAGCACCACCAGTCGTGCCAGGTCCCCGGCGGCGGCCGGCTGGACGCGATCAGTTCCGCCGCGGCCCGGTTCAGCATCATCGTGCATCCCTGCACGACGTTCTGCGTGAGCGAGGCCGGGAAGCCAGGGGGGCGACGGACGACGGGCGAGCGCCCGATGGGCCGCAGATGGTCGTCCACCGCGATATGCGCCGAACAGTAGAGCGCCGGCCCATCCGGTCGCACCCGGGACAGGGCGGCAACGCCACGCGCCAGCTTCTCGGGCAGCCAGATGTCGTCCTGATCGGCGAAGGCGAACAGGCGGGCCGGCCCGTCGAGGGCCTGATGCAGCAGGGTAAGGAAACTCATGGACAGATTGAGATGCCCGCCGCCGGCATGGTCCTGGGTCCGGCCCATGCCCGGGCCTGCCGCGAACTCGGCGAGCCTCGCTACCGTATTGTCCGTTGAGCCGTCGTCGCGCCAATGGAGCATCCAGTTCTCATGCGTTTGCATGAGGAAACTGTCCAACTGGTCGGTGACGAAATCCTCACCATTGTAGGTTGAGAGCAGAATCGCAACCTCCGGCTGTCGCTTGCCGATACGTCCCTGTGGCGGGTCCGGGTGTGTGACGGCGGCGAGGAGCGAATCCGGTGGCACGATGTCACCGCACCGCGAACAGCAGGCGGCGCAAGCTTTGTGGAGCGACGTCCTTCATCATCAAGGCAAGGCGGGCGAGGGGGCGGATGTGGAGCCATGGTGCGATGGCGAGAATGATGACGCGATAGCGGCGGCGAAGGTGACGCGCGATGAATTCCAGGTTGTGTACCGCCGTCCGGACGGACTGCGGGTCGCCGCTGGCAAGGGCAAGACGGAGATCCCGCATCATGGTTGGCAGGAATCTCGGGGCGACAAAATCTCGCATGAAGAATTGCTCCTGACCCTCATTATCCGGGAAGGTCTCCGCCAACTTGCGAATGTAAACGATTCGGCTTCGGGACATGCGTGGTGTATAGGACGTACTACCAGTGTAGATGCGCCACTGTGACAATGCGACATTGATATAGACGTTCTGGTAGCCGGCACGGAAAATTCTCAGGAAAAGATCGTCATCCTCGTATCCGCTCAGCCTTTCATCGAATCCGCCGACCTTGTCGAAAGCGGTGCGGGCGACCAACGCGGCTGATGGAAGGATGAACATGTCCTGACGCAGGCAATCCTGAATGTTCGTCTTCGGATGCTGGGTGGGAAACACGCGGAGGAATGCGTGCATCACCATGTTTCCGTCCCGGTCGATCCGGTCGAGATTGCTATATACCCATCCCAACGCCACCGCTCGGCGTTTGGCAAATGGCTCAGCCAGTACCTGCAGGTGATTGGGGTACCACACGTCATCCTGGTCCAGGAAGGCGATCAGGTCGCCATGGGCGTCCGCCACGCCGAAGTTCCTGGCCGAGGATTGACCGCCATTCGGTTTCCTGAGGAGCCGGACAGGATACCGGGCGGCAAATGCACGCACGATGTCAGGACCGTCATCCGTCGATCCATCATCGACGACGATGACCTCGTCCGGTTGCAGCGTCTGCGCCGCGACGCTGCGCAACGCCTCCTCGATGAACGGGCCGCCATTGTACAGCGCAATGACAACGCTGATGAGGGCGCCGTGACGGATGGCGTTGTCACCGATATGGTTTCGCAACAACTGAACATCGTCCATGCGCTCGCGGATCAGCTGCGGATCTTCGCTGCGCAACGCCTTGCGCGCCTCGTTGGTGACGTGGGGCAGGAAGCGCGGTGCGATCAGGTCGCGTGTGTAGTAGCGCGCCTGTTCCGCGTCGTCGGGGAACTGCGCCAGCAGTTTCCGCGCGAAGGCCATCCGGCTAGGCGCCATGCGCGGAGAATAGCAACTGCTGTCGGGATAGATGCGCCGTTGGCCCAGCGATTGCCGGACATAGGCATTGTCGTAGCCAGCGTGAAACAGGCGCAGGAAAAGGTCGTCGTCCTCGTAGCCTGACAATGTCTCATCGAAGCCGCCGACCGCGTCAAAGGCGTCGCTGGCGATCAGTGATGCCGATGGCAGGACGAGCATGTCCTCACGCAGGCAGCAGGCCAGGCTTGGCTTCGGATGCGGTGTCTTGTGCGCATCGAGCGCCGAGCGGACGGTCAGGCGACCGTCCGAATCGATCTCATCGAAATTGCCGTAGGACCAACCCAGTGGGGGATAGCGATGGCCCTGGAAAGGTTCAATGAGCACCTGGAGGTGGTTGGGATACCAGATGTCATCCTGATCGAGCAGCGCGATGTGGCTGCCAGTAGCATGGCGAATTCCCAGATTTCGCGCCGCGGATTGTCCCTGGTTGGACTGGGTCATGATGGTTACGCCGTGATCGCGCCGCAGCTTTTCCACCAGCTCGGGGCCGTTATCGGATGAGCCGTCGTCGACCACGATGACTTCATGTGGCCGAAGGGTCTGGCGGAAGACGCTGGTCAGAGCCTGTTCGATGTACCGGGCGCCATTATGGAGAGGAATGATGGCCGATATCGTCGGTGCCGTCACCGCGTCATCTGTCCTGTCAGTGTTCATTGGCCGGCCTCACTCCGACCGGTCATACGGCGTCTGGCGCATGGGCGACTGCCGGACGTCGCACCGGTGTCTGACGCAACCGGTATTCTGCTGATAGTGGCGTGTGCCAGTTCCGATGCGGCTTCGTCAAGCGAAAGGGCAAGGCAGGAATGTGGCGGCGATGGACGGCCAACTCGGCGCGGTCGCTGTGGACGGAGGCGATTGCGCAAGGCGGTCGGGGAGGGGCTGGAATGCAAAAGGCTCCGAGGATCGCTCCCCGGAGCCTTTTTCGCAGACCAGTCTGTCAGGATCAGCCGTAGAAGATACGGCCGTTGAGGTTCTCTGTGCTGGTCAGGTTGCTGAAGGTGATGGTCGTATTGTCCGAAAGGGTCAGGGTTACGCCAGAGGCATTGATCGTCGCGGAGTCCACCAGCGTAGAGGCAGACTCGGACGAACTATAGCCGATGATGAAGACGCTGTCGGAGGTGTCGAAGTCGGTGACGGTGTTTGCCTGACCGAAGGTCGAGGCGCTGAAGAAGGCGAAGATATCCGACGACCCGCCGCCGGTCATCGTCGAGGTGCCTGCGCCGGCGAACATCGTATCCGAGCCGCTGCCACCAACCGCGAGGATGCTGGCCGCCTGGTCGTTGCCGTTCGAGAAGGTGTTCGCGGTGGACGAACCGGCGGCGTTCAGGGTCTCATTGCCCGCTCCGGCAACGAACGTCGCGCCGGCCTGGTCACCCACAAAGTTCACAACGCTTCCGGCGCCACCGAAGACGGTGGTCGCGCCCGCACCGCTGGTGATGGTGGAGGTGTTGTTGGTGCCGCTGGCGAATACCACTCCACCGCCGCCAACCGTCACGGCTTCCGAGCCGCCGTCCGTGCCGACGATGGTGGCCGTTCCCGCGCCACCCACGAATTCCAGCGGGCCCGTTCCGGCGAACAGAAGGGCGTCGGAACTCGCCTGGATCGTTGAAGCGCCAGTGCCACCGACGACGGTGTTGTTCGATCCACCGATC
>JBFXDK010000034.1:5830-31957 GCA_050181195.1 Acetobacteraceae bacterium | reverse complement strand
TCCAGCGCTGCGGAGATATCATTCGCCAGACCCAGCGTGTCGCCCGATCCGGCAATGGTATCCGTCGATCCGCCAGTTCCTGGTACTGTTACAGCCATCTCAATCTCCGTCCACCCGCTCTGACCAAGTCCGTTACGTCAACAGTCCGTGAGGCCGATTTAGAGACGCCGAACAGTTTTTTGCAACTGTTTTGTGACGCGAGCGCCGGTCTCAAAATCCGCCTACAGCATTCCGTTACCGGCATCATATACATTAACCCGGGTGGCGCAACGGTAAAACATTGCGTGATCGGCTTTTTCTCCGGCCGTACCGCAATCCCAATTTCGCGAGAAATATTGGGAAACCTTCGATCCTCCAGCCTCTCTCCTGCATCCTTTCAGGTGACGGGCCGCCCACGATTTAAGGATCCATTCCGGTGACAGAATTGTGAAGAATGCCTACAATCCGTTAACCATTTCAGCCCGCCAGCCGGACCGACGGCACGGATCACGCGCGTGCCAAAAATAATATTATCCCAATACGACTGCGTGCTACAGCAAACCGTGATGTCTATATCGGCATTTTACTGTGTGTGTCGCTCGAATACTGGCCGCATGCCCAGCGGCACCCATCGGCGCCCCGCGCCCAGCAAGGCGCTGGCCAGCGGGGGGCCATGGTGATCGCCGCATTCGGGATCTGGACACTGCGCGCCTTCGACGGCTCCTGCCGGATCAACCGCCGACATCCCTCGGGAATCGTCGCCGGCCCAAGCGTGTCTCAACCTGAATTCAGGGGCAGGCGGCGGCGGAATGTCCGCCACGTTTCGCTCGTCCGTGCCCTTATTGCAGCACCGTCCAGCGCACTATTCCGCGTCGGTCGGAGACGTACTGGCACGCATCGGCAGGCAGGCACGAAGCCAACCCATCGCCGGTCCATGGCGGCAGGATGGTGGTGCGCCTGCTCGTGGCGATCCGCCGGCCGGGCTATCGGCCGCGAAACACCGGGCGGCGCTTCTCCATGAAGGCTCGACGACCCTCGATGAAATCCTCGCTCTCGAAGCACGCCGCCACCAGGTGCTCGCACGATTCCAGATCCGCATCGTCACCGCGCAGCAGTTCACCCACCGTGTGTTTCAGTGCGTGCATGGTCAGCGGTGCATTCTCCGCAATCAACGAGCAATACTCCCGCGTGTAGGACTCAAGCTCAGCGCCTGTCACCACCCGGTTCAGCAGCCCCATGGCGACCGCCTCGGCCGCCGTGAAATGCCGTCCGGTGAGGAAGATCTCCTTCGTGAACGCGGGACCGACCAGGTCCATCAGCCGCTTCACCCCGGCGGCGGCATAGCCAACCCCGAGTCGCGCCGCGGGAATGCCGAAGCGCGACTCCTCGGTCGCGATGCGCAGATCGCAGCATGCCGCGATCGCCATGCCCCCGCCAATGCACCAGCCGCCGATCATCGCAATCGTCGGCTTGGGGCAGGCGATCAGCCGGCCCGTGGCCGCTTCCAGCACCCGCTCGTAATGCGCGTTCATCTCCGGGCCCGAGCGCGCCTTCTCGAACTGGGAGATATCGGCGCCCGAAACGAACGCCACGTCACCGGCGCCGCGCAGAACGATGACCCGCACCGCCGGGTCGGCCTCGAACCGGTCGAGGATGTCCGGAATCGCCTCCCACATGTCCAGCGAGACCGCATTGCGCCGCGAAGGTTTGTTGAAGACCATCCAGCCGATCGCCCCATCGATTTCGGCCAGCATGTTGTCGGTGCGAAGCGGGATGGTCGCGGCGTCGTTCATTGGCAAGCGTCCCTGTGGCTCTGATGCGCGCGTGTTGATCCCCGGCGCCGGCGTCCTGTCAACCCACCGCCGTCCGCGCATCCGCATCAGGAAAGCGCGGGCGCCTACACCGTGCCGTCAGGCGGCGGAATACGCGCCGCGCGCTTCGGGTCGATCGCGAGCCAGACCGTTTCCTCGATCTCGTAGGCCTCGGTGGGTGCGGTACTGACCCGCAGCCGCAGGTCGGATCCCTCGGGTCGCACGCCATATTCCCAATACTCACCCAGATAGGCGCGGTCGGTGATGCGGCCCTCGACCCACCACGCGGAATCGAGCGAAGCCGGCGGCGTGCGCTGCAGGGCGATCGTCTGCGGCCGGACGGAAAAGCTCGCCTGGCGCGGCAGGGTCGCGGCATCCGGGGCCAGCCCGGCCGGCACGGTGAAACCGGGAAACACGATTTGGTTCCCGTCCAGCCTGCCGTCCAGGAAATTGGTGCGGCCGATGAAGCCGGCGACGAACCGGGTCTGCGGCTTCGTATACAGCGACACCGGATCGTCCACCTGGTCGATCCGTCCGTGGTTCATGACCACGATGCGGTCCGAGGTGACCATCGCCTCGGCCTGATCATGCGTGACGTAGACAGTGGTGATCCGGAACGCATCGTGGAGGCGGCGGATTTCCGTGCGCATCTCCTCGCGAAGATTGGCGTCCAGGTTCGACAGCGGCTCGTCTAGCAGCAGCACGGCCGGTTCGATGACGATGGCGCGCGCCAGCGCCACGCGCTGCTGCTGCCCGCCCGACAGTTCCGACGGGTAGCGCTCCTTCAAATGGCGCATCTGCACCACCTCCAGGATTCGGTCGACGCGCTCATTCACCTCGGAGGAGGGCAGCTTGCGCAGTTTCAGGCCGAAAGCGACGTTCTGTCCCACCGTCATGTTCGGCCAGATTGCGTAGCTCTGGAAAATCATCGACATGCCACGCTTTTCCGGCGCTACGACCAGCGACGGCGAGGACATCACCGCCCCGTTCATCTCGATCGTGCCGGTACTCGGCTTCATGAAGCCGGCGATCATGCGCAGTGTGGTGGTCTTGCCGCAGCCGGATGGGCCGAGGAGCGAGACGAATTCGCCCTCGCGCAGCGTCAGATGGACATCGACCACGGCGGCCGTGCTGCCGAAGCTCTTGCCCAGCCCGATCAGGGTCAGCTTGCTCATTGACGTTCGCGCCTCAGCATGAAATCGCGCCCCAGAAGCGCCGTGGCAAAGCCGACGATGACCAGCGTCGCGGCCAGCAGCAGGAAGCCCAGAGCGGCGAGATGTTCGAAGTTTCCTTCCTCGCTCATATCCATCAGCATAACGGACATGGTCCGGGTGTTCGGCCCATACAGGAACATGGCGCTGGAAAGTTCGCGCGTCGCGGGGATGAACACCAGCAGCCAAGCACCGATCAGGCTGCGCTTCATCAGCGGCGCCATGACCCGGCGGATTGCCATCAGCCGCCCACCGCCCAGGATGCGGACGGCCTCCTCCATCTCCGGGTTGATGCTGCGGATCGCCGCATCGGCATTGGCATACCCCACCGGCAAGAAGCGCGTGGCGAAGGCCAGGATCAGGATGGTCGCCGTGCCATACAGGGCAAGCGGCGGCGGGGCATAGGCGGCATAGAACGCGATCGCCAGAACAATGCCTGGGACGACGAACGGCGCCATGGCAAGGAACGACAAGGCGCCAGCCATCGGCAGCAGACGGCGGCTGACGATGTAGGCGATCGCCAGACCCATGCCGATCGCGATGCAGGCCGCGGCGCCGGCATAGGTGAAGCTGTTGACCACCGACTGCGCCGCGGTTTCATGCTTGAACAGGATGTAGTTGAAATTCTCCAGCGTCAGGTTGCCCAGACTGAACCCGCGTCCCCAGGCCTTCGACAGCGCCGCCTGCGCCAGCACGATATAGGGCAGGACCACCGCCAGCGACATGATGAACAGCGAATAGGCGAACATCACCCAGCGGAACGCGCCCAGCTCGGTGATCCGCCGTTCGCCGCCCTTGCCGGTCAGCGCGACGAAACCGCGGCGGCGTGTCATCCGACGCTGCAGCCCGAACAGCACGACGGTGATCAGCAGCAATGGCACCGCATAGGCGGCGGCCACCTCGGCGCGGATTGGCATGCTGAAGAATTGGAGCAGTTGCGTCGTCACGACGTTGAACCGCGCGGGAATGGCAATCAGCGCGGGCGTTCCGAACAACGCGATCGCTTCCAGGAAGGTGATGATCGCCCCGCCCAGGATGGCTGGCAGCACCATCGGCAGCGTGATCAGCCAGGTGGTGCGCAGTGTCCCGGCGCCCAGCACGTTCGCCGCATCCTCCATCTCCGACGACACGACATCCAGCGCGGCCGAGGTGAAGATGAAAATGAACGGAAACGAGTAGATCGCGATGACGAAGGCAAGGCCCGTGAAGGTGTAGATATCGAAAATGCCCTCGGGCGCGCCGGTCAGCATCATCCAGACGCGGTTGATCCAGCCCGAATTGGGGCCTGCCAGCAGGATCCAGCCGATCGCGCCCAGATAGGGCGGTGTGATGAAGGCCCCCAGCACCAGCAGGCGGATCAGCCCCTTGCCCGGCATGTCGGTGCGCGAAATCGCCCAGGCCATCGGCACGGCGAAGATCAGGCACAGCAGCGTCACCACCGCGCCCAGGCGGATGGAGTTCCACATCGCCGTCAGATAGCGCGGGCGGGAGAAAGCGGTGACGTAGTTCATCAGGGTGAACGCGCCGGTATCGACCTCTTCGAGGCTGCTCTGCACCAGCCGGAACAGCGGGTTGACCACCAGGAAGATCAGCACCAGGGCCAGCGCGATCCACAGCAGGATCAACGGATCGAACGCTCGCAGCCGCAGGCTTGATGTGGAGGCGGCGGGAGACGGGTGCGAAAGTGTCTGGCTCAAGGTGTGCGCCTTCTTTCATTGACCTGAGCCACCCGGCAAGCGCGGTCTGCTTCCGCCAGCCTGTCAGGCCGGATCGCCGAGGGCCGTCCGACAGCCCCCATCATTGTCCGGCCGGACGCGGCAGACCTACGCCTCGCCGCGATCTCCATGGTGCTTACCCGGTTGCGTGTCATTGACCGACGTTAAGCAGAGCGCCGCGGCGTTGACCAGCCGGAGCGGCCCGGTGTCTCAGCTGCCGAACGTGTCGCGCCACTGCTCGATCACTTCCGGCACGCCCTTGCGAATCTCGTCGACCGTCAGCGGGATGACCTTCTGGGTGGCGAGCGGCGGAACGCCGTCCTTGGCGGGAACGCCGACGCGAATCGGTTCGGTGCCGTCCACCGCCAGCATGCTCGAGTAGACGTCGCCGAGCATGAACTCCATGAACAGGCGCGCGGCGTTGGGATGCGGCGCATTGGCCGGAATGGCCGATGGTGTGACACACAGCACGAGCCCGTCCTCGGGGTGCTGGATCGCGACCGGGTTGCCCTTGCCCACCGCCGGATAGGCCGTGTTGGCGGAAGCGGGGCCGATCACCGCCTCGCCCGCGCTCATGAGCGTGACAGGATCGATCGCGGACCGCCCGATGCGCGGATTGTTCTTTGCCAGCTTCTCAAAGAACTCCCAGCCATACACCTTCTTCAACGACAGCGCCCAGACGCCGGTGCAGCCGCTGAACGCCGGGTGACCGGTGGCGACCTTGCCCTTCCATTTCGGATTCAGCAGATCGGTCCATTTGCGGGGGACATCGTCACCCTTCACCTTGTCGGTGTTGTAAAGAATGAAATAGCGGCTGGCGTTGGTGACATAGGAGTAACCGGGATCCGACAGAGCCTTGAATTCGGGCACCAGGCCGGCCGCGCTCTCCGGTGTGTAGTTCGTCAGCTGCTTGCGCTCCTTCAGCGCCGGCATGTGCGAAATGTCCGTCGTACTGAACACGTCACATTGCGGCGTGCTGTTCTTGATGTCGAGTAGCAACCGCTGATACGCGACCTGACCGGTCGTGCGGATGACCGCCACCTTGATCCCCGGATGGTTTTCCGTGAATGCCTTCCCAAGCCGCTCGGCCTTTTCCGCATCGATCTGCGCGGTGTACCAGGTCAGCGTGCCTTCCTTCTGGGCGGCTGCCTCTAGCGCCTTGGTGTCGGCGAACGCGTCCTCCGGCAGGACAAGGGTGGTGACGCCGAGTGTTGCCAGGCCGGCGACCGCCTGCCTGCGGGTGATGGGACTGACCATTATTCCTCCAAGGACCGCTCTTTCGGATCACACTATCCCGATTTGCTGCCGGGTGGAATTCCGCAGCCGGGAGGTGCCGTGCGTCGTGTCAGTTGCCGAATGTGTCCCGCCACTGCTCGATCGCCTCCGGCAGGTTCTTGGCGATTTCAGGACCGGTCATGGTGACCGTCTTGATCTCCGACAGTCGCTTCGCGCCCTTGATCGGCGGGGCATCGGCGCGCACCGGTTCCAGGAACCATTCGGCGCAGGCTTCCGCATAGTCGCGGCTGAGCAGCCATTCCAGGAACAACCGCCCGGCATTCGGGTGCGGCGCCGCCGCCAGCACGGCGGACGGCCCGACACACAGCAGTGCGCCGTCCTCGGGATAGACGAAGCCGATCGGATTGCCTTTGCGGGCCGTCTGCAGCGCGGTGCTGACCGGTCCGGTTCCGACCAGGCACTCGCCGGCGTTGATCAGCGTGATCGGGTCGTTGCCCGACCGGCCGATGCGCGGCTTGTTCTTCGCCAGCTTCTCGAAATACTCCCAGCCATACATCTTGCGCATCGCCAGCACCCACTGGCCGAAATACCCGCTGAACGCAGGATGTCCGGTCGCCACCTTGCCACGCCATTTCGGATCCAGCAGATCGGTCCACTTCCGGATGACGTCGCCGCCGGTCACCTTTTCCGTCTGATAGACAGCGATCTGCAGCGACCCCGTGGTGGGATAGAAATACCCCGGCTCGCCCAGCCCCTGATAGGCCGGCGCAACCTCCCGCGCGCTCGACGGCGTGTATTGCGCCAGCGCCTTGCGGGCCATCAGCACCGGGTAGTGGGCGATGTCCGTGGAACTGAACACATCGCAGTGCGGCGTGTTGTTCTTGAGTTCCTGCTGCAGCCGCTCATAGGCGACCTGGCCGGTGGTGCGGATCACGGACACGGAAATGCCGGGATAGCGTTGGGAAAACCGCCGTCCCATGGCCTCGGCCGCCTCTCCGCTCATCTGCGCCACATACCAGGTGATCGCACCTTCTTTGCGGGCGGCGTCTTCCAGCGCTGCCAGGTCGGCATGGGCCCGGCGCGGAAGCGCCAGCCCGGCCGCGGCGGTGCCGAGCGACAGCGCGAGTTGCCGACGTGTGAGTGCCATGTTCCCCCCTTTGGGCGCGAAGCGTGCTTTCGGACAACGATCTTCCGCCATTTCGCCGCGAACGGCCAGAGCAGGATCTTGTCGCGACGAGGCCGTGCGTCAGGCCGCGATCCCTGCATCGGACGGTGCCCGTGCCGGCCGCGCCTGAAAACCGACCGTTTCGGCCGCCTGGTTCAGTGCGTGGCGACGCGCGGCAGGGCGATGAAGACCGTGGTGCCCTGGCCCGGGGTACTCTCGATCTCCACCGTGCCCCCGGACTGGCAGACGAAGCCGTAGACCTGCGCCAGGCCAAGTCCCGTGCCCTTGCCGACCTCCTTCGTGGTGAAGAAAGGCTCGAACACCCGCGAACGGATTTCCTCGGTCATGCCTTCCCCGGTGTCCGCAAGGCTGATCACCACATGATCATCGGGCAGGGAGGCCGGGCCGGGTTCGGCGTCACTGGCCACGTTGCGCACCATGATCCGCAGCCCGCCGCCATCCGGCATGGCGTCCCGTGCATTGATCGCGAGGTTCAGGAGCGCGGTCTGCATCTGGTTCGCGTCGATCATCGTGGGCCAGATGTCATCCGGCAGGTCGTAGCTGATGCTGACGCTTGATCCGATGCTGCGTTCCAGCAGATCGCGCATCTCCAGCACGAGTTCCGTGAGCAGGACGGGTTCCACCTGCAGCGTCTGGCGGCGCGCGAAGGCCAGAAGCTGTGACACCAGCTTCGCGCCGCGCGCGGCGGCGGCCAGGGAACTGTCGATCAGCCGGATCGTCCGCTCCTCGGAGACGCGGCGCTTCGTCACCTCCAGCCCGCCGATGATCGCGGTCAGCAGGTTATTGAAATCATGTGCAATCCCGCCGGTAAGCTGACCCAGCGCCTCCAGCTTCTGCAACTGGCGCATCTGCTCCTCGGTGCGCTCGCGCTCCTGCATCTCCGAGCGCAGGCGCGCGTTGGCTTCCTCCAGCTCCCGAGTGCGTTCGATGACCCGCTGCTCCAAAACCTCGTTCAGCTCCTTGAGCTGGTCGCGCGCCATCTTTTCGGCCGTCCGGTCGATAAGGATCTTCAGAAAACCGGCGCTCTGGCCGCGCCCGTCGCGCAGCGGCACCATCCGCCCGCTGGACCAGAAGGTCGTGCCGTCGCGGCGGCGGTGCCATCGTTCGGCGCGCAGGCTGGATCCCGCCCGTACCGCGCGCATTTCCTGCTCGGGCACGTCATTCGCGAGGTCTTCCCCGGTAAATATGCGCGCGCAGGGATGGCCGATGATCTCCTCTGGCGAATAACCCAGGATGGCCTCTGCGCCGCTGTTCCAGCTGGTGACGCGGCCATCCAGGCTGCAGGTAATGATCGCATAGTCGACGGCGCTCTCGACGATCATGCGATATTGCTCGCCAATCTCCTGCGCGGCTATCTCGGCGCTGCGCAGCCGCAGCATCGCGCGCATCACCGCGATCAATTCGCTGGCCTCGATGGGCGCGGTCAGGTAGCAGTCCGCCCCGTTGTCCAGCCCCATCACCCGATCGGCCGTACTGATCAGCGTCGCCGAGACCTGTACCACGATGATATCGGGCCATTCCTGCTTGATGCGGCGGCAGACCTCCCACCCGTCGAGATCGGGCAGCTTGACATCCAGCAGCACCACGGCCGGATGGTGCTGTTCCGTAAGCAGCAACGCGCGCTGACCGGTATCAGCGTCCATGACGCTGAGCCCACCCATGCGGAGGGAGCGGTTCTTTACGTATCGGGCGGCGGCATCGTCATCGACGTTCAGGATCAGCGGCGGGACCGGCGCAATCGCATTCATCGAGCGGGCTCGCGCATGGCAACGGCGGAGCTGCGCAGAACGTCGGTCATCGTTGACGCCACCGACTCACGGCTTAGCGCGGACTTGGGCAGCACCGCGGCCGCCCGCCGGAGGCGGGTCTGCTCGTCTGCGGTCAGGGTCGAGGATGTGCAGATCACGACGGGAATGTCTCTGGTGGCCGCATCCTGGCCCAGGTGATCCAGCACCTCGAACCCGCTCATGCCGGGCATGCGAAGATCCAGCAAAATCACTTCGGGACGCATGGTTCGGGCGAGGGCCAGCCCCGTGGCGCCGGATTCGGCTTCGCGCACCTGCGATGCCCGTTCACTCCCCAGCATCTGTCGCAGGACAAAACGCGAGGTCTCATCGTCGTCAATCACGAGTATGCCGCCTTTGGCACAAAGTTCCGGAGTGCCAACCGAAACGGCGGCGGTGGGACAAGGTTCCCCCGTTGCAAGAACGATCGGAAAAGCCAGCGTGAAGGTCGAGCCGACGCCCGGCTCGCTTTCGACGGACAGTGAACCACCCAGCAGTTCGGCCAGACGGCGGGACAGAGGCAATCCCAACCCGGTACCCTTCACGCGGGATTGAAGTTCGCTAGGGACCTGGGTGAATTCCTGGAACACGCGATCATGATCGGTCGGGTTGATGCCGATGCCGGTATCCACAACCGCAACGCGGCAGAAACCGGTGTTCGCATCATAGTGTCCGGTGACACGGACACTGCCGCGTTCCGTGAACTTCAGCGCGTTCGAGATCAGGTTGCGCAGGATCTGCGCCAGCTTCGCTTCATCGGTGAACAGGGTGGGGCAGGGCGCCGGCTCCTCGAAGATGAGCTCGATGCTCTCGCTTTGCTGCAGCGGTTTCATCACCCCGCGGATCGCTCCGAACAGGCTCGGCAGGGTGAACAGGGCGGGCCGCAGCTCGACCTTGCCCGCCTCGACCTTGGCGAGGTCCAGTAGGTCGTTCACCAGTTCGCTCAGGCTTTCAGCGGAACGGCGGATATACGTGACCTGGGTTTCCTGTTCCGCTGTCAGCGGACCGTCCGCGCGGTCTTGCAACAATTTCCCAAGGGCCAGGATCGAGTTCAGCGGGGTCCGGAACTCGTGGCTCATGTTCGACAGGAACCGGGTCTTCAATTCGCTCGCATCGCGCAATCGCTCCGCCTGGGCGTCCAATTCGGCGTAAAGGGCGACCACGCCGCGATTCGTGTCCTCGAGCTCGGCGTTCAGCCGCTCGAGCTCCTCCCGGCGCTGCTGTGACTCCGAAAGACTCGCCAGCAGCACGCGGTTCTGCACGCGCAGTTCCTCGCAGGGATCGAAGGAGCCGTCGTCGGTGCCGGCGGCCAGCGTCCAGTCGATATCAGGCCGTGACACATCCGGCCGTTCGGGCAACGCGGCACTCAGGGTCACCTCGGTGCCCGCGGGGGAAGTCGACACGCGCATGTCGCCCATCAGGCGGCGCGCCTGGCCCATTCCCCCGCTGTCCTCCATCGCCAGCGCTTCGTCGGGAATGCCCGGACCGGTATCCACAATACGCGCGCGCAGCACGGCGGGTGGACCGTCGGAGACCTGGAAGATCAGCTGGCCGTGTCCGGCGTAACGCAGGGCATTGTCGGCGATTGCCGTCACCGCCGTGGCGAACCGGGTCTGCGCTTCTTCGTCCAGTCCGCAGGACGCGCCAATCCGCCGCGCCCACCTATGGGATCGCGCCAGGTCCTCCGACGCTGTCAGGGTCAATGAAAGAAGCGGGGTCGCCATGTTCAGCCCTTCCAAACCACGACCGTGGCGTCGTCCCGGCCACGGACGTGATCGCGGTAGAGAATGGCGGCAATCAGCACCGGGTCCAGGTGGAACAGCCCCGCGTGCGCCTGCGGCGACCAGGAACTGGTCAGCCCGTCCGAGTACATCACCAGGACGGGCCGGGATCGCAGGTCATGGCTGAAGGTCTGGATGCGGCCGGCGTTGTGCCCGGCAATGCCGGCAAGCGACACCATCCGGCGTACGCCGGCGGAATCGATGAGCATCCCGCTGATATTTCCGATCCCGCCCGACTGCATGGTTTTCTTCGCGGGATCAATCAGGGCGACGCAGACTGCGGCCCCGCGCGTGCCCCGCAACCCGTCATGCAGGATCCGCAGAATCACCCCGGGATCGTCGCTCGATGCCTGCTGGAACAGTTGCACCGCCCTCTGGCCCGCTTCCGCCGCCACGGGACCATGGCCCAGGCCATCCGCGACCAGGACGCCCACGCGTCCATCGCCAAACAGGCGGATGCATGCGGCATCGCCGCACACGACCTCGCCGGGTTTGGCGACCGAGATGATGCCTTCCCGCCGCTCGCCGCCATTTGCGGGTTCCCTCCGCCGCCGCAGGCGCGCCAGCACCGCGGTGCCGCGACCCGGGACGGAGTGTACCAGAACCTCCGCCGCCTGTCGCTGCACGGCGCCCAACCCGTTGCCGGGCGTGCCGAAGGTCGAATAGCCGTCGCGGAAACAGTCCGCGACATTGGCCATGCCCGGACCGCGGTCGAGGGCAATGACCTGCAGGCCGGCGCCCGGCGCCGAATCGACGCCGACCAGGAGCTCGCCGCCGCCGCCATGACGCAGTGTGTTGGTGGCGAGCTCCGTCACGACGATGGCAAGGCGTCCGAGATCGGCCTCGTCGAAGCCGGATGTCGCGGCCATCCGCGCGGCCTCCCGCCTCGCGGCCGCGATGTGGCTGGGATCTGTGACCGGAAAGCGCTGCATCGGGCCTACTTCCAACGGGCGATGGTGACGCGGGTGCCCTTTCCAGGGGTGGATACGATGGTGAACTCGTTGCAGAGGCGCCGGGCGCCGCCCAGGCCGAGACCCATGCCTTTGCCGGTCGTGTAGCCATCCTTCAACGCAAGTTCGATGTCGGCAATGCCTGGTCCCTGGTCCTCGAACACGATCTGCACGCCGGAGCGCGGACCGTTCCTGACTGTCTCGATCGTGGCGGTTCCTCCGCCGCCGTAATCGAGCGTGTTGCGGGCCAGCTCGCTTGCCGCCGTCACGATCTTGGTCTGATCCACCAGCCCCAGACCAGCCTGGACCGCCTGGAGCCGGACCGCTTGCCGGACCCGCACCACGTCCTCACTGGTCCGGACCGGAATGGCGCTACTCGGCGCCACCGTCCTGATCCCCGTCCACGTCGGACTGGTGCAGGTGGGACTGGATCATGGCCATTCCCCGTTCTGCATTCAGGGCCGTTTGCACGCCAGGCAGGGACAGGCCAAGTTCAACCAATGTGATGGCAACGGCTGGACGCATGCCCACCACCACGGTGCGGGCGTCGAGGATCCGCGCGATCATGGCGATATTGGCCAGCGTACGGCCCATGAAACTGTCGACGATATCGAGTGCGGAAATATCGATCAACACGCCCTTGGCCGAGGTCTCGACAATCCGGTTCGTCAGGTCCTCTTCCAGCGTCGTCGCAAGGTCGTCATGCATCTCGACCTGGATGGTGACCAGCAGCGCACTCCCCAGTTTGAGGATCGGAATGCGGGACGCGGTCTGATGATGCTCACCCGGCATGCGCGGAACCACTCTCGGCCTGTCCCCTGACCGCCACGACCGCTCGGCCGAGCCGGCGCAGGGCAAGGGCGAAGGCGTCGGCGAGATTCGCCTTGGAGGCGACGTTCAGGTCGACGCCGAGATGGACCATGGTCTGGGCAATCTGCGGGCGGATGCCGCTGATGATGCAGTCGGCGCCCATCAGGCGGGCCGCCGCGACCGTCTTCAACAGATGCTGCGCGACCAGCGTGTCGACCGTCGGGACGCCGGTGATGTCGATGATCGCAATATCGGCTTCGTAGCGGACGATGGCATCCAGCAGCGTCTCCATCACGATCTGCGTTCGCGATGAGTCGAGTGTGCCGATCAGCGGCACGGCCAGAATGCCCTGCCACAGCTTCACGACCGGCGTCGACAACTCGGCCATTTCGGTCTGCTGCCGGACGATCACCTCCTCGCGGGCCTGCTGGATCATGTCGATCATATGCATGCCCAGAGCATCCACCAGTTCAGCCATCTGCACGGCTTCGCTGGCATAGGCATCAAGGCCGCCGTCCACCTCGCCGCGGATCTGGGTGAGGAGGGGGGTTTTCAGGGACAGGATGAAGAAGGCAGCGTCGGACGGCGTGAATCCCTGCAATGCCCTGACCCGCGCGATGTCCGCGAGTTGCTCCCGCAGCATGGTCCATCGTTCGCCGGAGTCGCGGCCTTCGGTTTCCGCTCGTGAGACCTCCGCCAGCTTTTCCAGCACTGCCTGGCACTGCGCCTCCAGTTCCGTTGGCGAAATGCGATGGTCGAGACGCGTGCGGACAAGGGCTGTCCACTCAGACAGTACATCCTTATATCGGACTGAAAGAAGGCGATGGAGTGAAAAAGGGGGGCGGTCTGACATCAGCTATAAACGATCCCGTAGCAAGTCCGCCGTGAGTGTACCCATCTACCGTCGCCGGCCCACCGATATCCTGCATCATCGCGGATACGTGACCAATTGTGGCGCGCTGCCCATGTTTGGGTGCGGCAGTGCCGGTGGGATCAGCTCTGCAGGCGCGCACGCACGGCGTTGATCAGCGCATCGCTGTCAACCGGCTTCATCAGCACCGAGCCAAAATCGTTATCGATCCATCGAACGAGTTCGGGAAAACCCGTCACGAACAGGATCGGCAGGTTCGGTCGTCCCCGACGCGCCATCATGGCGATGGATACGCCTTGCGGCGTGCCATCGGGCATTTTGATGTCGAGCAGGAGCAGAGCACCGCCGCCCTGATCAAGGATCGGAGCGGCAGCGAAATAGTCTTGAAAAGACGCGGTCCGGAACCCCGCGGTCGCGAGCGCCCGCTCATAGGCGTACCGTGTTGCTTCGTCGTCCTCGATGATGACAATGCGATCGGGCATTCCTCGCTTCCCCGAAAATTGCCAATGAGCGAATTACAGGACTTTGGTGCCTACTACAACACGACGCGAGGGATGCGCGATCATCACGATTCCGCTGCAGCCGCGTTCATTTCGCTCTCTTCACCAAACCCGCAAGCGCTGGATCAGTGCTGGACCAGTGGCACAGACGGATCCGTGCTGGTTGTGCCGGTCGCGCATGCGGCGTCCCTGGGTATGTGACATGAAATCGCGCTCCGAGACAAGCGACAGCCTGTCGGAAAACCCACACATTTCCGCCGCTCAAAAGGCCGGAAGGTGGGCGGCCATGACCGGTCGCGGAATTTTGCGCGGTGGCGGTTACTCAACCTTGGGCGCGCTTCGGTTTTCCCCGGAGTGGTCCATGCAACGTGCAGTTCACGGGGCGGCTGGCATTTCCCGTGGGACAGCGCTGCGCGCCGGGAAATCCGGCCAGATCCGGTCGCGATCCGACATCACCGTCGGCATCAAGGGCCAGGTGATCCCGAACGCAGGATCGTCGTACCGCGCCCCGCGGGCCGCGGCGGGAACGAAGGGCGTGTCGATGGCGTAGGTGACCTCGGCGTTGTCGGTCAGGGTGATGAACCCGTGCGCGAAGCCCGCGGGGATCAGCAGGGCGATATGCCGCTGCGAGTCCAGTTCGATGCCGAACCAGCGGCAGCGGGTCGCGGATCCCGGCCGCAAGTCGACGGCAACGTCGTAGATCCGTCCGGATGATGCACGGACCAGCTTCGTCTCGCCATGCGGGTGCTCCTGCCAGTGCAGGCCGCGAAGGGTTCGGGAAGCGGCATTGAACGACACGCTGATCTGTTGCGGCCGGAACGAAACCCCGGCGGCGGCGAATTCCGTCTCGCACCAGAGGCGGGCGAAGAAACCGCGGGCATCGGCTTGCTTCTCCGGCCGCACAACCAGCAGGCCCGCGAGCGGTGTCCGCTCAAGGATCATAATACTGGTCCGGCGCCGCCATCGGACACCGGATGACGTCCGGCGCCGGTCCGCCGTGACCATGTACGACACGCGTTCTGTCCTAAGCCAGGCGATGCTGCCGGCGCTGCGCTGCGCAACGTGTGTCCTTTCCTGGCCGGTCACAGCGCATGGTCCGGCGAAATGGCAAAGATTCGGTTAACGCCGTCGCTTACCCGCGGTCCACCCGGCTTGCCGCCATGCGCCTACTGCAGCCTTTCGGCCACCAGCCGCAGCAGGGCGGTGGCGCGCTCCGCGTTCGTGTCGCCGCCGGAGATGGCGATGGCGATGGCCCGGTTCTCGATCAGGGCGCCACCGGCCCAGCCCCGGGAATCCGGCACGACATAGGCTTCGGTGCCGATGCCCTTCACGCGCCGGAAGCCCGGGGCAAGGCTGGGTGCGGCCCACGTCCCGGGGTCATTGAGCACCTGAACCTCGACAAAGGCGTTCGCCCGCTCGCGCGCCGCCCACTGGCAACTGGTGCCGGACGGCGAGATCACGCCCGGGCGCACCGCAAACCCGAGACCCTCCGCGGCCTCCTCCAGGGACAGCAACGCGCACCGCCCCTCTGCCGCGCCGGCCGGTGCCGGCGCGAGAGGCAGGAAAAGCACGAGGTGGGCGACGAATGCGCCGATCTTGCATAGGCTCTGTCTCATGCAACAAGGGGAATAGCACAGCATGAGCACCAGTCCCGAGCCCCTGCTGGGCGAACTGCCGGAAGACCGCGCGACCGGGCGGCTCGCTGAAATCTATGACGAAATCCGCCGCTTCTCCGGCGTGCCCTATGTGTCGTCCCTGCAACGCTATGTCGCGACGATGCCGGGTGCCCTGGAATGGGCCTGGGACACGCTGCGCCCGGCGCTGGCCTCCGGCACGATCCCCGAAACCGGCTGGCGGCTGGCGCGCGATGTGCGCATTCCGCCACCCGGACGCGTCTCGGGCGACAGGTTGCGGGCATGGGGCATCACGCCGGCCGATCTCGCCGCGATCCGCAACGTCGCGGAAAATTTCGTGCGGGTCTCGCCGGTGAACCTGATGACCGGCGCCTGCCTGGCCCTGCTGCTGACCGGCACGCGGCCGGCGGGCCGGGGCTTCGGCCGCACCTGGACGCCGCCGGCGATGCTCGCTCCGATGCCGGGCAACATCGATCCGCTTGCCCTGCCCGATGGCCAACGCGCGGTGCTGATGCGCTTCGTCACCGAAGTCGACGGCAAGCCTTTCGTGCCCGCGCTGTATCGCCAGATCGCGCACTGGCCGGCGGTGCTGGCCTGGCTCGCCGAGGAGCTGGCCCCGCGCTTCAACGCCCCGGAGACGAACGCCGCGCGCGCGGACTTTCGCGCGGCAGCGCGGGCGGCGGCGCCTGAAATCGTGGCGCATCTGCCGCCGGTGTCCATGGACGGCGCCCCGGATGCCCCGACCGTCGCGCGCATCCTGGCGACGATCGACCGCTATGCCGAAACCAGCCCGGAAATGACCATGTTCGGGCAACTGATCCTGGACGCGCTGCCCGCCCGCCTCGATGACTGAGCGGTCCATGCCGGCTATGGTTGACGTTTCCCCCGCATGACATCATGGCGCGCATCAGGATGGCGGTGCCGGGGGGAATGGACATGGAAGCGGATTACATCGTGGTGGGCGCCGGCTCCGCCGGTTGCGTCGTGGCGGCGCGGCTGTCGGAGACCGGGGCCAGGGTCATCCTGCTGGAAGCCGGGCCGCGCGATACGCTGCCCTGGATCCATATCCCGGCGGGCGTGCTGAAGCTGCTGGCGCATCCGGTCGTGAACTGGAACTACAGCGCGGAAGGCCCCAGCGGCGGCGGGAACCGGCAGATCCACTGGCCGCGCGGCAAGACGCTGGGCGGCTCGAGCTCGATCAACGGCATGCTGTATGTGCGTGGCAATCCCGCCGATTTCGATGGCTGGGCACAGATGGGCTGCCGCGGCTGGAGTTTCGACGACGTCCTGCCGCTGTTCCGCAAATCCGAGGACTACCAGCAGCAGGGCGACGCGGAATTCCGCGGCCAGGGCGGGCCGCTGAAGGTCGAGGACTACCGCACGATCCTGCCGCTGACGCACGATTTCATCAAGGCGGCGCAGGAAGCCGGCTTTCCCTTCAGCAAGGACCTGAACGGCCGGGTCCAGGAAGGCGTCGGCTATTCGCAGATGACGCGCAAGGGCAAGTGGCGCGGCTCCACCGCCCAGACCTTCCTGAAGGAGGCGCAGGGCCGCCCGAACCTGCAGGTGGAGACCGAGGCGCTCGCCTCCCGCCTGCTGTTCGATGGCAAGCGCTGCGTCGGGGTCGAATTCCGCCAGCGCGGGAAGATCGTGACGGCGCGCGCGGGCCGGGAAGTCGTGCTGTCGGGCGGCGCGGTGAATTCACCGCATCTGCTGCAGATTTCCGGCGTGGGTCCGGCCGAACACCTGCAGTCGATCGGCGTTCCGGTGGTGCATCACCTGCCAGGGGTCGGCGCCAACCTGCAGGACCATTACGTCGCGCGCATCTCGCACCGGGTCAAGAACGAGATCTCCATCAACCAGCTTGCCCGCGGCGTTCGGCTCGCGGGTGAGGTCGCGCGGTTTTTCCTCCTGGGCAACGGTGCCTTGACCTTCGGCGTGACGACGGCGCAGGTGTTCACCCGGTCGCGCCCGGAACTTGCCAGTCCGGATCTGCAATTGCTGTTCACGCCGGCCAGCTACGATGCCGGCAAGTTCGGCGAACTGGAGCGTGAGGCCGGCATGACGGTTGCCGTGTGTCCCGTGCGTCCAGACAGCCGTGGCACGATCATGGCGAAATCGGCCGATCCGACCGTCGCACCGGCGATTTCGCCCAACTACATGTCGGACCCGGCGGACGGGCGCGTGCTGCTCGCGGGCATCCGTTTCACGCGGCAGATCTTTGCCGCCCCATCCATCGCGCGCCATAGCGTGGTGGAAACGCTGCCCGGCCCGGACGTGCAGAGTGATGATGCGCTGCTGGACTACTGCCGGCGATTTGGCACCACGATCTATCACCCGGTCGGCACCTGCCGGATGGGGGATGGTGTGAACGCGGTGGTCGATTCGCGCCTGCGCGTGCATGGGATCGACGGGCTGCGGGTGATCGATGCCTCGATCATGCCGACGCTGACGACCGGCAATACGAACGCGCCAACGATCATGATCGGCGAGAAGGGGGCGGAGATGATGAAGGAGGACGCCTCGGTCGCGGCATAGAGCGAGATCACGCTGAGCGGAACGTAGCAGCGTGCCCGACGATCCGCGGGGACATCCGGCAGACGGCCGCCGGAACCGGCCGCCGTGCCTCTATTCCACGCGGATGCAGGCAACGCCGTCGCGCAGCGGCGGCACCGTCTGGGCGCAGGCGGCGATGGCCATGGGGCAGCGGGTGCGGAACACGCAGCCGGATGGCGGGTCGGACGGGCTCGGCGGATCGCCGGCCAGCAGGATGCGGGTCCGCCGCCGCGTCGCATCCAGACTGGGCACCGCGGACAGCAGGGCGCGGGTATAGGGATGGCGCGGTGCCTCGAACACCGCGCGCACCGGGCCTTCCTCCATGACACGGCCGAGGTACAGCACTGCCACGCGGTCGCACAGGCTGCGCACCACCGCGAGGTCGTGGCTGATGAACAGCAGCGCCAGGCCAAGGCGGTCCCGCAGGTCCGCGAGCAGCGACAGCACCTGCGCCTGCACCGACACGTCCAGCGCCGAGACCGGCTCATCCGCTACCACGAATTCGGGGCCGGTCGCGAGGGCGCGCGCGATGCCGACCCGCTGGCGCTGCCCGCCCGAGAACTCATGCGGATAACGATCGGCATGGTCCCCCGGCAGCCCCACCTGCGCCAGCAGCGCCTCGACCCGGGGACGCCGCTCCCCGGCTGGAACCAGGGCGTGGATGGACAGTCCATCGGCAATCTGCGCGCCGATGGTGCGGCGGGGATCCAGGCTGGAATGCGGATCCTGGAACACGATCTGCATCCGACGCCGCAATTGCCGCCGCTGCGCCGGACCGGCGGCATCCAGTGCGATCCCGTCGAAATGCACCTGGCCGGAGCTCGGCGGCAGCAATCCCAGGACCATGCGGCCGATGGTGGACTTGCCGGAGCCGCTTTCGCCCACCAAACCCAGCGTCTCGCCGCGCGCGACAGACAGGGACACCTCGGTCACCGCCTGCACCGGCCGGCCGCGACGGAACATGCCGCGGGCAGCGAAGCGCTTTGTGATGGTGTCGGCGGTCAGCAGCGTGGTCATGCCATCTCCCGCCAGCGCAGGCAGCGTGTTTCCCGCCCCGGCCCCACCTCGGCCAGCGGCGGCGGCGTCGCTTCACAGAACCCGGCCCGCAGGCCGCAACGCGGAGCAAAGGCGCAGCCCGGTGGCAGCGCGTGGGGCAGGGGGACGACGCCGCCGATGCCCTCGGGCATCGATCCGTCCTCGGGCGGGGCACTGCGCAGCAGCGCGGCGGTATAAGGGTGCATCGGGCGGGCGAACACCTCGGCCGCCGCGCCGGTTTCCACGATCTCCCCGGCATACATCACCGCGACGCGGTCGGCGATCTCGGCCACGACCGGCAGGGAATGGGTGATGAACACCAGCGCCATCCCGCCTTCGCGGCGCAGGTCGGCCAGAAGATCGAGCACCTGCGCCTGGATCGTCACATCCAGCGCGGTGGTCGGCTCATCGGCGATCAGCAGGCGCGGATCATTGGCGATCGCCATCGCGACCATCGCGCGCTGCCGCATGCCGCCGGACATCTCATAAGGGAAGGCGCGCGCTCGGCGTTCGGGATCCGGGATGCCGACGCGCCGCAGCAGCGCGACCGAGCGGTCCCAGGCGGCGCGGGCCGGCATCGCGGCATGCGCGGTCAGCGCCTCGGCGATCTGCGCGCCGACGCGGTGCACCGGGTTCAGGCTGGACAGCGGGTCCTGGAAGATCATCGCCATCGCCTTGCCGCGCAGGGCCCGCAACGCCGGCTCCTCGAGTCGCGTCAGATCCTTCCCGTCGAGCCAGACCGCGCCCTGCTCGATGCGGGCGGCCGGCGGCAGCAGGCCCATCACGGCAAGTCCCGTCAGCGACTTGCCGGAGCCGCTTTCCCCGACGATCGCCAGCGTCTCGCCGGCGGCCACGGTCAGCGACACGTCGCGCACGGGATGGATCACGCCGTGCGGCGTATCGATCGCCACCGTCAGTTGGCGGACCTCCAGCACCGGTCCCCGGGCAGGGAGCAAACCCGGAAGCAGGCGCTGGACGAACCGGCCGGATGTGGAACGGGGGATCGTGTGCGGGTCGATCGCGTCGCGCAGCGCGTCGCAAAGCGCGTTCATCGCCAGAATCGTCAGCGACAGCGCGGCACAAGGCCATAACAGAAGCAGGGGTGCCTGGTGCATCGTGGCCCGGGCGGCACCGATCATCAGCCCCCAGGACGGCGTCGGCGGCACGACGCCGAGGCCCAGGAACGACAGGCCGGATTCCAGCACCACGGCCGAGGCGGCGGCGAGGCTGAACTGCACCAGCACCGGTCCCGCGACATTCGGCAGGATGGTGCGCAGCATGATCCGCACCGGGCCGGCGCCAAGGGCGCGCACCGCTTCCACGTAGTCCTGCGAGCGCACCGACAGCACGCCGGCATAGACCACGCGCACGAACCCCGGCAGGTACAGCACGGCCAGCACCGGAACCAGGGTCGTTGCACCCGGGCCGAGCAGGGTGACGACCAGGAGGGCGAGCAGCAGCGGGGGGAAGCAGAGCACCACGTCCATGCTGCGAACCGCCAGGAATTCCGGGATGCCGCGCAGATAGCCGCCCAGCAGGCCCAGGATCGTGCCGAACAGGCAGGCGAGCCCGGCCGAGGCGCCGGCGACGACGAGCGAGGTGCGGGCGCCCCAGAGCAGCCGTGTCAGGACATCGCGTCCATACTCGTCCTGTCCCAGCCAGTGCGCGGAGGACGGCGGCGCAAGCTGGTGGGCGACATCGATCCTGACCGGATCGGGCAGCGGCAGCAGCGGCACCAGCAGGGCCACGAGGGCGATCACGGCAACGGCCGCGACGGGGGCCGGCCGCACGCGCCTCATGCGTGGCGCACGCGAGGATCGAGTGCCGCGTAGAGCAGGTCGACCAACAGGTTCAGCAGCACGAACAGGACGGAGATCACCAGGACCACGCCCTCGACGGCCGGGTAGTCGCGCGCATTCACCGCCTCGACCAGCAATCCGGACAGGCCGGGATAGTTGAACACGTATTCCACCAGCACCGTGCCGCCCAGCAGCGTGCCCATATGCAGGGCGAGCACGGTCACCACCGGCATCAGCGCGTTGCGCAGCACATGGCGGATCAGGATGCGGTGCGGCCCGACACCTTTCGCCCGCGCGGTGCGGATGAAGTCACGCTGGGTCACGTCCAGCACCGAGGCACGCGTCATGCGGAACACCGTCGCGGCCAGGCCGAGGCCGATCGTCAGCGCCGGCATGGCCAGAAGCGTGAGATGCCGCGCGGGATCGCGGGCGAGGGGGACATATCCGCCGGCCGGCACCCAGCGCAGCCATTGCGCGAAGACCAGCACCAGCACCGTGCCGATCACGAACACGGGGATGGCGAGGGCGAAGGCGGACTTCAGCAGCGCCCAGCGGTCGAGCCAGCTTCCGCGGCGGTGGGCCGCGACCAGCCCGCCGGGGATGCCGATCAGGACGGCGAACAGCGATGCCGCGGCGATCAGTTCCAGGGTGCGGGGCAGGCGGCGGCCGATTTCCTGCGCGATCGGCGCGCCGTCCTGCAGCGACTGGCCGAGGTCGCCCGACAGCAGGGCACGGAAATTCTCAACATATTGCTCCAGGAGCGGCCGATCGAGGCCCAACTGGTCCCGCAGTTCCGCGACCGTTGCCGGATCGGGTGCGACGCCACCCTGCGACAGCAGCAGTTCCGCCGGATCGCCTGGCACCAGGCGGATCGCCAGGAAGACGATGCTCGCGACCACCCAGATCAGCACCACCGCGGTTCCGATGCGCCGCAGCAACCAGGGCATCAGGCCGAGATGCCTGGTGGCAGGCACCGAAATGCCGGCTTGCAGCGGAAGGTCTGGCCGATGATCGGGCGGTGCGGCGGCGGCGGACCGTCGGGACCGCAATGAAAGAGCAAGGAACCGGGCGCCGCTGCCATGCCGCGAGCATGCGTCCCGCGGCGCATGGAAGCAAGACGAAGATTGCGCGTCTCATGCCAGAAGGCCACGCTGCGTACGGAGGAACGATGTGCCGCTTCCTAATTCCCCTCGCCTTGGCGGTTCCGCTGGCCGCCGGGTGCAATCCGATCCCCGACTACGGCGCCCAGGCGCTGACGACGCTGCGTCCGGCCGCGGTGTGCGACCCGCGCCTGCCCTATTTCGGGTATTACTCCTATGCCGATGATCCCCGCCCGTTCTTCAACTACATCCCCGCGGACGGGAGCATCGCGATGCGGAACGACGGCGGCTGGTGCACGATCCGGCATGAATATGTCTATGCCTACCGGGTGCGGACCTTCCCGATGACGCTGACGCAGCCGCCGGCGCACGGGCAGGTGGTGCTGGGCGCCGTCGGTGGTGAATTGTGGCTGGCATACCGGCCCGAGCCGGGATTCATCGGCCCGGACTTCTTCCGCGCCCGCTTGCACGCGGCGATTCCGCAGGACATCCCGGTGCGTGTGACCGTGCAGCCCTGAGCGCTGATCCGCGGCCTGGTCCGCGAGGGTCCGAAGCGGCGCCGCATCGGGCGGCCGGTGCGTCCGTGCGCGCTTGACGGTCCCCTGCTTCCGCGACGCCACGCCGGGGCGCGGCCGTCAAGGACAGGCGGATCGCCGCGGCGGGCCGTCAGGAATCGTAGGACACCAGCGAGGTGCAGGGGACATCGAGCTTTGCGCGTCCGCCCAGGAAGGCCAGTTCGATCAGGGTTGCCGCGGCGGGTACGATTGCCCCGACCTGGCGCAGCAGGCTGATCCCGGCGGCCATGGTCCCGCCGGTGGCCAGCAGGTCGTCGACCACCACCACGCGCTGCCCGGGTGTGATCGCGTCGGCCTGGATCTCGATCCGGTCCTCACCGTATTCCAGCGCGTAGCTGAGGCCGATCGTCTCTCCCGGCAGCTTGCCGCGCTTGCGCAGCATCACGAACCCGCAGCCGAGTTTCAGCGCGAGCGGCGCCGCAATCAGGAAGCCGCGGCTTTCGATCCCTGCCAGCAGGTCCGGCTGGTGCGGCAGGACCGCGCGCGCCATGCGCCCCATCGCCACCTGCCAGGCATCCGCATGACGGAGCAGGGTGGAGATGTCGTAGAACAGGATTCCGGGCTTGGGAAAATCCGGAATGCCGCGGATATGGTCCTTCAGGTCCATGCGGGCCCACGCCTCTGCTGGAGAATCGTCATGCCGTGTCTAAAGGGGACCCGGCGGGTCGGCAACGGCGGTTGCGCGATTGCATGTTCCACGGGCAAACTTCCCCGGGCCACGCAGGGGATGCCAGCATGAGCGAGACGGAACTGCGCAACGCCGATATCGACGCGGCGCTGAACGAGGCGAAGGAAGCCTACGTCGCGCGCAACCCGAGGAGCCTGGCGCGCTATGTCGAGGCGACGGCGGTCATGCCCGGCGGCAACACCAGGACGGTGCTGCACTACGCGCCGTTCCCGCTGGCGATGGCAAAGGCCGAGGGCTGCCGCCTGTGGGACATGGACGGGCATGAGTTCGTCGATTTCCTGGGGGAGTACACCGCCGGGATCTATGGCCACTCCCACCCGGTGATCCGCGCCGCGGTCGACCGGGCGCTGGATGGCGGCATCAATTTCGGCGCCTCCAACATGACCGAAGCGCGCTTCGCCCGCGCGGTCTGCGACCGGTTCGGGCTGGAGCGCGTGCGCTTCACCAATTCCGGCACCGAAGCCAACCTGCTGGCCATTTCCCTTGGCTGCATCTTCACCCGTCGGTCGAAGGTCATGGTGATGGATGGCGGCTATCACGGGGCCGTTTTCGGCTTCGCCGGCGGCGGATCGCCGATCAACGCGCCGTTCGAGTACGTCCTGGCGCCCTACAATGACATCGAGGCTACCAAGGCGCTGATCGAGCGCCATGCGGCCGACCTGGCCGTGGTGATCCTGGAGCCGATGATGGGCAGCGGCGGGTGCATCATCGCCGAACCCGCGTTCCTGGCGATGCTGCGGGCGGAAACCGCACGCATCGGCGCGCTGCTGATCTTCGATGAGGTGATGACATCGCGCCTGTCGCCCGGCGGGTTGCAGGCTGTCCGCGGCATCAAGCCGGACCTGACGACGTTCGGGAAATATATCGGCGGCGGCATGTCATTCGGCGCGTTCGGCGGGCGCGGCGACATCATGGACCTGTTCGATCCCCGGCGGGCGGACGCGTTGCCGCATGCCGGGACGTTCAACAACAACGTGTTGACGATGAACGCCGGCCTTGCCGGAATTACCGAGGTGTATACTCCGGACGCCGCGATGGCCCTGAACGCGCGCGGCGATGCGCTGCGCGAGCGCCTGAATGCGCTGTGCCGGAAGGCGGATGCCCCGCTGCAGTTCACCGGCATCGGCTCGATGCTGGCGGTGCACGCGATGCGCGGGCCCGTGCGTTCCCCCGCGGATGCCGCGAAGGGCGACCAGAAGCTGAAGGAGCTGTTCTTCTTCGACATGCTGGCGCAGGGGATCTGGCTGGCGCGCCGTGGGATGATGACACTGTGCCTGCCGATCGGCGATGCCGAGTGCGACAAGCTGGCGGCCGCGGTCGAGGAATTCCTGGCCTCGCGCCGTTCGCTGTTCGCGGCGGTGACCACCTGAGGCGCTGTTCCCGGCAGAGACCCGCCTGAGCGCGTCGCGTTGCGCGCCGGGGGGGCGGGGGGCCGGATCAGCCTTCCAGCATGCGGCGCAGGATCTCGACGTCCTCGGCGAAGGAGCCGTCGCGTTCCATCAGTTCGCCAACGCGGGAGACCGCGTGCATCACGGTCGTGTGGTCGCGATTGCCGAATTTCCGGCCGATTTCCGGCAGGCTGCGGGTGGTCAGCTGCTTCGCCAGATACATCGCGACCTGGCGCGGGCGGGCCACGGCGCGGGAGCGGCGGGCTGAGGACATGTCGGTGAGGCGGATGCTGTAATGTTCCGCGACCTTGCGTTGGATTTCCTCGATCGTGACCCGGCGTTCATGCGCCTTCAGGATGTCGTGCAGCACTTCCTGGGTGGATTCCAGGGTGATGGGCCGGCCGAACAGATTGGCATGAGCGATAAGGCGGTTCAGGCCGCCTTCGAGTTCGCGCACGTTGGTGGTGATGCGGTGGGCGAGGAATTCGATCACCTTGGCCGGGACCGGCACGCCGGCGCGGGCGGCCTTGGTTTCCAGGATTGAAAGGCGCAGCTCGAACGTTGTGGCGTGCAGGTCGGCGACCATGCCGCAGCCAAGACGGGTTCTGAGCCGATCCTCGAGGCCATTCAGGTCGGACGGGGACTTGTCGGCCGACACGACGATCTGCTTGCCGGCATCGACCAGATAATTAAAGGTATGGAAGAATTCCTCTTGCGTATTGTCCTTGCCGATCAGGAACTGCAGGTCGTCGACCATCAGGACATCGACGTTGCGCAACTGATCCTTGAACTCGAATGTCGACTGGCTGCGGATCGCCGTGATGAAGCGATACATGAACTTCTCGGCCGACATGTAGGTAACCGAGACGGGCCGCCGGCCGGCCTTCATGGCGCCTTCCGTCAGTTCCCAGGCGATGGCGTGCATCAGGTGGGTCTTGCCCAGACCGACGCCGCCATACAGGAACAGAGGGTTGAAGCCTGGACTCGACGGCTGTTCCGCCACGCGGCGTGCGCAGGCGTGGGCGAATTCATTTGGCTTGCCCACGACGAACGAATCGAACGTGTACCGGGGATCGAGCGCGGCGGCGAAGTCAGGCCGCGGTTCGGTGCGGTCTTCGATCGGATGGGACCGGGCCATCCCGGGGTCCGGAGCCTGCGTGCCATCAACGTCCACCAGCGGATTGATGCCGGCTTCATCGCTTCCGACCCGGAGTTCCACGCGTCGGACGAAGCCGTTCTCCGCCTGCCACAGCGTATTCAGGCGATCACCATAGCGGCTACGGACCCAGTCGCGCAGGAAGCGGGTTGGCAGGCTGATGGTGATCTCGTCGCCGTCGAGGCCGGTCAGAACCATCTGGCGGAGCCAGGTCCGGAACTCGACCTCTCCGACTTCATGCTGCAGCCGATCGCGGATGCGCGCCCATTGATGGGCGAGTTGCGACACATCCACGATCTCCCGCCCGGTGGCTGCGTCCATTGAATACTCCCTGCGTCCACGGCGTGCGGCGGCGAAATCCC
>JBFXDK010000034.1:0-5730 GCA_050181195.1 Acetobacteraceae bacterium | reverse complement strand
ACACCCTTGCCGGCTGCCCGCTGCAGCTCCGGCTGCGCCTGGCGCAGAGCTTCCGTCGCCAGGGCCTTGTCGCCGCTCGCGATCGCCGTTTCCACCTTCTTGACAAAGGTCCGCATGCGCGACTTCCGCGTTTGATTGCGGGCGGTACGCGTCTGGGTCTGACGGATGCGCTTACGAGCGGATGCGGTGTTCGCCATGATCTGTTTTGGTTCGCCACGATGAGGTTGAAGGCCGGGCCGCAGGGCGGTTCCGGAAGGCGGGCGTTCTACGCAGCGCCTGCCCAGGAGTCAAGGAGAGGTCGATGCAGATCGTAGCCATCTACACAAACTGGCGAAAATTTTTCGACAGCAAACAACCGTCAGTTGAATTTCGGCGGGATACTGTTTCGGATTTGCGAGTATCCTCATGGCGAGAGCGCTACTGGCAGCATCACCGCATCCGGCTGCTATTTGCCGGGATCGCCGCTGGCCTATGCAGCGTCAGAGAGTGCGCCCCGATAGCGCAACCAATTCGGATATCCGGGAATACAGGTCAACAGCAGATCGGCGGCCTCAAGAAATTGTCATCCGGGGGCGTTCCGGCCGGTGAAGCCCGTCGCGACCAGCTGCCGCCGGCGCGCTGGGCGAACGAAAGCCTCCGGATCGGGACGATGCCAATGAAGCAGGGCAGGCCCAGGCCCGCCCCGGTATGAACCGGGCGACGGTCAGCGAACCAGGCGATCAGAGATAATGCTCACCCAGCGGGGCAAACCCGTTGAAACCCTGGCTGGCATAGGTCGTCACATAGGCCCCGGTCGACAGCAACGTGACCCGATCGCCCGATCGCAGCGCGAGCGGCAGGCGATAGTTCGTCTTCTCGTACATGATGTCGGCCCCATCGCAGGTCGGGCCGGCAATCGCGACCGGCCCCATGGCCGTGTCATCATGTGGCGTGGCAATGCGGTACTTGATGGCCTCACCCTCGGTTTCGGCCAACCCACCGAACCGGCCGATGTCCAGATAGACCCAGCGGACCGCACTGTCCGGATCGCGGCGGCTTACCAGCACGACCTCGGCTGAGACGAGTCCGGCGTCACCGACGATGAAGCGGCCCGGCTCAACCACCATCTCGGGCAGGGCATTGCCGAAATGCTGCGTCATCGCGTTCATGATCGCGTTGCCGAACTGGTCGATCTCGGGCACGTCCTCGCGATAGCGGGTGGGAAAGCCGCCACCCAGGTTCAGCATGCGCAGGTTCACCCCGGCTTCAGACAGGTCGGTGAACAGCATCGCCACCTTGCTGATCGCGACCTCATAGGCGCGCGTCGTGGTCTGCTGGCTGCCGACATGGAAGGACAGGCCATAAGGATCGAGGCCCAATTCCCCGGCCCGCAGCATCAGGGCGCGGGCATTGCGCACCGTGGTTCCGAACTTGCGCGACAGCGGCCAGTCGGCCCCCTCATTCTCGACCAGAATGCGGCAGTAGACCCGCGCACCCGGCGCGTGTCGCGCCAGCTTCTCGAGCTCCTCGGCGGAATCGAAGGCGAACAGCGTCACGCCATCGGCATGGGCCCGCGCGATCGCGGACGCCTTCTTGATCGTGTTGCCGAAGCTGATCGCCTCGGGGCGTGCGCCGGCGCGCAGGCAGGCGGCAATTTCCTCGTAGCTTGCGGCGTCGAAGGAACTGGAGAGGCGCACCAGGCGCTCCAGCACCGGGGCGGCCGGGTTGGCCTTCACCGCGTAGTAGATCCGCGCCAGCGGCAGGGTCTGCTGCAGCGCGCGGAAATTTTCCTCCACGCGGTCGACATCCAACACCAGGCACGGCGTAGCCGGCTGTTGCTCAGCAAGGAAACGGGCGATCTTGGGTGTCATCGCACCATGCCTTCCCCCTGTTGACGCCCACCTGTTCAAGGCGATGGGCGGAGTTGACGAAACGGTCGAACGAACCAGCGACCAAACGATTGCCAGAACGCTTGACGTCGTTGCGTAACCACGGTGGGCCAGAGGCACGTGCGTTGCTGCGTGGGGCGCGACATAAGACCCCCCACCCCCCCATGCAATAGGGAATCAACGCCATGCTCCGAAAAATCCCCACATGACCGGGTAGGGTGCTCGGAAGGAGATTGCCACTTGGATCAGGAGCCTCGTGCCGCCCAGGGACTGCCGCATCAGCGCCGGAGGCGGCGCATCATCGGCTGGCTGGACCTGAGACGGATCCTCCTGCGGACGCTGCAGGACAGCATGACCGATCGCGCGTCGCTGGCGGCGGCGGGCTGCGCGTTCTACGGCACACTCGCGCTGTTCCCGGCCATGAGCATGCTGCTCTCGGTCTACGGCCTGGTCTTCGACCCGGTGAGCGTCGAGCCGCAACTGCACCTGCTGTCCAGCCTGCTGCCGCCACCGGCCTACGCGCTGATCGAGGACAGGGTACACGAGTTGATCAGCCAGCCGCATGCGCAGCTCAGCATCAGCCTGATCGTCAGCTTCGTCGTGACGTTCTGGAGTGCCGCCACAGGCAGCAAATCCCTGCTGTCGGCGGTGAACGTCGCCTATGACGTCACCGAACAGCGCACCTTCCTGCACTTCCAGCTTGTGGGGCTCGCGATGACGCTGGTCGCGGTCGTGTGCGCGGTGCTGACCATCGCCGTACTGCTGGGCCTTCGCCCTGCCATCGCGCTGCTGGGCCTGAGCGGTCAGGGGGCTGGCCTCGCCCACTTCACGAGCCTGCTGCTGCTCGTGATCTTCTTCGCGGTTGCCATCGGGCTGCTCTACCGGTTCGGCCCGGCGCGGACACCACCGCCACGGACCAGCATCATGACGGGGACGCTGACGGCCACGGCACTCTGGCTGATCGCCTCGGAACTCCTGTCGCTGTATGTGTCGAACATGACCGGATTCGGTGCCACCTACGGTTCGATCGGCGCGGTCGTCGGCGTGATGATGTGGTTCTATGTGTCCGCCTATGCCGTCGTTCTGGGCGCGGAGCTGAACGCCTGCCTGGAGGAGTTTCTCGCTGGCAATTGATCCGGCGGACTGTTACTGGCTGCACTCCGGAATGGAACGGCGGGGAAATCAACGTCATGGCGAACTGGGACGACGGTTACGTCACCGATGTGGTTTACACGAGCAACTTCTACCGGGAGACGACACCGGTCTGGCTGGCGACGGCAAGCATGCTGCTGGGGCACCGGCCGCCCGACCTGACCCGACCGTTCCGCTATGCCGATCTGGGCTGCGCCCATGGCTTCACCGCGCTTACCGTTGCTGCCACCTGTCCGCACGCCGAGGTCTGGGGATTTGATTTCAATCCGGCGCATGTCGAAAGCGCGCGCAACCTGGCGGTGCGCGCCGGCCTGACCAATGCGCATTTCGAGGAAGCATCCTTCGCGCAGCTCGCGACCATGGCGAAATCCGCGTTGCCGGAGTTCGACTTCATGGTCTCGCACGGGGTGCTGAGCTGGATTTCGCCGGAGAACCAGAAGGCGCTGATATCCGTGATCGGGCAGAGGCTGCGTCCCGGCGGGATCGCCTATATCAGCTACAATGTCACCACCGGCTGGGCCGGCATGGTGCCGCTGCGCGCCCTGATGCGCATGCTGACCGAGGCCAGCCCCGAGCGCACCGATCTCTCGGTTCCCGCGACGCTTGATTTCCTCGACAAAATGAAGGCGGCGGGATCGTTATTCTTCAACGCCTATCCCGGGATCGAGAGTCGCCTGCGGGACGTGCGCCAGCAGGACGCGCGCTATATCGCGCATGAGTTCCTGAACAGGGACTGGCATCCGCTGATGTTCGCCGACGTCGCTGACGCGATGGCGGACGTGAAGTGCAGCTATGTCGGCAGTGCGACCCTTTCGGAGAACATCGACGCGGTGGCGGTGCCGCCGAACATGGCGCCGATGCTGGCGGAAGCGCGCGACCTGCGCCTGCGCGAAACGCTGCGAGATTTCGGTGCCGGCCAGGGCTTTCGCCGCGACATCTACCGGCGCGGGCTGGCGCCGATCCCGATCGCGGAACACCAGGCGATGCTGAACGACCTGTCGCTTGCATGGACCGGCATGACCGCCGGGGACCAGGTGACGATCGGGACGCCCATGGGCTCGCTGACCGGGCGGCCGGAGCTGTACCGCCCGCTTCTGGCCATGCTGGAGGCTGGGCCGCTGCGCGTCGGACATGCCCATTCCGTGCCGCCCTTCGCTGGGCGGCCGCTGCTGGAATTGCTGCAGGCGGTCACGCTGCTGGTCGCCGGCGGATACGCCCACCCGATGATGCCCGGCGGCGAGTCCCAGGCTGCGCGTGACGGGGCGACGCGGCTGAACCTTGCGATCGCCGAGCTGAACGGCAGCGGCGGCGACATGCCGCGCCTGTGCCTGCCGGCCACCGGTTCGGCGATGAATGTCGATCTGCTGGAAACGCTGGCAATCGGCGAGATCCTCGCGGGCCGGTCCGGCGATGCGGCGAGCATGGCCGAAGCGGTGCAGACGGCGCTTGCGCGCAGCGGACGGGCGGTGCAGCGCGACGGCCAGGCTGTCACGGACCCGGGGGAGGCGCGACGGATCGTTGTCGATGCATTGTATAACATCATGGAGCGGCGCGTGCCTGTGCTGCGGCGGCTGGGCGTGGTGGCGTAGTCCTCGCGGGCGCCGTAAGTGAACGAAGGTCCCAACCACGATGTCGGCGATCGGGGGGCGTTCCTGGGGACTTCGCCCGTGCCGGCCCAAGGTTCCGCGTCACCTGGGGCAATGGAGCGGTTGATGCAGCAAAGAACTGACGGACCGGCGGCCCTCGTGACCGGCGGCGTGAACCAGGTCGTTCGCGCGAGAGTCCATTGGTGTGTCGGGACGTTCAGCAGCGGCTCCACCTGGTTGCTGAATGCGCTGCGACAGGTAGCCATTCTGGTCGACCCCACGACCCGGATAGTATCCCCGTTCTTAGGCAGGGCGGAGCAGATCCCCGCATTGGATGATCCGAACCTGCTGGCCTTGCTCAAGAGCCATCACACGGATGAGGAAACAGCAGCTTTTCTCGAACGCCATTCCCGGGTGATCTGGGTCACGATCCGCGACCCACGTGACAGCGTCGCGTCGCTTGTCACCTATCATCGATGGCCGTTCAGACGGGCGCTGAACGCGACGGCGCGGAGTGCAGGCTTCAGTGCCGCGGTCATGGCGAACCAGGACACCGTCGCGTTGAGATACGAGGATGGTTTTATCGATCATCCGGAAACGCTCGATCGCTTCGCTCAGAGGTTGAATGCCACCCTCTCTGCCGACGAGAGGAGCGCCGTCTTTTCCGAAACGCGCCGCCCTGCGATCGAGGCATTCATCGCGCGCTTGCCCACCCTCCCGGCCCTTAATTGCCCTGAGCCAGGTCACCTGATCGACCCGATCACGCACTGGCATTCGCATCACGCGAATCGCACAGGGGAAATCGGCCGATGGCGCCGTGAGCTGACGCGCGAACAGGCACGGGAAATCGAGGAGCGCCTGGCGGATTGGATGGATGCCCATGGTTACCGAAGGTCGATTTGATCCAGCAGTCCGGCCCTGGTCCGCATCGGGCAGGACCGATCGCGCAATGGCATCGTTTGGAACCATCTCGTCCCCGACCGCACCTGGTCGAGGGAGGATCACGTCCGTCAACGTGGTGGAAAATCTCCTGCGCTCCGAGGTGGCCATGATCAGGCGGCCTGGGGTGGAAGTTGCGGTATTTCTGCGATGATGGGCGGTGTGGCGATCTCGGTCATGGCCTC